>NZ_JAWVYM010000065.1:0-2230 GCF_033722695.1 Pseudidiomarina sp. | reverse complement strand
GAAGAAGCCGCGGCACCGTTGGCAGTAACCCTTACCCTGAATGATGAAATTGATATCAGCCGGGGCGATATGATTGTGGAGAAAGACGCACTGCCGCATATGAGTAACCGCCTGCGCGCGAAAGTCGTCTGGATGCAGGAAGAAGCCCTGATACCTCATCGCGAGTATTACATCAAGATGGGAACTAAGCTTACCAGCGGCAGCTGCGAGAAGATCCATCACCGGGTTGATGTAAATACATTAGAGGAAAAAGAAGCTGACAACTTAGGCCTGAATGAAATAGGCGTTGCTGACTTCAGTCTTCAGGAGCCAGTGGTTTTTGACAAGTATAAAGTGAATCAGAAAACGGGCGCTTTTATCATTATTGATCGGATTACCAACGTAACCGTCGGTGCCGGTATGGTAGAACAGCCCTTGGTAGAAAAAGAGGAAGATAAAGCCGAGGTCAGTGCCTTTGAGAAAGAATTCAATGCACTGGTCCGCAAACACTTCCCGCATTGGGGCGCGAAAGAGATCCTGTGACGCAGCTCTATGTTGCTTTGGTTATTGTGTGTCTGTTTGCCGGGCTGGTTGCTACCCGCACCCGCCCGGCAACTTTGTTTGTCGGTGCCGCAATAGCTTTATACCTGCCCGGTTTGTTAAGCGCCCAAGAGTTACTCAACCATTACGTGAACCTTTCACTTATCACGCTGATGTTGTTGCTGATTGGCTCCATGGCGTTAGAGCGCACCCGTGCTCTGCAGTGGGTGAGCCGCAAATTATTTCATAAGAGCCAGCTGTTTACTTTATTACGAATGATGGGGCTGGTGAGTTTTACCTCGGCCTTTCTTAATAATACTGCCGTAGTTGCTGCGCTGATGTCTGCGGTGCGTAAAAACCGTGAACATGCCGCTCAACGGTTGCTGATACCGCTGAGTTATTTTGCTATTTTCGGTGGCATGCTCACCTTAATAGGTACGTCAACCAACCTGGTTGTGAACAGCTTTCTGGTGGACCAGGGGCATCCCGGGTTTCAGTTCTTTGATTTCCTTCCTATCGGTTTGGGCGTCCTGGGTGTGGCGGGGGCTACCACCATAGCCGCGTCATACTTTTTGCCGAAAGGAAAGATCGACGCAGATATTAATCATGATTATTTTCTTGATGCAAAAGTAAACGAGGAATCTCCTTTTGTTGGCAAAACGGTTCAGCAAGCAGGCCTCAGGGCTTTAGATGGCTTGTTTATGGCGGAGATCATCCGCCATGGCAACCTGATAAGTCCGGTAAAACCTGAAACCCTATTGCAGGCTAATGATCGTCTGGTGTTTTGCGGCGATGTGAAACAGGCCCAGCAGCTTTCTGCGTTACCGGGCGTCACTATGTTCGCTCACGAAGCCTTTACTGAAACCAACGGCTTACTGCAGGACAATTTAACCGAAGTGATTGTAAGCCCCACGTCCACTCTGGTTGGCCGTACGCTGAAGCAGGCGAACTTCAGGGCACTGTTTGATGCGGCAGTGGTTGCCATTGGCCGGGGCGGCGCAAGAATTTCCGGTAAACTGGGGCAAGTGGAGATTAAAGCCGGTGACCGTCTGGTGCTGGCGACCAGCGAGGATTTTTACCGGCATCACAACCTGGAGCGAAACTTCTTTTTACTCGAGGGTAAGCGTTTAAGCCCCACGCTCAATAAACGTCAGGAAGCTATCGCCATCTTAGGCTTTATTGGTGTGGTTACCGGGGCGGCCACGCAAACGCTGAGCCTGTTCAACGGCTTAATCATATACCTGGCACTGATTCTGGCAAGTAGCGTGATAACGGGTACCGACATCCGCCGTCGCCTGCCGCTGGACATCTGGCTGGTTATCGGCTCAGCACTTTGTATCGCCGACGTATTTATTACCTCGGGGCTTGCCGGTAGCGTGTCATCCGGCTTATTTAGTCTGGTGGGTACCAGTAGTGTATGGGTGGCTTTTGTCGCAGTATTCTTTCTGACATTATTGACCACAGAGATCGTAACCAATAATGCGGCGGCCGCAATAGTGTTCCCGATTGCTGTTGGCTTATCCCAAAGCTTTGGGGCTGATATCATGCCGTTTGTTATGGCCGTTGCTTTTGGTGCATCCGCAAGTTTTATCAGCCCCTACGGCTACCAGACCAACTTAATGGTGATGAACGCCGGCAATTATAAGTTCAGCGACTTCAGCCGGATTGGGGTTGCCGTGGCGATTGCATACAGCGTCTCAGCGCTTTATCT
>NZ_JAWVYM010000064.1:0-2749 GCF_033722695.1 Pseudidiomarina sp. | reverse complement strand
TGGCAAACGGCGAAAACGAGCATGTGGATGTACCTAAGCAACGAAACTTCGGCTAATTTCTTGCCAGGCTAAACTGCGCGACACCAAATGTCGCGATGGGATCCGATAATCAGACCTGTTGTTCTAAATATAAAAACGAGGAACACATGTCTGACGTATTAATTTTCCCGAGAGCAAAGATGCTCTCCGATGAAGCCTTGGTGCAGCAACTGATTCGCCTGCAAACTTTACCTGAAGTAAGCCTGCCCTCAATGATGATCACGCGGCAAAAGCGGATTGATGAACTGCACGCTGAATTAGACCAGCGTGGTTACGGCGGTTTGCGACCGGCCCGACAGCTCCAGCTTATGAACTTAACAACAATAAACCGGGCCTTCTATGAAACCGACCCTATGTTTACGTGTTGCAAGGAAAACGATTGCCTGGACGAGTACGAGCTGATTGCCGCTGCCGTATTGCGACGCCTGCAGCGAGGCATGGTCATGCCCGCCGCCATCGATCAGGTACTCTGTGAGAGTTTCGACGAGGATATGGTCAGCGGCGAGCAAGTCACCGCCGTGCTGCATTACCTCGCGGGGATACGCTAATCCTCGACATCAAAATAAGCGGCGTCACCCCATACCTTCTCGCCGTTTAGCATCATCAGCTTAATCACGATTGGCAGCAGGCTACGCAAGATATGCGTGGCATCGCGCAGTTGGTCACGGTTTAAGCTGCCGTTCCAGGTTGAGCCCCCGTGTATGAGCTGATTCCGCAGCGTGTACAGCCGATCCATCACGATGCTTAAGCAGGTAACAACGTCCTGCTGCGCTAGGGCAGTGTGCGCAGCGCGCTTGGCGGAATCAAAGGGTTGCTTCCAGGCCTCTGCATCAAGACGGCGATTAGCCGAATCCCAGTAAGGATGGAAGACGAATTTATTGTTCATTAGCGAGCGGATAGCTTGCGGATAATGCGTCCAGACAAGCTCATATAACTCATTATCGGCATCATAGCCTGTGAGACGCTCAAAAAACTGGGTATAGCTATCGCGCGTGGAGTTACGGGTTTCCTGGGCGTGCTCACTCGCATAGGCGGCATTGAAGCCAATCCATAAAAAGATGAACTCAGCATCGGTATCATTGCTTTGCTGCTCTTGCTCTGCCCGATGCAGCCAGCTTAACGCCCGGTGCACTCGCAGTGATAAACCGTTCTGCCAGTTGTCCCGATGTTCGCGTTGGTATTCTTTTAGTTCTGCGTGCGTTTTCATTTAGCGATTCCTTTTGCTTTTTTTGCCAGCTTACTTGCTGTGCTAGTGGTTGTCGATATTGCAAATGGAGCGACACAAAGCGTCGCCTTATGAGTTAGGGTTGGCCAAGGGTTATATCGCGACAACTTTTAATCTATGCTCGTTTAAAAGGAATGGGCGAAGGAGCAATGCTATGGCAGGAAAATGGACGGGTATATTAGCAGCTTTGGTATCAACCGAAATTGTGTCGGCGTTAGAGAAACGAAAAGAGCGCAAACTGAGGGATGAATGGGAAAATTCGATTGACGACTTCGACGACGACCTCGACGAATACGATGACTTTGATGATATAGATCAGGAAGTCGAAACCGGACCGCCGGACTCCACGCTTAGCTACAAAGAACTATATGAGTACGAATTAGAGCGAAATAAGGCGCTGGGGGCGGAGCTGAACTGGACTATCCAATTCTTAAACTTCGCGCAAGTTGGTAATAACCTTAGCGAATATGTGGAGCTTGCGGAAAGAGGCGAAATATCTGATTCAGAACACCATTACTTACTTCTGCGCGACAGCATGGTAAGCACCATGACGGATAAAGCCTTTGACGGCATCGACCTAACAGACGAGTGCCATCGTCAAGTCGAATGGAGGCTGTTGAGCTCTCTAAGAGCAGTAGCTGAGTTAGGCGCCGTGATGGATATGGAACTTTGTTCCTACCAAATCGAACGTGCAATACAAAATATTACGCAGTTTTACATCTGGAGCTATCTGAATCGGCATGGCCTGAGCGAGTTTGATTTAGAGTGCAGATTACCGGCCGTAGCGGGGGAAGAGCAGCGAGCCTACGTTTATGAGCAGCTTGATGGACACTGGCCTTCGCTGGTGACGTATATCCAAAGCAATCTAGATGAAGCTGTAACTAATTTTATCTGTTATCACAACGAAA
Source organism: Pseudidiomarina sp. (assembly GCF_033722695.1). Classification (GTDB taxonomy): domain Bacteria; phylum Pseudomonadota; class Gammaproteobacteria; order Enterobacterales; family Alteromonadaceae; genus Pseudidiomarina. Next base: position 577 of record NZ_JAWVYM010000064.1, on the reverse strand, counting down.
TCGCTAACGAGAAAGACTGGCCACTATTGCCGAGTGACTTGTTGATGCCCTCAGACGCGCCCGATGAGGAAGTTGAGCAGCTAATTGTTACCTATATCGCCGAAGGCCTGAACGACCGCTACGATCCGGATGAATCCAATTTATGGGGGACTGTGTTGGACCGAGCCTAGCCAGCTGCAGCTTCAGCATGCTCAACGTTAGGCTTAACGCGTTTTACATTCTTAGCTTCTTGCTCATAAGCTTTATGGCGAACATCCCAAATCTCCCCCGCGTGCTGGATATTCAGCCAGAACTCTGGCGTATTACCTAACGCAGCGGCCAGTTTAATCGCCATTGGGGCGGTCAGAATGCCTTTGTCATGAACAATCCGGCTCAGTGTGTTTCTATGTACGCCCATAGCATCAGCCAGCTCGCTGATTGCAATATTCATAGGTTCCAGAAATTCTGTAACCAGCATTTCGCCAACAGTCAGTGGGCGGCGTTTTGTATTTCTCATAACCTTAACCTCCTCTAGCCCTTATAATCATGTGGGTCTAGATACGTGTCCTGGGCTATTCCGTCTTCCCAGCGAAAAATT
>NZ_JAWVYM010000063.1:0-2816 GCF_033722695.1 Pseudidiomarina sp. | reverse complement strand
TGCTGCATCTCATGATGCAGCCCGATAGTAACGGCTTCACTAAGATCGCCGCCGACCTTGGCAAATAGCTTTGCCATGGCCGAGTCGACATAGTCCCGGTAGGCCAGCACTTCACTCAACGGCGGGCGCGACAGCAGACCGCGAGCCGGGCGCGGATGCCGGTCACCGACAGTATCGTAATAGGAATTGAATAAATACGTATAAGATGGATGAAACACCTGGTAACCGGGCAGATGCGGCTGCAGCAGAAAGGTTTCAAAGAACCAGGTGGTATGGCCCAGATGCCACTTAGTGGGGCTGGCATCCGGCATCGACTGCAGAATCATGTCTTCGGCACTGAGCCAGTTGGTCAGTGCCAGGGTTTGTTGGCGTACGTGCTGATAGTCTTTTAGCAAAGTTAGTTCCCTGGTAGTCCTGCCAGAAGGCCTGCCATATCATCGGCGTGTTCTTCTTCCTGCGCCAGAATGTCTTCCATAATACGGCGTGAGGTCGGATCCTGATCACCCAGGTAGCGCACAATTTCGCGGTAGGTATCGATAGCGATGCGCTCGGCGATAAGATCTTCTTCGATCATCTCGCGCAGGCTATCGCCTTCAATAAATTCGGCGTGGGCGCGGCTGGACAGGCCTTCGGGAGAGAAATTAGGTTTCCCGCCAAGCTGCACGATGCGCTCAGCAATTCGATCGGCATGCTCCTGTTCTTCCTCGGCATGCTCAAGAAACTCTTCAGCGGCTACTTCTGCATGAATTCCGTCAGCCCGGAAATAATGGCTCTTGTAACGCAGGGTACAGACGATTTCAGTCGCCAGCGCTTCGTTCAGAATTTGAATAACATTCTCACGATTGGCGGAATAGCCTTCGGTTACAGCACCTTGATCGATGTGTTTACGGGCACGTTCGCGAATGGTCTTGATGTCGGTCAGAAATGGTTGATCAGTCATGCTAATTCCTCTCCGTTTTGGGGCGTTAAGGTGCAGATAGTCATACACATTTATCTACTCATACTATTTATAATAGGCGTAAATGGCAAACCAGGAGAATTTTCAGCCGCTGTACTATCCTTAATTTTTTCGTGACTTTTAAACTCGAATTGATGGGGCAGGGAGACGTAGATTGTCGTTACTTAACCCTGAAAACTGGACCCTCTGGCAGGCTGTCGCCATTTTTATCGCGAGTGCCTTTACTATTGCCGTCGCTGGTTTCCGCATTACCCGCGCCGTCGACCAACTGGCCGATCGAACCGGTATCGGCGAGGCCGCAGCGGGCGCCGTTCTGTTAGGTGCGGCAACCTCGCTGGGCGGGTCGGTATTATCGGTGACCGCAGCCTGGAATGGTAATGCCGAACTAGCCGTAAGTAATGCCTTAGGCGGTATTGCCGTACAAACCTTTTTTCTGGCGGTGGCTGATATGAGTTACCGCAAGGCCAACCTTGAGCATGCTGCAGCCTCGGCGCCGAATATGATGCAGAATGCACTGCTGATCTCTCTGCTTTCGATAATCCTGCTCGCCCCGTTTTTACCCGATCTAACCTTTTGGGGCATTCATCCCGTTACGCCGTTACTACTAGTTTTCTACGGGTACGGTATACGCTTGGTTCACCAGGCCCGGACGGTGCCAATGTGGAACCCGGTGACAACCCGGGAGACCCGCGCCGATGAACCCGATGAAAGTAACGTCAAAGCCAACCTTGGCGGCTTGTGGGGCGAGTTTCTGGTATTGATGTTGGTATTGGGCGCTGCCGGATGGGTTCTGGAGCCTTCAGCAACCGTACTGGTGCAGGAGACTCAGTTGACCAACACCATGGTCGGGATATTGCTGACTGCCATCAGCACCTCGATTCCGGAACTGGTGACCTCTATTGCTGCGGTGCGCCGCGGTGCTTTAACACTAGCCGTTGGCGGTATTATCGGCGGCAATGCCTTTGATACCTTGTTTACTGCCGCCTCGGATATTGCCTATCGGGACGGCTCGATTTACCATGCCTTCAGCGATCAGGCGAAATTTTGGGTGGCGCTGACCCTGCTGATGTCGGGCAGCCTCATGATGGGACTTCTGCGCCGTGAGCGGCAGGGGATAGGCGGTATCGGGTTGGAAAGCTTCACTATTATGGTGCTTTATCTGTCGGGTGTGGCGTTATTGATCACCGGCCTGGCAGGCTGATATCTGTCAGTCTTTAAATGATTGATTGACATCGGGCCGATTAAGCGTACACTCCCGGCTGTCGGTAAGAAAAATATTTATTTAGATACTCCACTTCGTTGCATATTATTCGTAATCACATCGTCCTGTAGTTTTAAGTTTCAGTTATTTTTTCCCCGCATGACCGCCTTTAACAGGGCTTAACAACTACACAGGATTTATCATTATGTCTAATACAATTACTGGTTCAGTAAAATGGTTCAACGAAGCTAAAGGTTTCGGTTTCATCGAGCGCGAAAACGGCGCTGACGTATTTGCTCATTTTAGCGCAATCGCCAGCACTGGCTTCAAGACGCTGACTGAAGGCCAACGCGTTGAGTTTTCTGTAACTCAGGGTCCTAAAGGCCCACAGGCAGAAAACATCGTAGCGATCTAAATCGCCGCGAAAACCTTTTAAAAGGCAAGCCCTCACCGGCTTGCCTTTTTTCGTTTCTACTCCGCCGAAACATCGACTACCCTTATTGGTGTCAATCGCTTAACCGTGGGAGGAATTGGGATGTCTGTATTGCAGGAATTTAAAAAGTTTGCGCTGCGTGGCAATGTGGTGGATATGGCGGTAGGTATCATTATTGGTGCCGCGTTTGGCCGGGTCGTGTCCTCGTTTGTTGCCGATATCGT
>NZ_JAWVYM010000062.1:0-3397 GCF_033722695.1 Pseudidiomarina sp. | reverse complement strand
GGCAGAGCAGCTTGAAGCCGAATACCACCTGCCCTGCCGGCCGTGTTTACTCGGCCATATTCAGCGCGGTGGTCCGCCTGCGCCGGCTGACCGTATCTTAGCGTCAGAGCTGGGCGTGCATGCGGTGGAACTGGCGCTTGAGGGCCAGACCCGGGTAATGGCAGGCATTAAGAATCATGTGCCGGTGGCCGTGCCGCTGGCTGATACCTGGCAGAAGAAAAACCCGCTAAATAAAAATCAGTTGCGGATTCAGCACGAAATATTTAATCCAGTGAAAAAGAATGGCAATGGCCAGTGATAAAGTGGCAATTTCGTCCATTTACGACGATAATATGCGCCCTGAATTATTGCCTTATTTTTAATCGGAGGTGAGTTGCATTGAGCGAATATCAACCTGAACAAATTACCAGCCTTTCGGTAACCACAGATACGCCCGTCCGCGAATTTTTCGGCGCCCGCACAGACCACGCAGTATTCAAAAACAGTACCCATATGATCGGGTTTGGTTTTGACGGTACGGCGTGTTTTCGTAAAGGGACCCGCAACGGACCAGACGCGCTGCGCGCAGTCTCTGAAGATATCGAATCGTATTCGCCTTATCTGGATGCGGATCTGCACGACCATACCTTTTTTGATTTAGGTAACTTGTCGTGCGGCGACGGTGATGATGTTGAAGCTCAGTGGCAACATGCTTCCGATCAGTTCGACGGTATTTTCGGCGATGTCGGTATTGCCAAAAACCACGTGCGGGTGCTGACCCTCGGCGGTGAACATTCTATTTCCTACGCCGCGGTTCGTAACTATCTGGCCGAATACCCTGACCTGGTGCTGCTGCACCTTGATGCCCATGCCGACTTACGGGATGGCTTTATGGGATATCGTCACTCACACGCATCTATTATCCGCCGTTGCCTGGACCATTTCGGCGACGGTCACCAGCTTATCCAGTACGGTATTCGCTCAGGCACCCGCGAAGAGTATCAGTTCATGAAAGAGCAAGGTACGCTGCGCACCTCACGCCAGGCTTTTCTGGAAAGTGTAGCGGCCATACCCGACGACCGGCCGGTTTATATGACGCTGGACCTGGATTACTTTGACCCGGCTTATATGCCTGGTACCGGCACGCCCGAACCAGGTGGTGAAGATTTCCATTCATACATTAGCCTGATGAAATTATTGCGCCAGAAGAATCTGGTTGGCGCCGATGTCGTTGAGCTGTCTCCGGAGATTGACCCGACCGGTAACTCCGACGTGTTTGCCGCTAAAGTAGTGCGCGAACTGCTGATTATTCTCAACGAAAAAGGAGCTCGTTAATGGCTGACAACTGGAGCATCGACGACGCTGAAGAACTTTATGGTGTGCGCCGCTGGGGCGCGGGCTACTTTTCAATTGGTGATAACGGCAGTATCAAGATTACGCCAAATCACCGTCTGCCTGATGTCACCATTGATATGAAAGAAGTCATTGACGAAATCATTGCCGAAGGCATTCAATTGCCAGCGGTTATCCGGTTTCATGACATTTTGCGCTCGCAGGTTGAGATTCTGAACGAAACCTTCGCGAAAACCATTGAAGACGCCGACTATAACGGTAAGTACGTTGGCGTATTTCCGATCAAAGTTAATCAGATGCGGGAAGTGGTCGAAGAGATTATTGATGCCGGTGAACCCTACAACTATGGCCTGGAAGCCGGTTCCAAGCCCGAGCTGATGGCCGTTCTGGCATATAATGAGAATCCCGAGGCATTGACGATTCTGAACGGCTATAAAGACGAAGACTATCTGACCCTGGCCCTGATGGGACGTCAGCTCGGCCGTAAGATGATCATCGTTATCGAAAAATTCAGCGAACTGGAAATGCTGATCCCGCTGGCGAAAAAACTGGGCGTTGAGCCGATGATCGGGCTGCGCAGCAAAATGATGGTGCGCAGTTCAGGTAAATGGGCCGGCTCCAGTGGCGATCGTGCGAAATTTGGCCTCAGCATTACTGAAATCCTGAATATTGTCGAACTGCTGAAAAACGAAGACATGCTGCACTGCGCGAAACTGTTGCACTTCCATATCGGCAGCCAGCTATCTGATATCCGTAAAATCAAAGAAGCGGTGTCTGAAGGTGCTCGCCTGTACGCCAAACTGATTCAAATGGGCGTACCCCTCGAGTATCTCGACATCGGTGGCGGTTTAGGTATCGATTATGACGGCACCAGCTCGACCACAGACTCATCACGCAACTACTCGACTGACGAGTATGTCGCCGATGTGGTTTATGGCGTCCGGCAGATTTGCGAACTTGAGAAAGTCCCCCACCCTAACCTCGTCAGCGAAAGTGGCCGCGCAATTACCGCGCATCACAGCTGCGTGGTTACCAACATTGTCGGCGAAATCAAAAACACCGGCGCCCAGTTTGACGTTAATCCCGCCCAGGGCGAGCACATTCTGGTAAGTAACATGCGCGAGCTGATTTCCGCAGCCGACATGCACCCCCAGGAGCGCTATAACGACGCGGCATCGTTCAAGCAAAGCACTTATGAAGCCTTTAAGCTGGGAATTCTGTCGCTGGACGAAATGGCGAAAATCGACACCATGTACTGGCAGATCCTGTCTGAGATCCATGATTCACTGGATCGCGAGACCTTCGTCTTCCAGGAACTCGAAGAACTCGAAGACATGCTCGCCAGCCAGTACCTGTGTAACTTCTCGATTTTCCAGTCGGCTGCGGATACCTGGGCCATCGGCCAGGTATTACCGATTGTGCCCATCACCCGCCTGGACGAAAAGCCGGAAGTGCGCTGCTCCATTGTTGATATCACCTGTGACAGCGACGGTAAGCTGAGCAAATACATCGAAGGCACTGAAATCAGCGATAACATCCCGATGCACGCGTTACGCAAAGGCGAACCCTACCATGTGGGTATGTTCCTGACCGGCGCCTACCAGGACGTTATGGGCGATATGCACAATCTCTTCGGACGGCTGACCGAAGTGCACATCTACTGCCATGATGACGAAGACGGTGACTTTTACATCGAAGAAGTGGTTCCGGGCACCTCAGCCGAAAAAGTACTCGAAACCATGCAGTACAACACCGATTATATGGCCAAAACCGTTAAGAAATGGCTGGACCGTGAAGTTCGTAAAGGCAAGATAGCCCCGCGTGAAGGCGTGCGCTGGACCGACTATTACGAGAAATGCCTGGCCGGAAGCACCTACTTGAAGGTGTAAAAACAGCCAAGCTGCGTATTTACTGAGCAAACGGTCAAAAACCCCTGAAAAAGCGGTTGACTATGACCCGAAAAACTCGTTTAATACGCCCCACGCCCAGATAGCTCAGTCGGTAGAGCAGGGGATTGAAAATCCCCGTGTCGGTGGTTCGATTCCGCCTCTGGGCACCATTATTC
>NZ_JAWVYM010000061.1:0-3500 GCF_033722695.1 Pseudidiomarina sp. | reverse complement strand
TGCCCTGGTGGCTTCCGTACGCCGGGAGAAAGCGCCCCATGACCACTACAACCACTTTAACAACGCCGATGTGGCGAAAAAGCTACTTGATGAAGGCGTTACAGTGGTTGCCGGTGCGCATGGACAGCGCGAAGGCCTGGCCCAGCATTGGGAGATCTGGATGATGGCACAGGGCGGCATGACGCCGCTGGAAGCATTGGCAACATCAACCATCAACCCAGCCCGTGAATTCGGTATGGATCACCAGCTTGGCTCGCTGAAAGCCGGTAAGTTAGCCGATATTATCGTCATTGACGGTGACCCGCTGGCTGATATCCGGGTTACTGATCGCGTTACCCATACCATGGTCAATGGTCGTTTGTTTGATGCAACGACTATGGACCAGCTGGTTCCGGTAGCGGCACCACGGAAGCCATTTTTCTGGGAATAAAAGCCCTGCCGAAGTATAATCCCGCTATATTCGTATAGCGGGATTTATTTTTTCTATGAATAATGTGAAAGATATCGACCTGAACCTTCTGGTTTATCTTGATGTGCTGCTGCGTGAGCGCAACGTCACCAAAGCCGCGGCCCAGCTTAATATTACCCAGCCCGCTATGAGTAACGGCCTGAAACGTCTGCGGACGCTGCTCAATGATCCTATTCTGGTGCGTACCAGTGAAGGCATGTTGCCAACAGCGGCCGCTCTGCGGATGCAGGAACCGGTGCGACAAATCCTGTATTCAGTAGAAGAAATGGTTCAGCCCGCCCGCGAATTTGATCCGGCCACCAGTGACCGGGTATTCCGCATTATGGCGTCGGACTACGCTGCATCCACCCTGATGCCGCAGTTGCTTGCCTCGTTAAAGCAACAAGCACCGGCGGTGACCCTGGATATAATGACGCCCAGCGATATCAGCTTTCATGATGTGGAGAACGGTAAAGTGGACCTGGCCATAAACCGCTTTGAAAAACTGCCGCAGTCGTTTCATCAGAAAGAGCTCTGGAAAGATGATTTTTCATGTCTGATGCGCAGTGACCATCAGCTACTGAACGATTACAGCCTGGAAAATTACCTCAAAGCCGAACATGTCTGGGTTAGTAAGACCGGCTTCGGGGTAGGGGTGGGCATGGATCCCCACGATGTACAGAAGCTTGGCTGGGTGGACGGAGCCTTAGCCCGCCTTGGGCATAAACGCGAAATACGGGTGTTTACCCGAAACTACCATGTGGCTATGCATCTGGCCCGCCAGGGGTTGATCGCCACAGTGCCGAGCCGTGCGGCCCGGCTGTATGGTGATGATCCTGAGTTCGTGGTGAAGCCGCCGCCGTTTGCCATCCCGGCCCTTGACCTGGCGATGATCTGGACGCCGCTGCTGCACCACGATACCGGCCATCGCTGGTTCCGTCAGTTAATAACGGACACAGCGACGCGGCCGGTTATTTAGGTTGTTCTGGTAGCCAGCGCCGGTGAAATACCGGCTGCCCGCCGGGCCGGACCGAATACCGCCAGTTGCCCCAGCAGCCAGAGAATAACCATGGCAATGGGCAAATAGTGCCAGCCGATACGCGGCAGGTTAAAGGCATCAACCAGCCAGATATTCAGCGCGATGCTGGAGCCCAGGCCCAGCAATAGGCCTAAGCTGGTCACCATAAAGTTTTCCATCATAAAGTAGCCCATGATATCGCCGCGGCTGGCGCCAAGCGCGCGGCGCGTGCCGATTTGTTTGCGCCGGCGGTTAACATTGAAAGTAACCATGCCGACAATGCCAAGCGCGGTAATTAGCGTTAATAACACCACAGTAATCCACAGAATGGTCTGCAACGCCTGATGGCCACGGTAACTGTCTTCGCGGGTTTCAGTCATAGTGCGGACATTACGAATTAAGCGGCCGGCATCCTGTTTCAGTAGCAGTTCTTCAGCTTCTTTCATAACCCGGTCGCGCTGACCGGGCTCAGTGCGGATAAAATAACGGGAGGATCCAAACAGGGTGCGCTGGGGTACCAGCATTACCCGCTCTACGCCACTCCAGCCATTCCACGGCGCTTGCAACTGATCAATAATGCCGACAATGGTCAGTGGTTCATCGCCACTGATATAGCCGGTTTTACCCACCACCTGAGCCGGCTCCAGGTCAGGGAAAAGCGCCTTCGCTGCAGCAGCGGTAATAATGGCGTTCTGAGGCCATTCCACCGCATTGGGCTCGCGGTAAGTAATCTCCGATGTCGAAAAGTTATTACCGGCGATCAGTTCTACGTCCAGCGCCTCGATACCATTCTCATCGACAAAGTAAATCGCCACTCCGGTATTGAGGCCATCCTGGCCGGGTGCGGTGCGCAAGCCCATGGACCAGCCGCCGCCACTTAACGGGATCGCATTGATCTGGGTGGCGTTAATTACCCCGGGTAGTTGGCGCAGCAAACGCAAGTCCTGCTCAACAACAAGCTGCTCATTAAAATCATCACGATAGCCGCTGCTGGTCAGGTAAAACTGATTGGCTTCGTCGAGCCCCGATGGTCGCGCCATCAGCGAACTGCGGTTCTCAATCATGTGGATGGCATTAACGATAATAGTCATCGTCAGTGCAATCTGCAGTGCCAACAGGAAGGCGCCAACCTTATTACGCATTAACGCCCGGAAAATAGGTCCTATCTGGTTCATTTTTACATCCTCTTCGCGAGCGTTATTGGGTTTTCAGCTGGCCGGCAGGCGGTATGCTACAGGCGCGCCAGGTCGGATACAGACCGGCAAGAATAGTACTGATAATTGCCAGGCCAATCGCCAGTGCGACCATGTTCGGATCCAGATGGGTCAGGCCGTCGGTCGGGCCTCCATAGAGCCCGTTAATACCCTTCAGGCCCAACCAGGCGAGCAGCAAGCCCAGCACGCCACCCGCTGCGCCGATCAGGCCGGCTTCAATGAGATGCTGAGCGAACAGGGTGCGGCGGCTGGCACCGACTGCGCGGCGCAGGGCGATTTCACCGGTACGGCCGATAAACTTCGCCAGTAGCAATGCCACCGTGTTCAGCAGGCAGACGATCAGGAACATCAGTGCCATATACATCATCATCCGTGCGTCTTCCGCCACCACTTCCTGATTCTCCAGCCAGTCCATGACGTTGCTAAGACGGTTATTGGTCTCGCGGGGAAAGCGCCCCAGTTTTTTTTGCTCGGCCACATAGTTATCAAGAAATGCCAGATACTCATGTTGATCATCGGGATCTTCAAACTCGACCCAAAACTGTGAGTTCACACACTCAGACTGCAGGAATGCCTGAAAGGTATCCTCTGATACGGGCTTCCAGCAGTTATTGTTACCTGTGCTTGGCAGCTCCAGGCTTTCTTTAAGCGAGTAGGGAACATACAAATCTTCCGGCAAATTAAACGCACCGGTACTCAGGTCAAAGAATTTTGGCCGGGGATGCCAGTCATCAAGCACCCCGACGACCTGATAGGAACGCCCGTCCATGACCAGATTTTCGCCCACAGAGTTAACACCGCCGAATACTTCATCATTGGT
>NZ_JAWVYM010000060.1:0-3693 GCF_033722695.1 Pseudidiomarina sp. | reverse complement strand
GGACATATCCCAATTCAACATAATTTATCAATTTGATCTTGCCAAACGGCGAAAAATTATTGATATCTGTTGTTCTCTGAAATGGTTTCAGAGCATGAAATTCACATTGGATACGTGGATATGACAGACTTTATTGTTGCTGTATCGAGTGATTTATTGCGGGCTGGGATGTACGCTACACTCACAACAAATAACTACCGCATTGCGGCTTGTGTTACTAACTTTAATCAGTTACGTGAGGCGGCCAAAGACGCGCCTTGTGCCACCGTTATACTCTGTAGCCATCTGGCCGGAGACGGCACTATTGAAACCTGGCGCAGGTTACAAAAGCGCTACTGTGATCTGCAGGTGCTGCTATTCGCCAAACACTTTCAGGATATTCTAGATTTTCAGTGCAATCTCAAACAAGTTGATGGTTACCTGCTGGAAAATTCCTCTGAACAAGAATTCCTTGCTGCCATTGCGTCGCTTAATCGCGGTCATATGTTTGTGGCTACCGCGGTAGCAGAATACCTCGCGCGTAACCCCAGGCAAACCGAACAGGTGCGGCTGCTCAAGTCACTCAGTGACAGGGAAGTTCAGGTTACGCAGATGCTAGGCCGCGGCATCCGGGTTGCAGAAATCGCTAAACACCTTAATATCAGCAGCAAAACCGTTAATACCTTTCGTTACCGTATTTTTGCCAAACTCGGCGTTAATGGTGATGTAGAATTGACGCATATCGCAATACAAACAGGGTTGGTTGAACTCGATCATCCGGGAGTTTATGAACGAAAAACAGTTTGATTCAAAATCCTTCCTGAAACATCTGACTCATCAGCCGGGCGTTTATCGCATGTATGATGAGTCAGGTGACGTGATTTATGTTGGCAAAGCAAAAGATCTGCGTAAGCGGGTTGGTAGTTATTTCCGGACCAATCTGGATACACCGAAAACGCAGACGCTGGTAAAGCAAATTGCGGCGATGGACGTAACGGTTACCAATACCGAAGCCGAGGCGCTGATTCTTGAAAACAACTTCATCAAAAAATACCGTCCACGCTATAACGTGTTGCTGCGCGACGACAAGTCTTATCCCTATATTCTGGTCAGTCAGCACGAGCATCCGCGACTGGCGTTTCATCGTGGCACCCGCCGCGAAAAGGGCGATTATTTCGGACCCTTCCCAAATGGTGTGGCGGTACGTGAAAGTCTGCGGCTAATGCAGAAGCTCTTTCCGGTTCGTCAGTGCGATGACACTTATTACCGGGCCCGCAGCCGTCCCTGCCTGCAATATCAGCTGAAGCGCTGTCTGGCGCCCTGTGTGAAGGGGTATTGCACCGATGATGAGTATCAGGAGCAGGTGGAACTGGCTAAGTCGTTTCTACAGGGCAAAAACCAGCAGGTGATCGACCAGCTGGTTTTGCGTATGGAGCAGGCCAGCGGTGACCTTGATTTTGAAAGGGCCGCACGCTTTCGCGATCAGATAGGCGCGCTACGTAAAATTCAGGAGCGCAACGCTGTCACCGGCAATCAGCAGGAAATGGACGTGATTGGCTTCGCCCGGCGCGGCGGTATTGCGGCTGTACATCTGCTGTTTATTCGCGAAGGCGCAGTGCAGGGCAGTCGTAGTTATTTTCCAAAATTACCGGCCAATACTGACGACAGTGAAGTTTTGCTGGCGTTTATGTTGCAGTTCTATTTAAACGACCGCATTGGTCGCCGCTTACCACGCGAAATTATTCTGCCGGCTGAAACCGCTACGCAACTCCTTGATCCCGAGCGGGAGCTGCAATTGCTTGAGCAAGCCCTGGCACAACGGGTGCGGATGACCCACCAGGTACGCGGTGAACGCAGGCAATACCAGACCCTGGCGCAGAAAAATGCGTTAAATGCTTTAGATAGCCGGGTCAACCAGGCATCGACCATGTCAATGCGGGTTCAGGAACTCGAAAAGGCACTGGATCTTGGCTTCCCCGTGCAGCGGATGGAATGTTTTGATATCAGTCATACCATGGGACAAGAAACCGTAGCTTCCTGTGTGGTGTTCGATCAGCAGGGTCCGAAAAAAAGCGATTACCGCCGGTTTAATATCAAAGGTATCACGCCCGGCGATGACTACGCCGCTATGGCACAGGCGCTTAAGCGTCGCTATGACCCCTTGCGGGATAGCATTGACGCGGATACACCTATGCCCGACATTTTATTTATTGATGGCGGTAAAGGTCAGCTAACCCAGGCTGAAAATTATTTTGCCGACTGGTCGGCGCGGGTACCTTTGCTGATCGGTGTTGCTAAGGGGGAATCTCGCAAGCCCGGCCTGGAAACGCTTATTATGGCAGGCAGCCATGCCACACTACCACTGCCGGCCGATTCTCCGGCACTGCATTTGGTACAGCATATCCGCGACGAATCCCACCGCTTTGCTATTACCGGCCACCGACAGCGACGCGCCAAGGTTCAGCGAAGTTCACGGCTTGAGGATATTCCAGGCATTGGTGCAAAACGGCGGCAGAAAATCCTGCAGAACCTTGGCGGACTGCAACAGGTAAAACAGGCCAGTATCGATCAGTTAGCAGCCGTACCTGGTATCAGCCGCGATCTTGCCGAAACAATTTACCATGCTTTTCGTGATGAATAAGTTGTTAGCGGTAGCTAAGCAACGGTAAAACAGGCTAGTATTGAGCCTGATGATGCCTTTCGAAACGAACAGAGGAACTACCGGCTATTATGTGGACTATTCCCAATCTCCTGACTTGCTTTCGAATTCTGTTAATTCCTGTATTTCTGGTCATTTATTACCTACCGGGACCTGAGGCACATTTCTGGGCCGCGGTAGTATTTGCGATAGCGGGGCTTACTGATGGCCTGGACGGGTATATCGCTCGCAAATTTAACCAGTTCAGCAAGTTCGGTGCCTTTTTAGATCCAGTTGCCGATAAAGTCATGGTTGCCGCTTCGTTAGTGGTGGTGGTCGAGGATTATGCGGCCTGGTGGATCAGCATTCCGGCGCTGACTATCATTAGTCGGGAACTGGTGGTATCGGCTTTGCGCGAATGGATGGCGCAGATTGGCCGTCAGGAGCAAGTCAAAGTGTCGAATCTTGGCAAATGGAAAACCATTGCTCAGATGGTCGCAATAACCGGTCTGATATGGGAAGCCAATACCTTTGTCGTCATTACCGCAACCGTTCTGCTTTATGTTGCTTTTGTTCTCACGCTTTGGTCAATGTGGGAATATTTACGGGCGTCATGGGCTGACTTAAGTAAAGTGGAGTAAAAATAGCCAATCAGTAGGGTTCAGCCAAGAAAATCGTTGACCTTGTTGAAATAGGCAGTAAAATGCCTCGGCACTGGATGCGGGAATAGCTCAGTGGTAGAGCACAACCTTGCCAAGGTTGGGGTCGCGAGTTCGAATCTCGTTTCCCGCTCCAAACTCGAAGGCGGGTTGGCAGAATGGCTATGCAGCGGATTGCAAATCCGTGGATCTCGGTTCGACTCCGGGACCCGCCTCCATCGAGTTTCCTCAAAATATCTGTAATGCCCGGGTGGTGAAATAGGTAGACACAAGGGATTTAAAATCCCTCGCTGGTAACAGCGTGCCGGTTCAAGTCCGGCCCCGGGCACCACTTCTATTTCTGATTATCCGATATTCTCAATCCCAATCCGGTGCGAAATCGGGATCAATTATCCGCTCGTTTCGATCCAAGCCGTC
>NZ_JAWVYM010000059.1:0-4033 GCF_033722695.1 Pseudidiomarina sp. | reverse complement strand
TTCAGAATGCCATCCCACTCATCCGGTGCATAGCCAATCTGGAAAGCCTTCACGATCTCGCCGTTGAGCCCGCGGTTCTTCAGGTACTCAATAACTTTGGCGGAGTTCTTATGGTGCCGCAGTTGATGGGCGAAAAAGCGCGCGGCTTTTTCCATCTGCTCATAATCGTCAGCTGCCTGCGCCCGTTTCTTCGCGTCAGCCTGCGGATTGGCGGTGGTTTCGCGCGGCACTTCCAGGCCCAGCATGCTGGCCAGCTCTTCAATAGCTTCAGGGAATTCCAGACCGTCGAACTTCATCAGAAAATCCAGCGCATTGCCGTGCTCACCACAACCGAAGCAGTGATAAAACTGTTTGTCGGGGGCGACGGTAAAGCTGGGCGTTTTCTCGTTATGGAAGGGGCAACAGGCCTGGTAGTTGCGGCCCGCTTTTTTCAGCGGCACACGGCTATCCACCACTTCGACCACATCGGCACGGTCAATTAAGTCATGAATGAAGCTTTTTGGAATCAGCCCTGCCATCGGTGTCCTGTTTTTAAACTAGCGCTTATGCGGAAAGTGAACCTGATTGTACCTGCAACAACGGAAATGAAAAAGCCGGACTGAGCATAACTCAATCCGGCTTCGAGGTCTGTGCTTCGTAGTGGCACCGCACTTCGGCATTGCCGCTACGGCAACAGCCAGTCAATTAATACAGACGAGTGCGACGTGCGTTTTCGCGCGACAGTTTCTTCGCGTGACGTTTCACAGCAGCGGCTTTCTTGCGCTTACGCTCTGAAGTTGGCTTTTCGTAGAATTCACGACGACGAACTTCAGAAAGTACACCTGCTTTCTCGCAAGAGCGCTTGAAACGACGCAGAGCTACGTCAAAAGGCTCGTTTTCTTTTACTTTAACAACTGGCATTAAAATCTCACCTCAATGAAAAATTCTGTGCTGGATTAATCCCTGCCAGCTGAACCGGCTAAAAATTAACCACGACGATTAAATTTGGTGCTGAATTGTAGCGAGTTCATATGCTGATGTAAAGCCTGTCCTTCGTTAAAAATGAGGGCGATTTAAAATCAACGACATTGCAGCACTGCATTTTTTTAACGAATACATTAAACTATGCAGCCAAGCACGCGCGTCGCTACCGGAGAGCCATCACCTATGCTGGAAACATTCTTATTTCAGTTCACATCGCTGTTTACCATGATCAATCCGATCGCGGCGATTCCTATCTATATTGCGCTGACCGAAGCGATGACACCCAAAGCTGCGCGCTGGGTAGCGATGCGGGCGTCTATTACCGCCGCCATCGCGCTTTGTGTGTTCGCCTTACTGGGCGAAGCCATTTTCAGCTTCTTCTCGATTTCGGTCAACGGCCTGCGGGTTGCCGGCGGTATTCTGTTCTTCGTGATGGGCTACGAAATGTTGCGGGGCCGCACGGTACCTAAGCGCGTCGATGGCGAAACCGAAAGTGATTTTGGCTCGGATGTCGCAGTCACGCCCATCGGCATTCCTATGGTCGCCGGCCCAGGGGCAATTACCATGGTTATCCTGTTTATTCAGGACAGCCCGGACACCAGCAACACCATCAGCCTGTTTGCCGCCATCCTTGCGGTCTGTGTGCTGACGGCGATCTTTCTGGCAACCGGCCGGCAGCTGCTGGCTAAGCTCGGCCGCAGCGGTTCAAAGATCCTGATGCGGCTGATGGGCTTAATCGTGATGCTGATTGCCGTCGAGTTCTTCTTCGCCGGCATCAAGCCTTATATTGTTGATATCGCCCGGGCTATCTAAGCCTTATTCAGGCAACGAAGGCACCGGCAGGTCGCGCTTGGCGTAAAATTCCGCTACGTGTTCGTCCAGCCGGTCGGCTTCAATCGCATCCCGTAAATCCTGCATCACTTTCTGATAAAAGTGCAGGTTATGAATGGTATTCAAACGCCCGCCCAGCATTTCGTTAGAGCGATCCAGGTGATGCAGGTAAGCACGGCTGTAATTCTTACAGGTGTAGCAGTCGCACTCAGGATCCAGCGGGCCGGTATCGGTCCGATGCGCGGCGTTACGGATCTTCACCACGCCGGTGCTGATAAATAAATGGCCGTTACGGGCGTTGCGCGTCGGCATCACGCAATCAAACATATCGATACCGCGGCGTACTGCTTCCACCAGGTCTTCCGGCTTGCCGACGCCCATCAGGTAGCGCGGTTTATCTGCCGGCATCTGCGGCGCGGTATGGTCCAGGATCCGCATCATGTCTTCTTTGGGTTCGCCCACCGACAAACCACCAATGGCATAACCATCAAAGCCAATCTTGGTCAGGCCATCGAGAGAGATGGTCCGCAGCTCTTCATACATGCCGCCCTGAATTATTCCGAACAGGGCTGACGGATTATCTCCATGGGCCACTTTAGAGCGCTCGGCCCAGCGCAGTGAAAGCTCCATTGAGGTACGTGCTTCAGCCGGCGTTGCCGGGTGCGGCGTACACTCATCAAAAATCATGACAATGTCAGAGCCGAGGTCGCGCTGCACTTCCATCGACTTTTCCGGCGTCAGCAAAATCTTTTCACCGTTAATTGGCGAACGGAAGGTGGCACCCTCTTCGGTGATCTTGCGCAACTCACCCAGGCTAAACACCTGGAAGCCGCCGGAATCCGTCAGAATCGGCTTATCCCAGTTCATGAAGTCGTGCAGATCGCCATGTTGCTTAATGATCGAGGTACCCGGACGCAGCATCAGGTGAAAGGTATTACCGAGGCAAATCTGGGCACCGGTAGCGGCCACTTCTTCGGGCGTCATCCCTTTGACGGTACCGGCGGTGCCTACCGGCATAAAGGCCGGGGTTTCGACTACGCCGCGGTCAAAAGTCATACGACCGCGGCGGGCTTTGCCGCTGGTGTTCAGGAGTTCAAATTTCATTTCATCACCGAATTCGTTTAGTACGGAGAGCTTCGGCAGGTAGTATACCTTAGCTCGGTTTACGGGTCACAAACATCGCGTCGCCATAGCTGAAGAAGCGATACTGATGCGTAACCGCTTCGGCATAGGCGTTAAGTACGGCTTCGCGCCCGGCAAAGGCCGATATCAGCATGATCAGCGTGGATTCCGGCAGGTGGAAGTTGGTGATCATGGCGTCGATAACCTGAAACTCGTAACCCGGATAAATAAAGATGTCGGTATCGGCAAAAAATGGTGCCAGTTCGGTACCGGCCTGCTTTGCCGCCTGGGCAGCTGATTCCAGTGAGCGCACTGAGGTGGTGCCCACCGCAACGACACGTCCGCCGCGGGCACGGGTGGCAGCAATAGCGGCAACGGTTTCTTCAGGCACTTCAGCGTATTCGCTGTGCATGTGGTGCTCTTCGATGTTATCTACCCGCACCGGCTGGAAGGTGCCTGCTCCAACGTGCAAGGTCACATAGGCAAACTCAACGCCTTTATCTCTGAGCTGCTGCAGGATCTGATCATCAAAGTGCAAGCCAGCAGTCGGTGCCGCCACGGCACCGGGCTTCTTGTTGTACACAGTCTGATAACGTTCACGGTCACTGGCTTCATCAGGCCGATCGATATAAGGCGGTAACGGCATATGCCCATATTTTTCCAGCACTGCGAGCACAGGCTCATCCGTATGAAAACGAAGCTCGAACAAAGCATCCTGACGACCCAGCATTTCCAGCTCAACAGCCTGTTCCATCAACAATCGCTGGCCAGGCTTCGGCGAGCGGTTACTGCGTACGTGCGCCAGCACCCGGTGTTCATCCAGGATCCGCTCTACCAGCACTTCGACCTTGCCGCCGCCACTGGCCTTCTCACCTAGCATACGGGCAGGAATAACACGGGTGTCGTTAAATACGAGTAGATCGCCAGCCTGCAGCTGTTCAGTGATATCACGGAACTGGCGATGACTGACCTCGCTGCTGGCACCGTCCAGGCACAGCATCCGGCTGGCGCTGCGCTCTGGCTGCGGATAACGGGCAATTAATTCATCGGGTAATTCAAAACTAAAATCTTTCAGGTTCATGGGGCTACTGGCTGGTTACTTTGCGAGCGCGTACTC
>NZ_JAWVYM010000058.1:0-4335 GCF_033722695.1 Pseudidiomarina sp. | reverse complement strand
TAAACTAACGGGTAATCTATTCTGAATCATGCGGAGAGTTCAATTATTATGACAGTGGTGACCCGATTTGCCCCCAGCCCGACCGGCTACCTTCACGTAGGCGGAGCCCGTACAGCTTTATATTCATGGCTGGTAGCCAAAGCCCAGGGTGGAAAATTTGTCCTCCGTATTGAAGACACCGATGTCGAACGTTCTACCCAGGCGGCGATTGACGCTATTCTGGAAGGTATGGAATGGTTAGGTCTGGACTGGGATGAAGGTCCATACTATCAGACCCAGCGTTTTGCCCGTTATAACGAATACATTGACCAACTGCTGGCCGAAGGCAAAGCGTATAAATGCTATTGCTCGGTTGAGCGTCTGGAAAAAATGCGCGAAGCGCAGATGGAGCGGGGCGAAAAGCCGCGCTATGACGGTTGCTGCCGTGATAAAGAAAATCTGTCCGGGGATAAATTTGTGGTGCGTTTTCGTAATCCGCAAACCGGCAGCGTGAAATTCAATGACCATATCCGCGGGCCTATTGAATTTGCCAATGACCAGCTTGACGATTTAATCATTAAGCGTACCGACGGCACACCCACTTATAACTTCTGTGTGGTCATTGATGACTGGGAAATGAACATTACCCATGTGATTCGCGGCGAAGATCATATTAACAACACCCCCCGTCAGATTAATATTCTGCAGGCCCTGGGGGCGCCGGTACCTGAGTATGCGCACGTGTCGATGATCCTCGGTGATGATGGTAAAAAGCTATCTAAGCGTCACGGTGCTGTAGGGGTGATGCAATATCGTGATGATGGCTACCTGCCGCAGGCGGTGCTGAATTATCTGGTGCGCTTGGGCTGGTCTCATGGCGATCAGGAGATTTTCAGCCTGGACGAAATGATTAAACTGTTTAGCCTGGATGACGTGAATAAAGCGGC
Source organism: Pseudidiomarina sp. (assembly GCF_033722695.1). GTDB lineage: Bacteria > Pseudomonadota > Gammaproteobacteria > Enterobacterales > Alteromonadaceae > Pseudidiomarina. The sequence continues at coordinate 3,409 of NZ_JAWVYM010000058.1, read as the reverse complement.
GTCTGCATTTAATACCGAAAAGCTCAACTGGCTGAACCAGCATTATATGAAATCTTTGCGTGCTACCGAGGTAGCCGCTTATTTGCACTGGCATTTTGAGCAGCAGGGTATTGACCTGAGCAACGGGCCTTCGTTGGAGCAGGTCATCCGGCTGCAGGCTGATCGGGTTAAAACGCTGAAAGAAATGGCTGCAATTAGCCACTATTTTTATGAGGATTTTGCTGATTTCGACGAAGCAGCCGCCAAAAAACACCTGCGTCCGGTCGCCAAAGCGCCGTTGCAGCGGGTCCGGCAGCGTCTGGAAGCGCTCTCGGTCTGGAGCGCTGAACGCATTCATGAAGAGATTCAACAGGCCGCTGACGATCTGGAAGTGGGTATGGGCAAGGTCGGAATGCCGTTGCGGGTAGCTGTTACCGGCGGAGGTAATTCACCGTCGCTGGATGTGACGCTGGAACTCATCCCGCAACTAACCGTACTGCAGCGAATTGACCGGGCTATCGCTTTCATTGAAAAGCGCGAGCAGGAGTAAGGCTATTGCCAAAAATACGTAAGCTATTAGAGAGCAATAAAGGCTGGGCACAACGTCAGATCGATATAGACCCTGAGTACTTTAAAAAATTAGTGGCGCAGCAGAGTCCGGAGTTTCTCTGGATTGGTTGTTCTGATAGCCGGGTACCTGCCAACCAGGTAGTGGATATGGAGCCAGGCGAGCTGTTTGTGCACCGGAACGTTGCGAACCAGGTCATTCAGACAGATTTTAACTGCCTGTCGGTTGTGCAATATGCCGTGGACAGCCTGAAAGTGAAGCACGTTCTGGTGGTTGGCCATTATGGCTGCGGTGGCGTTAAAGCGGCTACGGAGAGCTGCAGTCACGGCCTGGTTGACCACTGGTTATTTCCGATCAAAGATATTTATCGTGAACACCGGGCTGAACTCGAAGCGTTGGAGCCTGACGCCGCGCTTAATCGGTTGTGTGAACTGAACGTCATTGAGCAGGTCGGTAATCTGGCCAAAACCACTATCGTTCAGGCGGCCTGGGATCGCGGCCAGGAGCTGACTATTCACGGTTGGGTGTATAGCCTTGAAGATGGCGTCGTCCGCAATATGAACGTTTCAGTTTCCAGCCGGGAGGCGCTGGAGGCCATCTATCATTTTGGTGATTAAAAAGCGAAACTTGGGTGGCAAATCGCCAGTTTGGCGAAAAAACTGGCAAACGGTTTGGTTTGACCAAAAAAAGGTTGACGGCGGTGCGAGGATTACCATAGAATTCGCCCCGCTGTCAGGGTACTGAAGCAGCTCACATGATGTGGGGCTATAGCTCAGCTGGGAGAGCGCTTGCATGGCATGCAAGAGGTCAGCGGTTCGATCCCGCTTAGCTCCACCAAACTGCTTCAAATAAAAAAGTACACCGACACAATTTGTTCTGCAGCGTCCCCTTCGTCTAGAGGCCTAGGACATCGCCCTTTCACGGCGGTAACAGGGGTTCGAATCCCCTAGGGGACGCCAAACAGAACAGCTGATTGATTGAATGTATAATGCGTCCCCTTCGTCTAGAGGCCTAGGACATCGCCCTTTCACGGCGGTAACAGGGGTTCGAATCCCCTAGGGGACGCCACATTCAAAACCAGTCACAATTATCCAGTTACCGGGTCCCCTTCGTCTAGAGGCCTAGGACATCGCCCTTTCACGGCGGTAACAGGGGTTCGAATCCCCTAGGGGACGCCACGCTTAGTTACTTATCTACCAAATCCAGCAAGAACGGCTCCATAATTGTTGCTATCTTCGCCTGAGCCGCACGGTTCGGATGAATCCCGTCATTCTGCATTAATGCTTCATCTTCAATGATCTGCTCCATAAAAAATGGTACCAACGGCACATCTTTCGCTTTAGCGACCACTGGGAAGATATTGGCGAACAAGGCGCTGTATCGTGCACCATAATTTGGCGGTATGCGGATCTGACTCAAAGCTACGGTAGCGCCCTGTTGCTGTAACTGGTCGATAATTTTCAGCAGGTTGGCCTGAATACTTGCAGGCGTAAAGCCGCGCAAGCCATCATTACCACCAAGTTCAACAAAAACTGCGTCGGGCTGATGCCGTTCAATAACGCCATTCAGCCGGTTCAGCGCGCCCTGGGTAGTGTCGCCGCTGATACTGGCGTTGATAAGGGTTATATCGGGATACTGCTGCTGCCAGCGCTCCTGTAAAATGCCTACCCAGGATTCGCTTTGCGCCATACCGTAACCAGCGCTCAGGCTATCACCCAGAACCACAAGTGAGACATTTGCCGAAACTGGACGTATACAGACCAATAATGCGACGATAAATCCAAATTTTATAAGGAAGTTTTTCATAAATGCTTATTCAGACCACTCAGTTAGAAAAAAAAGTTCAGACCAGCTCGGGTATTCTACACATATTGCAGCCGATTGACTTGCAGATTGCTGCCGGCGAAACCGTAGCCATTGTCGGCGCTTCAGGCTCAGGCAAGTCCACTTTGCTGTCACTGCTGGCGGGATTAGACCTCGCCAGTGCCGGAGATGTTCTTATAGATAACGTAAAACTGAGCAATTTGGATGAAGAACAGCGAGCGAAATTACGGGCTGATAAAATAGGCTTTATTTTTCAGTCGTTTCTGTTGATTCCCAGCCTGACCGCTCTGGAAAATGTGATGTTACCGGCGGAACTGGCCGGTAACCGCAAAGCAGAGCAACAGGCGCGCTCGTTATTGCAGGATGTCGGCCTGGGTGAGCGACTGACTCACTACCCGAATCAACTTTCCGGCGGTGAGCAGCAACGGGTCGCCATTGCCCGCGCGTTCGTGGGCACCCCGAAAATTCTCTTTGCCGACGAGCCAACCGGTAATCTGGACGCCAACACTGGTCATACTATCGAAGATCTGTTGTTCGAAATGAATAAGTCATCCGGTACGACGCTGGTGATGGTCACGCACAATGAGCAACTGGCTGACCGCTGTCAGCGGATCTTTAAAATGGACGCCGGCTCGCTGACAGAGGTGCAACAGGATGTGGCATAAAATTTCCTGGCGTTTACTGCGACAGGAACTGAAACGCGGTGAACTGACTATCATGGCGGCTGCCATTGTGTTGTCGGTAACGGCGGTGCTGTCGCTGTCACTTTTTACCGAGCGTCTGCAGTCTGGCCTGATGGAACGCAGCGCAGAATTTCTGGCCGCTGATCGGGTTTTGAGCTCGCGCCGGGAGGTCGATGATGCCTGGCTGGAGCGGGCGCATGAGCTGAACCTGGAGACGGCCCGACGGGTGGTGTTCAATTCTATGGCCTTTGCTGCCGATGAGCTGGCGCTGGTTGATATCAAAGCGGTCAGCAGCGGCTACCCCTTACGTGGCACACTGAAAACCGCTGATGAGCCTTATGCTCAGGACCAGGTG
>NZ_JAWVYM010000057.1:0-4490 GCF_033722695.1 Pseudidiomarina sp. | reverse complement strand
CTGCTCAGCCACTAACTCAACTTTATCCAGTAAACCGTCTTTCCAGAAGCTATCCTCGTCAGCTGTGGCGCGCAGCTTAACAATAACTTCGTTACTGTCATGGCGGTGGAAATGAATGGTGCCTACGCCTGACTCAACGTACAGGTTAGTATCAGTGCTAACCTCGTATGTCGCTTCGACACGCTTTTCTTTATCGGCGGCGCTGGCGGTGAAAGGCAAGCTCGCTACAGTCACACTGCCGATTAATAGTAATGCTGTGGTCCATACAAATTGTTGTCTGCTCATTTTTTATTTTCTCCAGATACAATAAAAGCAAAATCGTTTCTCTTCGTCGATAGATAATAAGCAATTTAGATGCCAACTATTTATACTTGTTTTATTTCAACGACTTACTGAATTGTGTCTGTTGCTACTATACTGTCAGGGTCCTTATGGTTCGCCAAACTGACTAAAATATGCTGAAATTTGACCACAGCAGGTTCAGGTCTCCCTTATATGCAGCATCAGTTAGATATCATCGGTTATGTAAAATCGCCCTATAGCCAGAAATTTGCGGCCCCCCGCCAGCCCGGGCTGGTGACCGCAGCGACCAGTCAGATCATTCTGAATGAGGCGTACAGTCACCCTGACTGTGTGCGTGGCTTAAAAGAATTCAGCCATATCTGGGTGCTGTTTCTGTTTCATGAGACCCTGGCGGGCGGCTGGAAGCCCTTGGTCCGGCCACCACGGCTTGGGGGTAATGAACGCAAAGGCGTATTCGCTACCCGCTCGACTTTCCGCCCAAACGCTATTGGTATGTCGGCAGTGCAACTGACCGACGTGACCCATCAGGATGGCCGCAACCGCATTGAGGTAGTCGGCGCCGACTGGGTCGATGGCACCCCTATCATCGATATTAAGCCTTATCTTGCTTACGCCGATAGTTATCCAGACGCCATCAGCAGTTTTGCGCAGGATAAGCCTGAGGCTGGCCTTACTACCCACTTCAGCCCCGGGGCACAGCAGCAACTGGCCAGATTGCAGCAAGAGTACCCGAACCTGGCCACGCTTATCGCACAGGTGTTGCAGCAAGACCCCCGCCCTGCCTATAAACAAAACAACGAGCAGGACAAGATCTACGGCATGTCGCTGTATGACCTGAATATCCGGTGGCAGGTTATCAATTCCGAAAATCACGTGATTAGTATCAGTAAAGACTTTTGACCCGGGCCTGCTACTGATAGAATTCTGTTATCTTCGATAAGCTATCGATCCGTTACTTTGAATGGGGAACACATGCGTACCAGCCAGTATTTATTGGGTACATTAAAGGAAACTCCTGCTGATGCTGAAGTTATCAGTCATCAGCTTATGCTGCGTGCCGGAATGGTGCGTAAGGTTGCCGCCGGATTATATACCTGGACGCCAAGCGGCCTGCGGGTACTGCGCAAGGTTGAAGCCGTGGTGCGTGAAGAAATGGAACGCGCCGGTGCCTTAGAAGTGCTGATGCCGATGGTGCAGCCCGCTGACTTGTGGCAGGAATCCGGTCGCTGGGAAGACTACGGCCCTGAATTACTGCGTCTGCATGATCGCAACCAACGCGACTTCGTGCTGGGCCCGACCCACGAAGAAGTCATTTCTGAACTGGTCCGCAAAGAAATCACCAGTTACAAACAGCTGCCGATGAATCTGTTCCAGATCCAGACCAAATTCCGCGATGAAATACGCCCGCGTTTCGGTGTCATGCGCGCCCGTGAGTTCATCATGAAAGATGCCTATTCATTCCATCTTGAGCAGGACAGCCTGCAGCAGACCTATGATGCTATGCATGCCGCCTACTGCCGCATCTTTGAGCGCCTGGGCCTGGATTTCCGCCCGGTCATCGCTGATACCGGCTCTATCGGTGGTAACGTGTCTCATGAATTCCATGTGCTGGCCGATTCCGGCGAAGACGATATCGCCTTTTCTGATAGCTCAGATTATGCCGCCAACGTTGAACTGGCTGAAGCAGTGCCTGAGCGCTCCGAAGCGCCGGCAGCGACCGCTGACATGGAAAAAGTCGCCACCGCCAACGCGAAAACTATTAAGGCGCTGACCGAGCAATTTCCGATCTCCGTCACCCAGACCATCAAAACCCTGATCGTGAAGGGTAGCGAGGACGACCTTGTCGCCCTGCTAATTCGCGGCGACCATGAGCTCAATGAAATTAAAGCGGCCAAGCATCCGCGTGTGGCAAGCCCTCTCACCTTCGCCACCGATGACGAAATCCGCGCGGCAGTGGGTGCAGGCCCTGGTTCGCTCGGCCCGGTCAAGATGCCGCTCTTTACCATCGCTGATCGTAGCGTGGCGGTGCTGGCTGATTTCGCCGCCGGTGCCAACGAAGATGGCTACCATTACTTCAATATCAACTGGGGCCGTGATGTTGAGACGCCTGAAACCGCTGACTTGCGCAACGTAATAGAAGGTGACCCCAGCCCATGTGGCAAAGGTCGGCTGCAGATTAAACGCGGTATTGAAGTCGGCCATATCTTCCAGCTTGGTAAAAAATATTCCGACGCGCTGAAAGTGGGCGTACTCACCGAATCCGGCAAGCATGAAACCCTGACGATGGGCTGCTATGGTATCGGTGTTTCCCGTATCGTCGCGGCCGCCATCGAGCAAAACCACGATCAGCACGGCATCACCTGGCCACTGGCGCTGGCGCCGTTCCAGGTCGCGATTGTGCCGATGAATATGCATAAATCAGTGCGCGTGAAAGAAGTTGCTGAGCAGCTCTATAACGAGTTTACCGCGGCCAACATCGACGTGCTGTTCGATGATCGCAAAGAACGCCCGGGCGTGATGTTTGCCGACATGGAGCTGATTGGGATCCCGCACCAGATCGTGGTGGGCGAACGCAATCTTGATGAAAATGCGGTTGAATACAAGAGCCGGGTCAGCGGTGATAAAGAGAAAATTGCGATTGAAGACGCCTTGCGCCTGATCTTGCAGAAGTTTATCAGCTAAGTAGCTGTGAAAATGACTAGCCCCGCCCTGAAATATGGCGGGGTTTTTTTTTGCCCGAGCCTAGATGCTTTCGTGCCCGGCCAGCGGCTCAACATAGTGCAGGTACATATCCCAGGGAAAGTGAATCCAGGTTTCCTGATCCACATCAGCGACATGATCATCCACTAAATCAACACCCGCAGGCTTGGCATAGACAGTAACAAATCGTGCTTTAGGGAAGCGTTTGCGCAAAAACTTCAGGGTTTTACCGGTATCTACTAAATCGTCAATAACCAGGAAGCCCTCGCCATCATCCGTAGCGGACGCGTCATTAAGCATAGTCACCGTATCACGCTGGCTGTCATGATCGTAGGAGCTCACTGAAACACAGTCGACCATGCGGATATTCAGCTCACGCGCAAGAATAGCCGCCGGAACCAGCCCACCGCGACTCACCGCGATAATGCCCCGCCACTGCTCAGCCGGCAGCTGCCGCCGGGCCAGCTCTTTGGTCGCCCGATGCAACTCTTCCCAGGAAATATAAAACTCACGATTTGTATGCCAACCCATAGCGCAAAATCCCTACATCAATGAATAAAATAACTAAGATGCCTGCCAGTATACCAAGATTTCCCGCTTTGTTGTTGTAGCCCGTACTTCTACTACGGGTAAAGCGCTAACCTGGCGCGATCAACAAAAATTGCTGGTAAGAGAGCTATTTTATTACCGATCTAATATTTCCGTTTGAACATCTTGAGGAAGCCAATTCCAGAGAATGTCGTAGTAAACGGCATGAAGCTCTGCGTAGTGTTCCTGGACAAAAGAATCCATAACGTCAGTGTCCTTATATTTTTCGGGCTGATGAAGCAAATCATGTACTTCCTCTACTATGTTAAAGACCCGTTTCAGTTCATCTAGTTTTACTTCAACCTTATTAGTCATCAACGTGTCTACCTATTTTTATGAAATGATGAACTGCCGCCAAAGCGTATGGTAGCCCCAGGCCCTTACTGGATAACCGGATCGCGCCGCCCCCGAACCGCACTTGATGCAGCTGGCATGATCAATCGCCTTGACCTGAAGTTTCATCCAAGCCGTGGCCTATGCTTGGGGGTGAGGTCAAATCCTTAGTTAAGAGCTAAATTTTTCCGTCTATTTTCCCAATAAATTGGACATTTAAAAATTTAAGGTAACCGGAAGCGTTTATCAAAATTAATGCGTTTCTATCCAAGCCTGGGTAGATCCCTCGTCAAAATAGGCTCCGCTTAATATGCTTTTAAAACAATGCACTGGTAACAAGTCATCACTTTTGAGCGGCACATTGTCAACGTGCATGAAGTAACCTTATGCACTAAACCCGTTCAAGGCGTCAGCGACTGACTCTCGCCATCTATGTTAGAATACCGCCCTAATCACTTACTGAAATAATTACACGGAGTCGGGAGTTTATGCCACAGGTTATTTTTATTGATCCACGTGGAGCTCAGTTTGAGGTCGATGTTGAGGTTGGCGAGAACGTGATGCAG
>NZ_JAWVYM010000056.1:0-4682 GCF_033722695.1 Pseudidiomarina sp. | reverse complement strand
GCACTTTGACAATGAGACTTCCATTTTTCTGGATGAGCTGACCAGCGACATTGGTTTTGCGCTGGAGGTTTACGACAAAGAACGCAAACTTGAACAAATTGGTGCCGTGTTCAGGCACAGCAGAGAGTCCATTATCATTACCGAACCTGACGGCACTATCCTGGATGTGAACCCGGCGTTTACCACTATTACGGGGTTCAAACGCGAGGAAGTGTTGGGTAAAAATCCACGAATACTTAAGTCGGGTATCCAGGAGCGGCCGTTTTACCGGCAGATATTTGCACAGTTAATGAAAGAGGGGTATTGGGCCGGAGAATTTTGGAATATGCGTAAAAACGGCGATATTTACCCGCAACGGGGTACTATCTCTGCAGTTCGCAATGAGCAGGGGGAAATCCGTTATTTTATGGGCGTAATGGAAGATATTTCCGATCACATTAATTCAGAGAATGAAATTCAGCGGCTGGTTCATTACGACGTACTGACCTCGTTACCCAATCGTGTGCTGCTAAGAAAAGAGTTTAATAAAATCGCTGGCACCGTCACGGAAAAGAGTCCCTGGGCGCTGTTTTTTGTCGATCTCGATCACTTTAAGCATGTCAACGACGCCCTGGGGCATCATTTTGGTGATGAGCTGCTGAAAATCGTTAGTCAGCGCTTGCGGAATGAGGTTACCGATACCGACGTATTGTGCCGCTTTGGTGGCGACGAGTTCATCGTATTATTAAAGGCGAACAAAGACCACGCCGCCCAGTGCGCGAAAAAGATGATAAACAAAGTCATCCAGCCGTACGCAATTCAGGATCAATGTATTCATATTGGCTGCAGTATCGGCATCGCGCTGATGCCCGAACACGGTCAAACCCTGGATGAACTGATTCAGGCAGCCGATACCGCCATGTACGAAGCTAAAGCACAGGGGCGAAGTCGCTTCGTTTTTTACCTTCCTGAGATGAAAAATAATGCTCAAGCAAGGTTAAAGCTGAGAACTGAACTGAAGCAGGCGATAAACGAAAGTCAGTTGTATTTAGTGTACCAACCCAAGGTACGCATTACTGATGGTGGCACTGAGTTATTTGGTCTGGAGGCGCTGGTGCGCTGGCGTCAGCCCGAAAGGGGCCTGATTATGCCTTCGGAATTTATACCGGCGGCGGAAGAAAGTGGCCAGATTCTCGAAATTGATCGCTGGATATTAACTCGCGCCATTAAACAGTTAGCGCTGTGGCATGGTCGCGATAACGTCCAATCTGTGCCGCTGGCAGTAAATGTTTCCGCACAAATGTTCGCGCATAATCAATTTATTCCCTTGCTTAAGCGAGAACTATTACAGAGTGGCGTGCCGGGTCGGTTGCTGGAGCTCGAGATAACCGAGTATGTCGCCATGTTTGATATTGAGCATACGCTGAAAACCCTGAACGGCCTGAAAGAACTCGGCATCCAGATCTCCATTGATGATTTTGGGACTGGGCATTCGAGCCTGGCGTACTTGCAGGAATTCCCGATTGATAATGTAAAAATTGACATTAGTTTTGTCAGAGAGGTTCATAATTGCGTAAAGAAGCAGGGCCTGATCAGGGCTATCCTGTCGATGTCCAACACCCTCGGCATTGCGGTTATCGCAGAAGGCGTAGAGCAAAAAGAGGAATTTGAATTTCTTAAGAGTATTGGCTGTGTACAATTTCAGGGATTTTATTTTGGTAAACCCGTTCCGGGGGAGGACGTCGAATTAAGGAAGTGATAATCTTTGGAAAACTTTCTGACGACTATTCTCACTACCACAAGATGAGCCGACTATGACGCCTGAACAAGCCCAGAAACTGGTGATGATGCAAATTGCGTTTAACCAGGTAATCGACCCCAAGTATCCGGAACAGCCGCAAGTTAAGCGCGATGATGTGAAAGCCATTCTGGTTGAGCTGGGCGAATACTTTGAGCACACCGGCTATAAGTGGTGGAAAAAGCAGTCGGCGGACTGGGCGCAGGCGAATATGGAACTGATCGATATTCTGCACTTTGCCATTTCTGATGCGGTGGAAAATGCCTGTGCCGCAGGCAAAAGCACCAGCCAGGCTGCCGCTGACGTAGCCCGGATGATTACCGATGGCAGCAAAGCAGCGGTGACAGCAGAGGATGGCAAAGAGCTGATTGTGGCGCTGGCGCAGGACGGCTCAGACAGCAAGCCGCTTCGCTGCGGGAAAGTATTTTTTGACCGGCTGATGGCGCTATTGGTTAAGGCCTATGGCGATGCCAATACGGTCTATCTGACCTATGTAGGTAAAAACGCGCTCAATAACCTGCGTCAGCAGCGCGGCTATAAGCAGGGCACTTACATTAAAATCTGGCACGGCGAAGAAGATAACGAAGTGATGATGCGGTTGTTAACGCAGCATGCTGAGCCAATCGTTCAGGCCGAAAATCCGTTAACCCATGCTCAGCAGCTGCTGCTTGATCACTATGACCGTGAAGTGATGGTCTGACGCCCTTTACTTATACCCGGGCATCAGGAAGATCTCGCGGACACAGTTCCGCGGGTGTGCATTCAGGGCGTGTAATACCGCATCGGCCACGTCCTGCGGATCAAGCTTATCGGGTTTCTCCTCGTCGAAGAACGGCGTATTGACCATGCCGGGTGCGATGGTGGTGCAACGGCCGCTCCATTCTTTCATTTCTTCCGCCAGGTTCTGCATGAAGCCGTGTACGAACCATTTGGTGGCACCGTAAATCGAGCCTTTTATCGTAGTACGCCCGGCCGCTGATCCGGTTACCAGAAAATGTCCGGTGGTTTTGCGCAAATGAGGCAGGGTGAGCTTCGCGGTATTTAATACACCGGTAATATTTACCCCAATCATGGTTTCCCATTCCTGCGGATCGCCTTCCTCAGTGCCGGAAGCAGATACGCCCGTGCCGGCATTTGCAAATACCGCATCAAGCTGACCGAACCGCTCAATGCCCTTATCAACAACTTTCTTAAGCTGCTCATAGTCGCTGACATCCGACGCCACCGCCAGCACATTATCTTCACCCAGCTCGCTGACTAACTCATCCAGCAAGCGCTTACGCCGCGCCGTTACAATCACCTTGTAACCATCTTCCACCGCGCTTTTCGCCGTCGTTCTGCCAATACCACTCGACGCACCCGTAATAAGAAGCACCTTCGACATGCAAACCTCCTTAACAAAAAAAAATTCAACGCCTACTAGTGTAGTCCAAGAGAGGGGGGCTGACACCGAAGAAGGGGGGGCTGACACCATTTCGCTTAAAAATTACGCGCGGGTATTGCATACATAGAACTACAATGTATACTGCATCTATACATAATAGCTCTAGGCATAAAATCAGGAGGCCGGGTGAACCTTTCAAAAGACTTAATGGCAGCTTCGTCAACGCCGCTGGTACTGGGGATAATCGCCGAGGGCGAAACCTATGGGTACGAGATCGTCAAGCGGGTTGAAGAGCTTTCCGGCGGCGCCCTGAGCTGGACAGACGGCATGATGTATCCGCTGTTGCACCGGCTTGAGCACCAGGGATTTCTCGAATCGCGCTGGCGCGTTGCTGATACCGGCCGCAAGCGCAAGTACTACGCAATTACTACCCAGGGCCGCAAGGCGCTGGCAGAACAACAACAACAATGGCACGTCATCAATCAGGCCCTGAACAGCATCTGGCATGAGATGACAGCCACCACACGGAGCAATGACGATGGTTACCAGTTCGCGTGATAAAAACAGTTACGAACCTGATGCCCAATTCAATATGGAAGCGCGCATTGAAGAGTGGAAAAGTTATCTGGCTAAGCATGCCGCCATCGACGGCCAGGACGTTGATGAGCTCGAAGGCCATCTGCGCGATCAGGTCGATGAACTGAGAGCATCGGGGCTGGACGAAGACGAAGCCTTCCTTATCGCCACCAAACGCATCGGCAACATTAATGCAGTATCCCGCGAGTATGCGGAAGTCCACTCAGGTCGTCTCTGGCGTAACCTGGTGCTATCCGATAACCTGCCGGGCCTGAACTTCAGTCGCGAGCTGATGGCCGCGCTGCTATTTGCAGTTGCCGCCGCGATCAGCATTAAACTGCCGGCGCTGTTTGGTATCGGCATGGACGATGACGCCGGCGCCTGGTTTTACCAGCGCAACATTACGCTATTCGCGCTACCTTTCCTCGGCGCCTTCTTTATCTGGAAGCGTGAACTGGGCCTGCGCGGGTTGCAGGTACTCGCCGTCGGAATTTTGATCGCGCTGGTGACCATGAATATCTACCCACACGACCAGACCAGTTCGACCACGATACTGGCCTTTATTCATCTGCCGCTGGTGTTCTGGTTTGTGATCGGGGTGCTCTACACCGGCGACTGGTGGCAGTCACAATCACGCCGCATGGACTTTATCCGCTTCTCAGGCGAGTACGCGATTTATTACGTACTTATCGCTCTGGGCGGCGCGGTGTTGACGGCATTTACGCTGGGCATGTTCGCCTTTATCGATATCGACGTAGAATGGCTGGCGCAAACCTGGATTATTCCCTGTGGCGCGGTCGGTGCAGTGGTTATCGCGGCCTGGCTGGTGGAAGCGAAACAGGCCGCCATCGAGAATATGGCCCCGGTGCTCACCCGGGTATTCACGCCGTTATTTACCATACTCTTGATGGGTTTCCTGATCACCATGCTGGTTACCGGCAAGGG
>NZ_JAWVYM010000055.1:0-5195 GCF_033722695.1 Pseudidiomarina sp. | reverse complement strand
GTTAAGCCGGCGTACCAGAACCTGATCGCCGCGGTTGAAGACATCGCTGCGCAAGCAACCACCAAAGACGGTGCCTGGAAGTTCCCGGAAGGCGAAGCCTTCTACAACAATGCCCTGAAGCGCACTACTACCACTGACCTGACGGCTGAAGAGATCCACCAAATCGGTCTGAGCGAAGTGGCCCGCATTCACGATGAAATGCGTGTGATCATGGAGAAAGTGGGTTACGAAGGTACCCTGCAGGAGTTCTTCGTGTACATGCGTAACAACGAAGACTTCATCTATCCGGCTACCGACGAAGGGCGCCAGCGCTACCTGGATGAGGCGACTGCCTACATCGACAGCATGAAAGGCCGCCTGGACCAGCTGTTCCTGCGTCAGCCAAAAGCCGACCTGATCGTAAAAGCAGTTGAGCCGTTCCGTGAAAAATCTGCGGGCAAGGCCTTCTATCAGCAGCCTTCTATGGACGGTTCGCGTCCGGGCACCTATTACGCCAACCTGTACGACATGGCGTCGATGCCGACTTACCAGATGGAAGCCCTGGCGTACCACGAGGGTATCCCTGGTCACCACATGCAGATCGCTATTCAGCAGGAGCTTGAAGGCATTCCGTCGTTCCGTAAGTTCGGTCGCTACACCGCTTACAGCGAAGGTTGGGGCCTGTACAGCGAATTCCTGCCAAAAGAATATGGCTACTATGAAGACCCATATTCCGACTTTGGCCGCTTAGCCATGGAACTGTGGCGCGCTTGCCGTCTGGTGGTTGATACCGGTATCCATTCGAAGAAATGGACGCGCGAAGAGGGTATCGAGTACTACGTAACCAACACGCCGAACGCCCGTGCCGACGCTGTGAAAATGGTTGAGCGTCACATTGTGATGCCAAGCCAGGCCACTGCGTACAAGATTGGCATGATCAAGATCCTGGAACTGCGTGAGAAAGCCAAAGCCGAACTCGGCGATGCTTTCGACATCCGTGAATTCCACGACATCGTGCTGGCCAGTGGTCCGGTACCGCTGAATATTCTTGAGCAGTTCGTCAACGACTATATCAGCGCCAATAAGGGCCAGTAGGTTCTGAAGGCGATGCGTCATCTGTGCCGCAACTTCCTGTTGCTCTGTTGGCTGATGCCAGGGGTGAGCTTTGCTCACTCCGGGCAAGTCGAACAGGTCAGGCAGTTTGTTGCGGCGTTCAATAGCCACGACAGCGCGCAGATGGCTCGGTACGTTACTGCTGATGTGCAGTGGTTGTCCGTTAATGGTGATGTGATCGCGGTTCAGACCAGCGGTAAAAATGCATTAACCGAAGCGATGGACGGCTACTTTGAGTCCTGTCCTTCTTGCCGCAGTGAACTGCTCGAAATAAGCGAGGTGGGTACGCACGTTAGTACCATAGAGCAAGCCTCCTGGCTGCAAAACGATGTGCGACGGACGCAAAAAAGCTTAGCCGTTTATGAATTCTCCGGAGATTTGATTCAGCGGGTTTATTACTTTCCGGCGGATTAGCCGTCAGCGTTTTTCTTCCATCAACCCCACCAGATTGCCGTCCGGATCCCGGACAAAACTTGTCCAGAGCTCATGATCCGGCATCGTCGCCGCAAGCTGCGGCTCGCGTTCCGTGTTTGCGCCGCGCTTAACGATAGCAGCGTGGCATGTTTCGATATCCGTCACCCGGAAATAAAGAATGGAGTTAGCGCCCACTGCGCCGGCACCCTGCGGTGTGGTGAGCATCAGGCGTACGCCGTTGGCATTCAGAAACGCCAGGTTCGGACCGGCACTGAATAGAGACTCTAGCCCCAGGGCGTCGCGATAGAACTCAAGCGCCTGTCCGACGTCGCTGACGGTGATCGCGATCTGGCCGATAGTAGAGACTTTGTCTGACATGGTGGTGTCCTCTTTCAGCATGCTTAAGCTCCCTTGCGCTCCGCAAACCGCCGCTTAATCATGCGGATCAGCCAACCGCCTTTCTGGGCTTTATTGAGCTCGGCCAGCTGGTAAGTCGCCCGTTCCATGCTAATGGTATTGTTTAGCATGGCGGTGTAGATAGCCTGGGCGGTTTTGCGCCGCTTCACGGCATCCCCGGAATCAAGAAAGGCCTCGAGCGAGGTGAGCACTTTGTTACGCCAACCCGAGTCGATGGAGCCCTCATCCAGCGCTTTTTCCATTTCAGCCAGCTGGCGCTTCAGCTGCTGCTCAGTAATGCGCAGATCAGCCTGAATGCTTTCCTGTTGGCAGATCTGCCGCGACCGGGCTATTTCTATGGTGGTGGTCACGAACTCTTTATCCAGCACGCCGAACTCCTGCCAGGTTGCCAGCGAGCGGGCTGCGGTCTGCACCTCGTTCAGATTGCGCGATTCGCGCAGCGTGGTGCCAAAGTGGTGCACTCTGTCCCAGGCCTGCCAGCGGTAGACAAAGTCTAAGCCGGTGCCTTTGATATTCTGCACCCCGATAATACGGGTGCGCAGCCCCGGCGGGGTATGGTCAATCAGGGTCTGCACGGTCTGGTTGCCGGTCGAATAGTAATTTTCGACCACCACCCAGCGTGCCTTGAAGCGTTCAAAAATCCAGTCCAGCACCTCGTCCATGGCATCTGTTGAGGTCAGCTTGCCGGCCTCGCCCAGGCTCTGCCAGTGGCGGTATTCCTGGTGCATCTGCCGGGCCATTCCGGCGACGCTTTCAAGCTGGGCCTCAGGGGCTTGATCCTGCAGTTGCGCAAAGGCGTCATTTAGCTGGGCTTCATCAGCCCAGCTGTCAGCGCCGGACACCAGCTTAGCAATGGCCTCATCAGCCACATCCATACCCTGCAAGGCACCGGCGATACGCTTTTTAACGGGCTCAATATTATTGGCTATATGATAGCGGCGGCACAGGCCGTTAAGCCGTTGCTCGAGCTCTTCAGCCTGCGTGCCTTCTCTGAACTGCGCGGCGAAGCTTTGCCAGGCCTCGGTAATATAGGTTTGCAGGCCATCCAGGTTATTGCCGATAAAGTAGTACCGATCGGCCTGAATATCCGCCACCAGCATCTCGGCAAATACCCGCGAGCGGGCGACCCGGTCGGCCCTGTTGTTCACGACGATGCCGGTCCACACCGCCGGCGTTTTTTCCAGATTGTGCGAAGAGAATCCGGTACGCTCCCAGTTACCTAAAGCGCCCAGGCGCTCATTGGCCGACATGCCGTTCACAAATTCAATAAAGCGGCCCTGCACGGGTACCACGGGATAAAGTTTCAATACGCCAAGGTCGGCAATAACATTATCGGCCATCGCTTTTAGAGCAACGTCGCTGCGCACACCGAGGCGCTCGGACATGGTTCGCACCAGAGCGATATTATTAGGATGCTCGGCGTAAGGGAATCGCTCCAGCACATCACCGGTGATCAGGCCGGCTTCCAGCCAGGTAACAGAGGTCAGGCGGGCTTCTTTGCGATGAGCTTCGTCCTGTAGTACCGGCAGCATGGATTCTTCCGTGGTGTACACATCGCCTTTTTTCGGGATGAAGTTCTGCATCACTATGGGGATTTCAATGCCCGCCGGGCCCTGAATATCCTCGTGATCCGGATAGCAGTTCGTGATGGTGGAGATATCATCGCGCATCCACTGGCTTTGCAGAATTTCGATGTAACGTGGTGTCAGCCCCATGCACTCCCATAAAAAGGCGTCGACGCCGAGTTTGGCGCTGAATTTGGTTAAGAATACCTGCTCCCAGATGGTGGCTTTGTCGTAGGGGCGGAACAGGAACATCTCTTTCATTGGCCGGTTGGCGTTGCCGTACAGGAACATGGCCTCACAGCCGGTGGTTTTCGACACCACGCTCAGGCCCAGCTCGTTCAGTACCGCCGCTTTCAGGCGTTCGGTACCGGATTTACCGCGGGTACCCCAGCCGCCGATAACCAGCGGCAATTTATTGCGGTGGCGCTTAAGATCCTTCAGTTTCCAGATGTGGCTGGCCATAAAGCCGGCAAAAAACAGCGAGGTAAAGGCCAGTAGCTGCATAATGGTGTTCTGGTATACCGAATAGAAATAATTCTGCATATCACTAAGCGAGGGAATGGCGAACGGAAAAGCAATCGCCGGGAAAAAGCGCTTCACCCGCGGCTCGATCGGGTACGGCTTCCCTTTGGCGTCGGCGTAGCCGCGCACGGATATCTTAAAGCCCAGCTGGGTTACCTTTTTCAGGTAGGCGCTGGCATCAAAGCTGTCGCCTTCCTGCCAGTTACGCAGCCGGGCAAATTTGGCGAAGTTCCACTGCAGTCGCCAGCGGGCTTTAAAGCGTGCATAGAGACCCCCCGGTGGCGTGATTTCGGTGACGCCCTCGGTGCTGTAGATGCGCAGGGGTTCAGTCGGCCAGCGCTGATCAAGGCAGGATATCAGCTGATCGACCAGTGGCAGATAGCTGCGCTCGCCGCTTTCGTCGTTGATATAAATGGGCTCGCCGGGCACCTTGGTGATGCTCTGTTCAGCCACAATACGGCTGTTGAACTGATGCAGGCCGTAGTAGGCGCGGCCTTTGATGTGGTTATGATTCTGGCGCTTATCGGTGGAGGGCTTGCGCCACTCATGGATGACCCGCCACAGTCGCGGCCGCCATTTAAAGCCTGCCCATACTTTGGCTGTTCCGCCCGCTTTCACCCGCAGATTAAATCCGAAGCGTTTCGAGGCAAGCCAGGCCAGTTGCCGGAACCCGCGTTCATTCAGTTCCTCAGGCGGCAATTCCAGTTTCATGCTGCTTTCCATGGGCAGCTGCTGCAGTGCTTCTCGTTGGCCGGCATCAAATGCTGCCTGACTGGTATAGAAGAAAATGGTTTCGCGACACTCAGCCGCCCAGCGGCGCAGGCGGGTATCCTGATGGTTTGTGTTCAGCCAGGTCAGCTGCGCATCAAGCTGCTCCATACAGTCGGCATCCAGGTTTAACCGCGGTGTACATTCATGCATCAACTGGGGTAGCACATGCAGCACCGTGCGCAGTAAAAATGGCTGGGCGTCGCTTTTCAGTAGCTTCAGCAGCTCGTTCAGAATGCGATCCAGCTGGTCTTGTGACCATTCATGCTCCAGCAGGATCAGCAGGAACTGGGCTTTCACCTTGGGCGACGTTTCGTATTTTAACTGTCGGATACCCAGCCGCAGGGCCACTTCAGGTTCCAGATAGCGGGTGGCATTGGCGAAGCACTGGCGCACATATTCGGAAGGTTCACGGCG
>NZ_JAWVYM010000054.1:0-5294 GCF_033722695.1 Pseudidiomarina sp. | reverse complement strand
GTGAACACGCCGGTCGATATCAGCCAGGTAAATAAAATCCTCGCCGATGCCGCACGTGGGCCATTGGCGCCGGTGTTGGGCTTCGTCGATGAGCCGTTGGTGTCGATCGATTTCAACCATGATCCGCGCTCAAGTATTGTCGATGGCACCCAGACCCGGGTCGCCGATAAACGTCTGATCAAAGTATTGTGCTGGTGTGATAACGAATGGGGGTTTGCCAACCGTATGCTGGACACCGTCCAGGTAATGTTGTCACAAGCTGAGTAACCAAATAGAAGAGGGAAAGTGAATGTCAGTAATAACCTTGTCCGATCTGGATGTGAACGGCCTGCGGGTATTGATCCGGGAAGATCTGAACGTTCCGGTCAAAGATGGAAAAGTGACCTCAGACGCGCGTCTCAAGGCAGCCATCCCGACCATCCAGGCAGCTCTTGATGGCGGCGCCCGGGTCATGGTGATGTCGCATCTGGGCCGTCCGGAAGAAGGCGTTTACGACGAGGAGTACTCACTGGCCCCGGTGGCAGATTACCTGAATGAGGCTCTGAATGTGCCAGTGCGGCTGGAAGCTAATTACCTGGATGGTGTTGAGATCAGCGCCAATGAAGTGGTGTTGTTTGAAAATGTCCGCTTTAACAAAGGCGAGAAAAAGAACGACGAGAGCTTATCCAGGCAATTGGCCGCTTTATGTGACGTATTCGTTATGGATGCCTTTGGCACTGCTCACCGGGCCCAGGCTTCTACCCATGGGGTGGCGCAGTACGCTGACGTCGCCTGTGCCGGACCGTTGCTGGCCGCCGAGCTTGATGCGTTAGGCAAAGCGTTGGCGAACCCGGCGCGACCTCTGGTGGCCATTGTAGGTGGCTCTAAAGTATCAACTAAGCTTACTGTACTGGAATCACTGTCTTCAGTAGTGGATCAGCTCATTGTCGGTGGTGGTATCGCTAATACCTTTATCGCCGCCGCCGGGCATAACGTGGGCAAGTCGCTATGTGAAGCCGATTTGGTGGATGAAGCCAACCGGCTGGTTGCAGCCGCCCAGGATAAAGGTGGCGACATTCCGTTACCCAAAGACGTTGTTACCGGCAAAGAATTCAGCGACAGCGCCAAAGCCGAAACCAAGGCGGTTAGCGAAGTGGCCAGCGACGACATGATTTTCGATATTGGCCCGCAAACCGCCGCGCAGTTCGCTGCTATTATTAAACAGGCTGGCACTATTGTCTGGAACGGTCCGGTGGGCGTATTTGAATTTGATCAGTTCGGTGAAGGTACCAAGGCATTAGCCCAGGCGATTGCCGAAAGTGATGCATTCTCAATTGCTGGCGGCGGTGATACGCTGGCAGCCATTGATAAGTATGGGATCGCTGATAAAATCAGTTATATTTCAACCGGCGGTGGTGCCTTCCTGGAATTTCTGGAAGGTAAAAAGCTACCGGCAGTCGCGATTCTGGAAGAACGCGCGTTAAACGGCTAAATACAGCCGCTCAGAACAGGAACTCAGGAGACTAATTTCATGGCTTTAATTTCATTGCGCCAATTGCTTGACCATGCCGCCGAACACAATTACGGCGTGCCGGCCTACAACGTAAATAACCTTGAACAGATGCGGGCCATCATGGAAGCTGCCGACGCGGCGAACAGCCCGGTTATCGTGCAGGCTTCAGCCGGTGCCCGCAGCTATGCCGGCGCGCCTTTTCTGCGCCATCTGATTCTCGCCGCCATTGAGGAATGGCCGCATATTCCGGTGGTTATGCACCAGGATCATGGTACCTCTCCTTCAGTTTGTCAGCGTTCGATTCAACTGGGCTTCAGCTCGGTGATGATGGACGGCTCGCTGAAAGAAGATGGTAAAACCCCTGCGGACTATGATTACAACGTTGATGTAACCCGTAAAGTTGTCGAAATGGCCCATGCCTGCGGCGTATCAGTAGAAGGCGAACTCGGCGTTCTGGGCTCCCTGGAGACTGGCGAAGCAGGTGAAGAAGACGGCGTTGGCGCTGAAGGTAAGCTGACCCATGATCAGTTACTGACTGACCCGGAAGAAGCAGCGCAGTTCGTTAAAGCCACTAATGTAGATGCGCTGGCGATCGCCTGTGGTACCTCTCATGGCGCTTACAAATTCTCGCGGCCGCCGACAGGCGACATTCTGGCGATTGATCGAATTAAAGAGATCCATAAGCGCATCCCGAATACCCATCTGGTTATGCACGGTTCGTCATCTGTACCGCAGGAGTGGCTGAAAGTAATCAATGAATTTGGCGGTGAAATTCCCGAAACCTATGGGGTGCCGGTTGAACAGATCGCCGAAGGCATCAAGCACGGCGTGCGCAAAGTAAATATCGACACCGACCTGCGGTTGGCATCGACTGGCGCTATTCGCCGTCATCTGGCCCAGAACACCAGCAACTTTGATCCACGTAAGTTCCTGAAAGCATCCACAGACGCCATGCATGAGATTTGTAAAGCGCGTTATGAAGCTTTCGGCTCAGCGGGTCAGGCAAGCAAAATTAAGGTCATTTCACTGGAAGATATGTTTAAGCGCTACGAACGGGGCGAATTAGACGCTAAAGTGAACTAAGGACCTCTTTAGACAAGCCATAATCACGGGTTATAATAACTCACTGGTTATGGTTTTTTTATTTCTGAAACGATCAAGCTGAGGTAAACGTGAAATTTACAGTTGCACCTACAATTGCATTGCTGATGCTGAGCCTGACAGCGCCGGCGTCCGCATCCATTTTTATGTACGACGATGCCAGCGATCTTGATACCGAGCAGCAGGAAGACTGGGATGCAAGTGCCGAATTAGGCTTGCTCTTTACCTCAGGTAATACCAAGACCGAAACCTTCAAAACCAAATTGAGCGCTGCGCGGGATTATAAAAACTGGCGCCACAAAGGCGTGATTGACTATTACCGTTCAGAGCAGGAAGATCCGGCTACCGGTGATAAGCAGCTTACCGGCAATAAGTTCTTCGTTTCCGGCCAGTCTAACTTTAAGTTTGAGCCTGACAGCCGTTCGTCGCTGTTCGTGTTTGGCTCTTATGAGGAAGATAAATTTAGCGGTTTCGAGTACCAGGGTACCGTTGCGGTCGGTTATGGCGCCCGTTATCGCTACAGCGAAAATCTATACGCTGATTATGAAGCGGGTCCGGGTTACGCTTTCAGCAAGCCTATAGTGAACGGCGTTCCGCAGAAAGAAGAAAGTAGTGCGGTGCTGCGTCTGGCCGGCAGCCTGAACTGGGACATTACCAAAACATCTAAGCTGAAAAGCCTCGCCTCGACTGAAATCGGTGAAGAGAACACCAAGACTCGTGCCGAAGTTTCAATTTCCGCCAACATTAACAGCTCACTGGCGTTAAAGTTCGCGGTAGCGGGTTCGCACAACTCCAACCTTGAAGATGAATCAAAACAAAAACTAGACACGGAAACCTCAGTTACTTTGGTCTATAGTTTTTGATCCCAGTTGATTATTAATCTTTTGCAGGTGCGCCGGCTTTTAGTTAGTATGCGCGCACCTGCATCAGGTATATTCTCAACATCATCAGCAGCAACATAGGCGAACTTATATGTCTGCAAATTCATTTCTTGGCATGTTTGCCAAGTCTCCGATCAAACCCATGATCGAGCACATCACCCAGGTGCATGACTGCGCAATTACCCTCAAGCCATTTTTCCAGGCCGTATACAAAAATGACTGGGAAGAGGCTGATGTCCATCGTCAGGCTATTGTAAAGAAAGAATCAGCGGCTGATGATCTGAAGCGTGACATACGTTTGAACCTGCCCAGCGGCCTGTTTATGCCGGTCGAGCGTACCGATTTGCTTGAGTTGGTTTCACAGCAGGATCGTATTGCCAATAAAGCCAAAGATATTTCCGGGTTAATCACGGGTCGCCAGATGCTGATCCCTGAGTCGATGATTGAAGGTTTTGATGCTTACCTGAATCGATGCCTGGATGCGACTGAAAAAGCCTGCGAAACTATTGGCGAGTTTGATGACCTGTTGGAAGTAGGTTTTAAAGGCCGTGAACGCCAGCTGGTTGATAAGATGATTTCCGAACTGGATGCGATTGAAGCGGATACGGATACCCTGCAGATCGAGTTGCGCAAACAGCTGCGCGCTCTGGAACAGGAGATGAATCCATTAAACGCGATGTTTCTATATCAGATCCTCGACTGGGTTGGTGA
The DNA here is from genome assembly GCF_033722695.1 of Pseudidiomarina sp. Taxonomy (GTDB): domain Bacteria; phylum Pseudomonadota; class Gammaproteobacteria; order Enterobacterales; family Alteromonadaceae; genus Pseudidiomarina. The sequence continues at coordinate 1,109 of NZ_JAWVYM010000054.1, read as the reverse complement.
TCTTGCCGATCTGGCGGAGCGCGTGGGAGCGCGTTTTGAACTCATGCTTGCACGCGGCTAAGCCGGAGAGAACTTATGGATATCATAACTTCGTATAGTACGACACTGATCGTCCTGGCCGCCGTTTTCGGCTTTTTTATGGCATGGGGCATAGGGGCTAATGACGTAGCGAATGCTATGGGCACCTCGGTCGGTTCCAAGGCACTGACCATCAAGCAGGCAATTATTATTGCCATGATTTTTGAATTCGCTGGCGCCTATCTGGCGGGTGGTGAGGTCACCTCCACTATCCGTAAAGGCATCATCGATTCAGCCTACTTCGTGGATGTACCCGAACTGCTCGTGTTCGGCATGATTGGCTCATTGCTGGCTGCTGGCATCTGGCTGCTGGTGGCCTCCTGGCTGGGCTGGCCGGTGTCTACCACGCATTCGATTATCGGTGCCATTGTTGGTTTTGCCGCGGTCGGTGTAAGCCCGGACGCGGTCAACTGGCTGAAAGTGGGCGGCATTGTCGGTAGCTGGATTGTCACGCCGATGATCGCTGGTCTGATCGCCTACTTTATTTTCCTGAGTGCCCAGAAGCTGATTTTTGATCAGGAGAATCCATTAGCTATGGCCAAGCGCTATGTGCCGTTTTATATGGCACTGACAGGCTTTATGATTTCTCTGGTTACCATTACCAAGGGCCTTAAGCACGTTGGCCTGAACTTTACTACCATGGAAGGCTACGCGCTGGCTCTGGTAGTAGGTATTGTCGTGTTTTTCTTGGGGAAATGGGCGATTGCGCGGCTCAAGTTTGATCCTTCCGATGACCGCGAAATGCACTACACCAACGTCGAGAAAGTATTCGCTATTCTGATGGTGGTCACCGCCTGTGCCATGGCATTTGCTCATGGCTCGAACGATGTGGCCAACGCCATCGGGCCGGTTGCCGCAGTAGTGAGCGTAGTCACCAGTGGTGGTGAGATCGCCAGCAAAGCTCAATTAGCCTGGTGGGTACTGCCCATCGGTGCAATCGGTATTGTAGCTGGTCTGGCCATGCTGGGTCGCCGGGTTATCGCAACGATTGGTAAAGGCATTACCCACTTAACACCAAGCCGTGGTTTTGC
>NZ_JAWVYM010000053.1:0-5587 GCF_033722695.1 Pseudidiomarina sp. | reverse complement strand
GAAATGGTTATGCCTGGTGACAACCTGAAGTTTGTTGTTGAACTGATCCACCCAATCGCAATGGACGAAGGTCTGCGCTTCGCAATCCGTGAAGGCGGCCGTACCGTTGGCGCTGGTGTTGTATCTAAAATCATCAGCTAAGCTAGTAGCCCGTGGTTCTGCCACGAGTGAAGCTAAGAAAAAGGGAGCCTCGGCTCCCTTTTTTATTGCCCCCGTGGTAGAACCACGGGCGACTAATACACTGACAATCCGAGGCGGTTGGCGAAGTGGCGGATCATAGCCATGGCCCGTGCCGGGTTGCCGAAGCTGTTAAGAGGCGGGCTCCAGGCGCTGATGACGCCGTAATCCGGAACGATTGCCACCATACCACCGCCAACGCCGCTTTTGGCTGGCAGCCCCACGGTAAAGGCAAACTCACCCGACTGATCATACATACCGCTGGTACTCAGCAACGCGTTAATGCGCTGCGCATCGCGATGGGACGTGATTTTCTCGCCGCTGCGTGGACAAACCCCGCGGTTAGCCAGAAACGCCAGCCCGCGCGCTAAATCTTCCGTGGACAGTGTCAGTGAACATTGCCAGAAATAGTGATCCAGGACTTCGGTCACGTCGCTGTTGATATTACCGAAGCTTTTCATCAGGTAAGCAAGCGCTGAATTACGGCTGCCGTGGGTTTTCTCTGATTCATGGACGCGCGAATCAGCAAGAATACCTTCATTATTGCAAAGTGACCGCACCATATTGAGCAACGCCGATTTACTGGTCGAATAATGGCTTACCAGTACGTCGCTGACCAGAATAGCACCGGCATTAATCATGGGATTGCGTGGTATGCCTTTTTCCCATTCCAGCTGCACGATTGAATTAAACGGCTGCCCCGATGGTTCCATCTGAACCCGCTGCCATAATTCATCGCCAACCCGATCCATGGCCATCATGAGGCCGAATATTTTCGAAATGGACTGAATCGAATACACGGTTTCGGAATCACCCACTGAGGTAATTTTACCGTCGAGGGTGGCTACGGTCAGCGCGCAATAGTTTCGGTCGACCTCGGCCAGCGCCGGGATATAGTCAGCGACCTTGCCTTCATCTGTTTGCAGCGCCTCTTGCAGGATCTCTTCCAGGAGTGGCTTAAGATCCTCCGGTGCCTGAATCGACTGGCCGCCACTGATAACATCCTGGGTCATGTTCATGCTCCGCCGGCTCAGGTGCGCTTCAACAGAGGCGCCAGGAAACGTGCCGTATGCGAGCGCTCACATTTAACAATTTCCTCGGGCGTACCTGCAGTAAGAATTTCGCCACCACCTGAGCCACCTTCCGGACCTAAATCAACAATCCAGTCAGCAGTTTTAATCACATCCAGGTTGTGTTCAATAATCACTATGGTGTTGCCGTGGTCACGCAGGCGGTGAAGCACCGTCAGCAGCTGCTGAATGTCATGAAAGTGCAGGCCGGTAGTCGGCTCATCTAAAATGTATAAAGTCTTACCAGTGTCGCGTTTGGACAGCTCACGGGACAATTTAACCCGCTGTGCCTCACCACCGGACAAGGTGGTCGCCGACTGACCAAGCCGGATATAGCTCAGGCCGACATCCATCAGAGTTTGAAGCTTCCGGGCAATGGCTGGCACCGGCGCGAAAAACTCATGAGCGTCTTCGACAGTCATATCCAGCACTTCATGGATGCTCTTGCCTTTGTATTTAATCTCAAGGGTTTCGCGGTTATAGCGCTTACCCTTACAGATATCACAAGGTACATAAACATCCGGCAGGAAGTGCATTTCGACTTTGATCATGCCATCGCCCTGGCACGCCTCGCAGCGTCCGCCGCGCACGTTAAAGCTAAAGCGGCCGACTTTGTAGCCGCGAGAACGCGATTCTTCAGTGCCTGCGAAAAGCTCGCGGATTGGCGTAAAAATACCGGTATAAGTGGCAGGATTTGAACGCGGAGTACGGCCGATTGGGCTCTGATCGATATCGACTACCTTATCGAGATACTGCATCCCGTCGATCTCACGGTGGGCTGCAGGTTCTACCACAGTGGCCTTATTCAGTTCGCGATGGGCAATGCGGAACAGGGTATCGTTAATAAGCGTCGATTTACCCGAACCGGACACGCCGGTGACGCAGCTCATCAGGCCGACCGGTAGTGCCAGATCCACATCTTTGAGGTTGTTACCGCGGGCGCCGTTTAACTTAATCCAGTGCTTGCCAGGCTTATTGCGCTTTGCCGGCACTTCAATTTTTTTACGGCCAGACAAATAGTCCGCTGTAAGTGAGCGCTCACAATCGAGGATTTCTTGATAGGTGCCCTGCGCCACCACTTCGCCGCCATGAATACCGGCACCAGGGCCAATATCGATGACATGGTCGGCAGCACGGATAGCCTCTTCATCATGCTCAACCACGATCACTGTATTACCCAGGTCGCGCAGGTGGGTGAGGGTGCCGAGCAAGCGTTCGTTATCGCGCTGATGCAAGCCAATGGATGGCTCATCGAGTACGTACATCACGCCCACCAGGCCGGCGCCAATCTGGCTGGCCAGGCGGATGCGCTGGGCTTCCCCACCGGAGAGGGTTTCGGCGCTGCGCGACAGGCTCAGGTAATTCAGACCAACGTTCACCAGAAAGCCCAGCCGGTCGTTAATCTCTTTGAGAATCTTTTCGGCAATCTGGGCGCGCTGCCCCTCAAGTTCCAGTTGCTGGAAAAACTCCAGCGCATCACCAATGGATTGTTCAACGATCTGTGGCAGTGTAGTGTCATTCACGAACACATAACGCGCTTCCTGCCGCAAACGGGCACCGCCACAGCTCTTACACGGCTGGGCCGCCAGATATTTGGCCAGTTCGTCGCGCACCGCCTGCGAATCGGTCTCACGATAGCGCCGCTGCATGTTCGGAATTATACCTTCAAACGGGTGCTTACGAACCACCCGATCGCCGCGGTCATTCAGATAGACGAATTCAATTTTTTCATCGCCACTACCGTATAGCAGCTTATCGCGGTGTGCCTGGCTGAGTGAGTTAAAGGGCTTATTCAGCTCAAAACCATAGTGCTTGGCCAGCGACTGCAGCATCTGATAATAGTAAAAATTGCGCTTATCCCAGCCGCGGATCGCGCCGCCGGTAAGACTCAGGTCGGGGTTGGCCACCACCCGGTCAGGGTCGAAGAACTGCTCAATACCTAAGCCGTCGCACGAGGTACAGGCGCCGGCCGGGTTATTAAACGAAAACAATCGGGGTTCGAGTTCCTGTACGCTGTAGCCGCAATGGGGGCAAGCGAAGTTGGCCGAGAAAATCATGGTCTCCAGCGTGGAATCTTCATCCATTGGCGCCACCAGCGCCGTGCCGCCACTAAGTTCCAGTGCCGTTTCAAATGATTCGGCCAGGCGAAGCTCCAGACCTTCACGAACCTTAATACGATCAACCACCACTTCGATGGTATGTTTCTTTTGTAGCTCAAGCGTAGGCGGATCGCTTAAATCGCAAAGCTGCCCATCAATGCGGGCCCGGATAAAGCCTTGGGCGGCGAGGTTCTCAAGCACCTTAGTATGCTCACCCTTACGCTCCTGGATAATCGGAGCCAGCAGCATCAGCTTTTCGCCTTCGGGTAATTCCAATACGTGGTCAACCATCTGCGATACCGTCTGCGCCGCCAGCGTAACGTTATGGGTCGGACAGCGCGGCTCGCCAACCCGGGCAAACATCAGCCGCAGGTAGTCATAAATTTCGGTAATGGTACCAACAGTGGAGCGCGGGTTATGGGATGTTGATTTCTGTTCAATGGATATTGCCGGCGACAGGCCTTCGATGCTGTCCACATCGGGCTTTTCCATTAACGACAGAAACTGCCGGGCGTAAGCCGACAGGGATTCGACGTAACGACGTTGACCCTCAGCGTACAGCGTATCAAAAGCTAAGGAAGATTTGCCGGAACCGGACAACCCCGTGATCACGATTAGCTGGTCACGGGGAATCGTCAGTTGCAGGTTTTTAAGGTTATGGGTGCGGGCTCCGCGTACTTCAATTTTATCCATAGTTAACTTTCGACTCCGGTTGCTAAATCAACATCAAACCAAACGAGCATTATCGCACAGGCGACACCTTCTGGTACAATCAGCAGCGATTTTCATTATTGGCCATGGGAATAAAATGTCATCACCACCCAGCGAACATCGCCTGACCTCAATTGAGCGCCGCGCCTCAGGGGCCCTAGCGGCGGTCTTTGGATTACGGATGTTAGGGCTGTTTTTGATCATGCCGGTTATAGCTATTTATGGTAGAAGCTACCCGGACTACACGCCAGTCTTAGTCGGTCTGGCAATCGGAGCCTACGGGCTCACCCAGGCACTGTTGCAGATCCCGCTGGGGATGTTGTCGGACCGTATTGGCCGCCGGCCAGTCATTGTCGGGGGCCTGGTGGTATTTGCCATCGGTAGCCTGGTGGCGGCCGCCGCCGATACCCTGACCGGGGTGGTGATCGGGCGCGCATTGCAGGGTACGGGCGCTATTGCCGCCGCGATTCTGGCGCTGGCTGCCGATGTCACCCGTGATTCACAGCGACCGAAAGTAATGGCGCTGATTGGTATGTGCATCGGTTTATCTTTTGCGATAGCGCTGGTGCTGGGTCCTTTGTTAGGTCAGTACATCGGTTTATCTGGTCTGTTCGCGTTTACTGCAGTGAGCGCCGTCGCTGGCATTCTGGTGCTGCTGATTGCGGTGCCAGAGGTCAAAGCACGCAGTGCTAAAGGCGATGTGCTGCCGCTGCGCGGCGAACTGAAAAGTCTGCTGACCCACGGGCAACTGGCGCGACTCAATGCCGGCGTATTTGTATTGCACTGCATCCTGACGGCATTTTTCGTGGTGGTGCCGGTGCAGCTGGTTGCCGGTGGACTTGCCGCTCAACAGCACGCCTGGCTTTATCTGCCGGCGCTGCTGGCTTCTTTTGCGCTGATGATACCTATGTTGATCCGCGCTGAGAAAAAACGTCAGCAACCATTTTATTTCCGCGTCGCCATTGTTCTGTTGATAACCGCCGTGGCCATTATCGGATTTATTCCGGCGCACTGGCTGTACCTGGTGGCAGCCATTGTCGTATTTTTCACTGGCTTTAATTTCCTCGAGGCTAACCTGCCATCATCGCTCACACGGTTCGCGCCCGCGGGGCGTAAAGGCAGCGCCAGCGGTATTTATGCGACTGCACAGTTTTCAGGGGCCTTTGTCGGAGGCTTGAGCGGAGGGCTGATGCTGCAATATTTCGGCTTAATGGGCATTGGGATTTTCTGCGTGGTGCTGCTACTATGCTGGTTCCTGATAACGGCCGGCATGCAGCCGCCGCCACAATGGAAAAACCTTAGTTTTACCTTGCACACTCTGAAGCACGAGCAGGTTGAGCAGCTCGCTGCGGCGCTCGCTGAGGTTAACGGTGTGGAGGAAGTCCGGATTGTGCCGGCAGAGCAAACTGCCTATTTAAAAGTGCATAAAACGGATTACAATGAACAAGCTATAAAGGCGCAGCTGGCGCCCTATCAGAACAACCAATAAAGGAGACCGGCATGGCCAGTCGCGGTATTAACAAAGTTATT
>NZ_JAWVYM010000052.1:0-5891 GCF_033722695.1 Pseudidiomarina sp. | reverse complement strand
TGGTAACGGCGCGCTGGCCTTACTGGCCTTCGATTACAATCGCGCAAATCAGAAAGACTTTGTTATCCATGGTGTGGATGCGGCCAAAATCGATCCACCGGCCCAATTGCGTACGTCTTCACCAGCCATAGCTAAAAAACTTAAGCAGATTACCTTCCATAGTGAGACGCCTGTCGAGCAGATGCCTTTTGATGCCGGCAGTGTTGATGCGATTATCAGCCAGTTCGCTTTTGAATACGCCGATCGCAACCAGGCGCTGAAATCCATCCTTGAATCGCTGAAATCTGGCGGCCGTTTTACCGCGATGGCCCACCATGCCAGCAGCTCGCTGCTGAAAGATTCGAAGCAAGGCGTGATTGTCCTCACGGATATTCTCGATAACAGCCCGTTGTTTCAGCAAGCGGATCTGCTGATTGAACTCGCCGGACAGGCGATTCCGCAACTCGGTGAGAAGGGTTGGTCTGAATTTTCCCATAACCGTATTATGAGCCGCAGTATTCAGTGGGCCATGCAAGCGCTGCAAGAACGCTACAATAAACCGGAGCAGCAGGTATGGGTGAATGATGTAGTGCGCCGGGTAGCCCGGGTTATGCAGGTTATGAAAGGTGACAACCTGGCCGAATGCCGTAAGCAACTGGCCTTCGAGTACCATGTATTAAACGACCACAAACTGCGTCTTCAGGACCAGCTGAATGCCGCGCTGGCGAAAAAGGATATTACTGCGCTCAAGAAAGAGGCAGAAAAATCAGGCGCACGCTTTGCAGCTGATGTGATTGAACACGATGGCGATACCTTTGCCTGGACCCTTAGTATCCAGAAAAACTAATCTTTTTTTACCTTAAAAAAGACATAAAAAAACGGGGCTTTTCAGCCCCGTTTTTATTTGTCTTACTAAGTGTTTCGTAACGAAACGTCTAAATTAGAAGTTTTGTTGGAAACGTACGTAGTAGATGCGACCCCAACCGTTGTACAGGTTGTAGTTGTAGTCACGACCACCATAAGGCACTAACTCAGGTAATTTCTCAAACGCGTTCTGAATACCGAACGTGAATTGGTTATCCCACTGAGTGGCATAGTTCACCTGGAAGTCATGAGTTACCCAGCTACCTACGCTACCACGTTGAACGCCAGCGATAGTTTCGCGAGCAGTATCACCGATGTAGTTCAGGTTATAAGCAAAGGTAAAGTCACCGAACGTGTAATCGTTGTTGAAGTTAGCACGTTGCTGAGGGAAACCTAAGTCACCCACTGTGTCACGGCCACTATCAACTTTATAGTCAAGTACATGGCTTACTTGCAGGCTTTGAGACAGCGCGCCCATAGAACCGAAGTCCCAGTTAGCACGGATGTTCAAGTCAAGACCTGAAGTTTCCAGAGTACCTTCGTTACCGTAACCAGCGTCGATACGCGTGATAACGCCAGCTGAGTTACGGGTTACACCCAGACCTGGAGGAATCGGGTCGCCGGCAAGTTCACGATTGATCAGAGCTTGTGAACTGAACGCACGGATACGGTTCTCAATTTCGATATCGTAATAATCGATAGCAAAGCTGATTTGATCAGTAACGTTCATTGCAAGACCGGTCGAGATTTGGTCTGATTCTTCAGCACCCAGGTCAGCGTTGGCACGGTAGAACGCGCTTACCTGACATGGCTGCGTAGGATCGCCAACTAGGACCGCACAAGTCTGAGCATCATTCACCGAGTCAGCAGAGAACGAAGTCTTCTGAGTCAGGATGTCCAGAGTAGGTGCACGGAAGCCTTGGCCCCATGAAGCACGCCAGATGATGTCTTCAGTGATTGACCACTTGAAGCTGGCTTTAGGTGAGAAGTTGCCACCAAAGTCAGAGTAACGGTCATAACGGCCAGCAAAGTTCAGTTCGAAGTCATAAGTTACAGGAACCAATACTTCGAAGAACGCTGCGTTTACAGTACGGCCACCACCTGCAGAGTTACCTGCAGAACCACCTACCAGACCAGCTTCTGACTGTGAGTCATACTGATCGCTGTAACGCTCTTTACGGTGTTCAAAACCAAGGAAGCTCTGAATCATACCCGCGTCGGTAGATACAACGTCGAATGCAACGTTCGCGTAATACTCATCGATATCAAAGTCAGAGATACGTGAAGTGGTTACAACACCAGCAGACAGAACGCTTTCTGGGTTCCCGCTTGGGTTTTGCAGATCATAGCCTACACGACAAGCATCAGGATTGAAGCTGCCATCTGAGCAGTAACCTGGGTTGAAGTCGTTTACGTTACCCCATGCAGTGTTAGCTGCCAGGTAGCCGTTACCGATTTCAGTACTGTTGTTACGTACGCGGCGATAACCGAAGTCGATCGCGTTGTCACCAACCATGCCTTCGAAACCAACCAGTAAATCTTTGTTTTTGTTGGTTACGGTGCTGTCACGGTTACCCATAGCAGCGAAGCGGTGCCAGATATAAACTTCTTGGTTGGCGCCAGCATAGGCTGGGTCATAAGTGACCGCATTCGGGTTGTTTGGATCATAGATCCACGCGTTCGGGTTAGTCGGGTTGTTATAGCTATCAGCCGGAGTAACCAGGCTGTCACCATAGTACCAGTTTGAATCAGGGGCTGGTGCATAACGGCCGAATGATACAGTCTCAGCGATACTTGCGTTGCTGTAGAACATCCAGTCGTTGTTGATCTGATGTGAACCTTTCAGGAACAGTGATTCGTTCGCTGAAGACGCTTCGTTCGCGTTAGTCGCGTTGAAGTTATAGCGGCAGATATTACCCTGCTTATAGAAGTTCTCATCGTTACAAGCAGATGGGATGCCTTTGAAGCCAAACGGGTTGCTTACGGTACTAAAGTTGTTACCGAAAATCGATGCGCCCGGGCGAACCCAAGGGTAAGCATTTTCGAATACGATTTCACGGGTGTTCCATGATACGCCACCTAACAGCGAGGTTTTAGCATCAGAAGAACCGAACAGGATGCTACCTTGCTCACGGTCACCGCCTTCACGTGGTACAGAGATTTCACCTGCACCTACAGTCAGCTGTGCGCCGTTGTAGTCTTTACGGGTAATAACGTTGATTACACCGCCGATAGCGTCAGAACCGTAGATTGCTGATGCACCGTCAGACAGGATTTCGATACGCTCTACTGCACCGATTGGAATCGAGTTCAAATCCTGGCTAGAACCAGTTGAAGGTGACATAGTCAGACGACGACCATCTACCAGTACCAGTGTACGGGAAGAACCCAGGCCGCGTAAGCTGACCATAGATACGCCCTGTGCAGATGAACCTGACTGTGGACGGAATGAACCGGCTGAGTTGAAAGTGGTGTTACGGATGATGTCAGAAACTGACATATCACCAGACAGGTCGATTGCTTCACGGTCGATAACAGTTACTGGAACTGCGCCTTCCATGTCAGTACGGCGAATACGTGAACCTGTTACCTGGATACGCTCCTGCACTTCTTCTTCGAGTTCTTCTACTGGCTCTTCTTCCTGGTTCTGCGCTGCCGCAGTGCCAGAGAATGCCATTGAAGCAGCTCCGAACATAAGTGCTAAGCGGATAGACTTAGCTAATTTATTGTTAGTATACATATCTTCTCCCTGGATCACTTTTAAGTGATTTACTAGGTTATAAACCTGCAGCTAATTGCTTAGCGTGCTTGTTCCGATCGGGGTCTGATTTGGCAAAAACCATACCTGACACCAACCGATCAGTACCCGATACTAATCAAAAAGAATGCATTGAGCAACCTTGTATAGCGTTAAAAACCAATATTTTTTACTCTTTTAGGGAACTTTTTTACGATATCGGATTAAAGGATAAGCAGATTTGTTCGCTGATTGTTGGATTTCGGCCGTCAGCCCAGTCTCTTCAGGGCCTGCGACTCTGCCGGATAATTTCAGCGGCGCTGACGGTTGCGCGACCGGCAAAATGATAGGCCTGGGCCAGAAATAACTCACCGCAGCCCACCGCATCGTCAAACGCGTGATGGGCCTGATAATCCGGCAACTGGTAACGCTGCCGGCAACTAGCGAGCGTGAGGCTGCCACGCTGAATATGGTGTTGCTGTTTGCGCAGGCGCCTGGCGTCAAACTGCAATGTATCAAATAGCGCTAATGGCTGCAGAGAAATATGGTGATGCCGTGCCGCCGCCTGCAGGAACTGCCAGTCGAGCTGCACATGGTGGCAAACCAGCACCGCGCCGTTCAGTACTTCTGCTAATTCAGCTAAGGCCTCGGCCGGGTCGACCGGATCCGCAAAATGCTGCTGGCGCAGACCGTGTACGACAGGACTCTGTTTCAGATCGGTATCCCGCTGCCCCGCCAGATAATAGCGCGCACTGCGATAATTCAGCAGCGGTGGCGTTATCTCAATCCATGCCATAGCCAGCAGGCTGTCGGTTTTCGGGTTTAAGCCGCTGGTTTCCAGATCCAGTGCCAGGTAACGGACGTGCTGCCAGGACCGGGCCAGTTGCCGGCGGCGCTTTAGCCAGTTGGTAAGACGATTCAGCACCATCGGCTTAGCCTGTCCGCCCGAATTTCAGTCCGACGCCCTGCTGGGCCTCTTTAATAATGCGGAACGCCGACTTCAGCTGACGCCGGGTCAGCGTACTGAGCTCATCAGGATCCAGCGCATTTTTCGGTTTATCCGTGCCCCACACGTCCAACTGATGCTGCAGCCGCAGCCCGGTTAAGAACAGCCAGGCTTCACCCAGGGCCTGATTATCAGCGCGATTAAGCAGCCGGCTGCCTTTCAGCTCCTGCAACCGCCCCAGGGTGCGTGGCTCGGTTAGCCCGGCCTGCAGCGAATAGGTTCGGACAATATCGTTGATCAGCGCGATACCATAGCGCTTGATATTGATAAGGTCGCTGTCCTTACCCGACTCGGTGCTGCGAAAGCGGTTAAACAATCCCAGCGGCACCGGCACGTTCGACTGCAGCCGCGCCAGGTTGCCCAAAAAGAAGTCGTTTTGCCCCAGCTTGGCTACTTCTGCCCGGTACTTCTGGTACAGCCGCTTATTGCCCACCACCATGCGGCTGTCAAAAAAGATCTGACAGTACATCAGCGCCTTGGGCGTGGGGCTGGTGGTCCAGTTCGTGAAGCGATCCAGCCAGCCCGACAGACTACGGCGGCAATCCGGGTTGCTGGCCATAATATCGCCGGGACACAACGGAATGCCGCAGCGGTACAACCCCTGACAGACAAAATCACCCAGCCCTCTGAACCACGCCCGCTGCTGCTCATTAAGATCGTCTGCTAATAATAAGCCATTATCCTGGTCCGAACTCAGCGTCTGATCCTCGCGCCCCTGCGAGCCGAACGCCAGCCAGGCATAAGCCGCCGGGGCCACCCCATGATCGCGCTCGTACAGCTCAATCAGCCGCCTTGTCATGGTATCGGTAAGCGAAGCCAGTAGCCGTCCGACAATAGTCGAATCGTGCACCCGCGCCGCAAACGTCTGAATATAGGCCGGCATATGCTGGGCTTCATCAATCAGCGCATCCAGACTACCGGCTTTATTCAGCGCACTAATCAGCATCACCGGCTCGCTGCGTTGCTGCCGCATCAGGTCGGTATTGGTGATCATGCCAATCGGCTCATCCTTGTCATTGAGCACCGGCAGATGATGAATATTGTGCTGCGTCATCAGCGCCAGCGCATCCATCAGACTCTGCCGACCGTACACCGTCGCCGGCGCCGGCGTCATCACCGCATTCACCTGCAGATCATAATCCAACCCCTGCGCCACCACCCGATTCCGCAAATCCCTATCCGTCAAAATCCCCTTTAAGAGCGTGGGGAGGGGGGGGGGGGGGCCCAGTTTTGGGTGGGGCCCCCCCCCCGGGGGAAAACACCCAAACGGGCGGGGCGGGGCCGGGGGGGGGGGCGGGGGGGGGG
>NZ_JAWVYM010000051.1:0-6000 GCF_033722695.1 Pseudidiomarina sp. | reverse complement strand
CCTCTTCGCTTTTCAATACCGGCAGTATATTTCGGATTCTCAACATGAGGCTGCCACTTAACGCAAAGCTAAGCGGCGGCCCGTCAGGGACGTCCGGTGGACGGCCGCGAGGCCGGGAACGTACTTAAGCGATTGGTTAGCGTAGTTCACGATCGGCGCAACCTGCTCGAAAAGTATGAATCGCTACCATGCAGCGTAACACCGGAATCCCCAGGAGCCTCAGGGAAGCGCTGCGGCGGAATATTTGTAAGACGAAACGGTATATCCACCTGATTATTGCCAGCACCTACACAGAAGTCATTTAGCCTGACGAGCGAGCTCCTGAAGTCCGTAGCTGGCTCCCAAAGAACCATAAATGCCAGCGGAAAAAATTTTAAAACGGAGCTAACCAGTGGCGGTGTGCCGGTATGAACCAGAAAACCAAAATTGCGAATCGCCACTTGATCCCAGAATGGATAGACCCAGTAGTAAAAGTGCAGGCTGTCTGGGATTTCTTTATCTGGGTTTAATACCAAATCCGCCATAGCATCGCCCATATCTCCCCTTGGAAAACGTTCGACTCCGAGCGCGAGAATATGGCCACACACAGCACGAATAATTTTGCCCGGCACAACGGGAAAAGTGGTCGCATTAGGGCGAGCCACCAAACTATGTAGGTACGAGCCAACGTTGTTAGCGAAATTTTTTAATTCTTGGTCGTAGAGCCCACCGAGATAGTCGTTATTGCAGACGGAGCAAATACTTCGGAATTTAACACCTTGCTGAAAATCCCTCCCCTTCCGATCTTTTTCAGCTTTTGCATTGAGCACCTCGCTGATGCCGTACAGGGTCATTCTAGGAAACTTAATCGTGCCTTTAGGTGGCACATGGTCTTCAGTCAGCTTGCCATGCGTCCCGCAGATATTGCATAGCCCTTTTTTGGGACCTTTGGTTTGAATAAAAGGCATGGCTATCTCCCGAAAACGCTAACAGCAACTAGACCGAATTCCGCGATATTGTCAAAAAGTGCGTTCTCGATAATGCCACTTTCTTATCACGATTCACGGCCCAATGTTTCAAATTTAACAACAGCTTAGACCAGCTGCTGACAAACCACCATGTAATCGCGTGACTTCCCCTTTTTGCCCGCCCAATGGTCGTGTCGCAAAATGCTACATAGTCCATCATGAACTTGCAGGTGAGCTATTTCTTTAAGCGTCTGTTTTGACGAGAATTGAACGTTTATGGAAGGTTTCACCCAGAAAGAACTAGTAATGCTAGGGCAGACGGTTCAACTCCGCCGCTTGCTACCAGTATTCGAAAGGGTCGCGGTTAGCGTCGCGACCCTTTTTGGTTGGTTGACGACAAATGGTCTGCCGCGTGGACAAACAAGGTGCCGTTATGTCAGGCGCTCGTTTTGAACGAAGAAACACGGTCCTTCATCTCTGCAGCGAGTCTCGCTAATTCATGACTCGCCTCGGAGGACTGCTTGGCGCCATCAAGGTTCTGATTGGACAGATCCACGATGTGGGTCAGATTACCGCTTACCTGCTCTGCTGCCACAGACTGCTCTTCCGCTGCGCTGGCGATTTGTTCACCCATCTGTACGATGTGATCGATGGCATCGCTAATGGCATTCAGCGTTTCGGCAATATCGTCAATCAACATGCGGTTCTCTTCAACCTGTTCCAGCCCCGACTGCATGACCGCTACGGTTGCCTTGCTTTCCTCGGTTAGCCCATCAATCACACTCGCAATCTCAGCAGTTGATGTTTGCGTTCGTTTCGCCAGGGAACGCACTTCATCCGCTACCACGGAGAAGCCACGACCATGCTCTCCGGCTCTGGCAGCTTCGATTGCAGCGTTCAATGCCAGCAGGTTGGTCTGATCTGCAATATCATTTATCACCTGGGTAACCTTCTGTATTTCCAGGCTCTTGCTCTCCAGAGAGTTGATCTGTTTTGCAACCCGACGGATGTCCTCCGACAGCCGGTGCAACGCTTCGCGACCTTTTTCGCCTCTCACACGACCTTCAATGCCCTGCTCTTTCGCTGATCTGGCGGCAGATTGAGCTTCTTCGGCGCTTCTTGCCACATCGTTGGAGGCAGCGCTCATCTGATTCATTGCGGTCGCAACCTGGTCGGTCTGGCCCGACTGGGACTCGATGTTCTGCTCTACGTTGGCGTTGATTGACGACAGTTCCTCTGACGCTGTCGCGACCTCGTCCGATACGCCTGAAAGCCGACTGAGGACCTGATCAAATTCATTCAACATATGATTAAGAGAATTACCCAACTCAGCAAGTTCATCTGTTCCAGTCACGTCCATACGTTGGGAAAGATCGGAATTTTCAGCCACAGATCGCATCAAATTCCTCATGGACTGGATAGGACCGGTGATGGACAAAATGATGAGAACACTTGCGCCAATGGAGAGCACGGCCGCGACAACAGCGGTTATCGGATAGAGCAGCTGGCTCTGCGCATAAAGCTCGCCCACCGACTCTCTCTCCGTGGCCGCAACATCAAGTTGCAGCTCTATCAGTTCACCAATCTTTGCGGTTATCGGATCAATAACGTCGTAAAGTGGGCCGTCAATCTGGTCCAGTTGACCCTCTGCACTGGAGGGCGCGCTACGAAGAACCCGCTTCGCCTCCGCTATCCCCTGATCTGCGGCTGTAAACAGACCCTCAGCCTGGCGCACAAGCTCTTCTTCCCGGTCTGTAAGCAGTGTCTGCGCATATCTTGACCAATTCGAACGGATGGCCGATTCCGCTTCCTCGATTTGGCGAAGTGCTTCTTCTGGGGATATTCGCCCAGCATTGGCCTTGTTGATGGCATCAATCACGAAAACCGCATAATCGTCCGAGATGACTTTCAGGTCTTTTAGAGGCACCACTCGATCGTTGTAGATACTCGTCACCCCTCGGTTAATGTCTGAAAATACGATGAGGGCGTATATCGATAGGCCGGCAATAGCGACAAGGGGGATAGAAACCAGTATCACCAAACGCGACTTGAGAGAGAGGTTGCTCAGCAGATTCATTAAGCTTTTCCTGACACTTCGACATCCATTTCGCGAAGACGGTCCCAACCATCAAGTATAATGGGAAATGCTACCTATTCACTAAAACAACCAAAAAATAGGTAAAATAAGCGGATTGGCAGTGACCTGCGCCAGTATCCGAACGTGGCGGGATTACGGTCGCGGGTATTGCTTGTTGTATATGGCACGCTCACTGGTATCCCTGCCCTTGTCGGGGTCTTCCTTGCTTTTTGTAGCCTCTATCGCCGCTATGTACTCCGCCGGAACTCCTGTTTCTTTGGCCCCGTAAAGAACGTGGTACAGATACCAGGAGTAGGGCAGCAGGTCAGGGTCGGTATGGGTTGCACAGTAGGTAAATGCGTCAACGACGTTCCCCTGAGCATCACTGACCAGGACACGCTTTTCTTCATAGCCAAAACCCAGGCCTTCGGCCCGATCCAGGACTTGTTTTTCGTTCTCGGGTATTTCGAACAGCGCACCGATCACACAGTCTTCAGAGTGGCCTGTAAACAGAGCATCGCATTTTGCAGATCCATCTATCTTGCTCACCTTATGAAACCGCAGAGAGTGCTCTGCAAGCGTATAGGCGCCTACTGGCTTGGCGCCGGGAACCCTTTGCCGCAACCTTGGGAGGGACATGTTTGATCCGTAGGCAAAATATCTCACACCGCTTATTCCCATCACTCTCGTGAAAACTTGAGAACTTTAACCTCAATTCGATGGGGCGGGACGGTGAGCCACCATCAACTCAGTACATGTTATGTTTATAGTCCAACTCCAGCCCCTTCTCCATAGCGCCAGGCAAAGACACCGCTGCACGCGCAACCTTTGCTTGCAGAGAACTCTCTTTACTTTTTTTCACGTGAGCCTTAAAAATCTCTGAAGGCCTCAGATCTTCAGGCACTTTTCCCGCGGGCCACAGAACTGAATTGGCAATGGCGATGCTTGGTCTGATTCTCATTGAGGCTGGATTTATTCTTGTGATGAGCTTTGGCTTCTTACCTTGTATCGCGAATCTATCCAGGAGATGCTCATCAGTGCAAAGCTCTGCTGTGCCCTGAAGCTCGAGAATGTCCTTACAACCTGGCACCAAGGCTATAACGCTAACTTCCGGCTGCTCAATAATGTTGCCGAAACTGTCTATTCTTCGATTACCTGGGCGATCAGAGAAACAGATAAAGCCACCGTCTTCTTGGATTAGAAAATTCTCCGGATCACCTTTTGGGCTGACATCCGCTTCCCCACGACTATTGATGCTTGCCAAAACCAGAAATCTGGACCGCTTAACAAAATCCGATATCTCACACTGCGACTGCCCGACTGACTGAGGCGACCAAAAATCCGAGCGGCGGAAGGATTTGGCGCAGTGCAAATAACACTCCTCCACTTCCAAAGTCGCCAGTCCATCAGTAATACCAGAGACCCTGCCATTCACGCGCAAGGTTTCGTCCATACCGCTCACCATAAACAGTGCACCAAAAGACAAACCCTGCTCAACGATACTTCCATCGTCTAATGCAGCCAGGTGAATGAGCAAATGCCCGGAATCAGAAGTAGACACAAAACCTCTTTCACCACCCGCCGAGGTAAGCTGAATATTTCCGGCTTTGCCAAAAGCGATAAACGCGAAATTAGAGTACGACAACCAACGCACGGCATGCTCGTCAACATGGTCGATGACTTTAAGGTCTCGAGGTGCCGGCAATTTTCCGACTCTTTTCTGAACCTGTTCAATCTTGGTCAGCTTCATATCTACTAGGCTTCCTGTCTGTTCTGAATATCACCACAGCCATAAGCGGCCAAGATGTTCACGGCACATTGATTAGAATTGCGAATCCAGAAAAATATCGATGTACTTTTCGTAATCACTCCATGGGTATTCACTGATCGTGATCACATTCAATGCAACCCCATGAACGAAGCACATCAAACTTTCCAGAAATACCATCATTGAAGATGGATCAACAGACTTTGATAAATCTTGCATCATAGGCCCCACAATGAGCAGCATTTCTTGCGTGATGTTGGCATGGTTAATAAAAAATTCATCGGTGGACGAAGCTCTGTCTTCGTTGAGAAAAACGATACGAAACCGATCCGGGTGCCCCACCCAGTAATTCAAGTAAGTCATACACATCGTCTTCAACTTACTTTTCGCATCTGTTTGCTTTTCAACATCCGACCTCACTAAATCGAATAATTCATCGAAAAAACCAGCCCAGATATGATGCAAAATCGCATTTTTATTCGGAAAGTACTTGTATAACGTCATCGTGCCCATGCCGGCTTTTGCAGCAATCTTTCTCATGGACACCGACGGAAAACCTTCCGCTATAAACAGAGATTGAGCCGCTTGAATGATTGCATCGACCTTTTTCTGCCGCTCATCATCGGATTGTTTGGGCCTCCCCATCTTGGCGTCTTGATTCATGGACATTCCCGTGATGCCTTTAGACTTTGCGATGGTATAGGCATAAACGCAGTGGTTACCCAGCCTCGGCGAGGTTTCGGTCGGGGCCCGGCCCATACCGTTACATTTTCTATAACGAGATCTTCCATCAACACCTCACCCTCAGAACCAAAACGCTCTCATTTGACTAAATCGTACGCGTACGTTTATCCTCGGTCAACGACCGGATCCGACAAAGAGGAGAGGCGATCCCTATGCCACTCGGAAAGATTCTTCGGTATGCATGGGTAAATTGGTTGAAGGGATCCTGAAAACGGCGGATCGATATGACGAAGGCAGTTTAAAAGGGCAATACAATGGATAAGAAAAAACGGCTTGAGGTAGGCAAGGTAAGCGAATTATGGCGTTATCCCGTGAAGTCGATGGAAGGGACCCGGGTAGAAGAAGGCGTCATAGGAAAAATGGGGATGCTAGGTGATCGCAACTGGGCACTGAGGGACGAATCGCTTGGCGAGCTCAGCACCGTCAGAAAAAACCCAAAACTCCTTAAATTCAAAGCGACCTAT
>NZ_JAWVYM010000050.1:0-6694 GCF_033722695.1 Pseudidiomarina sp. | reverse complement strand
GGGTTCTACCCAGTTATCACGGACGGTTTAAAATCGCACTAAACTGCTGATCTCGTTTTGCCAGTCTACGACGCATTCTTGGATTATGAAACCGTTCAATATAATCAAAGATATCTGAACGCGCTTCATCCCTGGTTCGGTACAGGCGGTAATTCACTCGTTCACGCTTGAGTATTCCAAAAAAACCTTCACAGGGGGCGTTGTCACTGCAGTGACCGACCGCACTCATGCTGCTCACCAGGTGATTAGATTTAAGTGCCCGCTGATAATCACCACTGGTAAATTGAGAGCCGCGATCAGAGTGTAAAATTAGCGGCTGGTTACCTGTTCGTTGCCAGACTGCCATCTCCACTGCCCGGACAACCATATGGCGATCCTGACTGTGATGCATGGACCAACCAACAACCAACTTGCTATACAGGTCCAGTACAACGCACAGAAACAATTTACCTTCGGTGGTTTTTACTTCGGTAATATCGGTGACCCATTTGGTTTCAGGCTCTGCTGCTGTGAAGTCACGTGCCAGGTGATTTTTAAGGCCCGCCGGTCGGGCGGCCTGCCGCTTTCTGCCTCGTCCTTTCTTGCGGGGCCAACCCTGAATGCCATTGACTGCCATTAAGCGGGCAACGCGATTCAGACTCAGCCGTTCGCCCTCAACAGAGAGATCTTCATGCATACGTGGTGCGCCAATGACGCCACCACTATCATCGTGGATCTCCTTAATACGGGTCAGGATGCGCTGGTTTTCGACATCCCGGGCACTGGGAGATCGTGCCGCCCAGGCGTAATATCCGCTGGGTGACACTCGCAGGCATCGACACATTAAGCGTATCGGGAATTTATCGCGGCAACGCTCTATCGCCCTATATCTTAGGGCAACTCTCTGGCGAAGAACGTTGCCGCTTCGCGCAAAAAATCCCGTTCCTTTTTAAGTCGGGCATTCTCGCGTTTAAGCCGCGCCATTTCTTCATCGCGGGGATTACCTGAGCCATTGAAAGCCTGGTCAGAGGATGGCTCCGCTTCGCGTCTCCACCGACTGAGTAAATTGGGGTTAATACCGACCTCAATAGCGATCTGACGGCAGCTCACACCGGGCTGCTTTGTCAGAGCTAAGACTTCTCGTTTAAACTCGGGGCTGTACTTTCTTCGTTTGGTCATGAACACTCCTTATGGGCATATTATGCCTCTTTTTGGATGTGTCCGTAAAATCTGGGTAGAACCCCAAATGCTTTCAAGCGGATCTTGGCGCGTACGCCATTGCCGTTGAGTTAGTTTTTTATCTTGTTGTTGTTTATCAATACGCCGGGCTGAACGCTCAGATATGCCTGCTTTTGCAGCAGCGACAACTTGGCTGTTTCGTTTTCTATGAGTCATGTATTTCTTGACCTGTTGATCCGTGATTCGTGTTCCCGGCACAGTGAACTCCTCCGTTCTGCTGTACCGAACCTTATCAGATCAACCGGCCAAGATAATTGTCGCTAGACCGGCCACCGTAATTGTCGCTTAATACTCTACAAATTACTTGAAGACGAATATCCAAAAGAGGTTGAAAACTTCAGAGCTAAAGTAGTTGCTTTTCTAAACCCATAGACATTCTGCCCATCCAATATTGATAGCAACCTATTTCTACTGATTACAAATGATGCTATCTAGACTACTTGATCCGTTAATTGACCCGAAAACGGAAATAGACACGTAGTGTTAGCGCCTACTAAATCTTGATTTCTTTATTTAGATGGTGGCCCCTCCCAGATTTGAACTGGGGACCAACCGATTATGAGTCGGGTGCTCTAACCACTGAGCTAAGGGGCCATGTTGGTATTTCGGTAGGATGCTTTTAGCAAAGCGGGCGCAAGTATATGAAATTTCGGCCCGCTTGTCATGACCTCCCATGCAGAAAATGGGAGGCTTTTTTTAAAGTTTTATGCCGTAGAATTCAGCGGCGTTGGTAGCAAAGACTTTGTCGATAGCCTTCTCGTCGTCGAGGGCTGCGCAGATGGTCTCAATGTCACCAAAGTTAAAGGGCCGCTCGGTACGCACGGACGGCAGGTCGGTACCGAACATCAGGCAGTCGGGGTTGGTCTTGTACAGCAGCTTCACGGCTTCGCTGACGTTCACCTCGGTGCGACCAAAGCCACTGGCTTTAATCTTACCGCCGGCTTCGGCCAGACGCTGAATCTGCGACACGCCGGAACGCGCCATACCCAGATGGTCAATGGACACTTTCGGCAGCTTCAGCAGCTTCGGCAGTACTTCGTCCATTTCACGGCTATCGACGTACATTTCGAGATGCCAGCCGGCCAGATCCCAGATCCGCTCACCAAAATCCACCAGGTTGTCTAAACCACGCACTACCCGGCGCTTCAGGTTTACCCGCACGCCACGAATGCCCTGTTCTTTTAACGAGAGAATCTTCGCGTCAGACACACTGCTGGGCAAGTTGGTAATGCCCACAAAGCATTCGCCAAGCTTGGGCAGCGCATCAGAGAAATAGGTATGGTCAAAGCCCTGCACCGAACCGGATACCAGCGCACCGCCAATAATAGGCAGATCTTTAGTGCGGTGCTGGTAGTCTTCAACGGTAAACGGCGGTGGCAAAAACCCCTGATTTTCGATCAGGGGATAGGCACTGTTGTAGATATGAAAATGCGCATCGACAATGCGATGCGGTTGCTGTTTTTCGGTCGCGTTCTGATCAGCTGCGATCATAAATCATCCTTTATCAGCGAAATGAGTACGTTTTTATTCGTCCAGGAACGACTTCAGCTGCTCCGAGCGGCTTGGATGCCGCAGTTTACGCAGAGCTTTGGCTTCGATCTGACGAATCCGTTCACGCGTCACGTCGAACTGTTTACCAACTTCTTCCAGAGTATGGTCGGTATTCATGTCGATACCAAATCGCATACGCAATACTTTCGCTTCACGTTGGGTGAGGCCACCTAACACTTCACGGACTGCGTTACGCAGGCTCTCAGCGGTGGCTGAGTCGACCGGCAGATCCAGCGTGGTGTCTTCAATGAAATCACCCAGATGCGAATCTTCATCATCGCCAATGGGAGTCTCCATCGAGATCGGCTCTTTGGCAATCTTCAGTACTTTGCGGATCTTGTCTTCAGGCATGACCATGCGCTCGGCCAGTTCTTCCGGCGATGGCTCACGACCCATTTCCTGCAGCATCTGCCGCGAGATCCGGTTCAGTTTGTTGATGGTTTCGATCATATGCACCGGGATTCGGATGGTCCGGGCCTGGTCCGCAATTGAGCGGGTAATGGCCTGACGTATCCACCAGGTAGCATAGGTCGAGAATTTGTAACCGCGGCGGTATTCAAACTTGTCCACGGCTTTCATCAAACCGATGTTACCTTCCTGGATTAAGTCCAGGAACTGCAAGCCACGGTTGGTGTATTTTTTCGCGATTGAGATAACCAGACGCAGGTTGGCTTCAACCATTTCCTTCTTGGCCCGGCGCGCTTTGGCTTCACCGATCGACATGCGACGGTTGATATCCTTTACCTTGGCGATAGTCAGCCCGGTTTCAATCTCAACTTCAGCCAGTTTGTGGATGCAGCGCTCAAGCTCTGGTTGCAGAACTTTCAGGGCATCCGAGTAGCTTTCACCGGCGCCGATGGCCTGATCCAGCCAGGCGGTGCTGTTTTCGTTACCAGCAAATGACTTCATGAAAGCGCGCTTCGGCATCGCCGACTGTTCGACGCACATTTTCATGATCAAGCGTTCCTGCACACGCACACGATGCATCATGTCGCGCATGTCTTTCACCAGCCGGTCAAACTGCTTGGGCACCAGGCGGAACTGTTTGAACAGGTCGCTCAGGGCGTCAATTTCAGAACGGGCTTTGGCGTGGTCACGGCCGTGCTTGCTGATAGCCTTGCGGGTTTTCTCGTACTGGTCGCGTAATTCTGCGAATTTCTGGCGCGCAAACTCCGGATCGATACCGCCTTCTGAGGCGTCATCATCCTCGTCATCCTCGTCGCCATCGTCGTCTTCGTCTTCAAGCTCTTCTTTGGACAGTTCAGACCCGATATGGGTGGCGGCAACCGGAGCTTCGTCGACTTCGTTGGGATCGATAAATCCTGAGATAATATCCGTCAGCCGCATTTCTTCGGCTTCGCAGGTATCCCACTGATCAAGTAAAAAGTTAATGGCTTCAGGATATTCAGCAACTGAGCACTGAACCTGATTAATGCCTTCTTCGATGCGCTTGGCGATGTCGATTTCGCCTTCACGGGTCAATAGCTCAACGGTACCCATCTCACGCATGTACATGCGGACCGGATCCGTGGTGCGGCCTAATTCACCGTCAACACTGGCCAGCGCCTGGGCGGCAGCTTCCGCGGCATCTTCATCGGCGGTGTCTTCACTCATCATCAACTCATCAGCATCCGGTGCGTGTTCAAACACCTTGATGCCCATGTCGTTGATCATGCTAATAATGTCTTCGATCTGATCCGAATCAACGATCTCAGAAGGCAGATGATCGTTCACTTCCGCGAACGTTAAATACCCCTGCTCTTTGCCTTTAGCAATGAGCGTTCTGAGCTGTGATTGACGACTCTGCTGCATACAGAAATACCACCTGATATTTATAGAAAAAGTGACCGGTCTTAAACGTTACACCGAATGCGAAAAAGAGCACTATCAAGGATAAAATTCAAGACCGGAAACTATAGCAGATTTTGTCGTTTTGAGCCAGAAATTAATCAGTCGTGGTGCGGGATGCGGGCCAGTGCCAGGTCGCCGGTACCGATCAGAACGCCGTCAGCAAATACCAGTGGCGTGCACTCGTCTTTGGTGGTGTTGCCATCAGCATGAACGCGATGGGTGCGATAGTACATGACGCGGTAGCGGACATTGTCCACGGTCACCAGGTCAGAGAAATTCGGTGAGCCCATCTCATTTTCGACTTGTTTTAGGGTCGCGCCTTCATCCAGACTGGCTATAACCTTGCGGTTGCGCGCTTCGGTGTCTTCGTAGTCGGCTTTACTGTATTTGTGAATACCATCACCATCGGCAACGACGATACAGCCCTGCAGACCAAAGCTGAGTGCGGCCACTAAACCGAAAGCGGCTAACTGAGTACCTTTCATGTGTTACTCCAATTCATAATTGTTTGATTTATAGTCTAAATTTTCAGGGGTAAGATATGTACTTACAGCGTGAATTTATGCAATAGGGATGCCAGCTTTTCTATCTTACTGTTATAAATAGCATTTTTACTGAAACAAGCTGAAAGCTGATGGCCTGGGGTGAAGCATCTGACCAACACGTTGGTCCATTTCACTAATCCGTTAGCCGTTTGGCTTATTTTTTACCTTTGCCGGAACGGTATTTTAGCAGGGTCATGTACTCCTGCTGCTCCGCGCGTGTCAGCGGCGTCTGCTGTTCCTTTTCCAGCAATTCACTGGCGCGCTGCTCGACAAACTGATCGATAAAAAATAGAAAAATATCCAGGAATTCCTGCCGGACGCGTTCCGGATCCAGATGATGGTCCCAGCGTGCCAACTGGCGCAGCGCATTTTCTTCGGGCGCCCCGCGCCACATTTCCAGCAGTTGTGCGGTAGTCACCGGCCGCTCGCTGGTTTGTCGGTGCATAGCCAGCAACAGTTCGATACCGGGGAGTTTCAGTGCTTTAAGTTCTTCATGCAGCGGCACTTCCTGGCCCAGCTCAGGGTGCTGCAACAGCAGGCCGATGGCGCGCCGCATGGGGGTTATCTTCAGACTCTCTGCCGGGCGTCGGCCACTGGCTGGTGCCTTAATATGGTTGGCGATCTGCGAGGTTTCGCGGCGCAACAGACGCGCCAGTCGCTCCATCAGGGTCTCGCGATAGAAGTCACTGGCGATGCGCTCAATCAGCGGCTTAGCCTGCTTCAGCAATGCAGACTTACCAGCATCGGTATTCAAATCCAGCGATTCTGCCAGGTGACTGAAAAAGTAATCGGTAAAACTCTGGGCTTTCGTCAGGCGCTCTTCAAAGTGCTCAGCGCCCTCTTTGCGCACCAGCGAATCCGGATCTTCACCGTCGGGCAGGAACAAAAACTTAAGCTCCAGGCCGTCGGTCAGCAGCGGCAGCGCGTTCTCCAGCGCCCGCCAGGCAGCGTCGCGGCCGGCCCGGTCGCCGTCATAGCAGCAAACCACCCGCGGCGTGGCACGGAACAGTATCTGCAGCTGCTCGGTGGTGGTCGCGGTGCCGAGCGACGCCACGGCGTAGTTAATACCGGCCTGGGCCAGTGCCACCACGTCCATGTAGCCTTCAACGATCAGGATCTGCTCAGGCTGTCGGTGCGCCTGACGCACTTCGTAAAAGCCATAAAGCTCACGGCCTTTATGGAAAATACGCGTTTCCGGCGAGTTCAGGTATTTGGGGCCATCGCCTTCCAGTACCCGGCCTCCGAAGCCGACCACGCGACCACGACGATCCCGGATCGGGAACATCACCCGGTCGCGGAAGAAATCATAATAGCGGCCATTGCCGTTTTTATTGACCAGCTTAAGTTCAACCAGCTGCTCACGGCTGGCCTGACCGCTCGACAGCGCTTTCAGAATGCCATCCCACTCATCCGGTGCATAGCCAATCTGGAAAGCCTTCACGATCTCGCCGTTGAGCCCGCGGTTCTTCAGGTACTCAATAACTTTGGCGGAGTTCTTATGGTGCCGCAGTTGATGGGCGAAAAAGCGC
>NZ_JAWVYM010000049.1:0-6757 GCF_033722695.1 Pseudidiomarina sp. | reverse complement strand
GGCAAGTCCTCTTCGGATGCAGAATCCTTCAACCTTTCAAAAGCTTCTAACTTTTGGTCGACGTCATAACTGTCGAAGTCAGACCAGAGAATTTCCATTTCTTTTTCGATTATCGGGTTCATAGTCAATTACGCATAACGCACTTGTTCAGGCGCAAATTTGGAGTGTAGCCATTTGTGATAAAATTGCGACAGCAATTCACAAATGGCGGAACGGAAAATTTGTCGCCTGCAACTTCATTGTTACATGTCTCCATCTTACTCCCACTATACTGGCAGATCCATTTCGATAGCTTGAGCTAAGAATTCTCCACCAGGCGCCTCCATTCTCTCAGTAAGCTCACGAGCACATTCAAGCGCATAGTTCTTAACTTCTGAAGCAACGAATGAACCACCATTAAATTCCGCACTAATACCTAAGTGCTTTGAAACATACTCAACAGTTTCGAGAAAAGTTGTGATATTTTCAATCGGTAGCCAAGGTAGTAGGTACTCTAAGTTTAATACGTCCCAATCACTGTAACCTTCGTGATTAAAATAAACTTCTTCCCCTTTTCTTAACAAACTAACGTATACAATACTTTCAGTCTGCCAATCTTCTATATGCTCTTTTCGAGGGATAGTATATGTCTCACCATCACCTGATGGTATAAACTCACATTTATGCAATATTTCCTTGATCATTTTGATCGAGCGAACCTCCCCATCGGAGAATTTCACCGATACACACTGATGCCATTTATCGCCACTCATTCAAAACCCTCAAATTAAACTACCTGACATGTAACAGCAGTTAGATAGAACGCCTCGATATTGCAAGTACATGACCGCTTCATTATTCCGAATTCCTCACCGGTCAGGGTTCTATCTAACGATTGATAAAACAACAGCTTAGCTCATCGCTCACCAAGCTGCTATGTAATCGCGTGACTTCCTCTTTTCCCACACTCAATCACAAGGCACAAAAAAGTGTGGTCGTTAAAGAGTAAGGCGCTTTCCCGGGAAAAGTGGGTTTACAGCTCCGGCCCGAATTGCAGTATGGCGCAGCTTTCACTGACCTCAAAGCCGATGTAATGTGAGGAATAGAATCTTACCGGTAAACCATTTCCGCATAGTGCCCATCACACCTTCAATGTGCTATCGATGATGGCGTCATTGCCTGCCGGGCAGTTCCGCAGTTATAGCATTGAGGAGGAGTGCGAGTTCACATCCGACGGCACACGTCTTCGCTTTGGTCATGATCTGGTGATTGAGGGCAAGTTTTGCCGTTGTCCCTATGCACGACCGGACGGATGATAAGGTCAGGTCAGACGCCCGCTTGCGCGCAGGGCTGCCGCACTTTCTTCGAGCCGTCGCTGTTCCCGCCCAAGCAGGATGCTGACCTGTTTCAGTTTGTGAATCCTGTCCTCCACCTGCGCCTTTTTCTCAGCCATCAGCGTGGCGCCCCGTTCACAGTCAATGCTATCGCTGCGCAGAGCATTCAGTATGTCCCGAATCTCCCGCAGGGAAAAACCGAGAGCCTTAAGTTGGCGCACCATGGTGACTCGTTCCACAGCTTTTTGCGGGTATTCCCGGTAATTATTGCCGCGCCGTCCTACTTCCTGAAGCAGGCCGGCCTTTTCGTAATAACGCAGGGTGTGGCGGTTTACGCCGGTACGCTGCTCTAGCTCCGCAATCTGCATGATGGTTTCTCAACTGGGTGTTGACCTTTGAGTGTACTCTAACCTTTAAGGTGTTGGCAGACCCTACCAAGGAGACCTGCCATGACACTGCTTATCACCGGCGCTACCGGCTTTATCGGCCGTCATGTATGCGCCCAGTTAACCCGAAGCCACGAACTGTATGCGGTATTGCGTCAACCTGAGACCCAGCTCTCGACGCTGCGCCAACAAGTGAGTGATCTCGGCGGTCAGGGTGACCGCCTGCATGCAGTAAAAGGAGACCTGGACCTGCCCGGATTGGGCCTGCCGGAGGATTTGGAAGCGCCGGAGGCCATCATTCATTTGGGGGCCCGCTTCGCGTGGCAGCTGGATCCCGCCATCGCTCGCCGCACCAACGTGGCCGGCAGTCTGGCGGTGGCTGAGCTGGCCCGGCGTCACCAAAGCCGTCTGGTTTTTGTCAGCGGATTCATGTTGGAAAACCATGATCACCTGCGGCGACTGGGTATTGACAACGATGATCCGGACCGGGTGGACTGGCGGCGGGTATATCGTATGGTTGGTGGTTATGAAGCCAGCAAACTGGAAGCAGCAATCCGGGTGCGTGCGCTGGCAAGTTCAGGCGATCTGGATCTGGTGGAAGTGCAGCCCGCTACTGTCGCGGGCCACAGTGATACTGGCAGTCTCGATACCAGCCAGCCACTGTTTGCCCTGCTCGATAATCTGGCCCGGGGACGCATGGCGATGATTCCCGGCAGCCCCGAGCATTGGCTGCCATTGGTGGCGGTGGATCATCTGGCCTCGCTGATGGCTGTTGCCGCCACCAGTGACCGTGTGCCTGAGCGGTTGCTGGTTCTGGACCCGGCCACGCCCAGCTTGAAGGGGCTGCTCGCTATTGCCGCCGACCTGCTGGGCCGGCGGGCACCGCAACGCCACGTGCCAATGCCTTTGCTGGCGCTCCTGTTGCGACTGCCCGGTCTGCCCCGCCTGATAAATACCTGGCCGGAGGCGCTGAACTTTATTCAGCCCACTCGCTTCGACACCGCCATTACTGATGCCTTCCTGCAGGAGCAGGGGCTGGCGCGCCCCTCCATCGAGGCGGTCATCGTGGCTACGGCTTGCTGGTACCGGCAGAGACAATGAGCCATCACCGGATACCTGCCGGAACGCACTTGTTTGATTAGTTATGAGGCTAGGGCGCTGAAGAAAGCGCTGGCTTTAGCGATACGTTCTATTTTTCGTTAGTTTGACGGTCCTTGAAATAAATCTGTCCCCATTTTTGGTTGTTAAGCTTTTTTGCCGCTTGCCTCTATAAATCGGTCAATGCTGCTCAAGATGTGGTTGCGAAGTACCGACCAGTCTACATAGCCATCCTGAACGCCAGGGATTGAACGCAGGATAACGGTACCCCTTAACATCGCGAGGATTATTGCAAGCTGGTCCGAAAATCCGGGCATAGCGGATAGTTCTGGCAAGAGTTGGCGACAAACTGTGTGAAGCAGGTGGTTTTGCTGCTTCACAAGTTTGGCAACGGCGGCAGCGAGATTGGAATCCGTGCGCGCCGCCGCATACATCTCGAAGACGGCAGGCGCTATCCGCAAATTGTGTACTTCCCAGAGGCGGTCGATGACAAACGCGATGCGTTCACGATCGTTGTTGCCGCCGATTGTTGCAGCGTTGATATCCGATGCGAGCTTTTGGGACAACCAGAAAATCGCAGCATCGACCAAATCATTCTTACTACGAAAGTGATGCTGTAGAGCACCCTGACTGATGCCTGCCCGGTTGGCCACGCTACGTGTGGTCGTCGCCGCAAAACCCACGTCAATCAGACTTTCAATAGTGGCATTAAGCAGCGTCGCCCGGGTTGCTGCGCTGCGTTGCGCCTGGGTGACTTGGGAAGTTTTCTTTTGAGTCATGCTGGAAATTCTAAGAGAGATAGCGGCATTTTGCAAGTCAGGTGACTTGACAAGTCATGTGACTTGTTTTTAACTGAGGCCTTCTTAAACAACCTGTTAATTGAGAGAGGTGGACCATGTTGTCGAGCTTCGACACCATTATTAAGAACGGACTCTGGTTCGATGGCACGGGTGTGGCGCCTTCAGTACGTCATCTGGGAATACGCAACGGTCATGTGACAGCCATAGCCAAGCAGCCCTTACCCGAGAATGACGGCTGCGAAGTCATTGACGCCGATGGGCAGTGGGTGTTGCCAGGATTCGTGGACATCCATACGCACTATGATGCCGAGGTGCTTGTGGCGCCAGGGCTAAAAGAATCCGTCCGGCATGGTGTGACCAGTATCTTTCTTGGCAGTTGTTCCCTTTCCACGGTGTTTTCCGGCCCGTTTGATTGCACCGATATGTTTTCCCGCGTCGAGGCGATACCTCGTGAGCAGATGCTAAATGCGTTGCGCGGCAAGACCTGGAGCACACCTGTTGAGTACGTGCAGCATCTAGAGTCCTTGCCCCTGGGACCCAATGTTGCCGCCTTCCTCGGTCATTCTGATCTGCGGGCGCATGTGCTTGGGTTGGGGCGCGCGGTAGACGACAAAGTGCGTCCGGACAAGAGTGAACTCAAACGGATGAGCCAGCTACTGGATGATGCACTTGATGCCGGTTTTGTCGGCCTCTCCGGTATGACCACCCCCTGGGACAAGCTCGACGGTGAGCGTTATCGCTCGCGCTCGTTACCGTCGACGTTTGCGACCTGGAAAGAGTACCGTCGTCTGAACAGGCGGCTGCGCCTGCATGGCAAGGTACTTCAGAGTGCGCCCAACACGACCCGCCCCCTGAATGTCTTCCTGTTCATGGTGGAGAGCGCGGGCTTCTTTGTCAGGAAGAAACTGCGGACCTCACTGCTGGTGGCCGCCGATACCAAAGCCATGCCCTCAAAGGCGGTCCACTTTTTATTGGGTCTGTTTCGTGGTGCCAACAAGCTCCTGCGTAGCGATCTGACCTGGCAACACCTGCCAGTGCCATTCGAGGTCTATGCTGACGGTATTGATTTCGTCATCTTTGAGGAATTCGGGGCAGGCCAGTTGGCGCTTCATCTACAGGATGAGGTCGAACGCAACAAACTGATGCAGAATGAGGGTTTCCGCCGCCAGTTCAGGCATCAGCTGGATAATCAGATCGATTTTCGTCTGTGGACACGTGATCTGCACGACACCGAGATCGTCGACTGCCCGGACAGGAGCGTGATCGGCAAGTCCTTTGGTCAGGTGGCGGACGAATGTGGTTTGCATCCGGGCGATGCTTTTCTGGATCTTGTCGTCGCGCATGGCCGAAAACTGCGCTGGCGTATGGTCTTAGCCAACCATCGCCCTGAGGTTCTGGATGAGATTGCTTCACATCCCTCATTGCAAATGGGGTTCGCCGACTCCGGCGCCCACCTGCGCAACATGGCTTTCTACAACATGCCGGTTCGATTCCTGCGGCGGGTTCGCGAGGCTGAGCTGGCCGGAAAACCTTTTATGAGTACTGAGCAGGCCGTCCACCGCCTCACTGGTGAGTTGGCGGATTACTACGATGTGGATGCCGGTAAGCTGCATGTCGGTTCGCGCGCGGATGTTGTCATTATTGACCCTGAAGGTCTGAATGCTTCGGTCGATGAGCTGCATGAAAGCGTTATCCCTGAGTTCGGCAACTTCAGCCGATTGAGCAATAGCAGTGATTCAGCAGTCATGGCGGCGCTGATTGCTGGTCAGTTGGTGTATCGCGAAGGGAGTTTTGCCGAGGGCTTTGGTAATGATTATCGAACCGGACGCTTTCTGCGCGCCGGTGAATCCATGCAAGTGGATGACGGACATCGAGTTGATGGGGGTACTTAATGGGGCCTGATTGATTATTCATAAATCGATCTGACCCCTTTTTGATCATGAATTATCGCCAGGAGCGCCATATGGTCATCAAAGCGGGTGAGATGGCTGTCTGGCCTGCCAGCGCCAGGGAAAACGCCTGTGATTCTGAATTCAGGTCGCGACAGCCAAATCACCAGTGGCGATTATCAACGCTTCCTTGGCAGCAATCGTGTTGTAATCAGTATGAGTGCTGTCGGGCTCTGTGAAGACAATGCGGCCTGCGAGGGCTTCACCGGAATGCCCAAGCGAGAGCGTGTCCATCGTTTTAAAACCGTACGTGGAAATGGGGTAGAACCTAATCTAATAGAAAAGCAGCGTAGTCCATCACTCTCCAAGCTGCCATGTAATGGCGTGACTTCTTCTTTTCACGTATTCAATCATGGGGCACAAAAAGTGCGGTGCTGCAAAGAGCAGGGGCTCTTCCGGTAAAGGTGAGCTTACAGCTTCGGCCCGAATTGCAGCATGGCTCAGTTTTCACTGACCTCAATGCCGCTGTAATGTGAGGAGTAGAGCCTTAAAGGAAAGCCATCTTCCTCTCGTGCCCATCACCACATGAATGCAAACCAGGATGCCAGCTGGTGTGTTACCCGCCCATGGTTCGATTACATGATGGGCACACGAGTGATGTCTGACCCGCAGATTGCAGAAAGTAATCCCCTGGGGATGGATCTGCCCAATTGGTTGGAAAGTCGGGTGAACCGACTCGCGCGCCGACTGCTACCGAGCTCCTATGAAAGCATCGACCGCAGTTCCAGAATTGACGCAGGCAGGCGCCAGGAAGGTATAGAGATGCCCTTTGCCGGGGTTGCCTGACAAGACGCAAGCCACAAAAAAAGCGCCGTGCTCAAGGAGCAGGGCGCTTTTGCAGTAAAGGTGGGCCTTATGCTTTTGGCCCGGCCTCTACAATCGCGTCAGAGACGTCGAACTTCTTGAAGTTCTCGACGAACTGGCCGATCAGTTCGGCGGCCTTGGCGTCGTAGTCTTCGGTGCTGGCCCAGGTGTTGCGCGGGTTCAGCAGGTTGCTGTCTACGCCGGGCACGCTGACCGGAACGCTGAGGTTCAGGGTGGGCAGGTGCTCGGTCTCAACGTCGTCCAGATCGCCGTTCTGGATGGCGCTGATGATGCTGCGGGTGGTCGGGATGCTGAAGCGCTCGCCGACACCGTAGGAGCCACCGGTCCAGCCGGTGTTGACCAGGAAGACCTTGCTGCCGAATTCGTCCATGCGCTTCATCAGCAGT
>NZ_JAWVYM010000048.1:0-8037 GCF_033722695.1 Pseudidiomarina sp. | reverse complement strand
TGGCGTTTTTCACCCTGATTCTTTATAAGGAAATAATTTATATGAAAAAACTCGGTTTATTGGTCGCTATGACTGCCGCATTAGCGGTAACTTCTACTGCTGCTCTGGCAAAAAATGCGCCTTCGTTTGATTTCGTCAGCGGTTCTTACGTTAACGTTGATGTTGACGGTACCCACGTTGGCGGCATGCAGTTTGATTTTTCAAAGTCACTGAATGAAAACTGGTTTGGTACAGCTTTTGCTCGCCACCTTTCTAAAGGTGAACTGGACAATACCTCGTTTGCAGCTGGTTTTGGTTATAAGCATAACTTAAGCGAATCCACTGCTTTATACGGTATTCTGGCGTTAGTTTATGATGACGTAGACGCGGGTAGCCTGATGAACGACAGCGATACCGGCTATGGCGTTAGCGCAGGTGTTCGCCACAATTTCGGTAACTCATTCGAACTTGACGCGAATATCCAGCACGTTGATATCTGGGAAGATACCGAGCAAAACTACACCCTGAGCGGTAAGTACTACTTTACCTCTGAATGGGCAGTAAAAGCCGGCTATACCCATGTGGACAGCGATGTTTCAATGACATTCGTTGGCTTCAGCTACGAATTCTAAGCTTTAAAGAAAACGTTTTGCCTTCCATTCAGGCACCCGACTTCGGGTGCCTGAATTATTATTGTCTTGCTGGTTAAAAAATACTCATGTAGCTTGAATAGCAGATCGTAATATTCATTACGACTATGAGGAATCAATCATGACGCAAGATGATATTAATTCTCAACAATGGCATGACCCCAATAATTGGTTAGGCCCCCGCTGGCTAGGTATTTATTTCAGTAAAAAAGATGCGCGCAGCTGGGTGCCAAAGCCGGGTCCGATATTAGGCCGGGCTATTAATCTGGGAAATCCCACAGGCGCCGCCTGGGCAACAGGAATAGTGTTATTCCTCATCGTTCTGGCGTTCTTCACCGGGGTATACGCAGGAACTTAAAATCAGACCTGAACTAGCAGTTCAGGTCGTTCACCGCCACGGCTTTAATGCCGTTGTCCCAGAGGCCCAGGTAGAGCAGCGTCTGGCCGCCGCCTGATACCAGCATCATGCTTTTGACACCGCCGCGGCTTACCTGCGCGCCGAGCTTTATGGCGGTCCAGCTCTGGCCGATATCCGTGCTGCACTCAATGATCAGTGGCTGATCCGGGCTTAGCTTGTCGTAACCGGCAGTATATAGGGTGCCGGCGCCATCAATAACAACATCCCAGTAAAAACGGTGATTGACGTCGCCAAGCGGGGTTGTCCAGCTGGCACCATAGTTGGTGCTGCGTACCAAGCCGCCCTCAGCCCCAAAAATAACCGTATTGCTATCGGTAGGGTGGAGGAGCCCACCAAGATAGGTGGACGGATTCGGTAACAAGGTAGACCAGGTTGTTAAATCCCCCGAGCTCAAGTCATAGCGACTTAAATAGCCGTTTTCGATCGCCCCCTGGCCGCCGAACCAAACTGTCTGACGAGTGGAATCAACGATTAGCAGCCGAAGCCCGGCGGCAAACGCGTCCCAAGCCCCGGACAGCAAAGTCCAGTGGCTTGCATCAATATTGGCGACGGCGAGCACGGCATGGCCGACGGCGTAAACCCGGTCGGTGCTTTGGTCATAGGCCAGCGCCGTTATCGCGGTGTTAAATTCACGCCCGAAATCATGTTGAACCTGTGTCCAGGTTTCACCGTGGTCCTGTGTGACAAAAAGGGGGTAGGGGTTTGAGTTATCGGCTGGTTGCTCCCGCGCGAAGGCGGCCAGATAATGGCCTTGTCCGAGCACCGCCAACCCGGTCACCGCGGTAGTAGCAGGTGAGCGCAGCTGCCAGGCTGCTGTCGCATTACTGCGCCAATAGAGCCCCTGCTTAGTACCCGCTAATTGCGCATTCCCATCAGACTGAATGTATTCAACCGTATGATTTCCGGCGAGAACGGTGGTGATAGTCACGCCTGCTGGCGGAGGCGGCGTTGGTGTAGGAGTCGTTTCACTGCCGCCACCACAACCACTCAGCAGAGCGGAAATTAAGATCAGTGCTAAACACAATGTCTTGTTCATTTTATTTGTGCCGCCGTTTGTTGTTGTTTTCTTTAAGAGGCTGGTGGCAGGCAAAGTGTGACTGAAGGAAACAAATTTAATCGCAAAGCTAACGGTTCAGAATCACCGGCCCCGAAGCTGCTTTAGCCAGCTGGTAGTCGAGATTGTACAACGGGCAGTTATCAGTCGTCTTTGAGGGGTAAGCGGCGGTAGCTGAGTAATTGCCGAGTTAATTTCCTGAAGCGATGGGGACATTTACAGCAAAATTAAAAATTTGTTGCTCTTGTTGACTGCTTCGTATAAAAAATAACAAGTTCACATAATAATAAACTCCAGGGATTGCCATGGACACCAAACACGGACGTACCGTTTTAGTTGGCCTTTTCTTTTTATTTGCTTCATTTTCGACGTCGGCGCAGACGACCAGCAACTGCGATGAGCCGATGTTAATGACGGCGAGCACCTCATCAACAAGCACTACAAGTTGTGAAACCGTAGCCCAGCCTGGCCCTGTCAGTTCAATATCGGTTTCCCCCTCGACAAGTAACGACGGCACCTTAACAGTTTCCTGGTCCGCTGCAGCAAATATGGTTACAAGCGGTATCAACGCGTGGGGGTATGAGTTAAAAGAATTTAAAGGTGGCGTGCTGACACAAACGCTGACCGTAAGCCCGACCACAACGAGTTACGATTTCACAGGCAAATCGAATGGCTCCTATCAGTATCAGGTCAGGGGCTGTAACCTGAAGGGCGGGGTACCTTACTGCGGCTCATACAGCAGCTTAAGCAATACCGTCACTGTTGATATTACTGTCGCTCCCCCCAGTTCAATTTCAGGCCCTACTTCTGTTGATATCGATGGCGCTTACACCATCTCCTGGGGTTCATCATCCACAGCTTCAGTAACCTACAAGCTGGAAGAACGCTTTAAACCTCATGGGTCTACAGTTTATCAAAGCTGGACACAGATATACTCTGGTACCAGTCTTTCAACGTCTGTTTCAGGCCGCGCTGATGGCGAGTGGGATTATCAAGTGCGCGCTTGTAGCGCAAGTGATTGCAGCATCTATCAAACCATTTCACCAAAAGTAACAGTACTGCACAAGCCATCGACTCCGGTTAACGTAAGCGTACCGAGTTCGAGTGCCGATGGCAGTTATACCTTAAGCTGGTCTTCCGGCGGCGGGGTTATTGGCCGTTATGAGTACAGCGAGAGCCCAACGTTCAGCTCATGGACATCCGTTGGAACGGCGACGTCTAAATCGTTTTCAGGGCGGCTGGATGGTAGCTGGAGTTACCGTGTTCGCGCCTGCAACACCTCCGGCTGTAGCGCTTATGCAACCTCCAATACAGTCACCGTTTTACACCCTGTACCGGCCGCACCAGCAGAAGTAACAGCCCCTGCAGAGACGTCACAGTCAACGTATACAGTGAGCTGGACAGCTAGTACATCTTCCTATGCGGACAGTTACCAAATCGCAAATCGCCATGAGTCCAATAGTTGGTCTGCCTGGGCCAATGCGACAGGCACCTCAACAAATGTGACGGTTGATCAGAGTGGAAACTGGACGCATCGTGTCGCCGCGTGCAATGTCTTGCCCGATGGTTCGAAAAAGTGCAGCGGCACACCAACTGTTTCAAATAGCGTGAATGTCCAGCTACCGGCGGCCTGGGCAGAAACCGGAGGCACGGTTGCTGATGACTTCGGTGGAGCGGTTAGCGGACTTTCTCATGACCCGGGGGTAGGCGCGGTTCAGGGCCAGCCTGGCGTTTCTGGTGGTGCCGCAACCTACCAGATACCGATAGCAGTACCACCAGGACGTAGCGGTATGACGCCGTCAGTGGCGCTCACCTACTCATCACGAAGCGGCAATGGTATCGCAGGTGTAGGCTGGGGCTTGTCCGCAACGTCCTCAATTCACCGTTGCTCAGCAACTCCGGCACAGGATGGTTATCGCCTCGCAGCTACCCTGAAAGTCAGTGACAAGCTTTGTCTGGATGGGAAGCGGTTGATGCTGGTAAGCGGCACTTATGGGCAGTCGGGCGCTGTATATCGCACCGAACAGGATGCTTTTGCAAAAGTCGTTCAGTCGGGTGCCGTCAATAGTTCATCATCCTTTACGGTTCACTATCCCAATAACAGGACGAGCTATTTCGGAACGACCACGGATTCACGTCAGATCCCCTCGGGCAGTAGCATCATTGCAAGCTGGGCAATTGCTGT
Organism: Pseudidiomarina sp.; assembly: GCF_033722695.1. GTDB lineage: Bacteria > Pseudomonadota > Gammaproteobacteria > Enterobacterales > Alteromonadaceae > Pseudidiomarina. Next base: position 3,751 of record NZ_JAWVYM010000048.1, on the reverse strand, counting down.
AGAGCAGGACGCTTCCGGGAATACAATTGAATACCGCTACAGTGCGCCAGTCGCTGGCGAACACTTGTTGCATGAAATTCTGTACACAGGTTATAACTCCACGCCAGGTACGCGTAAAGTTAGTTTCTTCTATGAGACCCGCCCGGATACATCGCGCAGCTGGCTCGGCGGCGGCCTGAGCCAAACCACCCGGCGTCTTAAATCCATCGAAACGTCGGTTAGCGGCTCTCCTGTCCGCGAATATACATTAGGTTATGACTCAAGCCTCTATACGGGTCGCTCACTGCTCACATCTGTGATGGAGTGCGCTGATAATTACTGCCTGCCAGCAACAGATTTCTTCCCTCACAATCTGGTCATGACCTGGCAGCCGACAGACTCTAGTAGTTCAGGAAACCGTGCGTTAACTCCTTCGGGTGATACGGTTGGCCTGGATCGCGTCAAGCAGCAGGATTTAAATGGCGATGGCATACCTGAAGCTATTTATATGCACGCCCAGTTTGATCAAAATGATCAGTTAACCGGGTTCAATGTCCAGATTTACTACCAGGATCCGTCCAGCGGCGCGTACACGCTCGCCTATGATGGTCTTAATGATGCAACTGATATTGGCAATGGGATCTATCACTACGATAGCGGTGATTTGAATAGTGATGGGATCACAGACTTTTTCATTGTTGATGGTAGTGGCAACGTGTCCCTTTATCAGTTTGATGACAATCTTCAGCCATTGCCTCTTATCAACACGAACCTGACGATGCCCCAGTCTTTCGTCACATCACCTGCGTTTGTAGGCAATACGCTGCAACTTGTTGATGTTAACGGTGACGGGCATCAGGATATTGTTTACGCCGATACGAATGATGTCCTTTATTATTTCCGTAATTCCGGCGTCACCTCAGGCAACCCGCAATTTACTGGCCCATACTCATTATTGACACTTAACACCTATGTCTATAACAACAGCACCAAACGCCAGGAGCCAAGTTTTATGGACGTGGATGGCGATGGCGTGCTGGATGTCGTACTGACGTGGCAAAACGGTGTAACAAGTAAAGTCATTAATGTCGCATTTGGCTCGGTTACGACTGCTGGTGCATATCAAATCGGAACGACTTTAAGCGCGTCTCAGCTTGGCTTGCCAACCAATAACTTTTATAACGAACACACCTTCGCCGATGTAAATGGTGATGGCCTTGCCGACTTTATCCGCCCGGTTAAAGTATCCGGCGTTCTGAACTGGTCGGTTCGTGAGAACAAAGGAAACCGGACATTTGGTGCTGAGGATTTACTTGGTACGGGCATTGGTATTCATGAGCATGCCACCGTCGATGAAGCCAATTATCATTATGTTCGGATCCAACCCTTGTGGGGGCGCGGCCTTCGTATAGCCGATATCGATAGTGATGGCGCATCTGAGCTTATTGTCGCGACCGGTAGCAATGATGATGTTTGCATTGATTTTATCGGGGATCCAAATTCAAGTGGCAGTACTGAACCATACCGCCTGACGGTGTGCAATGACGCGATGCACGCTGAGCAGGCAGAGCTCACCAGTCACCCCGGGTATAAGATTGATATTGATTTTGGCCGTTATGATATTCGCCGCTTTAACTGGGATGTCATTGATATTGCCCAGACGTCATCCGGGCTTGGTGTGAGCCGCATTGTCAGTAACGTGGTCAAAGCACCGATGCTGTCATTTGTGGACCTTTACGGCAATTACACGTCCGGCCTGGACATCAGAGATGTTAATAATGATGGATTCAGCGATTTCACTTTTACAGTGATGACCAGTTACTCTCAGAGCGCAGGCAGTGGAGAGCATATGACGGTGGCCGGAACGAATTATTACATGGCTGCCCTTGGCGTGAATCATACTTCGTCGAGCCCCGCCGCTTATGAGGGGTACTACGAGCAGCTCAATGATGCAACGACAGGATTTAATGCTGGCAAACTCGTTGATACCAACAGTGAGGTTATTAATGGATTAGGGCATACCTACCAGTGGCAATACAGTCCGCTGTCACGGACACATGCGAATCGAGCTGGTGGTGCGTTCTATACGGTGCCTGGCTTTAATGCAAACGATGAGCGCTATGTCACCAACGACACGAATCGTGAGCATTTCTACTTTACCTCATCAATGTATGTGGTCAGTGACACCTTTGCTTCAAATGGTGTTGGTGGTCTGAATGAAACCGAGTACAACTACCGCGAGGCCGTATACAATACCGCCGGCCGCGGCTTCCAGGGCTTCCGTCAAATCATTGTTGATGACAAGACGCGTGGTAGCCGGGCAGTGAGCACCTTCCACCAAATCTTCCCGTTTGCCGGTAAGCTGGAATCACTACGTACCTGTCTGGTCAGTGATGGCAACCTGTGTTCACAGCCACTTACTGATAATACTTACTCGTATGTTGCAAAAAACACGGCGAATGCATCGGTCAACTGGGTCTATCCCTCATCACAAACCGAACGGCTGTTTGACTTAAATAGTCGCTCCACGCGGCTTAATGAAAAAGTCACCACTATTGATGCAATTGATGTCGACAACTTCGGCAACGTGAAGAAAATGACTGTTGTGACCGACAACGGATTTCATAAAGTTCAAACGGTTATTGCGTCAACATTCGACACGAACTACACCACAAGCTCCTGGTGGCCGCATAAGCTAAGCTCTCAGGCGAAAACCACACAGACCATCAGCCGCAATACCACGGTTGCAGCTAACATTCTGTCAGGCACGGACGCAGCGCGCACGACCACGACAACCTATAGCTATAACAGTGACGGTATTACTCATCGCAAGCCAACGCAAATCGTGACATCGGCAAGTGATACGCCCAAGACACATCAGGTCACTCATGTGTTTAATAGTTACGGTTTGCCGGCGAGCACCACGCAGGTTGGCTCGGGCAGTGGCAGCGACCTGAATCGCGCAACAAGCTTTGGTTACAGCACGGATGGCTATTTCGTTGCAAGTGTCACCAACGATAAAGGCCATGTCAGTAGTCGCGCAACCTCGGCAGAGCACGGCCAGCCACTTAGTGAAACCGATCCTAACGGAACCACGGTTAGCTACACCTATGATCCGTTCGGGCGCATGACAAGCCAGACGGTGCCAGGTGGTGCAACCATTGAAACAGGACTTATCAGCTGCTACAGCTGTGAGAGTTCATCGGCGGAGTACTATCGCTTTACCCAACAAGAAGGCAGTCCACTTCAAAAGGTCTTCTATGACCTGCTGAATCGCGAGCGCATGAAGGCTGTGACGGGCTTTGGCGGGCTGACGGTCTACAGCCGGGTTGACTACAACGCCCGTGGCGATAAAACCTTTGAGTCGGTGCCTTCGCACAGCACCAATAGCACCGAAGGAACGACCTTTTCTGCTTATGACGCCCTAGGGCGCGTGACCCGCAAAGAAACGGACCGCGCCGAAGGTGGCCAGCTGACGGCCAACTACATCTACAGTGGGCATACCACCAGCATTGAGGCGAACGACGGTATTACGCTCTTTATGAACCGCACGCACGGCGGTGACGGCAAGCTTATCCGCACCAAGGACGCGCACAATGGCTATACCCGTTATGCCTATGACAGCGCGGGTAACCCTATTACCCTGCAGGACGCAAAAGGCGATTCCATTTACGCGTTCTATAATGGCCTTGGCCATAAGACCGAAGTGCGCGACCCGAATATGGGAACCAAGCTGTTCAGCTACAACACCTTTGGTGAGGTTGAGTTTGAG
>NZ_JAWVYM010000047.1:0-8745 GCF_033722695.1 Pseudidiomarina sp. | reverse complement strand
TAATCGGTCGCTTGATAATGCTGGTCGTTCTGCTGGTGTTGATCGCAGCGCTCTGGCAGGCCGTTGATGACATAGTCGGCCAGCTTGAGCAGCGCGATGTCGAGCCCTGGGAAGACGACTATGAGCGATCCATTACCTACATTCTGCAGCCCGGTGAAACGCTGAACTTTGATGTGCCCAATATCGCCACCCAGCTGCGCATTCTGCATACTCCGGTGGGCGTTCCCCAAACCGACGAACAGGCTGAGCTGCGCTTCGCGGCACGACCGGCCGACAAGCTGTCCAAAACCTACCGCATTACCATCCGCGGTGATGACAAGCCCACGCCTGAGAATCAGTTGCCGCTGCGCTTTTTTGACAGTCCAACGGGCACAGTGGCCGGCTTCACCCAGCTGCGCATCATCAGTTTTGAGAAAAAACGGCAACTGGCCGAGTTTTCGTTAACGCTGACCGACTCGCCACGTCCACTGGCGATACGCGTATCGGTGTTGGAACAATACGATGATGACGTGGTGTCCCGCACCTGGCAGCGACTCAGCGAAGCGCAAAAACAGGAGCTATTTGAAGATCATATCTATCCGGTCGAACTCATCCCTGAGGATGAGCGCAGGGCACGGCTGCGCCATCGCTGGCGCCCTATTGGCCCCTCATCATCATCTACCGGCGACATCGACACCCGCGCGCTGTTCGTCAACAAAAACGCGGCGGCGCTCAGTGCGGAAGAGCGGGTGATTGACCCGCTGGCCGTAATCGGCTCGCAGCGCTGGTTTACCCTGGATACCCGCAAATATCCTGAGATAACGGCGTTCAGTTGTGAAGCTCTGGGGCCAACCAATAAGGTCGGCATCACTCTAACCCGGGTCAGTGACGCCGGTGAGCTCCTCAGCCAGACCTATTTGCTGCGCTCAGCCCGCCAGCACGTTACCCTACCGGCAACGCCCGGGCTCTACCAGATCGCCGCCGACCAGCGCTGCGAGCTGACTTTTTATAACCAGGCCGGCGCTGAGGTGGTTGCCGACTATCATTATCTGCGCGGCACCCTGCTTGCAGCTGATGCGCCGCTGCGCTTTGCTTTGGTGGACGAAGCGCAACAGGTGCAGCCGCTGCGACTGGATGCGCGGCTGGTGACAACGGATGACAGCAGTTCAGCAGTGGCTGACGCCCCCATACGCTGGGCCGTTACCGATGCTACCGGTGCGCAATTGCTAAGCGGCACCATCACCCCGGAGCGCGGCGTGAACCCCTACCAGGTCACCGTTGATGCCAGCCTGACTTCGCAGGTGCATGAGAAATCTTCGGTCTATATTGTGGCCCCGGCTACTGCGGCTGAACTGCGGGTCTGGTCGGAAGCCAGTGGCGCCATGTCCGGCACCCAAACCCTGATCAATGTCTATACCCGCCCGGCAGATATGCCCTACCGGGTTGAAGCAACTGAAGAGGATGAACCTCAACAGCAGCTTATTCCAAAGTGGTTCCTGTCGCGCCCGGCAACCCGGGCCCCTGAGCTTCCTCCGGCCACGCGGCTGATTTCCTGGCAGCTGCCACTGCCCGAACCCGCCACTGAAGCAGTGGAGGAAGAACACTGGTACAGCCTGCAGAGCCTGGAGCAGGCGCCCTATTTTGAGCTGTTTTTAGCAGCAGATGAGAATGCGGCAGAGGCGAGTACGCCCAATCTGCTGTACTACCCCATTACTGCCACCAACGCTGCCTACCAGCTGGCCACGCCCGAGCATGACCAGGAGGTCAGGCCACAGCTGATCTATCAGAAAGGTAGTGATACCCCCGTGCCCATCAACATTGAAATGAACGGGAATTGGTTACGGGATGACTGGCTTTATGCCAATACCGGCAAGTTGTTTCTGCCATCGCTTAAGCAGCGCAGGTACCAGCTGAATATAACAGCGCCGCAACCCGTGCAGTGGTTCAGCAACTATCAGGCAGAGGCGGGGCAGCAGCCCTACCGGGTGCGCAGCGCCTTTAAACTCAAGCAGAGCCTGACGTTTATGGTGCAGAAAAGCGCCGATGAAGAATGGCTGACCTTTAATTATTTCCCGGCTATTGCTGAATCGCACCAGGTGACCATAATAGTTGAGCGCCAGCAACGCGTCGGGGTATTTAAGGACTACACCGTGAGCAAACGGACGTTCCCCATCGCCGCGCCGACGAATGACCCGACGGTTAGCCTGCTGAATCAGGATCAAGCGCCGGTGTGGCAGCCAATAAGATTAGCCTTCCTGCTCGGGCAGGATTTAGACAGTCGCAGTTATCGTATTCAGGTTACGAGTTCGGTTCCGGGATCCGGATTTATTCAAGCTGGATATCTGGCTGAAGCTCCGGCCTATCAGGTCGAAATTTATACGGAGGACGGCCATGCGCCATTTTAAGTTCAGCTGTGCGATCGCTCTGTTGTTGCAAACGCCATCGGCTGCCGCCGAAATAATGGCGGTACCCTGGTTCGATAATAAGCCGGTAAGTGAAAAGTACGAGCGGGTGACCACCGAACAGCATGCTGAACTGGAAGCAGCCTTTTTAGCGCTGTTCCGCGACCAACATGAGCAGCCCGTTTCGGCCTTTTATGAGCTATACCAGCATCAGTGGCAGCGGGGCGAACAGCAGCGACAGGCCCTGCTTGCTGCCAGCAAACCGGATCTGGGATGGGGCCTGTGGGGCTATCAGCCCGCGCAGGCACCCAAGGTGTTTTTGCAGGCCCCGCACCGGTTTTATGACCGGGGCACTGCGCATATTGCCGAAATAGGCTGGCGGGCTAACCTGGCTGAGCTTATGATGATGAGCTCGGTGCATCGTAATACCGGCGCCATGCAAGAGCCGGCAGTAAACAGCGATATCTCCAATGCCCGCCGCAGTGCGCTATTGGCCGCTTCAGAAGCCTGGCTGGCGGTTAATCCCGAGGGCGTTATCGTGCAGTTGCACGGCTTTGCTAAAGAAAAGCGGAAAACCATGCCGGGCAAGCGTGCAGATATTATTCTCAGCCATGGTACCAATGCGCGTTTTTTACCCGACTCGCGGCTTCAGGCAATACAAAGCTGTTTAATCAGCCTGCTAAACGTGCAGGTACTCCGGTACCCTGATCAGGTCGGTGAACTGGGTGGAACGCAAAATAATGTGGCCCGCGCATTAGCCCGTTGGAGTAAGTCAGAGCAGCTTGTGCATGTTGAGCTCAGCCGCGAGGTTCGCGCCATGCTGGTTGACGATCCAGACACAACCGAGAAGGCGTTGCGCTGCATCGCAGGAGCAGTCGCCGAATGAGATCTGCTCTGCGCTATATCCTGACCCTGTCAACAACAAGCCTGGCTTGTGCCAGTCTGATGTTAACAGCGGCCGCGGCCCAGCCCTTCACTCGTATTCTCTGGTACAACATTGAAGCCGAGTCCGCGTTGGTGCCCTCAGGTGATGCTATTGCGCAGCGCTCAGGCGACGCCGGTGAAGTCTTTCATCTGGAACAGGGTGAGCAGGCGCTCTTTGATATGCCCGCCAGCCGCTGGTGGCGCATCCGGGTCTACCATAGTGATGCCGCAGTCGGCGAAACCCTTACTGCCGGCGAAGTCTGGTCATCAGCAGGTGATGGCGTTTTTATCAGCCACGCACCGAAGCAAATTAGCAAGCACGATGATTTCAGCGATTATTTTTATCAGCCGGAGGTCACTGGCGCGCGCGTACTCATGCTGCAAAACAACAGTACAGCGAACTTACGCATCACCCTGCACCATGCCGTATATGAAGACTTGCCGGAACATGAGCAGCACAGCCACATCCAGCTCTTACCCGGATATGAAACCACCGCCCTGACGCGCGAAACCGGGTTTGAGGCACATGATTTTCAGCCGGTGCGGGCAACTGAGATCTATAGCCGTGAGTTTGATGAGCCGGGTTTGTACCATCTTGAGATCAAAGTGCCCTGGCAGAGCGCCTATGATCTGCATGAGCCTATTACCCTGCGCAGTGGCGACAAGACCTTTCAGCTCGCCGCGCAACTGGATACCACCACCGCCTACCCGGGCATCGGGTTGCTGTCGCGCTCCATGCTGGTGCCCTTTTACGTGGCCGAAGCCGATCAGCAAATCGCCGTAGACCTGGATCGGCAAGCCTATGTGCGCTGGCTGCAAACCGATGCCGATGAGCAGTTTTTATTCAGCCGCAATAGCCCGGGGCCAATTGACCAGGCTCGCCAGCGGCAACTGGCTGACGAGCCACTACCACCGGTAACCACCACCTTTTTCCGCAGCCTGCCGCCGGCCCGCGCGCTCGCCACTGAGGCGGTTATTGGACTGACCGGTGGCATCGCCAAACCGCGCCCAACTTTCCTGCCCCAGCCTGAGGGGCCCCCGCTTGATCCTGATTACCTTTATCAGCTTGGCGGCAATGATCAGGTTACGTTTCAGGTGCCCCGGCAAACCCAGTCACCGCCGGTACGGGCCACTCTGAAGCGGCCTGACGCACAAGTGTGGCTAACGCTGCGTTCCAGTGCCGGTGAAAAACGCTTTATCCGCTATCTGCCTGATTTTAAAGTGGCTAAGCATTGGCAGCTCGATAATCCGTCATTACAGGCCATAACAGCGACGCCGGAGCTGCCGCCTCAGCTGGTGACCCGTTTTATGCTGGCATTCAGCCAGCCGTTTGACTCCATCCAGGTGCAGAACAACAGTGACCATCCGGCCTGGCTGCGACTGGACTATCAGAATGAGTCGCGGGTGGCGCCAGCAGAGCAATTGTGGCTGAATAGTGCCGGTGAGCCATTTAATACTGTATTACTTAAAGCCCTGATTAGCGGCGATGCGGCAGCGGTGCCCGATAATGCCCTGAGCTATGAAGTGACCGGACAGTGGCGCCCGCGCATCGAGGCCCGTGCGCGGCAGTTTGCCGAACGCTATCCAAGCCAGCAGATCAGCGGCCAACGTAATTTGGGCCCAGCGAGCTTTGCCGCAATACGTGGCTCCCTGGCTAGCGCCTTCCAGGTTGAGCTGACCAACCTGCATGATGTCTATCATTTTATGATGTCGCAGGGCTTTAACTTCACCGCGCGTCAGTTGCTGGTAGATTTTGCCGCAGGCCCGCCAACCGCGTTACAGGCGGAGGCTGAGCACCTGTTACTGCAGGTATTCACAACGGAAGAGCGCTGGTTCGATGTGGAAGGCTACTGGGCCTGGCGGCTGGTAAACCGGGCCGAGCGCCGGGCGCTCGCGGGTATCGCCCGTAGCTGGGCCTATCAGAATCGCTACCGTGAGTCGGCCCAGCTGTTCTGGCTGCTGGAACAAAATGGTGAGCTGACCACCCACCTGCGCGATGCCGCGCGCGCCGCTGCCTTGTCACAGCAATATGAATTATTCGAGCATTGGCAGACTCAGTTGCCCGCCAGCGCCCCAACGGTGAACACGGATCCTGACGAGCCCGGCTGGGTTAAGCTGCAACCGGCTTTTACCGGCGTTACCCGGCAGGCGCTTATCTATAACCGTGACCTTCAGCAGTACCTGTCGACGTTTTATCTGCCTGAAAACCAGGCCGTTGATACCCGGATTCAGCACGGGAAGCGCCTGAAGCTTACGCTGTATCCGGTGCTTACTGAGATTCCTGAACAAGGCTCCGACGCTGTACCGGCAAAAGCTTTTGATGTCACCATCAACGGCCAGCGCCACCGCTTCGCTATTCGCCTCGATCGCGCCAGCGACAGCCTGATCTGGGCACAAAACAGCGCTATTCAGGTCGGCTTACCGCAAAGCTTTGTGCTGGAGCTGGACGCGGATCAGACCAGTGTAGTAACGGTTGAAACCCCGGGCTTTGAGGCCGGCATCGTGATGGAGTCGACCCTGGGCACTCCGCCCGCGACCACCGCGCTGACCTTGCGTTTATCTGAACTGGTGCTGAAACACCAACAGGGAGAGGTGTCTGATGCCCAGCTCAAACGTATTAAAGCCGATACCCTCAATGCTGTGCTAACTGATGAACAACAGTACCTGCTTAATCAGTTAACCGCGAGCTACGCCTGGCAGCGCCTTGATGCGGTGGGCTCCAGCAACGGTATTGCCTATCTGGAAGCAGAGCGCTGGCAGCCCAGCTCGCCGGGCCTGCAATTGCGTAAAGCACTGATGCTCTCGCCGGTGCGCGAAGGCGAGCGCCGGTTGCGTAATGATGAGCAGGCGCAGATTGAAGTCGAGCTCCGTCAGCCCATGCGTATGACCTTGCAGATCCGCAAAGCCGACGAAGTCACCGTACCAGCAGAGCCGGTACAGGTCGTGGTTAACACGCGCAAAGGTGACCGCTTACTTACACTGGATGGCGCTGATTATAGCCTACCTATTGAACTTGAACGGGGCCAACATATCATTAGCCTCCGCTTTGCTGAGCCCTCCGACGCTATCGTTCTGTACCGTTTACGGACTGAAAACAACGAAGAGGCGCTGCCGCCCAATCAGATTAAAACCTGGCGCGCCAGCCACAACCAGCCGATCAGGCTTTTTGTGCCGGCCAACACCTTATTGCGAACCGATCAGTATCAGCGGCGCGATGACAGCGCGACCCATAGTTACCAGTGGTTCGCTGAAGACAGTTTTCATCAGGTCGCACATGCCGGTGATGGCGAGTACAGCTATTACCGTTTTTACATCTGGCAACAGCAACCGCCGCAGCCGGAAAATCCGCTGCTGGCTGCGCAGGCGCCTGCCGGGGCGCTTAACCAAACGCCCGTCGTAGAGATCTGGCCAGTACCCGGTAAGCAGTCGGTTGCCGCCGATACACTGTTTGAGCTGGACGAGCAGCAGGATGGCACCTGGGGCTTTGAAGGCGGTTATCGCGTTCGCAGTAACTTTGACGAGGGCTTTCGCACTCCACAGGAAAAATTTATTGATACCCGCTGGAATTACCGGCGTCATCTGACGGACTGGGATGCCTGGTGGCACAGCTCAGTACAATGGCGCGAGCACAACGGCAATGGCCTGCAGACGCTGGTAAGCGACAATCAAATGTACTGGCCGGTAGATAAGTATTTTGACCTGCAGACCAACCTCAATCTGTATTACCAGGTAAGTGCTGATGATAGCGAAGCCGAAGGCGCCTGGTCAGCCTACGGCTCCGTTTCTGGTCGCTGGAAGTATTACTGGAATAACCGTAGCCGCAATGAGGTTGAGGTGCAGCTCTTTGCCCGCGAACTCTCCGAGGAGCAGATGCTGGCAGTGCCGGTAGATGATGACATACTCACCCAGTACAAACTGGATCACGGTTACGGCATGCGCATCAGCGATCAGTTTACGTATCAGCCCTGGCTGGATTCACGGCTGCATGCCGGCGCCCAGATCACCCTGAACGAATTTGGCCAGAATAAACTTATCGACAAGTGGTCGGTCGAAACCGGCTGGCGGCAGTACTGGCGGCCGTGGCGACTGGCCTTTGATGCCAGATACACGCGCTATATGAACGACGACAACCGTGCAGCCGGGCTGTCATCAACCTTATTTGGTTTCAGCCTGGATTATGAGCTGTGGCAGTCGCGTGGCAACTTATGGCAGTTCAGCTTTGATCTGCGCCACGATATCAACCGTAACTCGACCGGCGCATTCTTTGGCATCAGCTGGAACCATACCGATGGCCAGGGCTACGATGATTTTGCCCCGCCGTCGCTTATTTTTGCGCCGCTACGGCAGCGCCACGCACTTAAATCCATCGACTCGAACGACATCGTGATTCGGGGAACAACGGAGGATCCGAATGAAAACTGATTCGTCGCCATCCGCCGTGCTGCGTTCCGGGCTGGATGACATCTGGCTGCGGATTTATCGCGAGCCGCTGCGCCAGTGCGAAAAAGGTTATAAGAATTGGTCGGCAACCTCCCACCAGCTGGATATTGGCAACGCCGCCAATCTTGAAGTGTTGCAGCTGTTTCTTTATCTCAAGCATAACTTGTCTGAGCATTTTAAAACCATCAAAGAGTTGCGTACTCAGCAGGAAAAATTCAACTACAACTATCACCATGCCAAGTCGGAATCGGAGCGCATCGAGCATATGGTGGCAGCGGCCCGCTTCCTGAACTATCCGGCGCTGTTGGTCAGAAAAATATCCCGTAATAAGCTGCGCTGGTTCGATGATGCGGCGCTCAGCGAGTATTTTGAAAAACAGGTGTCTGAGCAGGAAAAATTCATTGTCTTTCTGCTCGGCCGACTGTGCGAAACGGCCCGCTGCATTCTGGATGAAATCAGTGATGACAGCGAACTCAGCCACTATTGGGAGGTGATGGCCCTACCGGAAAGCCTAACCCAAAGCCTGAGTTATCAGGCGCAGGCCAATATCCGTATTGCCGCCTGCCGCGGTTTGCGCCGGGTCCTGCAGGAACTGCCGGAGGCCATACGTAACGAGGTACCGGGCAGCACAGTGCAGTACGTATACCGGGTGTGCCTGGACAGCGACATGCACATCTGGATGCGCGCCGAAATGATGATGCTGATTGCCGTCACCCAGCCCCTCCAGTTTCTGAATATTTTTAAGCATGTGTGCAGCTCTGAAACCAACGCGGATATCTTCCTCAAAGGCCGCATGGTGGAAGCGCTGTTGCGCTTTGTCCCCTTATCCAAAGCCTTGCGCCCGGCGCTGAAAGCGGCGCGCCGTGAACCTTCCGAATATGTGCGCCAGTGCTTCGCCAATGCCACCCGCTATCTGGAACCTGAAGTGGCCCTGCGGCTGGGTATCCGACAGTTAAAATACGAAACGTCGCCCAAGGTGAAAGCCCAGTTCCTGCTGATC
>NZ_JAWVYM010000046.1:0-9143 GCF_033722695.1 Pseudidiomarina sp. | reverse complement strand
TGGTATTGGCACGATCAAGGCAACCATGATCAACGCTGGTATCCCGACCATTTTTGTCAACGCGGAAGCCATTGGCTACACCGGTACCGAGCTACAGGGTGCCATTAACGAAGATGCCGATGCGCTGGTGATGTTCGAGAACCTGCGCGCCCATGGCGCTGTGAAAATGGGACTTGTAAAAAGCATTGACGAAGCGGCCTCGCGGCAGCATACCCCGAAGATAGCTTTTGTGGCGCCACCAGCGGATTATGTGTCGTCCAGCGGTAAAGCCGTTCATGCGGCAGATGTAGACCTGCTGGTACGCGCTATGTCGATGGGTAAATTGCATCACGCTATGATGGGGACGGCTGCGGTCGCAATCGGCACCGCGGCTGCGGTACCGGGCACCCTGGTGAATATCGCTGCCGGCGGCGGCGATCGCACTAGCGTCCGCTTTGGTCATCCTTCCGGTACCTTGCAGGTGGGCGCGGAAGCGAAGCAAGTTAACGGCGAGTGGACTGTAACCAAAGCCATTATGAGCCGCAGTGCGCGCGTATTGATGGAAGGCTGGGTTCGGGTTCCGGGTGACTGTTTTTAATGGCTAAGTGCCCGTGTGGAGCAGGGAAGTACCATAAATGCTGTGAGCCCTATCACAAAGGTAAGCGATTACCCGGCAGCCCTGAAGCACTGATGCGTTCGCGCTTCAGTGCTTTTTCTTTGGAGCTGCGGGATTACTTACTGGAAACCTGGCATCAGGATACCCGGCCTGAGCTGGATCTTGCTGATAATCCGCATTGGCTGCAGCTTCAGGTCGTGGAGTCATGGCAGCGTGGCAACCGCGGCTACGTTCATTTCCGCGCGTTCTTTGAGGCTGATGGCCAGCAGGGCAAGCTGGAAGAAAAATCGGACTTCGTTAAAGAGGGATCGCGCTGGTATTACGTTAGCGGGGAGATTATTTAGCACGCTGCTGGATCAGCTCGCTTTGTAACCGTTCATAGGTATCATTAATCAGCTGTGCCTGCGCATCAGGCGCTAATGGCCATCCGGGGATCCGTTCCAGCACTTTATTCTCGTGTAGGAAATAAAACACAGGGTAATGGTGAAAGTACATTTCTTGTGGCCAGGCATCCTCATTATTTACGAAGGCAAATTCAAAATCACTCATCAACTGCGACGCATTAGCTACATCAAAGGGATTGGCCACCGAGGTTTGGGAAAATAAGAACAGCAGGTTGTCGACTTTGCTGAATAATTCCGGATCGTCGCTCACATCATCAAACAGTCGGCGCGACGCGCCATCCCGCAATTCAACCAGCACAACCAGATGCAACTTGCGAGGGTCGAGGTTTTCACTATAGGTTTCGAGCTCCGCGCCAGCAGCAAACCGGGCTTTGAACAGCATGTCATCATTGTTTAACGACGGACCAATGTCTGCGGGGTAAAAATCAGTTGTTTTCGGACTTACCGGGAACTCATGCTTTAAATCTTCAAGCTTCTGGAAATTACGAGCCTGCCAGTTCATTATATACAGCGTGTCGCTGAAATTGACATACTGTTCACGGCTTAGAGGCGTGGTTCGCAGAAAATCCGCATATAGGTTCAGCAACCGCTTGTCTTTAGTTGTTAAAAACAAATAAGCAGTTACGTCACTAAATAGTTTAGGAACGCGTGCATCACTGCAAGATAAAGCATAAGCCTTTAAGTCCGTCGCTAAATAAAATAATTCATTCGCTAATTGATCTTCTGCATTTTGATCGCCCCTGCGAATAAAGTCGTGAAGCCTTGCCGATTCTTTAGCAAATAAGTCATGTAATTCAAAAGGGGATTGGGCACAAGAGGTTTGCGCATGAAGTTGGGACGGAATCAGAAAAGCTACGACTAATATCGAAAGTGCGGAACGTATAAATAGAGGTAGCTTCGTCATGTCTGGGGGAAACTCCAAAACCTTTGTGTTTTACGGGAGTAATCGGTCGAGCGTCTGCTAATCTGCTCGTTGCTTCAGTTTAGCATAGGTATCCACTAAAATACTTGCCTGCTTAGCTGAAGGCCACCCAGATATTTCATGAACAACTTGGTTGTTGCGAATAAAGTAAAACCTAGGGAATTGATGAAAATACATTTTGCTCGGCCAGGCTGATTCGTTGTTGGCAAAAGCAAAGTTTGCTCCATCAATATCTGCTGACAAGTTCGCTAGATCGTTCGGTGTCGCGACGCTTGCCTGAGGAAACAAAAAGATAATATCTTCTATCGGCGAGAAGAGTTGCGGGTTGCTCTGCATCTCTTCTAGCATTGATTTAGAAAAACCACATTTAAGATCAATAACAGCTACAATTTGCAATGTGTCAGCGTCCAAGCTTGCTGTATTTAAGCGTAAATTACTTTCGTTATCATATTCGGCCACTAATAATAGGTTATCGCTTCCGGCCTCGGCGCTAAAATCGCTAGGATAAGAATCTATAACGTTCTGGCTGACCGGGAACCGTGCTTGAATATCCGATAACTTAGAGAGGTTACGTGCCTGCCAGTGCATTTTATAAAGATTATTACTGTAATTGATTATTTGTGGGGTAGTAAGTGCAGCTTCATCTATAAACTTCTCATAAACGCTGAGAAGTCTATCGTTTTTGTAGGTTAAGAACAGAAAAGCAACTGCTTCATTAAATATTTTGGGTAACCGATTATCAGGACAGTGACTGATTTGTGTGTTTAATTCGTCGATCAGGTAGAAAAGTTCGTTTTCTAATTGGGTTATACCAACATCATTGCCAGATTCAGCTAGTTTATGCAGTGCTTTGGACTTTTCTGCAAAGGAGTAATGCAGCTTAAAGCTATTTTCAGCGCAATCTAATTGCGCTGAAAAAGCGGCTGGGCTTAAGAGCATCATAAACAAAGACAGATAAATGCAGCGCAATGTTGCTGAAAACATAGTATGTATAACTCCGCTTTAAAAACTACTTTTCTTGTTGAGCGCCACAAAGGCATGCCATGCAAATGTCAGTGTAAGAAGCTGTACAACTCGCTGGTAACTGGCACCGGTAGCCTTCCAAAACCGTACAGTGATGCAGCGCAGGAGAGATATCACCTGACGGAGCTTCATTAAACATATCGCCCGAAGCATTGTCCTTCATTATCTTAGTAGTTAAATCCTGGAGGCCAAAAAGGGTTAATACTTCCTTCGCCTGGTTGGTCGAAAGCTCAATCTTCAGCGGATAAGTATTAAGACTACCAACTCCGTTGCTAGCCCACATTAAACCGTTGATAAAAGTGTACCGTCCAGCTTCAGACAATTTCATCAAAGGATTATCTTTGCGCGGAGTCACATCCATATATACCCGAAGTTCTTCTGGATTGTGGATCTGTGATTCATATATATTAATCGAGTCTGCGTGTTGTGCTTGCTGCGCCACAGCCGTGTTACTGCTGATGAGCACTGAAGCAAAGAACACCGTGACGGTGCCCAAAAGGGCTAGCTTGAACTTTGACATTGTTTTTCTCCGTAAAAGAGTAGGTTATGCATGCACTGCATCCGCATATTAATCTACAGGAGGGTAACGACTTGTCAACAAAATTAAGCCCCAAAATTCAGCTTTAACGCACTTGAATTTAGGGGAAATAGTTGTAATGTGAATTACATAGGTGAAATTTTATTCACTGGCGTTGAAGCTTTAGCTACGGAGAGCATTTATGAGCGGTGACAGGGTGCTGCCTGTAACGGGCAGCCAATTGGCGTCGGGCTCTTTTCATGAGTTTTAATCTTGTTTGACGCTAAAACATATATAAGGAGTTAGCCAAATGAAATGTCCAATTTGTATCACCGAGAACCTAGTCATGACTGATCGTCAGGGCATTGAGATTGATTATTGTCCGAACTGTCGCGGCGTCTGGTTAGACCGCGGTGAACTGGATAAAATTATTGAACGCTCCGGTACCGTAACGGCGCAGCCACAGGCTCAGCAACCACCGCAACAACCACGCCCTGAATACCGGGATCCGGGCAGATATTCGGATGATTACGACTATCGTAAGAAAAAGAAGAAGAGTCTGTTAGGTGAGCTATTTGATTTCTGACAGAGATTGGATAGTTCAGGAAGATGGTGCGTCCGAGTAGACTCGAACTACCGACCCCCACCATGTCAAGGTGGTGCTCTAACCAACTGAGCTACGGACGCACATTTTTCAGAAAAGTGTCGCAATTGCGAACGGCCGCTATAGTAGTAATTCCGCGTATTAGGTGCAAGTATTTTTTACGCGGAAACAGCTGAAACTGAGTTGTTCGCCGGCTTTTTGAGCGACGCCCGTTTGGTTTTACAACAAGCAGGAAAAGAGTATCCTGCTACACTTGAATAGTTAGCCAGTGTATACAGAGTCAGCTTAGCGCAAACTTTGGCCGAGCTGACTCTGAGCGATCAGGCGGAATACGTAAGAGAGCTTGAACAAACCTGCCAGGACGATTTGTGATAAGTGCAGCACAGCTACCATCATCAACGGGAACTCGGCCTCAAGACCCCAGGCCAGATAGGCCACCACAACAAACAACAGCAGTGTAATACCCGTTGAAGAGTTGGCGGCGCGAAGCATGGTTTCGGCTTTCATATAAAATACATCCTCAATGCATGTTTAATAAAGTGCATTATTGATGTATCTTTCAAAAAATTCAAGGGTAGTGACTCAGTTGTTACAGGATCACTGATGCAATTAAAGAAATACACCGATTACGGGCTTCGTATCCTGATGTATCTCGGGAGTGTCCAAAACTCCGACGGCTCGGATAAACGGGCAACCATCAAAGAGATTTGTGAAACATTTAGGTTGTCTGCGAACCATGTGAACAAAGTGGTGCATCATCTTGGGCGGATTAAGCTGATTGAAACCAGACGCGGTAAACATGGGGGCTTCTTGCTGGCTAAAGCGCCGGAAGAAATTCAGCTTGATTTTGTGATCCGCGAACTGGAAGGCGATGAAGCCTGGATTGATTGTCAAAATCCGTACTGCGTCGCATTACCTGCCTGCGAATTGAACAGCATTGTGGGGCGGGGTAAAGAGCTCTTTTACGAGCATCTCAGCCGTTACACGTTAAAGGATTTACTTAAGAACTCGGCACAGCTGCAGCAGATTTTTTTAACAGCTGGTCAATCGCCTGCGTCAAACCGTCCAGCGTGAGCGGATACATGCGTTGATTCATCAGCTGCTGGATAATGTCGATTGATTGATGCCAGCGCCAGCGTTCAACCGGCTGTGGATTCAGCCAGACCGCGTGATGAAAGTGGTTTAACAGCCGTTGCATCCAGGCGGCGCCGGGCTCTTCATTCCAGTGTTCGACACTGCCCCCCGGATACATGATCTCGTACGGTCCCATAGTCGCGTCGCCGACAAAAATTAGTTTATAGTCCTTACCATATCTGTTTATCAGTTCAGCGACAGGGATCTGTTCTGCGAAGCGGCGACTGGGATCTTTCCATACCCCTTCGTACACGCAGTTGTGGAAGTAAAAGAACTCAAGGTGCTTAAACTCAGAGCGGGCGGCGCTAAACAACTGCTGGCATTCGTAGATAAAATCATCCATGGAACCGCCGACATCGAACAGGATCAGAACTTTGATGGCGTTATGGCGCTCGCGCTGCCACTGTAAGTCCAGTAGCCCGCCTTTTGATGATGTGGCCCGTATGGTGCCGGGCAGATCCAACTCTTCAACAGCGCCGCTGCGGGCAAAGCGACGGAGTTTGCGTAGCGCGAGCTGAATGGTACGGTTATTTAGTTCGCCTTCGGTATCCAGCTCACGAAACTCGCGCTTATCCCACACCTTGACCGCGCGGCGGGCATTGCTGCCTTGCTGGTTGATACGGATGCCTTCAGGGTTATAACCATAAGCGCCAAAGGGTGAGGTGCCACCGGTGCCTATCCATTTACTGCCACCGGCATGGCGTTTTTGCTGTTCTTCCAGGCGCTCGCGAAAGGTCTTTAATAACGCATCAAGTCCGCCAAGCGCTTTTAACTTTTCTTTATCTTCATCGCTAAGTTGCCGCTGCAGGCTTTGCTCAAACCATTCTTTGGGAATAGCTGCGGCCAGGTCAACCTGCTCAACACCCTCAAAGTATTCAGCAAAAGCCCGGTCAAAGCGATCGTACTGGCTTTCGTCCTTGACCAGAATCAGACGCGCCAGGCTGTAAAACGCCTCGACGTCAGCGAAAACCAGCTGCTTATCCAGTGCATTGAGCAAGTCCAGCAGTTCAGTCAGACTGGTTTTCAGGCCGTGGCGGCGCAGACACAGAAAAAACTCAATGAGCATGAATCAGCTCTGCCGGCGCGCCATAAACGCGAGTTTCTCGACCAGTTGTACATCCTGCTCGTTTTTCAGCAAGGCGCCGAACATGGGTAACAGCTGGCCCTTTTGCTTTAGATCTTCAGGGCGGATGTCCTCGGCCAATAGCAGCTTCAGCCAGTCGATGAGTTCCGAAGTAGAGGGCTTCTTCTTCAGGTTCGGCACCGCGCGAAGGTCAAAAAATACTTCAAGGGCTGTGCTTAACAGGCGTTGCTGAATGTCCGGGTAATGGACCTTGACGATATCGGCCAGGGTATCGGCATCCGGGAATTTAATGTAATGGAAAAAGCAGCGCCGCAGGAAAGCATCGGGCAGCTCTTTTTCATTGTTTGAAGTGATAATGACGATGGGTCTGTGCTCGGCGCGGACCTGCTCGCCGGTTTCGTACACATGAAATTCCATCTGATCCAGCTCATGGAGCAGGTCATTAGGGAATTCAATATCCGCCTTATCAATCTCATCAATTAACAATACCGGCCGTTCCGGCGCCGTAAAGGCCTGCCACAGCTTGCCGGGTTTGATGTAATTGGCGATATCATGCACTTTATCGCTGCCCAGCTGGCTGTCGCGCAGCCGTGACACCGCATCATATTCATACAGGCCTTGCTGGGCCTTGGTAGTTGATTTGATTTGCCAGCGCAGCAGGGGCACGCCAAGGCTGGCGGCTAGTTCTTCCGCCAACCTGGTTTTCCCGGTGCCGGGTTCACCTTTGAGTAGCAAAGGCTTTTCGAGAGTTACCGCAGCGTTTACTGCCAGCGACAGATCATCGGCGACAATGTAACTTGAGGTGCTGATAAAACTCATTGGTTCACTATCTTCGCTGCTTTATTTAAGTAGGCTTTGCCGGTTTCTTTCACTTCGTCGTAACTCATTTTTTCAGAGCCCAGGTGCACAGTTTCAACTTGTTCCTGCATGGTTTCGACTTCGTCTTTCAGCTTCGCAAGCGCTTCTTCCAGGGTATAGGTCAGTTGATGAATTTCACCCATTTGCTTTGGTGTTAAGTCGCCACTCGCCAGCATGTCATGCAGTTTGGCGTTGTATTCAGCAAGATTGCTCATTGCCTGTTCCAGAGTTTCTGAAGATTTGCCTTCAAAATGGTCAGGGCGATCTTCGCTTAGCGGTGCGGCTGCGACTGAAAAGCTGGCTGCGACCAGACCACTGATGGCTAACTGAGTGAAAAACTTCATTCTAATCTCCTGCGGCTTCATACCTTGATGGAAATTCTCAAATGAGAATGGTTCTCAATAAGTTACCATAAGTTAATGAAAAGTCCAACGCCTGGCGGCTACCTTTTTAAGCTCCGGGAGTGAAGTCACAGGCCTGAAAAAAGTCCTGCCAGTGCTGCGCATGGGTCCGTGTAACCAGGGTTAACCCAACAGGAAGTTGTTGCAGATGATCAAGATAGGTATTCATCGGTGCCAGCTCAGATTGATCGCGCAAACGCTGGAGCACGGGAGCTAACTGATAAGCCTGGGTGGTAAAGCCAGCCAGCAGGGGTTGTAGTTCACCCGCAAAAAAGCTCATAAAAATGGTTTTTAGGATTTCCGCGCGCCGCGGGGTCCCAGCGCTTAAGCAACCGGCACGTTGGCTTAGTTCATTGACCAGCGGAGTTAATTGCTCAATGTAAGCCTGCTGATCATGGAGCGCGCGCCAGAACCCGGGCAGGTAGGTACTTTGCGCCAGGGTTTGCAGGGCTGATTCTAATTGCTCTTCATTGGGGAGCGGGTCGCCCGCGTCCCGGTATTCGAGCACCTGAACCACAATTTCAAGTGCGGCAAGCGCCGGCGCAAAGGATTCCACTGAAGTGTCGGGTAATGGCGTCGCTGCCGGCGTCAGCGCATGGCGAAGGGCATCGTCGGTGGCGATGGCCTGTTGACGGGCATCGTTCATGGTTGCAGATTTTTCCCGCACCGCTTCTTCCAGGCGAGCCTGCAGATCAGACCGCCCGCCGGCTTCGAGTTGATCGATACACTGTTTCATTGCCGCGATTAAGCGAATGTCTCCGTAATAGCGCGACACACCGTCGGTCAGACGGCCCAGCGCACTGTTCCGTTCGGCAATCAGCGCGCCGGCCGGGCAGGCGTCAAGGCGCATCGAGTCAAGCAGAGACAATGAAACTCGCGGGATATCCAGGCGCAGATCTCGAACAGCTGGCGGGCGCTTTGGCGCTGGCAGGCTCACTTCGATGGTGTCGATATTCTGGGTATTAGCCAGGCGTTGCTGGTAATCATCCCATTGCCGCAACAGTTCGGGCTGCCCGCTGCAGGCGCTCAACGTAAGCAGCACCAGTCCGCCATAGCCAAGGCGTCGCAGAAAAAGTACAATCGAAATTGTTATCTGTATCACGCGGTTGGAACCTCATTATGTTTACTGGAATCGTGCAAACCCAAGCGGTTGTCGCTCACATCGACATACATCCGGACTTTCGGCATCTACGTTTGAATGTTGCGCCGCAATTTCTGCAGCAGTTAGAGATTGGTGCAAGTATAGCAATTAACGGCTGCTGTCTGACGGTGGTTGGCTTTGAGTTGCCGGACGGGCAGGGTAATGAGCCAGCCAGTGTGGAGTTTGATGTGATTGACGAAACCCTGCGACTCACCAACCTGGGCGACCTGGCGATCAATGACAAAGTGAATTTCGAGCGCTCACTGAAAGTTGGTGACGAGATCGGCGGCCATCACGTATCGGGACATATCCACTGTATTGGCCGTGTTGTTGAGCGGCAGCATGATGAGTTCAACTGGGCACTATGGATTGAATTTCCGCAGGCGTTCGCGCGCTTTGTGTTCAGTAAGGGTTTTATCAGTGTCAATGGCGCCAGTCTGACTATCGGCGAAGTGAAGGG
>NZ_JAWVYM010000045.1:0-9586 GCF_033722695.1 Pseudidiomarina sp. | reverse complement strand
TCCTGCAGCGCCATAGCCCGGGCCACAATCCAGCGGTCGATATCGACCATGTCTTCAGGCTTAACGGCGTGCTGTGATGGCTCAAATTCATTGATGTTCGCCAGCAGGAAACGCGCGGTGTTGCGGATGCGGCGGTAGCTATCAGCGGACCGCTTCAGAATTTCATCCGAAACCGTCATTTCCGCCGAATAATCCGTCGCCGCTACCCATAAGCGCAGGATGTCCCCACCGAGCTTGTTCATCACTTCCTGGGGCGCCACCACATTGCCGATCGATTTCGACATCTTGCGGCCCTGACCGTCCACGGTAAAGCCGTGCGTCAGTACTTGCTTGTACGGCGCCTGTTCATACATGGCCACACCGGTCAGCAACGAGGACTGGAACCAGCCGCGATGCTGATCCGAACCTTCCAGGTACAGATCCGCCGGCCATTGCAGGCCGTCAACCTTGTTCAGCACGGCTTCATGGGTCACGCCCGAGTCAAACCAGACATCCAGGGTATCGGTTACTTTGCGGTATTTTTTGGCTTCCTCTTCGCCCAGCAGTTCGGCCGGTTCCAGATCAAACCAGGCCTGAATGCCGTCTTTCTCGATGCGTTGGGCAACCTGCTCCAGCAGCTCCAGCGTGCGCGGGTGCAGCTCATCGGTATCGCGGTTCACAAACACCGCAATCGGGTTACCCCAGGTGCGCTGGCGCGAAATACACCAGTCCGGCCGGCCGTCAATCATGCTCTCAATGCGGCTCTGGCCCCACTCCGGCACCCAGCGTACCTGCTTGATCTGCTCCAGTGCTTTGCTGCGCAGGCCTTCTTTGTCCATGCTGATAAACCACTGTGGCGTGGCGCGGAAAATAATCGGCGTTTTATGGCGCCAGCAATGCGGATACGAGTGGTTGTAGGCTTCATGATGAACCAGCCGCCCGGCTTCGTTCAGCGCATCAACGATATTCGGATTGGCCTTCATCACGTGCTGGCCGGCAAACATCGGGGTGTCATCTTTGTACACGCCGTTATCGCCAACCGGGTTATACACTTCAATGTTGTAGCGCTTACCGACAATAAAGTCGTCCACACCATGGCCCGGCGCGGTATGCACGCAGCCGGTACCCGATTCAGTGGTCACGTGCTCACCCAGGATCACCGGCAGTTGCTGGTCAAATAACGGGTGCTGCAGCTGCATCAGTTCCAGCGCTTCGCCCTTGGCGTAGCCCAGGTTGTGATAGTGGTTGATATTCCAGCGCTCCATCACTGAGGTCACCAGATCCGTGGCAACAATCAGTCGCTGCGCCGGCCGCTCATCGGTCGCTTCTACCTGCACCAGCGCGTAATCCAGGCCCGGATGCACAGATACCGCGCGGCTGGCCGGAATGGTCCACGGCGTGGTAGTCCAGATCACCATGGCCACTTCACCTTCACCGGCATGCTCCGCCGGATGGTCAAAGACACTCAGCACCTTAGCTTCATCCACTACCCGGTAGCTGACATCAATCGCCGGCGAGCGCTTATCCTGATATTCCACTTCGGCTTCCGCCAGCGCCGAGCCACAGTCGGTACACCAGTGCACCGGCTTAAAGCCCTGCTGCATATGGCCATTGGCAATAATCTTGCCCAGCGCCCGCAGGCTGTCCGCTTCCTGCTGCGGGTTCATGGTCAGATACGGGTTATCCCAGTCACCGAACACGCCCAGGCGTTTAAAATCTTCGCGCTGCGCTTCCACCTGCGTCATGGCGTAGTCGCGGCAATGCTGACGGAACTCAGCCACAGTCAGCTTCTTGCCCGGCTTACCGTATTTTTTCTCAACCTGCAGCTCAATCGGCAGGCCGTGGCAATCCCAGCCCGGTACATAAGGCGCGTCAAAATCGCTCAGGGTTTTGGCTTTAACGATAATATCTTTTAAGATCTTATTGACTGCATGGCCAATGTGGATCTGGCCGTTGGCATACGGAGGGCCATCGTGCACTATAAACACCGGCTTACCCGCTTTGGCGTTACGAACCAGGCCGTACACATCGTCGGCATACCACTGTTCCAGCATCTGCGGTTCACGCTGCGCCAGGTTACCGCGCATCGGGAACTCAGTGTCCGGCAAATTAAGCGTGTGTTTATAGTCAGTCATCAGGCTTCCTGTTTGATCATTATCGGCTATTCGCGCCAGGGTCTCAGCAATAGGGGTATTCTACCTGCGCAGCAGGGATCGGGCTACCTCTGCATCGGCTTTTATTTGTTCACGTAAGTCAGCAAAATCGGCAAATTTTTGTTCCGGGCGTATCGCCGCCACGGGCATCACTTGCAGCTGCCGGCCATAGAGCTCAGCGTCATAGTCAAATAAGTGCACTTCGAGCTGCTCAACCTGGCCCTGCACGGTGGGCCGGCGGCCGATATTGGCTACGCCATCGAGCAATTTACCCGCGTTTTCGCCCGGCAGCCGCACCCGTACCGCAAAAACGCCCTGCAATGGGCTTTGCAGCCTGTGTAAGCGGATATTCGCGGTGGGGAAGCCGATGGTACGGCCCTTCTTTTCGCCGTGCACCACCCGGCCGCAGAACGCATAAGGACGGCCCAGCATAGCTTCAGCTTCGGCAAAGTCGCCGGCCTTCAGGGCCGCGCGAATCGCGGTGCTGCTCACCCGCTGTTGTTGCTGACGATAGCTGCGGGTGTCGACCACCTCAAAACCAAATTCGTTACCGGCGCGGTGAAGCAAGGCAAAATCGCCTTCCCGGTCTTTGCCGAACCGGAAATCATCGCCCACCACCAGAAACTCAACCCCCAGTTGCTGCACCAACACCTGCTCGATAAAGGTGCGGGCGGGCAGATTGGCGAACTTGCGGTTAAATTCAATAACGATATGCCGGTCGATGCCGCGCTGGCGCAGCGCCAGATGCTTTTCACGAAAGTTGGTCAGGCGTGCCGGGGCTTTGCCGGGCTGAAACAACTCCTGGGGCTGCGGTTCAAAAGTCATCACCGCCGAGGCTGAACCGCGCTGCCGGGCCTGCTCAGTCACCTGTGCCAGCACCGCCTGATGGCCCAGGTGCACACCATCAAAATTACCTATAGTCAGCACGCAGCCGCGATGTTCGCGGCGAATGTTGTGGATCCCACGAATGAGTTGCATAGTCGGGAGTCAGTTCTCGTTATGTCGTTTCAGCTAAGCTGCCGATTATAGCAGCCATCACTTTCTACGAACAGTTGTACGAACAGTGACGCGGATCCGCAGCACTAACAGGGTCACCCCGTAAGCACCGGCACCGGCGCCAATCAGCATGGCCAGCTGGCCAATACGGGGCCAGATATCGGCATTCAGCCACCAGCTGCGATCGGGGTTTAAATACAACACAGTGGCAGTAATCGCCACACAACCAAGCACGACTTTAGCAATATAAGTCAGGGTGCCGGGATAGCGTTTCAGTACGCCGTCCCGCCACAAGTTATAACCTAATAAGCTGGCGTTAATCGCTGCCGACATCGAGGTGGCGATGGCCAGACCAACGTAGCCAAAGGGAATCGCGAACACCAGGTTCAGTACCATGTTCGACACCATAGCGATAATGCCGTAGCGCACCGGACGTCGGGTATCCTGACGCGAATAAAAGCCGGTGGCCAGCACTTTCACCAGCATAAAGCTCAGCAGGCCGCTACCGTAGGCATAAAGGCTATAAGAAGCCAGCCGCGCGTCTTCGGGAGTGAATTCGCCACGCATAAAGAGCACCATCAGCATCGGCTCGGCCAGCACCAGCAAGCCGGTCATGGCCGGCAGGCCCAGCAGAATCACGGTGCGGATGCCCCAATCCAGGGTTCGGCTGAAATCATCGGACGATTTATCCACATGGCGGCTCGACAGCGCCGGCAGAATCACGGTGGCGATGGCGATACCAAATAAACCCAGCGGAAACTCCAGCAACCGGTCGGAATAATACAGCCAGCTGATCGAGCCACTCATCAGGAAGCTGGCAATAAAGGTATCCAGCAACAGGTTGATCTGGCTGACCGATACCCCGAACAGCGCCGGAATCATCAGTTTGCGGATCTTAGCTACGCCCGGGTCATTCCAGCCCCACTGGGGCCGGGTCAGCATACCGGCACGGCGGATAAATGGCAGCTGAAATACAAACTGCAGCAGACCACCGAAAAACACGCCCCAGGCCAGCGCATATTCCGGCTGCTCAAAGTAAGGTGCCAGCCAGATAGCGGCAGCAATAATCGCCACGTTCAGGAATACCGGGGTAAAGGCGGCCACGGCGAATTTACCCAGGGTATTTAAAATCGCCCCGGCCAGCGCCGCGAAGGTAACAAACCAGAGATAGGGAAAGGTAATGCGCAGTAAATCTGAAGCCAGCACATACTTATGGCCCTGCGGCCCGTCATAATACCAGTCCAGAAACCAGCCCATACCGAACAGTGCCGCCACCACCGGTGACAACACCACGCCGGCCAGGGTTACTATGGTCACTATAGTGCCCAGGGTGCCCGACACCCGGGCGATCAGCAGCCGCTGCACATCCAGCGGATGGCCCTGTTTATATTCGGTGAGCACCGGCACAAAAGCCTGCGCAAAAGCGCCTTCGGCGAACAGTCGCCGTAAAAAGTTAGGGATCTTATTGGCAAAGAAGAACACATCGGCAGCGGCACCGGCACCCATCAGGTTAGCGATAACCACATCGCGGGCCAGTCCCAGTACCCGCGAGATAAAGGTCATGGCGCTGACAACAACGCCTGACCGGGCCAGTTTACTACTCAAAGCCGGTTAACCTGCTTGCTTGTCGGCGATGTAATCATCGATTAAACGCTCCAGCACATCCAGTGGCATGCCGCCGCTGGTCAGCACCACATCGTGAAAATCGCGCAGGTCAAAGGCATCACCCAGTTCGGCACGCGCTTTTTCACGCAGCTCAACAAACTTCAGCATGCCCATCTTGTATGAGGTTGCCTGACCAGGCCAGACGATATACCGCTCAATTTCCGAGGTCACATCGGATATCGTCATGCCGCCCTGGGATGCCATATAGTCAATGGCTTCTTCACGGGTCCAGCGTTTGGCATGGATACCGGTATCTACCACCAGCCGGATAGCGCGGAACAGTTCCGCCTGCAGCCGGCCCAGATCGCCGTACGGGTCATTCTCGTAGAAGCCCAGATCAGCCATCAGTTGCTCGGTATAAAGCGCCCAGCCCTCAGCGTGAACCGAGAACGGCATAAAGGAGCGGAAAATCGGCAAGCCGGTCATTTCCTGTTGCAGAGCCAGCTGATAATGGTGGCCCGGCACGCCTTCATGCACGGTCAGGGTTTTCATGCCGTATTTCGGCGTGGCCTTGATGTCGTACAGGTTGGCGTAAAAACGCCCGGGCCGTGAGCCGTCCAGTGCTGGCCGCTGATAGTAAGCGCCCGGTGCATTCTTCTCGGCGTATTCAGGTACCCGCACCACTTCCAGGCCCGCTTCCGGCTTATTGCGGAAGGCCGGATCGATATAGGTATAGATGTCGTCCACAATCGCGGTGTAATCCGCCAGGATTTGCTCACGACCCGCTTCAGTATCCGGATACAGGAACTGTGGATCCTCGTTCATCTGTTGCAACAGGGCACCAATGCTGACATCCGCCGGATAACCCAGCTGATCAAAAATTGTGCGCATTTCAGCCTGGATACGTGCCACTTCACTCAGACCAATCTGATGGACTTCGTCAGGGTTCAGGTCGGTGGTGGTGTTCTGCTTCAGCATGTAAGCGTAATAGGCATCGCCGTCGGGCAGTTTCCACACCCCGGCATCATTGGTCGATTGCGGTGCCAGTGCCACAAAGTAGTCGTGCAGACGCTGATAAGCCGGATACACCGATACCTGCATTGCAGTTTCGGCCTGCTTAAGAAAATCCTGCTGCTCGGCTTCGCTCAGTTCGGTTTTTGCCAGCTTGGTCGCAAAAGAAGTCACCATCATGTTGTCGGCCGGTGCCGGTGCCATAATGGTTTCCATCTGGGCAATAGCAGCATCAACCACAAAGCGCGGCGGAATAATGCCTTTCTCAGTGCGGATGGCCAGGTCTTCAAGCAACTGTGAGAATTGCAGGTCAACACCGTTCAGCCGGCTGATGTAGTGCTCAGCATCGGTGGCATCGCTCACCTGATGCATATCGGACAAAAACGACGGCAGATTGGTATGCACGCCGCTGAGCTGAGTAATCGGATAACTATGCCACTGCCAGCGCTCACCTTCGATCATGGTGCTCATAAAGTGATCAAAGATGTCATAGGAAATCAGATCCTGCCCGGTACGACTTTCGCGGCCATAGGACTGAAACATCTCATAGTTTTCCCGCAGCTTCGCCATGCGGTCGGCGCGCACCGCTGGCGACAGATTGTCCAGTTCGGCATTATGGCCATCAAAACCAAAACCTTCCAGAACCCGCAGCTGAGTCAGTGTCTGGGGTGAGCTCATCGCCATATCCAGCATGGTCCGGTCGTAAAACACGCGGATAGAAAACGGCTTAAACCAGATAGCATTAATGATGAGTATGGCGCCCAGAACGACAACAGTCGCCAGGCCGCGCTTAGTCCATTTCCACATGACGGAACCCTTCAGAGAGTATTTGAAAACAATATAACCTAATCCACCAACAACTTGCATCAGTGTTTTACCTGCGGGATGCTGAAACACGCCAAATATCCAATCTCAGGCTTGACTTTAAACCGAAAAACAGGCATATTCCCCGCCCTAATTAACACACGCGATCTGATAACGAATTTTAGGAGTTCACCTTGGCTAACATTAAGTCTGCGAAAAAGCGCGCGGTACAAGCGGAAAAGAACCGTCGCCATAACGCGAGCCGTCGCTCAATGATGCGTACCTTGTTGAAGAAAGTAACTGCTGCCATCGAAGCAGGCGATAAAGCTACTGCTGAACAGACATTTACTAATCTTCAGCCGGTTCTGGATCGTTATGCGACCAAAGGCCTTATCGACAAAAATAAGGCTGCCCGGCACAAGAGCCGTCTGAACGCGAAAATCAAATCGCTGTAAGACGTTTTCTGTACCGATTAAACTAACCTCACAGTTAGTTACAAAAAACCGGCCACTGGCCGGTTTTTTTATGCCATTAATTCCTCTGACCGGTTCTCTTTGGGCGACTTTGTTGTCATAATGTTGTCTTCTAACAATAACGATAACAAAACTGTTCCGCCGGAGAATCCTAACTCATGATGCGCCTTACTCAACTATTGACGCTGCTACTGGTTTTAGTCCTTAGCAGTACCCCGCTTATCGCCAACGCCCAGCCAGAAGAATTTCCGGTCGAGGACTTTTTCAGTAACGCAGTATACGACGGGGTCCATATCTCACCCGACGGCCGCCATTTCGCGATTAAATCCAGCGAAGGCACCCGCGACAAAATCATCATTTTTGATCGCGAAAACCGCGAGGTAACCACCTCTTTCGCCTTTGGCGACAATATCCGGTTTAATAATATCAACTGGGTAAATAATGAGCGGATTATTTTTGAGGGTGCCAAGTTTGTCGGTTACCTGGATGAAAAAGGCGGCGTTCCCAGCCTCTATGGGGCGAACGTTGACGGGAGTAACCGGCGTGAACTCTTTAAATGGGGCATGACGGGTTACCGTATTCTGCACCTATGGCCTGACGATCCTGAGCATATTCTGATTGGTAAATACCATTTTGCTGATGAAGGCGAAATGAAAGCCCACCGGATGAATATCAACGATGGCCGGCTTTACTATCTTGCTGATCAACCACCCCGTGCCAATAGCCTGATCACCGATAACAGCGGTGAACTGCGCGCTGCATACGCTTATGAAGAAGAGCGTGACGACGAATTTGGCCAGGGTACGTTATGGCTCTACTACAAGCCGCTGGGATCAAAAGAATGGAAAGAGTTTGATATCAGCAACTTCGAAAAAGGCCGCAATCTCTCCTTCGCCGGCTTCACTGAAGATGATCGCTACGCATACCTGCTTTCTGACCATGACAGCAAAACGGTTGCCGTCTATAAATTTGACACCGTGACCGGAGAAATGACGGCGGTCGCTGAAGATCCTGTTTCGAACGTCATGGGAACCGTCAAGGGAATGAACGACGCTATCGTCGGTTTTGAATTCATGCCTGACTATTTCCGCCGGGTGTATGTTGACGATAGCAAATCAGCACAACTGCTAAAACGGCTGGAAGCATCTTTCCCCGGGCAGCGCGTGGTACTGACCAGCCTGACCAGAGACAAAACCCAGGCCGTAGTAAAGGTCACTTCCGACCGCAATGCCGGTGAATATTATCTGTTTAATACCGAGACCCTTGAAGCAAGCTATATCGCCTCACCCAACCCTAAGCTTAACCCGGCCGACATGGCGGAAGTAAAACCGTTTCATATTGAAGCTCGCGACGGTCTTCGCCTTAATGGGTACCTGACGCTCCCGCAAGGGCACGATGACGCCGAAGTGAAACGGTTAATTGTAAATGTGCATGGTGGCCCGCACGGTCCCTTCGATCGCTGGGGCTTCAGCGCGGAAAATCAATTTTTTGCTAATCGCGGCTTTGCGGTTATGCAGGTGAACTTCCGTGGTTCGGGCGGTTACGGCCAGCTATTTGAAGAAGCCGGCTACCGTAAATGGGGTCGCGAAATGCAGGACGACGTCACTGATGCCACTTTGTGGGCGATTGAGCAGGGTTACGCCGATAAAGACCACGTCTGTATTTATGGTGGTAGCTACGGCGGTTACGCGGCACTTATGGGTGTAGTCCGGGAACCTGACCTCTACCAGTGCGCCGTCGGTTACGTGGCTGTGTACTCACTGCCGGTCATGAAGACCACCGGTGACATTCCGGGTCGCGAAAGCGGCAGAAAATACTTATCTCATATCCTTGGTGATGATCAGGCGGAACTCGAAGCCAATTCACCGTCTTTTAATGTAAATAAAATCAAAGCCGCTATCTATCTGGTGCACGGCGAAGATGACGTGCGCGTGCCCATGGCACAGTACGATGCCCTCACCGATGCCCTTGATGACGCAAATATCCCCTACCAGTCGATGGTGCGCGACGAAGGACATGGCTTTCAGCTCGAACCCAACAAGTTTGATCTGTATAATAGCCTCGATGTGTTCTTCACTAAACACTTAGGCGACGGCACCCGCTAAGCCGATACTGCCCTCCTTTTCTCCGGAAAAACGGGGGCAGTCAGTCCCCGTAGCTCAGCAGGATAGAGCAGCCCCCTCCTAAGGGGCAGGTCGCAGGTTCGACTCCTGCCGGGGACGCCATTTCTGAATACTAATAAAGCATATCAATAATTAAGGACCAAACAATGGAACACTGGAGTAAATACTGGCACACCCAGGGCGTGCTCAATAGCTTTGCCGAAGGCGAAGCCAACCGGGGCTATGCCGGCGTAGTAAAAGACTTCTGGGATGCGACTTTCGCTGAAATTCCGGCCGGCGCCACGGTTATTGATGCCGGTTGTGGTAACGGCGCGCTGGCCTTACTGGCCTTCGATTACAATCGCGCAAATCAGAAAGACTTTGTTATCCATGGTGTGGATGCGGCCAAAATCGATCCACCGGCCCAATTGCGTACGTCTTCACCAGCCATAGCTAAAAAACT
>NZ_JAWVYM010000044.1:0-9714 GCF_033722695.1 Pseudidiomarina sp. | reverse complement strand
TGGTTTAGGTAATATCTGGAAGTTCCCCTATATCACCGGCGAAAATGGTGGCGGGGCCTTCGTTCTGGTTTATCTCCTCTGTATCGCTCTTATTGGTATACCCGTGATGATGGCTGAAATTATTATTGGCCGTCGCGGCCGCCACAGTCCGGGTTTTGCGGCGCGTAAAGTGGCGCTGGAGTCGGGCCGCAGTTCGGCCTGGCAGATTACGGGCTGGCTTGGTATGGCCACCGGCTTTCTGGTATTAAGTTTTTACACGGTTATCGCCGGCTGGGCGCTGGCTTATGTATTTGAAGCAGGTTCAGGCGCATTTAACGGTGCCTCGGTGCCTGAGATTTCCCAGAGTTTTACCAATCTGGTTTCATCTTCAGCGAGCTTAACACTCTGGCACGCGGCAATCATTTTCGGGGTCATACTCGTTGTTGGTAACGGCATTAAAGATGGCTTAGAGCGTGCGGTGGGCCTGATGTTGCCGCTGATGGTTCTGCTCCTGGTTATTATCGCGATCTACGCCGGCTATACAGGTGATTTTGCCGCCGCTTTTAACTTTATGTTCGCACCCGATTTCTCTGAACTTTCGATAAACGGGATCATGTTAGCGCTCGGGCATGCCTTTTTCTCGTTAGGCCTGGCTTCCGGGGTGGTCATCATGTATGGCGCTTATTTACCCCGTAAAACCTCTGTGGTGCAGACCACATTATGGATAGCATTAGCTGATACGCTGGTAGCGCTGCTGGCAGGGATGGCCATATTTCCTATTGTATTCGGCAACGATCTTATTCCCGGCGCCGGCCCCGGATTAATCTTTCAGACCTTACCAGTGGCCTTTAGCACTATGCCTGCCGGCACTTTAATTGGTACGCTATTCTTTGTCATGCTGGTAATCGCCGCTTTTACTTCGGCTATCGCGATGATTGAATCAGCAGTTGCCTTTTTAGAAGAGCAGCTTAAGGTGGGCCGCTGGCCCGCCACCGTAGGCGCCGCAGCAATATTGTGGCTGCTGGGGCAGATCACCATTTACTCGTTCGCCGGCGCTGAATGGACACGCCTGGACTGGCAACTATCGGGCAAGCAACTGCTGTCCTGGTTTGATGTCATTGATTACAGCACTGCCAATATCCTGTTGCCTTTGGGTGGATTATTACTGGCGTTATTTGCCGGCTGGGTGATGAAGCGTGCAGCAAGCGAAGATGAGCTTGATAGTAAGCCAGTAATTTTTAGAATCTGGTTGTTCTGCGTTCGCTGGCTGGCTCCAGTAGCCATAACATTAATTTTCTTACAGCTAATCGGTGTGATTGAACTGTAGGTTATATAAAAACGAAAATATAGAGACCAACTATGCAAACCACATCAAAACCTGACTATCGTGAACCCAGCGTGCTGCAGGCCGCTGCGCCGCTGATCGCACTTATCATTACGCTGGCCGCGTCGGTTTATTTATTTGGCGAAGACTCGTCTTACGGCCCAAATCAGATTGCCTTATGGGTCGCTGGCGGTATTGCCATCATGATCGGCTTTTATAACGATTACAGCTGGGCAGATATGGAAGAGGGCATTAAAGAGGGGATCGCGGTTGCACTAGGCGCCATGCTAATCATCCTCGCCGTAGGTTCTCTTATTGGTACCTGGCTATTATCGGGAACAGTGCCAACCATGATTTACTATGGCCTGGAATTGCTTAACCCGAGTTTATTTTACGCGGCTACCGCGCTTATTTGCGGCATAGTCGCGCTTTCTATAGGTAGCTCTTGGACAACCGCAGCAACCATTGGTGTTGCGCTTATGGGTGTATCCGCGGGGATGGAATTATCCCCACTGATTACCGCAGGTGCGGTGGTCTCAGGTGCCTACTTCGGTGACAAAATGTCGCCACTATCTGATACTACCAATCTTGCTCCTGCGGTTGGGGGTAGTGAACTCTTTGAGCATATTCGTTACATGGTTTACACCGCCGGGCCTGCCTTTCTGATAGCTCTGGCGCTGTTTCTTATTCTTGGCCTTAACGCAGACGCAACCACCAGCCTGATTGAACTGGAGCGTATGCAACTGGAACTGCAGAACACTTACAATATTGGCTGGGAAATGTTGGTGCCCCTGGCAATACTGTTGTATCTGGCGGCAACCGGTAAACCCGCGTTGCCTACAGTATTTTTCGGTGCGCTTATCGGTGGTTTATGGGCGGTGCTGTTTCAGGGCGAATTAATTACCAACATAGCAGGCGGCGATGCCTCAGCTGTGGCCAGTTTGAAGGTGGTCTGGCTGGCATTGAGTGATGGCGTGGCTATTAACACCGGGGCAGAAAAGCTGGATTCACTGTTAAGTGGTGGCGGCATGTCGAGTATGCTCAATACCATCTGGCTGATTCTGAGCGCCATGACGTTCGGCGCTGTAATGGAGAAACTGGGGTTACTGGAACGCCTAATCCGCGGTGTTCTGGGCATGGTAAAAAGCACCGGCAGCCTGATCGGGGCCACCTTGTTTACCTGTTTTGGTGCCAACGTGCTGACCGCTGATCAATATATGGCGATTGTGATCCCTGGCCGTATGTATCGTGAAGAATATATACGCCGTGGCTTAGACCCGCGGGTCTTATCCCGGACGCTGGAGGATAGCGGAACGCTTACCTCGGCATTGATCCCATGGAATACCTGTGGCGCCTTTATGATGGGCGTGCTGGCAGTAAGCCCACTGGAGTACGCTCCTTTCGCTTTCTTTAACTGGCTGACGCCACTGATCGCGTTGGTTTACGGTTATACTGGGTTCCGGATTCTACGCCTCGCGCCGCAGGAAAAACCTGCAACTTAAACTAATTTTAGCGGTAAATTATGCCTACGACTGAACACCAAGCGAAGTACCGGAGCGACTATCGTGCTCCGGCTTTTTCCATTGAAACCGTTGAACTAACGTTTCACCTGCACGAGCAACAAACGCGGGTTATTAATACGATGCGCGTGCATCGTCAGAGCCCGGGCGCGCTCGAACTTGACGGCGAGGAGTTGCGGCTGGTCCGACTGGAGCTGGACGGCAAAATCCTGGCTCCTGACAATTATCAGCTGACCAACAACAAGCTGATCCTGGATGATGTTCCTGACAGCTTTATACTTACTGTTGAAACCGAAATTAATCCCGCCAGTAATACTGCCCTGGAAGGCCTGTATAAATCTGCCGGAGCTTTTTGTACCCAGTGTGAGGCTGAAGGTTTCCGGCGCATTACCTATTACCCGGACCGTCCCGATGTGCTTGCCATTTTCACCACTACCATCATTGCCGACAAGGCCGGTTATCCTTATTTATTAAGTAATGGAAATACAGTCGGGCAGGGCGACCTTGATAACAACCAGCATTGGATTACCTGGCACGACCCGTTCCCGAAGCCAGCCTATTTGTTTGCTTTAGTTGCCGGCGACTTTGATGTACTTAAAGATACATTTGAGACCCGTTCGGGACGTACTATCGACCTGCAGATCTTTGTTGATCGCGGCAACCTCAGTCGCGCGCGCTATGCCATGACAGCGCTACAGAATTCCATGCAGTGGGACGAAGAGCGCTTTGGCCTGGAATACGACCTCGACATCTATATGATTGTTGCGGTCGATTTTTTCAATATGGGCGCCATGGAAAACAAAGGCCTGAATATCTTTAACTCACGTTATGTGTTGGCTGATCAGCAAACCGCCACCGATCAGGACTTTCTGGCGGTGGAATCCGTTATTGGTCATGAGTATTTCCACAACTGGACGGGCAATCGCATTACCTGTCGTGACTGGTTCCAGTTGAGCCTGAAAGAAGGGCTTACCGTATTCCGCGACCAGGAGTTCAGTTCTGATCTGGGCTCGCGGGCGGTTAACCGTATTCAGGATATCCGCATCATCCGCAGTCATCAGTTCAATGAAGATGCCAGCCCTATGGCGCATCCGATTCGTCCTGACAAAGTTATTGAAATGAATAACTTTTACACAGTGACAGTCTATAACAAGGGCGCTGAAGTTATCCGTATGCTGCATACGTTATTAGGCGAGGAAGGATTCCAGCAGGGCATGCGCCGCTATGTTGAATGCCACGATGGTCAGGCGGTAACCTGCGAAGACTTTATCGCGGCTATGGAGCAAGCGAATAATCGTGATTTTACCTTGTTCAGGCGTTGGTACAGTCAGGCAGGTACGCCGCTGGTATCTGTTCGTAGTGACTATGATCCGAACCACGGCCAGGTAACCTTAAGTATTCAGCAGCAAACGCCGGCTACTGCCGGACAGACCGACAAACTGCCGGTGCATATCCCACTGCTGTTCAGCGCCTACAACAAGCAGGGCGAACGCCTGCAGTTAGAGCTCGACAATGGTGAGCTCGCGACCCATGAGTCAGGTGGCTATTTACTTGAACTGACTGAAGCTGAGCAAACCTTTATTTTTAAAGGCCTCGATGAGGTGCCGGTATTTTCTTTGCTGGAAAACTTCAGCGCGCCCGTACGCCTGAATTATCGCCAGCCACTGAGCGAACAATTAGTTTTACTTGCGCATGCCGAAGCCGAAGTCACTCGTTGGGAAGCTGCCCAGACGATTTACCTTGATTTACTTAAAGGCGCGATCAGTAGCAAGCAAAATATCGAGCTCAGTGATGAGCTGGTAGGAGCATTACAACAATTAGCCACGGCTGACATTGATCCAGCCCTACGTGCGCTGGCATTAAGCCCGCCCACGGCCGAAGAATTAGCCGAGCATTATCCGGATGAAATTCCGGTGGCCGCAATTGCTGCAGTCTGCCAACAGCTGAAACAGGCTATCGCGGCAGCGTTGGAGCCGGAATTCAGTCGTTTATATAAAAGTCACCGGCAGTCAGGCTATGCTCTTACCGGCCCGGCAATAGCGGCGCGGAGCCTGGCTAATCTGTGTCTGTATTATCTTTGCCTGGCAGCCCCAACGCGATACAGCGAGCTGTTGGTAAAACATTTTCATGACGCCGATAATATGACTGACCAACAGGCAGCCATGCAAATCGCTGTCCATCTGGACCTGCCTTGCGCAGCGGAACTGCTGGCGGCGTTTGAACAGCGCTGGCAGGACGAGCCACTGGTTCTCGATAAGTGGTTCGCCGTGCAGGCTAGCAGCCCGTATGAGGCGAGTGCAGAGCAGGTTACAGAGTTACTCGGACACCCGTGCTTTACGCTCGGCAACCCCAACCGGGTTTATTCGCTGTTAGCCACCTTTAGCCGTAACCTGATTGGTTTTCATCGACCTGACGGCATTGGCTACCAGCTAATCGGCGATATCATTGCGCAGTTAAACAGTAGCAACCCGCAGGTCGCTTCGCGCTTGCTCAGCCCTTTCACGCAATGGCGACGCTTTGATATTGAGCGGCAAAAACTGTTGCGAAATCAACTGGAGCGGTTACAACAACTACCTGATCTTGCGGCTGACCTGGCAGAAAAAATCGAATCCAGCCTGAAGCCGTGATAACTGATGTTCAGGCCACGGATTTCGTGGTCTGAACACCGTTATTCCGCGCAATAAACATTGAATACCTTTGACAAATGTCCGACAATAATGCGAGCTACTTTTGTCATCAAAATCAGTTTTTGGTGGCATCGCTACTTTTAAATGGGTTACAAGGACACAAGCATGAATTCTTATGGCCAAGGCCAGCTCCCCGTAATTTTACAGAAAGTGGCCGATCTGATTCAAAAACGCGCAACTGATCGAGCCGATTTAATTCAGGATTTCGCGCTCCGCTTATTCAGAAATATCTCCTCAGACGATCTCGCAGAACGCAACGATAGCGACTTATACGGCGCTGTAATGGGGCTCTGGCATAGTTTTAACCAGTACACCCCCGGTGAAAAAGCACTTATCAAAGTTTATAACCCTGAAGTAGCACGGCATGGCTGGGAATCCGCCCATACTATTATTGAAATTATTCAGTCCGACACCCCGTTCATGGTCGACTCCGTTCGCATGGCTTTGTCGCGGCTGGGGATCAGCGCTCATTTATTATTGCATTTGCCTATCAGTCACCGCCGCGATGAAGAGCAGGGGATAACGGAGTTGTTAAAACCCGGTGTTCGCGATGACAATGAAGTCGATACCGTATTTTTGATCGAAGTTGATCGGCAGACCACCAAAGAAGCGCGTACAAATTTAAAGAATGAATTAGCCTCGGTCATGGATGAAGTAACGCTGTCCGTTTCAGACTGGCAGCCGATGCGTGAAAAACTCAAAGAAGTAGCTGATAACCTGAGCAAGATAACTTACCCAGGCCCCGCCAAAAAACTGAAGGAAGCACAGCGCTTTCTCAGTTGGTTGGCAAAAGATAATTTCACCTTAATGGGCTATCGTCGTTATGACCTGGTGCCGATTGAGGGTGATCATGTGATTCGTCAGCAGCAGGACTCCAGTCTGGGACTCATGCGCAAATCAGCGACAAGTAAAGAGCGACTGGTTTCGTCGTTACCTGAAGTAGCCCGGGACCTGACGTTCAATGACAGCCTGTTATTGGTCACAAAAACCAACTCCAAATCACGCGTGCACCGTCCAGCCTATGGCGACTATATCGGCGTTAAGCGTTTTGATGACAAAGGCCGGGTAATCGGCGAAGACCGTTTTATCGGCTTATATTCAAGTAGTTTTTATAACAATAGCGCGCGGGATGTACCGTTAGTTGGTGAAAAAATTAAACGGGTGATGGATGCTTCAGGTTTTGCGGCTAACTCGCATGCAGCTAAAGCATTACTGAATATCCTTGAAACCTACCCGCGGGATGAAGTGGTCCAGGCAGACGAAGACGACCTGCTGGAAATCGGGCTGGGGGTGCTACAGATGCAGGAGCGTGATATGACGCGTCTGTTCGTGCGGCGCGATATTTTTGGCCGTTTCGCCTCGTGCATGGTTTATGTACCCAAAGAGCGCTACAACACCTTATTACGGCAGAAAACTCAACAGATCCTGGCGCGTTCTCTCGGTAGCCCAGCCGACGTTGATTTCACCACTTATTTTTCCGAATCATCATTGGCGCGGACTCATTACACCGTGCGCCTTGGCGAACACGTACAGGACATTGACGTGAAAGAACTCGAACAGAATCTGGTTGAAGCAGCCCGTACCTGGGAAGACAATTTTGAGCGTATTCTCCGCAGTACTTTTGGTGAAGCGCGTGCTAATGCGTTAAACAAAAAATACGCTAATGCTTTTCCCCGCGCCTATAAAGAAGAAGTATTGCCATCGGTCGCCATTGCCGACTTACAGCAGCTGGAAGCGCTTGATGATGAGCACAAGCTCGGTATGTTGTTTTATCGCTCGCGTGAAGAAAACGAACAGAGCAAGAAAATACGCCTGAAGCTATTCCACAAAGACGAGCCGATCCATTTGTCAGACGTATTGCCGATGCTGGAAAACTTCGGCCTGCGCATTATTGGTGAGAGCCCTTATCAGATCAAAGCTACCGATAATCACGTCTACTGGGTATTGGATTTCCAGATGTTGCACAGCAATGTCAAACTTGACCTGGAAGCCATTCGCGACGTCTATCAGGATGCTTTTGCCAAAGTATGGCAAGGTCATTACGAAGACGATGGCTTTAACCGGCTGGTATTGAGTGCCGGTCTGACCGGACGTCAGGTGGTGATTTTGCGTATGTTTGCCAAGTACATGCGGCAGATTGGTACCACCTTCAGCCAAAGCTATATCGAAAGCGCGTTTAATAAATATCCGTTAATTGCGAAGCTGATTGTTAAGCTGTTTTACAACAAATTTGAGCCGTCCGTTAAATCGCGCGCTAAAAAGGTTTCAGCGCTGGAAACGCGCATTCACGGTGAGTTAGATAATGTTGCCAACCTGGATGATGATCGTATCATCCGCCGCTATGTGGAGCTGATTCTGGCTGCACGACGCACTAACTTCTTTCAGGCTGATCAAAACGGCAACGAGAAACCTTATATTTCGATCAAGTTCATGCCTGAACTGGTGCCGGAAATGCCATTACCCTTGCCGAAGTACGAAATATTTGTGTACTCGCCACGCGTTGAAGGTGTCCACCTGCGTGGCGGTAAAGTCGCCCGGGGTGGCTTGCGCTGGTCTGATCGCCGCGAGGATTTCCGTACCGAGGTGCTCGGTCTGGTTAAAGCACAGCAGGTTAAGAACACGGTTATAGTGCCCGTCGGTGCTAAAGGTGGTTTTTATTGTAAAAAGCTGCCTGAAGAGCGCGAAGCGTTCTTTGAAGAAGGCAAAGCCTGTTATCGTACTTTCATCCGAGCGTTGCTGGATATCACCGACAATATAGTTAACGGCGAGATTGTGCATCCTGAACAGGTCGTTCGTCACGACGAAGATGATACGTACCTGGTAGTGGCTGCCGATAAAGGCACCGCGACTTTCTCCGATATCGCCAACGGGATCTCCGCCGAATACAATTTCTGGCTGGGTGACGCCTTTGCGTCTGGTGGCTCGGTTGGTTATGACCATAAAAAAATGGCCATTACCGCACGCGGAGCCTGGGAATCGGTTAAGCGTCACTTCCGTGAAGTCGGCATCGACTGCCAGTCAACAGATTTCACGGCTATAGGGATCGGCGATATGGCCGGCGACGTATTTGGCAACGGTATGCTGCTATCTAAGCATATTCGCCTGGTCGCGGCCTTTAACCACCAGCATATCTTTATCGACCCGGAGCCGGATGCGGCCTCTAGCTATGAGGAACGGGAGCGCCTGTTTAACCTGCCTCGATCCAGCTGGGAAGACTATGACAGAAAATTAATTTCTTCCGGCGGCGGGGTGTTTGCGCGTAGCGCGAAAGCCATTGAACTGACTCCGGAAATGAAAAAGCTGTTCGGTACGCAGAAAAAGTCTCTGACGCCGACCGAAATGATTAAGAGCATCCTGCAAATGCCGGTTGATCTACTCTGGAACGGTGGCATCGGCACCTATGTTAAAAGCACCAAAGAAAGCGACAGTGACGTCGGCGATCGCGCCAACGATGCGCTGCGCATAAACGGTAAAGAACTACGCGCCAAAATTGTTGGTGAAGGCGGCAACCTGGGTTTCACGCAGTTGGGTCGTATCGAATATGCCCGCAACGGCGGCCGTATCAATACCGATGCAATTGATAACGTTGGCGGTGTGGACTGCTCGGATAATGAAGTTAATATCAAAATACTGCTTAACGGGGCAGTTGCTGAAGGCGACCTGACCCGCAAGCAGCGTGATGAACTGCTATTTGAAATGACTGATGAGGTGGCACAAATCGTGGTCAAAGACTGTCACCGTCAATCACAGTCTATTTCGGTTACCGCTATCCGCGGCCCCGACCAGATAAAGGAACTGCAACGCTTCATTCATCACCTTGAGCGGGAAGGGCAACTCAACAGGTCGCTCGAATTTTTGCCCGATGATGACGAGTTGGCGGAACGTCAGGCTAACGGTAAAGGGCTGACCCGTCCGGAACTGGCAGTACTGACCGCGTATGGCAAGATGGTGCTGAAGGAACAGTTGCAGGATGAACTGGTGCTCAACGATCCTTTCCATGCCCGCTCACTGATCAATGCGTTTCCAAAACCATTGCAGGAACGCTTTGCTGATGCGATGCAGATCCACCCGCTGCGCGGACAAATCATCGCTACGCGCCTGGCCAATAATATTGTTAACGATATGGGGCCAAACTTTGTTTACCGCAAACAGGACGCGACTGGTGCCACTGGCGCAGAAGTTGCGGCTGCCTATGTGGTCGCTC
>NZ_JAWVYM010000043.1:0-10436 GCF_033722695.1 Pseudidiomarina sp. | reverse complement strand
GGGCGCACATGGTAGCGAAAAAATATTTAATGTTCACACCCTTTTCATTAAATCTGCGCTAGTCTAGTAACTGTAAGGCAAGTGCATAACAATTATAGAACACCACTGCTGCTGAGGTCCCGCATGACAGAGAAACATCGGAAGTACTACCTGCTTGATACCAACATCCTGCTGCATGAACCACTCGCTTTTCTGAACTTTGATGAACATAACGTTATTATCCCCATGGTCGTGCTCGAAGAGCTCGACAACATTAAAGACCGCCATAAAGACGTTAGCCGCGAGGCGCGCGTTGCCATTCGTTCGCTGGAAAACGCACTGAAAGATGCCACGCCTGAAGAGATATTAGCAGGTGTACCGCTAACCCGCGTACAAGGTAATCATCAGGCCGAAGGCCGGCTGGCGATTTATCCCGATTATCAGCTGAAACAAACCGACTCAGTGCTGAACTTGTCGGAGAACGATCACCGCATTATTCAGGCCGCGCTGGAGCTGCAAAAGAGTAAGAACGGTGAGAAAGTGGTGCTGGTCACCAAAGACATCAACATGCGGCTGAAGGCCAAAGGGGCCGGCGTCAAATGTGTTGAAGACTATCGCACTGACCAGCTCATTGATGACATCCGCTTTTTATCCAAAGGTTTCGCTGAAGTCGAGGGCGATTTCTGGAGCCATGTTGGTGAGGTCACCAGTGTGCAGGAGGGGCGGGATACGTTCCACGAGGTGGATAAGAAGGTTTTACCCACAGTATTTCGTAACCAGTACGTAATTGACGAAGAAGAACAGTTTGCCGGTAAGGTTGTCTCTTACGACAGCGACTATGTGCGGCTGCACGACATCGGCTTTGAACGGATGATGAGCTACCGTGCCTGGGGCATACAGCCAAAAAATATTTATCAGGCGATGGCGCTTAACGCGCTGCTGGATCCGACTATCGATCTGGTTATTCTGACTGGTCCGGCTGGTAGCGGTAAGACCCTGCTGGCGCTTGCTGCGGCGCTTGAAATGGTGATTGAGCAGAAGCTCTATGAGAAAATTATTGTCACGCGCAATACCCCGGAAATCGCCGAATCTATTGGTTACCTGCCAGGCACTGAAGAAGAAAAAATGGCGCCCTGGCTGGCGGCTATCACCGACTCGCTCGAAGTGCTGCACAAAAATGATGAAAGCATGGAATCGAGCATGAACTACATCATGAATAAAGCCAATATCCAGTTTAAATCGCTTAACTTTATGCGTGGTCGCAGCATCCAGAACGCCATTGTGTTGCTGGATGAGTCGCAGAACCTGACGGCGTCACAGCTGAAAACCATCATTACCCGTTGTGGCACCGGCACGAAGATTATCTGTTCGGGCAACCTGGCACAAATCGATAGTTACTACCTGACCGCGGTGACTTCGGGTCTGACCTATATTGTTGAGCGCTTTAAGGACTATCCCGGCAGCGCGACCATTAATCTGAACGGTGTGGTGCGCAGTAATCTGGCGCAATATGCTGAAGAAAATCTATGAGGCGGGTGCGGACATCCGCGAAAAATAGTCTTCGAGGATAAGTTGTGCCGAGGCGCTGTCGATACGATCTTTCTGCAGTTTTCGATAGCCGCCCCGGGCAAACAATTCTTCCCGGGCCGCGACTGTGGTCAGGCGTTCGTCCTGTAATTCAACCGGCAGGCCAAAGCGGCCGTGCAAACGGTTAGCGAATTTGCGGGCGAGCTCCGTTAGTAATTGCTCACTTCCATCCATATTGAGCGGCAGGCCAACGACCAGTAAATCGGGTTGCCATTCTGCCAGCAGCCTGGCGACTTTATCCCAGTCGGGCTGGCCATCTTTCGCTTTTAGCGCAGCCAGCGGCGAGGCGGTACCGTTCAACGAGTGGCCAACGGCAACACCAATGCTATGAGTACCAAAATCAAAACCCAGCACCTGGCTCATGCGTGCCCTACATCCGGCCCTAGCTGCCACACATCAATACCCAGTTTCGCTGTCGCCCGCTTCCAGCGCTCTGGCGAGGGGGTATTAAAAATGATGTCGGCATCGGCGGGAATAGTCAGCCAGCTGTTTTCTGAAAGCTCCTGCTCAAGCTGGCCTGGATCCCAACCGGCATAACCCAGGGTCAGCAAATAATGCTCGGGTGCTTTGCCCTGGCCCATGGCTTCAAGAATATCCTTGGACGTGGTGATCATCATGTCGTCGCTCAGGCGCATTGAGCTACGCCAGCCGTCAACGGGCGAATGCAGCACAAAGCCACGATCGCGGGCCAGCGGACCACCGGCATAAACCGGTCGCTGCAGT
Source organism: Pseudidiomarina sp. (assembly GCF_033722695.1). Classification (GTDB taxonomy): domain Bacteria; phylum Pseudomonadota; class Gammaproteobacteria; order Enterobacterales; family Alteromonadaceae; genus Pseudidiomarina. The sequence goes on along the minus strand of NZ_JAWVYM010000043.1, from coordinate 8,147 downwards.
GCTTTTGATTTATCGGGCACCACAATTTCAAGCTGCTGCAATAACCCCTCAACGGTGACATCCACCGGTTGATTAATGATAAGCCCCATGGCGCCACTGTCGTTATGCTCGCAGATATAAGTAACGGAACGCTGAAAGAACGGGTCTTTCAGGCCCGGCATAGCGATGAGAAAATGATTTTCTAAATTCGACAGTGTTTCCATGAATACTCCGGTTAATCTTTTGCAAGATACCCTTCAATGGTAGCAAATAACTTACCAGCGATATTAATATCATATGCGGCTTCGATCTCGCGCATGCAAGTCGGGCTGGTCACATTGATCTCGGTGATCCGATCGCCAATCACATCCAGCCCCACCAGATACAAGCCGCGACGCTTAAGATCCGGGCCCACTGCGCGGGCCAGTTCCCAGTCGCTGTCGCTCAAAGGCTGAGCACGGCCGCTGCCACCGGCGGCCAGATTACCACGGGTTTCACCGGCGGACGGGATCCGTGCCAGCGAATAAGGCATAGGTTCGCCATCAATAATAAGAATGCGCTTGTCGCCATCTTTTATCGCCGGCAGGTAGCGTTGAATCATGGCATAACGTGTGCCGTGGGCGGTCAGGGTTTCGATAATGACGCCCAGATTACTACCGTCCGGACCAACGCGGAATATCGACGCGCCACCCATGCCGTCAAGCGGCTTGAGAATAATATCTTTATGTTCGGTGTGAAACGCGCGGATTTGCTCGGCCCGTCGGGTGACGATGGTTTCCGGCATATGTTCACTGAACCAGGCGGTAAATAGTTTTTCGTTACAATCACGCAGGCTCTGCGGCTTGTTAACCACAAAGGCACCGCGCTCTTCGGCCAGTTGCAGCATATAAGTGGCGTAAATGAATTCGCTGTCCACCGGCGGATCTTTGCGCATCATGATAACGTCGAAATCTGCAAGCTGCACATCGGCGGGCTCACCCAGGTCATAAAAATCTGTTGGCTGATCGCGTACCGTTACACGTCGGGCACGAGCCATGGGTTCGCCGGCAACAATCGAGAGATCACGGAGCTCCAGGTAATAACACTCGTAATCACGCGCCTGAGCTTCCAGCAGCAATCTAAAGCTGGTGTCTTTGTAGGTTTTGACCGTCGCAATCGGATCCATAATCATCGCGAGTTTCATTGCTGCTCCTTAATCTGTTTAGGCTAACGCTTCAGGCTAAATCGCCGAACTGATACTGAATAACGGAAAGCGCCGCCAGCGCAGCGGTTTCGGTACGCAGCACCCGGGGGCCCAGTCGTACTGGCAAAAAATCATGTTCAGCAGCCAGCGACACTTCGGTGTCGCTGAAGCCACCTTCGGGTCCAATGAGAAGCTGTACCCGCTGTTGCGTCAGCTGTTGCTCACGCAATGGCTTGTCAGCATAAGGGTCGAGGGTTAACCGCAGTGCCGGCGGCAGGTCACTGAACCAGGCAGTTAGCACCAGGGGTTTATGCACGACAGGAACCTGGCTGCGGCCGCTTTGTTCACAGGCGGCGATAATAATCTTCTGCCACTGTTGCTGTTTTTTCTCAAGCCGCTCACCACTAAGTTTTACCCCGCAACGTTCGGTAAAGAGTGGGGTGATGTCTGTCACCCCCAGCTCAACGGACTTTTGTAACACGAAGTCCATGCGGTCACCGCGTGAGATGCCCTGCCCGAGATGCACGGGTACCGGAGATTCACTGGGGTTAGCTTGTTTATCCTCAATGACCACTTCGACAGCACGTTTACTGCTGCTGGTGATCCTGGCTGGATAGTTATAGCCATCACCGTTAAACAGTTCGAGTTGCTGATCGACTTCCATGCGCAGCACGCGGCCGACATGGCTGGCTGCATCTTCCGCTAGCGATACGGTGCTACCGGGAGTTAAATCTGACGACGGATGATAGATCCGTGGTATGCGCATAGATCAGTTCCATAAAGTTTTTTTTCATCTTACCAGAGTGAGCCATCATGCGTCAGCAGGCAAAAGCATTTGACGTTAGCCGGCTGGCAGCAGATCATGAGCGGGTTAATTTTATGAGGAAGTGACTATGTTGCGAACGTTGTTAGTGAATCTATGTATCAGTCTGGTGCTGCTTTGCGCCTTAGTCAGCACCCAGACTCGCGCCGAAGATGCCCACAGCTATGCCAAACTGGATGAAGTGGAAACACCCCATCTGGACTTGCAGCTGACCGTCGATTTCGCCCAGCGCGAATTACACGGTACTGCTACTTATACCCTGGCTCGCCATGAGGACGTGGATAAGCTGCATATGGATACCAGCGAATTGACCATCGAGAAGGTTGAGCTGATTTCTGAGCAAGGCTGGCAGGCAACTACCTATCAACTGGGCGAGCTGCATGAGAGCCTTGGCCGCGAGCTTGTTATTGATATTGGTAAAGAAGCTAACCAGGTTCGTATTCACTACCGTACCGCACCGACAGCCAGTGGCTTGCAGTGGCTGACACCAGCTCAGACTGCTGGTAAAGAATATCCGTTTATGTTCAGTCAGTCGCAGCCAATTCACGCTCGTAGCTGGATCCCTATCCAGGACACGCCGGCGCTGCGCTTGACCTATAACGCCCGCGTGATCACCCCTGCTGGGTTGCTGGCGGTGATGAGTGCTGACAACAGTCTGAGTGAAGAGCGCAGCGGCGATTATCAGTTCACGATGCCGCAGCCGATTCCACCCTATCTGATCGCCATTGCCGTGGGCGACCTGGAGATTAAATCCATCAGTGACCAGGTCGCGGTATTTGCCGAGCGTTATATTATCGACGAAGCGGTGGCTGAATTTGCCGATACGCCGCGCATGATTGAGGTAACCGAAGCACTTTATGGGCCCTATCGCTGGGACCGTTATGACTTATTGGTTCTGCCGCCTAGTTTCCCTTTCGGGGGCATGGAAAATCCGCGTTTATCATTCATAACACCGACTATTATTTCCGGCGATCGCAGCCTGATAAATCTGATTGCCCACGAACTGGCGCATTCGTGGTCGGGAAATCTGGTAACCAACGCCAGCTGGCGCGACCTCTGGATCAACGAAGGCTTTACCAGCTATGTTGAAAATCGGATCATGGAAGAGCTGTTCGGTAAACGCCGGGCGCAGATGGAACTGGCGCTGGGTTACCAGGATCTGCTGGCGGATCTGGAGCGGCTGGATAAAGAAGATACCGTACTCAATATCGAATTGGGAACCCGCCATCCGGACGATGTGTTTTCACAGATCCCCTATGTGAAAGGGCAGTTGTTCCTGGTGTACCTAGAGCAGCAGTTTGGGCGCGAGGTGTTTGATCAGTTCCTGCGTCAGTACTTCAACGATTTTGCCTTCCAGAGCATTTCCACTGACCAGTTCAAGCATTACCTGGTTCGTGAACTGCTGGCCAAATATCCCGACAAAGTCAGCGAAGATAAAGTTGATGAATGGATTCACCAGCCGGGTCTGCCGGAGGATGCTCCTAAACCTGAGTCTGATGCCTTTGAGCAGGTTGAACAGCAAATGGTGCGTTGGCTAAAAGGTGCGCAGCTTAATACCGAAGGCTGGACGACCCATGAATGGCTGCACTTTATCAATAACCTGCCACGGGATATTTCCGCGGTAAATATGGCGCGCCTGGACAGCGAATATAATCTGACTAACAGTCAGAACGCTGAAATAGCGCATGCCTGGTTAAAACTGGCTATTATTAAAAAATATGAACCAGCACGGGATCGTTTGCGTAATTATCTGCTGACCATTGGCCGGAATAAGCTGGTAGCACCGTTATACCGCGAACTTGCCCGTACGGCAGATAACTTAAAGTGGGCACGAGAGGTTTATCAGCAAGCAAAACCGGGGTATCACCCGCTGACACAAAGCGTGACCGAGTCATTACTTTATCCGGACGGTTAAGACTTTTAGACGTCTAGATGTAGAAAGCCGGGCGTAGTTTGGTTAGACTACGCCCAAATTTTATCTCCATTTCAAAAAAGTTGAGACAAACAGGCTATGGCTAAGCATTTATTTACTTCAGAGTCGGTGTCCGAAGGGCATCCTGACAAAATTGCGGATCAGATTTCTGACGCCGTACTCGACGCGATCCTGGCACAGGATCCTATGGCCCGCGTGGCCTGCGAAACTTACGTGAAAACGGGTATGGTGCTGGTTGGTGGTGAAGTGTCCACCAAAGCCTGGGTTGATATTGAAGCCATTACCCGCAGCACCGTGCGTGAAATCGGTTACACACACTCGGATATGGGCTTTGATGCCGACTCCTGTGCGGTCTTGAATGCTATTGGCAAACAATCACCGGATATAAGTCAGGGCGTTGATCGCGCGAGCCGTGAAGAGCAGGGCGCTGGTGACCAGGGCCTGATGTTTGGTTATGCGTCCAATGAAACCGATGTGTTGATGCCCGCTCCGATTACTTATGCACACAGACTGGTGCAGCGACAGGCGGAAGTTCGTAAAAATGGCACGTTGCCGTGGCTGCGTCCGGATGCGAAAAGCCAGCTGACTTTTATTTATGAGAATGGCGAACCTGTCGGCATTGATACGGTGGTGCTATCCACTCAGCACGCTGAAGATATCAGTCAGTCAGATCTGCGTGAAGCCGTTATCGAAACCATCATCAAGCCGGTACTACCAGAAGCCTGGTTCCCGGAAAAACAGGATCGGATTTTCGTCAACCCGACCGGTAAGTTCGTCATTGGCGGCCCGATGGGCGACTGTGGACTGACCGGCCGTAAGATTATTGTCGACACCTATGGCGGCATGGCCCGTCATGGCGGTGGCGCATTCTCGGGTAAAGATCCTTCAAAAGTAGATCGCAGCGCGGCTTATGCGGCGCGTTATGTGGCTAAAAATCTGGTTGCTGCTGGGCTGGCGGATCGTTGTGAAATCCAACTGTCTTACGCCATTGGTGTCGCTGAACCAACGTCAATCAGTATCGACACTTTCGGCACCTCCAAATACGACGAAGAGAAGCTGATTGCCTTAGTGCGCAAACACTTTGACCTGCGCCCTTATGGACTGGTGCAGATGCTTGATCTGGAGCGCCCGATTTATCAGGCTACTGCGGCTTATGGTCACTTCGGCCGGAACGAATTCCCATGGGAAAAAACCGACCGTGCAGAGGCGCTGCGCAGCGACATCTGATTTGCTTACAACCCCCGAATTGTGGAGAATACGCGTTATCTGTGCTTTTTCTCTTAAAGCTTCTTTTACAGTGAGATTCGGGGTTTTGTTATGACTACTGCAGTAACGGATAGAACTGAACTGGCTAATGCCATTCGCGCGCTCAGCATGGATGCTGTACAGCAGGCAAACTCAGGCCATCCCGGTGCCCCCATGGGGATGGCTGATATCGCCGAAGTGCTCTGGCGTGATTACCTCAAGCATAACCCGGCTAATCCAGACTGGGCCGACCGTGACCGTTTCGTTTTATCGAACGGCCACGGCTCTATGCTGATCTATTCCTTGTTACACCTTACCGGCTATGACCTCAGCATTGACGACTTAAAAGACTTCCGTCAACTGCATTCAAAAACCCCTGGTCACCCTGAATACGGCTACGCACCTGGCGTGGAAACCACTACCGGACCTTTAGGTCAGGGCCTGGCTAATGCGGTTGGTATGGCATTGGCAGAAAAAATTCTGGCGGCGCAGTTTAACCGTGACCAACACAACATCGTTGATCACCATACCTACGTATTCCTGGGCGACGGCTGCCTGATGGAAGGTATTTCTCATGAAGCCTGCTCACTGGCCGGTACTTTAGGTTTGGGTAAGCTGATTGCTTTCTACGATGACAACGGCATCTCGATTGACGGCGAAGTTGAGGGCTGGTTTACCGATGATACCGCGCAGCGGTTTAAATCCTACGGCTGGCATGTGATTGAAGCTATTGACGGCCATGATTCCGGGGCCGTCAAAGACGCTATCGAACAAGCCCGCGGCGTGACCGATAAGCCAACGATGATTATCTGTAAAACCATTATCGGCTTCGGCGCACCGAACAAGCAGGGCTCAGAGAGCTGTCACGGCGCCCCTCTGGGTGATGACGAAATCAAAGCGGCCCGCGAAAAACTCGGCTGGAATCATGGACCCTTTGAAATTCCGGACGAGATCTATGCTGGCTGGTCAGCGACCGAAGAAGGCGCGCGCCATGAAAAAGACTGGCACCAGCGCTTTGCTGCCTATGAAGAAGCTTACCCGGAGTTGGCACATGAGTTGTCGCGCCGCCTGAAAGGTGATTTGCCGGCTGACTTTGCTGCTCAGGCCGATGCCTATATCGCTAAATTGCAGGCCGAACCTGCTGATGTGGCCAGCCGCAAAGCCTCGCAGAACACCCTCAACGCCTTCGCGCCGATGCTGCCTGAATTGCTCGGTGGATCGGCTGATCTCGCTGGTTCGAACCTGACAATATCGAAAGAATCTAAAGGTATCAGCGCGGCTGATGCCAGCGGCAATTATGTATACTACGGTGTGCGTGAATTCGCGATGTCCGCCATGATGAACGGCATTGCATTGCACCGTGGGCTGATCCCCTACGGCGGTACCTTCCTGATGTTTATGGAATACGCCCGTAACGCGGTGCGTATGGCCGCCCTGATGAAGCAGCGCAGCATTTTTGTCTATACCCATGACTCTATTGGCCTGGGTGAAGATGGCCCAACCCACCAGCCGGTTGAACAACTGGCCAGCTTACGCTGCACACCGCGTCTGAGTACCTGGCGGCCGTGTGACCAGGTGGAATCGGCGGTGGCCTGGAAAGCCGCGATTCAACGCGACGACGGCCCGACTGCTTTGATTTTCAGCCGGCAGGGCTTACCCCAGCAGGAGCGCAGCGCGGAACAGCTGGCGGATATCTCCCGTGGTGGTTACATTCTGCTAGACAGCGAGCAGCAGCCCAAACTCATTCTGATTGCCACTGGCTCAGAAGTGGGCATTGCGATGGCTGCGGCGAAGACGCTGCAGGCCGACGGCCACCAGGTGCGGGTTGTTTCTATGCCAGCCACGGACGTATTTGATGCGCAGCCAGCAGCTTACCGCGAGCGTGTATTACCAGCGGCTGTCACCAAACGTATCGCGGTTGAAGCAAGTTACGTTGACTATTGGTACAAGTATGTTGGCCTGAACGGCAGAATTATCGGCATGGATACCTTTGGTGAGTCTGGCCCGGCTGGCGATGTATTCAAACATTTCGGCTTTACCACAGATAACCTGGTAGGCACGGCGCGGGAGTTACTGGGCTGATGAGCCAAGGGCCCGCACGCATCGCTCTGAATGGCTTTGGCCGTATTGGTCGCAGTGTACTGCGGGCGCTGTATGAGCGGGGCTACCGCGAGCAGGTGCAGGTAGTCGCAATTAATGAGCTGGCGCCTGCCAAAGATATGGCGCACCTGCTGAAATATGACAGTAGCCATGGCCGTTTTGGCAGCGCTGTCACCAGCCCCAATGAGCATTTGCTGCAGGTGGGAAGTGACGCGATTCAGGTAAGCGCTGAGCCCGAGATTTGTGCGCTGCCGTGGCAGGATTTGCAACTGGATGCGGTGCTTGACTGTACCGGGGTGCACGGTGACCGTGGCCATGGCCAGGCATATTTTGATATTGGCGTACCAAAGGTATTGTTTTCGCATCCGGGCAGTCCGGATCTGGATTTTACTGCTATTTTTGGCGTTAATACCGATGACCTGAGCGCCGCCCACAACATGGTTTCGAACGGGTCCTGCACCACCAACTGCATCGTGCCGGTTATTAAAGTCCTGGATGAAGCTTTTGGTATCGATAGTGGCGCTATCACCACCATTCATGCTGCGATGCATGATCAGCAGGTGATTGATGCCTACCATAACGATCCTCGGCTGGCGCGCGCCGCCGGCCGCTCGATCATTCCGGTAGACACGCGGCTGGCTCGCGGCATTGAACGCATTATGCCGAAATTCGCCGGGCGCTTTGAAGCCATTCAGGTGCGGGTGCCGACCACCAATGTGACGGCTATGGATCTGAGCGTGACCGTGAACACGCCGGTCGATATCAGCCAGGTAAATAAAATCCTCGCCGATGCCGCACGTGGGCCATTGGCGCCGGTGTTGGGCTTCGTCGATGAGCCGTTGGTGTCGATCGATTTCAACCATGATCCGCGCTCAAGTATTGTC
>NZ_JAWVYM010000042.1:0-12131 GCF_033722695.1 Pseudidiomarina sp. | reverse complement strand
TATTTTTAGTTAGTTATACGCACCGTTTCGGCATCGCCGAAGGGTTCGGTATTGGAAACAATAATCTGGTCACCAGCGACCAGGCCGCTGATGATTTCGACTGAACTGAGGCTGGTCACGCCGGTTTCGATTGTGGTGCGGGTGGCAACGCCGTCGCGTACTACATAGGCAATACGGCCACCGCCGCTTTCGAGAAACTGACCGCGGTTAACGGACAACACATCAGCTTTCTGATCGAGGATAACGCGGGTAGTCAGGCGCTGGTTCTGGCGCAGTACCGGCGGCATGTCGTCAGTAAAGCGCACGTTCCCAATCACCTGGTTGTCACGAATCTCCGGTGAGATTGAAATCAGCTGTGCAGCATAGGTCTGGCCTGAATAGTTGATTTCTGCCGCCATACCAATGGCCAGGTCATCGGCATAGGTTTCCGGAATGGCAATCTCAACTTCAAAGGCGGTCAGGTCGACCACGCTCAGCACCGCCTGATTGCGCGCTACCTGATTTTTTTGATCAAGCTCCCGGTTACCGACCAGACCGTTTACCGGTGACAGGATATTCAAGGCATCAACCTGCCGCTGTAAGTTAGCAACAAGTGCTTGCTGGCGATTGACTTCCAGCTCACGGGTCTGCAATTCAAATACCTGGGTGTCGGCTTCAAGGGCTGCATCAGCGGTGGCATGTTCATATACCAGGCGCGCTGTTTCCAGGTCGTCCTGTGCTTTTTCATAGTCAATCTGGCTTATCGCCTGGGCCGCCCAGGCATCATCAGCACGGCGTTTTTCGCGCTCGGCGGCAACATAGGTTACTTTCGCCATGTCGATGTCGCGCTGGGTCTGGAGTTTGGCTTTACGGGTCTGAATGTGCTGACGTTCCAGTGCCACCGCGGCACTATCAAGAGAAGCTTGCTCCTGCTCCAGCCGGCTTTGCAGCTCAGGACTGTCGATACTGACCAGCAACTGGCCCAGTTTGACTTCATCGCCCGCATCAACGTGGTAGGTTACGGTGCCTTCAGCCGGGCTGTATAATGTGGGGCTCACCGCGGCGATAACGCGCCCCTGAATGGACAGATCGCGCACCAAATCACCTTTTACTACAGTGGCAATACGCAGGCGATCCTGAGGCACGGATACTTCTGCCTTGGCCCAGCGGTTAATAACGGGAAGTGTTACAGCGATGAGTACCGCCAGTACGAGGGCACTTACAATGAATTTCCAATAGGTGCGACGCGGTGCTTCACGCACCACGTCCTGACCACTGGTGTCAGCAATTTTTATCACGGCTTAGGATCTCGCTTTCAGTTGAGGATATCGTGTCAGATATAGTCGTGCGAAAAGCCGTAAAGGTTTACTGAGGAATTGTAATAAATTGCCGTGGAGTTGTAAGGGAATGTATTGGAATGCGGATAGCCGTTACAATTAACGGCTACCCGCATGCTAAATCGGGGTTATCCGAACACCAGGAACAACTCGTCGTTCAGCCATAAGTGCGAGAGCACAGCCGCTACGTAGCCCAGAAAAATCACCGGTGTCCACCTCAGGTGGCTGGCAAAGGTGTAGGATCCGCGCGCCTGCCCCATAAGCGCGACGCCAGCCGCTGAGCCAATCGAGAGCAGGCTGCCACCGGTCCCCGCGGTAAGGGTAATCAACAGCCACTGGCCATGGGACATCTCTGGCTGCATCGACAATACCGCAAACATAACCGGGATGTTATCGATGACCGCAGACATCAACCCTAATGCGACGTTGGCGTAAGTGGGGCTCCAGTCGGTATAAAGGGTTTCAGACAGTAACGACAGATAGCCCATAAAGCCAAGGCCGCCAACGCAAATAACGATACCGTAGAAGAACAACAGAGTATCCCACTCAGCGCGCTGCACCCGGTTAAATACGTCAAAAGGCACCACGCTACCAAGCCGCTTGAGACGCTCCATATCGCCGGCGCGTTCAGCCATCGCCCGTTTACGGGCCAGCGAGCCGGGCAGGGTCATGCGCAGAAAGTAACCAAAGAACTGCAGGTAACCCAAGCCCATCATCATACCCAGTACCGGCGGTAAGTGCAGGAAGGTATGGCAAATTACGGCCGTGGCTATAGTGGCCAGAAACAAAAAGGTAATCCGCAGCGCGCCGCGCTTCAGTTCAACCTGTTCGTAAACGGCATTGGGTTTCCGGTTCTCAATGAATAAACTCATGATCACTGCCGGTACCAGGTAGTTGAGCAACGAAGGCACAAACAGCACCAGAAACTCCTGAAACTGTACGATGCCTGCCTGCCAGACCATCAGCGTAGTGATATCACCGAACGGACTGAACGCGCCACCAGCGTTAGCAGCGACGACAATGCCCACACACGACAAGCTGATAAATTTTTTATCGCCATCAGCTACTTTCATGACCACCGCACACATCAGCAAGGCAGTCGTTAAGTTGTCAGCGATTGGGGAGATAACAAAAGCGAGGCCACCGGAGAGCCAGAATAACTGACGGTAGCTGAAGCCCTTGCGGACCATCCAGGATCGCAGCCCGTCAAATAGCCGGCGCTCTTCCAGAGCATTGATATAGGTCATGGCAACCAGCAGGAACAGCATGAGCTCGGCAAATTCCAGCAGGTTATGGCGGAACGCGTCTTCTGCAAGCTCTGGCAGACCCTGGTCGACATAGACCCAGCCAATCATCATCCAGATCAGACCGGCGGCCACCAGTACCGGCTTGGATTTGCGCATATGTATCTTTTCTTCGGCCATAACCAGCATATAAGCCAGGGTGAAGATGATGATGGCGACAATACCGACGGTGCTGGTCGTTAAATCCAGCGGACCGGCGGCAGCCATAGCGTCCGGAGAGAAGAGCATTAAACCAAGCAGAACCAGCAGCAGCTTCCACATGTGCAGATATTCCCTGTTAGTGGTTAAAAAGTTAACGTTAAATGGCCAAAAGTTGACGTCTTGTGAAGCGCGCGCATACTAGCACGAAAAAGGCCACCTGGTATCGCTAGCAGGCGGCCTTTTTATCAGCTATTAAGTGGTACTCCCCCGGAAGTATCAGGCGCTTGGCTTAAACTGCTGTTCTTCGGTTGAACCGGTAAGGGCGGTCACCGACGAAGTACCGCCCTGAATGGCATTGGTCACATCGTCAAAATAGCCGGTACCAACTTCCTGTTGGTGGGCCACGAAAGTATAGCCACGCTCGGCCGCGGCGAACTCCTGCTGCTGCAGCTTCACATAAGCGGACATATCGTTACGCGCATAATCATGGGCGAGTTCGAACATGTGATACCACATGTTATGCACACCGGCGAGGGTAATAAACTGGAATTTATACCCCATGGCAGCCAGTTCAGACTGGAATTTGGCGATGGTCGCGTCATCCAGGTTGCGCTTCCAGTTAAATGATGGCGAACAGTTATATGCCAGCAGCTTGCCCGGATATCGGGCATGAATAGCTTCGGCAAACTGGCGTGCTTCATCCAGGTCAGGCTTCGCGGTTTCGCACCATAACAGATCGGCATAAGGAGCGTAGGCCAGGCCGCGGGATATCGCCTGGTCAATACCCGCATTCACCCGGTAGAATCCTTCAGCGGTGCGTTCACCAGTGCAGAATGGCAGGTCATTGGCATCAACATCCGAGGTCAGTAAGTCCGCCGCGTTAGCATCAGTACGCGCCAGGATCAGTGTGGGCACGCCGGCAACGTCCGCAGCCAGCCGCGCTGCGATCAGCTTCTGTACTGCCTCTTGCGTGGGCACCAGCACCTTTCCGCCCATGTGTCCGCATTTTTTCACCGAGGCTAGCTGGTCCTCGAAATGCACACCAGCGGCACCGGCACGAATCATACTGTGCATCAGTTCATAGGCGTTCAGTACGCCACCAAAACCTGCCTCAGCATCGGCGATAATTGGCGCGAAGTAATCAATGTAGCCATCCTGGTCAGGCGTGAGCCCTTTTGACCACTGGATCTGATCGGCCCGCGCGAAGGAACTGTTAATTCGTTGCACTACCGCTGGCACGGAGTCGACTGGGTACAGCGACTGGTCGGGATACATGCTCATGGCACTGTTGTTGTCAGCAGCAACCTGCCAGCCGGATAGGTAAATCGCCTGCAGACCGGCTTTAACCTGTTGCACAGCCTGGCCACCGGTAAGGGCGCCAAGCGCGTTCACATAGTCTTTGCCGAACTTGTGGCGGGCTTCACCATGCAGTAAGCCCCAGACTTTCTCGGCGCCACGGCGGGCATAGGTGGCTTCGGGCTGCAGGCTGCCTCGTAATTTAACAACATCAAGCGCGGAATACGTACGCTCAACACCCTTCCAGCGTGGATTTTGCTGCCAGTCATTTTCTAATTTCTGCGCAGCTTCGGCCTGAGTAATAGAAATAGTCGTCATGAGTGTGGTCCTGTTTACAAAGTAGGGCTACTACAGCAGGTCGTAGCCGGGTAGAGTTAAGAATTCGATTAAGTCGTCCGCGGTCGTTATCTGTTCCAATAAATCTGCCGCGGTCTCAAACTGCTCGTTTTGCCAGCGCTGCTCACCTACTTCCTTGCGCACGACAGCAACTTCGTCCTGCAGGTAGCGCCGGAATAATTCTTTGGTCACTACAGCGCCGTTATCCAGGCTCTTCTGATGTTTAATCCACTGCCAGATAGAGGTACGGGAGATCTCGGCGGTCGCCGCGTCTTCCATCAATCCGTAGATAGGTACGCAGCCTTTGCCGGAAATCCAGGCCGCCAGGTATTGCAGCGCCACCCGGATATTGGTTCGCATGCCGGTTTCGGTGCGCGGGCCAGGGCAGGGCTCTAACAGATCGTGGGCGGTTACCGGAGCGTCCTGCTCGCGTAATTCGTGTAGCTGGTTATCACCCGGCAGGCCATCAACAAAGACTTCGCGCACCGTAGCGGCGAGTCCCGGATGGGCAATCCAGGTGCCATCATGGCCATTGCTGCGCTCGAGTTCTTTGTCGGCCCGCACCTTGGCCAGGATCCGGGCATTCTCTTCAGGATCTTTACTCGGAATGAACGCCGCCATACCGCCCATTGCCAGGGCGCCGCGCTGATGGCAGGTCTTAACCAGCAGCCGTGAATAGGCATTTAAGAAACCCTTATCCATAGTGACCACCTGACGATCCGGTAATACTCTGTCGGGATGGTTTTTGAGGGTTTTGATGTAGCTAAAAATATAATCCCAGCGGCCGCAGTTCAGCGCAGCAATATGCTGGCGCAGGGCGTAAAGGATTTCATGCATCTGAAACACTGCCGGAAGGGTTTCAATAAGAACAGTGGCGCGGATAGTGCTGCGGGGGACGCCGAAGTAGTCTTCGGTGAAAGTGAACACTTCAGACCACCATTTGGCTTCAATATGATGCTCAAGTTTCGGCAGATAGTAATAGACACCGGTTTTGCGGTTCAGCCGTTGCTGATAGTTCAGGTAGAAGTACAGGGCAAAATCCAGCAGCGCTCCGGGGATGAGTTCGTCGTCGACCAGAATGTGCTTTTCCGGAAGGTGTAGCCCGCGCACCCTAGCGATGAGCAAGGCGGGATCCTGCTCAACTTTATAATATTTGCCGCTGTCGGGATCGGTGTAATCCATATCGGCACCCACGTTATCGTTGGCATCGCGCAGGTTCTTCTGACCGTTTATTAAACCTTCCCAGGTTGGCGACTGAGAGTCTTCAAAATCAGCCATGTAACAATCGACATTGGCGTTCAGCGCATTGATCACCATTTTACGATCCACCGGACCGGTGATTTCCAGCCGGCGGCGAGTTAAATCCTCCGGTAATGCGGTAATTTGCCAATCTGTTTCACGAATATCCCGGGTGGCAGCATCGAAGTCTGGCAGGGTGCCGGCATCAATTGTGGCCTGGCGTTTATTGCGTTCCAGCAGCAATTGCTGCAATTGTGGCCGGAAGCGACGCACCAGGGTAACCAGAAACTCCTGGGCCGGCACAGTAAATAGTTCTTGTGTCAGCCGGTCAGGGTTCGGCATAGTGAGTCCGGTGACGAATTGATAAGTGGTCATAACCTGTCCAGTTGTTGGGCGTGTGTTAATAAAACAAGACTAGGCCTGATCGCTATCATTCTGCTAATTTATTATTTATATTCCGACCATTCGCTGAGGTTATGACATGATTGTATTACGAGTGACTTTTCTGTTAGCCATGCTGGGAGCAGTTATCCCGGCACTTGCCGAGCCGTTACCGCTGGCCCAGCGGGCTGAAATTGTCGACGACATTCTGCATCAACGCATCAGTAAGCTGCTGCCGGAGTTGATGCGCGGCACTGATATAGATATGTGGGTGCTCATTAGCCGAGAATACAATGAAGATCCGGTATTGCGAACGATGCTGCCCAGTGACTGGTTCTCGGCGCGCCGGCGCACCATTCTGGTTTTATTCGACCGCGGTATGGTCGATGGTGTTGATCAAGGTGTCGAGGCGCTGGCAGTAGCGCGCTACGATGTCGGTGATATTTTCAAAAAAGCCTGGGATCCTGACCAACAACCCGACCAGTGGCAGCGCCTGGCTACACTTATTGCCGAACGCAATCCCAAGCGGATAGGAATCAACCAGTCGGACTATTTTGCCCAGGCCGACGGGCTGGTCGCTACCGATAAGGAGCAGTTCTTACAGGCGTTACCGGCAGCGTTCAAAGAGCGCGTCGTTAGTGCAGAAAACCTGGCGATACGCTGGCTTGAAACCCGGATCCCAGCCGAGCTACCGTATTATCGTAACGCGGTTGGCATAGCTCAGCAGATTATTGCGGACGGCTTCTCGGATGCGGTCGTTACGCCGGGCATAACGACCACCACGGATATTGAGTGGTGGATGCAGGAACGCATTGCGGCTCTGAAGCTGGATGCCTGGTTTCCGCCTACGGTAACCCTGCAGCGCAAAGGCGAAACCAATGCGCGTATGGCTGATGCGGTGGTGCAGCGAGGTGATTTATTGCATGTGGACTTGGGCATTACCTACCTGCGGCTGAACACCGATACCCAGCAGCACGCTTATGTTCTGCAGCTTGAGGAGCAGGCAGCGCCGGCCTCGTTGCAACAAGCTCTGGCCAAGGGCAACGAGGTACAGGACTATCTGACCAAGGAGTTTGCGGTAGGCAAAACCGGCAATGACATCTTCCTGACAGCTCTGCAAAAAGCCAGGGATGCCGGCTTACAGCCGTCTATCTATACTCACCCGATCGGCTATTACGGCCATGGCTCAGGGCCAACCATAGGAATGTGGGATAAGCAGCACGCGATTCCGGTCACTGGCGACTATCCGATGCATGCGAATACCGCCTATTCAATCGAGTTAAATAACCGGAGCTACAGTGATGACTGGCAGCAGGAGGTGACCATCATGCTTGAGGAAGACGCGTTTTTTGACGGCGAGCAGGTTGATTACCTGCATGGCCGTCAGCAGGAGTTTTACTTGATTCGCGAGTGAACAATACGCTGATAGAGTTTGCGTGTGAGGAAGCGCTTAAAGTACCAGGCGATTCGCCCTTCGCGATGAGGCAGTACATGTGAGCGCTTACTCTTAATTGCGCTGAAGATTGTTTCAGCAACGTCGGCAGCATCAAGCTTACTGTTGGACATCAGGCGCTCGAGCTTGTCCCGCATGCCTTCTATACTGGCCCGCATACCCTCGCCGAGATTGGTCTTGAAAAACGACGGACAGGCTACTGTCACATAGATGTTATCTTTCGCCAACTCGTTTTCCAGGGTTTCCGACAGGCTGACAACAGCGGCTTTAGAGGCGCTGTATGCACTTGTATTGGGCACATCCAGCAGACCGGCCATCGAAGCGACATTGACAAAATGGCCATGCCCCTGACGCTGAAACAACGGCGTGAAAACCTTGCAGCCGCGAACCACACCCATTAGGTTGATATCCATAATCCACTGCCAGTCGCCGATGGTGGTGTCGGTCAGCGCGCCGACCTGTGCGACGCCAGCGTTATTAACTACCACATCGACACCATCCCAGCGCTTTTCAAGCTCTACAGCCACTTCTTCGATATCGCCAATACGGGTCACATCGCAGGGCATAAAAAAAGCATCTTTCTGCAGTTTGGTCAGGCTACCAATTACGGCTTCACCGCGCTCGTTGTCGCGATCACCAATGCACACTTGCCAGCCTGCGCGCGCACAGCGTTGCGCTAAAGCAAAGCCCAGGCCACTGGCCCCACCGGTAATGAATATACGTTTTGCCTGCATTACTTAATACTCTTAGATTATGTCAAAGTGAATCTGGTCACGGCCTGCGTTCTTACTTTGATAAAGAAGTTGGTCAGCCTTTGAGATTAACTGGGAAAAGGTAAAATGAAAATCATTTTGTACGCTGATACAGCCGATACTTACGGTCATGGGAATTATTAGATCATCCACCCGGCAGCATGACTTCAGCTCTTTGCGGAACTGTTCAATCCGTTCATTCAGATTATCTATCTGCCCGGTCAGCATGACCGTGAATTCCTCACCGCCGTAACGGGCTATCAGATCGCTGTCACGCTTAAAGTGTTCTCTGAGCAAGTTGGCCACGCTAATGATACAACGGTCGCCAACCGGATGGCCAAAGTTATCATTTATCGATTTAAAATAATCAATATCCATGAGCAGCATAGTGACAGGGACTTTATTGCGCATGGCGTTTCGATAGACTTTGTTGCCCTGCTCATCAAAACTACGGCGATTCAGTAACTGAGTAAGGCCATCCTCACGCGCGAGCTGTTTGAGTTTAAGGTTCATCTCTTCCAGCGCTTTGGTTTTTTCGTCAACCTGAAATTTAAGCTCCTGATTGAAACTAACCATCAGGTTTCTGGCTTCCATTAACTGCGACGCAATACGGTGCACTTCCTCGGTCATGTCCTCTGTTTTAGGCTCAATAACGTCTTCCGGACTTCGGCCAAGCTGACGCGAAAGAAGCTGCAGTGGCTGCGTAATATTTTGGGCAAAACGTTGGGCGATAATCAGGAAAATCAGCGCAACCATTATTAAGCTTGCCAGCAAGAAAATTATATTGCCAATAAACAAGGCCGTAACCGTACTGGGGCTGGATAAAACATAGGCGCGCCAGCCGAGTTCATTCATGTGTGAGCTATACAGAAAATCCTGTCCAGCTAGCCGGGTCAGGGGCAGGTTTTCGGAGTAAACGTTTGGTTGAGGGACCGGTTGATATTGGCTCAACGGTTCCAGATTAAGCTGCTGCGAGGCAAAAATAACATTGTGAGCGGCGTCGGTAATGACCACAAACTGGGTGTCCTGCTCCAAATCGGTTCGTTCAGCGAAATCAGCGAACTGGTACAAATCGAGAGAAGCTTCAATCACGCCCTGAAATTCGCCTTCCAGATACCAGGGCGAACTGACCGCTACAATCGGGTGATCGCCGAAACCCCGCCCTTGAAATACCGCTGACAGATAGCTTGCCTGGCCAGTGGTCCTGGGAATGGCAAAATAATCACGGTCAGCGACGCTCCACTCATCACGTGGCGCGTCTTGCAGGCGTTCAAATACTGTAGCCGGATAGCCGAACCGGATAATGCCTTCTTTATCGGTGTACAGCATAGTGATCAGGCCCGCGTGCTTACGGTACGTAGCGCGCACCAGTTCCTGCCGGCCGGTATCGCTTAAGACCTGTTCAAAAGAGCGCGCCAGGCTTTCGACAGAAATCTGGTAGTGGCGGACGTAATCCTGAGTTGCCGTGTTAACCCGCTCAGATTTGGTTAAAAGATCTGATTTTATATGACTTTCAATTTGATCCGTCATACGGGCAGTAAAAACCAGTCCAATCAGCAATGACGGAATTACCGCGCAGATCATTGAAAAATAGAATATACGACCCGACAGGCGGCGTGAGGCTGAGGATAGGTGAAGAGTACACCATTGCTTCGGCACAAAGGTCAGCACACATACTGCTATTGAGGTGTACAGGAGGCCGTTTAGTAACAGTTTTACGCATACCAATAATAAAAAGTTGATCGGTAAATCCAGATTATGCGACAAATAAACCATCGCGATGGGGACACCGATAAACAACCAGTAAATTAGGTCGCCAAGCAGTAATACAATCCCTCTGCGAAATAGCCAGTAAAGAGTCAGTAATTCCAGCGTCAGCAGTATGTAAAACGAATAGTTGTCGGTGTAAATATACACCGCAGTGCCGGAAATCAGTACCGCAATTAGCGCAGGGGCAAGACCACGCCAGACCAGACAGAGAATGACAAAAAACTGGCCCATATAAAGGCCCATATTGCCATAAAGAGTAAAAGTGAGATAAAAATTAGCAACAGCAGCCGGTAGCCCGAAAGCTATCCCAGTCAAAATAATCATACCCGAGGAACGGAGATTCTGCTGCAAGGTATTGGTTCTTATCGTTGGCTTAAAAATATAATTAACATACTACCACGCGATTTTAACGGCGTATCATTTAATTGTGCTTGGGTCATGCAATAAGAAGCCCCCCTGTATACGTGTATACAGGGGGGCTTTTCAAAACCGACAGATCTACTGATAGTGGCGGGTCGCGTTAACGACTTTCCGGGCCATTTCGGCGTCCTTACACTGGTCGGCAATGTCGCCAATGGTTACGACACCGACTAAATCTTTATCTGTCTTGTTATTCAGAACTAACAGGCGCTGAACTTTCTGTTCCGCCATATTCTGAACAACCTCTTCGATGTCAACATCCTGATAGGTATAAAGAACCCTTTCTGTGGCAATGCTGCGAGCAAGGTCGTCAGGACTTTTGCCTTCGGCAAGAGCGCGGACAACAATGTCACGGTCCGTCAGCACGCCAACGACTTTTTTCTTGTCTGTTAACGGCTCAAAACCGGTCTTGTTATTACGCATGGTTTGCGCAACTTCGCGGATGGTCGCATTCTCTTTCAACCAATGCGGTTGTGTGGTCATTACTTCTCTGACTTGCATGGTACGCCTCCTTTCTATGCTATGAATTTAACGAGCCGGGAGCGAACTCCCGGCACTCAGCAATAGTCTGGGTGTACTATTAAGCCTAGTAGTCAGGTCCGAAAATATCAAATCAGCATCCTCAGCCTGAGGGCCGATTAATCAGCCTCAAGCGTCGACATATCAATCACAATCCGGTGTGCCACTTCGCCTTTTTCCAGCCGTTTTAACGCATCATTGATCTGGTCCATGCGGATCATTTCACACTTCGGATGGATGCCGTGCTCTGCACAAAAATCCAGTACTTCCTGGGTTCTGGGAATACCGCCAATTAAGGAGCCGGATACGCCACGATTACCAAACACCATCGGCATGGTATTTACTTCATCGACCGGGCCGACCTGACCGACAATAACCAGGTTACCGCCAATATCCAGTAGCGGCATATAGGGGTTGAGATCGTGCTTAACCGGTACCGTGTTGATGATCAGATCCAGGCTGTTGGCAGCCTCTTCCATCTGCTCTTCGTCGGTCGAAAGCAGTACCTTATCCGCGCCTAACTCTTTGGCGGCGTCAATCTTACTCTCTGAATGGGTCAGCACAGTAACCTCAGCCCCCATAGCTTTTGCCAGCTTCACCGCCATGTGGCCAAGCCCGCCAAGGCCAATAACACCAACCCGGGTGCCTTCCTCAACGTCAAAATCACGCAGCGGCGCAAAGGTAGTAATGCCGGCGCAGAGAATAGGGGCTGCGCGCTTCATATCTAACTTATCGGATACCGACAGCACAAACTCCTCGCGCACGACTATATGTTTTGAGTAGCCACCGTAAGTGATGTTGCCGTTAATACGATCCGGGCTATTATAGGTTTGCGTCATGCCTTCGCGACAGAACTGTTCCTCGCCATGCTCACACTGGTCACACTCCTGGCAGCTGTCGACCATACAACCGACTGCAACATTGTCGCCGACTTTGTAGTCCTGCACGTCGTCGCCAACATCTATAACCTTACCGACAATCTCGTGGCCCGGTACCATAGGATACTCACTCATACCCCAGTCATTGCGGAGCTGGTGGAGGTCTGAGTGGCAGATGCCGGTATACAGAATCTCGATGGCAACGTCATTGGGCCGCAAGTCGCGACGCTCGAAGTGAAAGGGTGCTAAGTCATCCTGCGCTGAATGTGCTGCATATCCTACTGTTTTCATATCAGTCTCCGTTATTTGTCTGAAGGAAATTGCCT
>NZ_JAWVYM010000041.1:0-13551 GCF_033722695.1 Pseudidiomarina sp. | reverse complement strand
TTTACGGCTAAAATTTCTGACTCCTAAACCTCTGCTTTTGGCGGCTTCATCGCCTGCCTCAAGCGTGGGGCGCATTTTAGAGATTTAACTGTCGCCGTCAAGCGCCTTTTCATGCTTTTATGATGTTTTTTTGCTGACTGCTGGGTTTCTGAACAACGGCTGTAGGAATTCTGCCCAGAGCGTATAATTAGCCAGCATAACGCCTTTCTGCTAGGCTTTTAGATTGATAGGTAACAGATCAAAAAGATAACAAAATTGAGAGGATTCAGTCATGAGTGGGGATATTCGTAGTTATCGTGGCGTTGAACCCCGTTTCGGGGAGCATGTCTATATCGACCCCAGCGCGGTCGTAGTGGGCGATGTAGAAATTGGTGAGCACAGTAGTATCTGGCCACTGGTATCCGCCCGGGGTGATGTTAACCATATCCGTATCGGCAAACGCACTAATGTACAGGACAACTGTACAATTCATGTCAGTCGGGTTAGCGATCGCAACCCTGAAGGCCACCCCGTTCACATTGGCGACGATGTCACCGTTGGCCACCAGGTTATGCTACATGGTTGTAAGATTGGCAACCGGGTACTGATTGGCATGGGCGCGGTGATTATGGACGGCGTGGTGGTTGAAGATGATGTCATCATCGGCGCTGGCAGTTTAATTCCGCCCGGCAAAGTTCTGCGTAGCGGCTACCTCTACGTCGGCAGTCCGGTCAAAGAACAACGGCAGTTAACACAGCAGGAACTGGATTTTCTGCCCGAGTCAGCGGCTAACTATGTTGAACTCAAAGATGACTACGGCCTTAACGTAGCGCCGGTATAATCTTTAGTGGAAATCCCGTGAACGGTTGGTACGCATTCCCAAACGTGCCAACTGTTCACTTTCATCAAATAAGGTGCCGGCAATCACGTGCATCACCTCACCATGAATTTCTACAATACCCCGGACTTTTAACAGCCGCGCAGTGAGATACGGCTTACGAAACTGCCGGGCCGTGGTCTGCCAGATCACCACATTAACCAGACCGGTTTCATCCTCCAGGGTAATAAAAGTCACGCCACTAGCTGTGCCCGGCCGTTGCCGGCAGGTAACCAGCCCTGCCACCTGCACCACCTGCTGATGGCGACAACCTCGCAATTCCGTAGCCGTCTTACAGCCACGCAAACCGCCTTGCTCGCGCAACAATGCCAGCGGATGCCGGCGTAGCGACAAGCCCGTGGTGCGATAATCGGCAGCAATATCCACGAACTCCCGCGGTGGCTCCAGCTCGGTTAGGGCTTGCTGCGGTTCATTATTATTGGCAAATAAGGGTAGCTGCTCTTCTTGCAGGGCCAGGCTCTGCCACTGGCTTTGATAACGATGGCCACTCAGATTGTCGAGCACATCGGCCGCCGCCAGCTTTTGTAACTCCGCGGCCGGCAACCCGAGTTCACGTAATTGCTGCTGTGATGAAAAACCGTCCGCCGGGCGCTGCTGCAGAATCGGGACTATCGTTTTGCCCGACAACCCGCGGATTAACCGTAGCCCCAGCCGGATCCCCAGCTGCCCTTGCAGCGATACTAACTGATGATGCCAGTCACTGTGCTGGATATCCGGCGGCAGCACCACAATATGATGACGCCGGGCATCCTGCACCAATTGGTCAGCCGAATAGAACCCCATGGGCAGACTGTTCAGCAAACCACAATAAAAAGCCGCCGGATAGTGGCACTTCATCCAGGCAGAGGCGTAGGCCAGGTTGGCGAAACTGGCAGAATGGGATTCAGGGAAGCCATATTCACCAAAGCCGCAAATTTGCTGATAGATACGGCGGGCAAACTCGGTGGCATAGCCACGTTTTTGCATGCCCTCGATCAGGCGCGCCTCAAACTGCGCCAGTTCACCGGTACTATGCCAGTTCGCCATAGCGCGCCGCAGCTGATCTGCTTCACCGCCGCTGAAACCAGCCGCTACCATAGCGAGTTTGATCACCTGTTCCTGAAAAATCGGCACGCCCAGGGTACGCTCCAGTACCTGCCGCACTTCAGCGCTGGGAAACTCCACCGCCTCTTCGCCGGCGCGCCGCCGCAGATAAGGGTGAACCATGTCACCCTGAATCGGCCCGGGCCGCACAATCGCGATTTGCACCACCAGATCATAAAAGGTGGCGGGTTTCAGCCGGGGCAGCATGTTCATCTGCGCCCGCGATTCAATCTGAAATACACCGATTGAGTCGGCACGCTGCAGCATCTGATAAACCTTGGCATCTTCGGTGGGGATGCTGGCCAGATCCCAGTCGCGCTGGTGATGCTGGCTAACCAGCGCAAACATTTTGCGCAGCGCCGTGAGCATGCCCAGCGCCAGCACGTCGACCTTAATCAGGCGTAACGTCTCCAGGTCGTCTTTATCCCACTGAATGACGGTGCGCTCGGGCATACTCGCGTTTTCAACGGGCACCAGTTCTGCCAGCGAGCCCGAGGCAATGACAAAGCCACCCACGTGCTGGGATAAATGGCGCGGGAAGCCCCGTAACTGATCGGTCAACTCCAGCAACCAGCGGCCCCGGGCCGTACCGGTCAGGCCCGGCACCTGTTGCTGCAACTGCGCCTGCCAACTGGTTTCGCTGTCGCGGCGGTCAATATGCCGCAGGTAATGGCTCAGCTCCTGCTCACTGAAACCCAACGCCTTACCCACATCGCGCAACGCACTACGCAGCCGGTAGCAAATCACCGTCGCCGCCAGCGCCGCCCGGTCGCGGCTGTACTTGCGGTAAATGTACTGGATAATCTCTTCGCGCCGCTCGTGTTCAAAATCCACATCAATATCCGGCGGCTCATCGCGTTCGACCGAAATAAAGCGCTCAAACAGCACATCAATCTGATCCGGATTTACAGCGGTAATTTGCAGGCAGTAGCACACCACCGAATTGGCCGCCGAGCCGCGGCCCTGATACAAAATGCCGCGCTGCTGCGCAAACTGGACAAGATCCTGAATGGTTAGAAAAAAGTACTCATAGCGCAACTGCGCTATCAGTTTCAGCTCTTTTTCGAGTTTCTCGCGGACGCCGGCAGTCAAGCCGTCAGGAAAGCGCTGCGCGGCACCCTCATAAGTCAGTTGGCGCAAATATTCAGTGGCGGTTTTACCGGCGGGAACCAGTTCTGCAGGATATTCGTAACAGAGCTCGCTCAGACAAAAATCACAGCGCCCGGCAATAGCGGCCGCCGCAGCCAGCCAGTCAGCGGGGTAACATTGCTGTAATTCAGCCGGACTGCGCAGCCGGTATTCCTGGTTCGGTAATAGCTCCGCGACCACTTCAGTCAGCGGCTGCTGGTGCCGGATTGCTGTCAGCAAATCATGCAGGGGCTGCCGTTCCGCACTGTGATAGCGAACTTCGCAAGCGGCCAGCACCGGCAGTCCGCTCTGCTGGTGGTAACTTTGATACGCCCGATACTTAGCGGCATCATCCGCCAGATAATGGCGGCTGTAAGCCAGCCAGCAGCGCTGCGGAAAAGCCTCACTGAGCATCTGCCCATAATCGGCTACGGCCTTGTCATCCTGAGGCCGCCAGAGCAGCAGGCAATTTTCCAGCCCGGCCAGGAAATCAGCCGTGGCCACCCGATACTGACCTTTTTTGCTGCGCGCCCGGGCGGTAGTGATCAGCCGGCATAGCTGCCCGTACCCCCTACGATTGGTGGCCAGCAAAATCACTACACCCAGTTCAGGCACCTGAAACTCGCTGCCGATCAGCAATTTCAGGCTACTATCCCGGGCTGCCAGATAAGCTTTTACTACCCCGGCCATGGAGCACTCGTCGGTGATCGCCAGCGCCTGATAACCCAACAGCTGTGCCTGTGCCACCAACTCGCGCGGATGGGAGCCACCCCGCAAAAAGCTGTAATTACTCAGGCAGTGCAGGGCAACAGGGGCGGCTGTTAGCGACAATTCAGGTGAACCAACCATGTAGAAACCATCCGTACTCTGACTGATAAATCCAACCCTGCCGCTGCTGTTCGTCAAGGGCAATGAAGTAGTCCCGCTGCGCCGCCTGATCATCCCACCAGCCACTGCTAATACGCTCCGGGCCCCACTGCAATTGCCAGCGCCGGAGCTCTGTGACCTGCGGTTCAGGCAGCAGCCATAACGGCCGGGGCAGGGAGGCAGGCCGGGTAGTCGCTTGCTGCTCACGCCAGGGGTGATACTGGTGGGCGCGCTCCGGCCGCCAGTCCGTAACAGGCACAGGCACCTGTACCGCGGCGGCACCTAACCGCGCCTGCAAACGACTGATGAGCTCACCCAGTGGCCGCGCTGTGGTTGGACTACCCGGCTCGCCGCTGTGCTGTTCATCGCCAATCAAGGCGCCTGCGGTAGCCGTACGCGGTTCCAGCGCGCCGGCCTGAACACTGAGTTCGAGCGCCGGATGGATCAGCTGATAGTTTTCCAGTTGCAACTGGCACAAATTAAGCAAATCCTGTTGCTGCCATACCGCATGGGCAAAATTAACCCGTACTTTGGTGGGGGGCTGGTCACGGTGGTAGGCCTGTACGGTGAGCCCGCGCAGGCTCAGCTGGCGAATTTGCAGGAACACTTCTAACTGGTGCAGCAAACGCTTTAACGGAAATAATAACTGCGGCCAGCTGCTCACTTCACTGAGCAGATCCAGGCGCTGGTAAAATTTTACCGGCGGCCGGAAATAGTGCTGCGGAGGCAAATAATCGCCACGCAGCTCAGCCAGATATAAGGTCACGGCTTTGCCGAACCGCGCGCCTAATTCGGCCGCAGGGCGGCTCAGCAGTGCCCCTACTGAATCCAGCCCCACCTCCTGCAGCCGTTTGATCTGCGCTGCAGGCAAGCCACTGGCGGTAATCGGCAGCCGCTGCAGCGCCGCGGATACCTGCTGCGGATCACTGCACAAGCTCTGCTGCCCGGCCTCGGCCAGCAAGCGGGCGCTCAGCGGGCTATAGCCGCTGGCCAGCACCAGCCGCACCGGCCAGTCCTGCAGCCGTTGCTGTAACCGCTGGTGTAATCCGGCATAACCGCCATAAAGCTTTAATAGGCTACGGACTTCAAACAGCAGCCCCTGGGGGGGGTATAAGGCGATCTGCGCCACATCCTGATAAATAACCTGGGCTAACTGCTGCAGGACCTGCTGCTCGCGCCAGCCTTGATAGTCTCGCAGTTGCAGCTCCGGCAGCAAGGTGCTGGCGGTAACTTCCGCCATCCCCGCGCTCACACCGGCATCCAGTGCGGCCTGATTGGCCTGCACCAGGTAGCGCTTGCCCGCGCCGGCGCTCTGCGCCAGCGCCTGGGGTTGTTGTTGTTGCTCAGCGCTTTGCAATGCCGACTGATAATCAATTAGCAATTGCGGTGCATGGAGGTACAGCCAGGCATTCGTGGCTGCCTGTTTTATCGGTTTGCTCATGCCAGATTCTTTGGCTGGTTGCGCCGCCGCGCCGGTAAATAATGATCAACCGCACAGGGAAAGGGTGGCAACGGCCAACCATAGCGTCGCTTGAGAATGCGGATCTGAAAATTATCATCACGCCAAACCTGCAGCCGGTTCACATAAGCTCTGGCCTCGACCTGTGGCTGCGCTTTAGCCATAATAAAAACCAGTTGCTGATGGCGTTCTGCGCATTGTTGCAGGCGCCGCACTAAGGGCGCTGACAGATCAGGCAGCCAGGCAATAATCATACCGACCTGACCGGCCTGCAGGCACTGCTCCAGGGCCCATACGCCGCGCAGGGTATCGGTTTCGCGGATAACCAGCTGGGTGTTCGTAAGCTGTTGGTGTTGCAGCCCGGGCGCATACAGCGCCGCCGGCGGGTTCAGCCAGACCACCGGCTGCTGCTGTTGCCGCAGTACCGGTAGTAACAACGCCAACTCACCACTGAAAGGCTGCTCTATCTGCAATTCATTCACGCTGCCGCGCAACCAGCCACCACCCAGCGTCTGATTCAGTTCAGGCCAGCCGCTATCAATAAAATCACTAGCCTGCTTATGCAGGGGGGTCTGTTGCCCTTGCCAGAGCCACCCTTTGCTGACTAAATTTTGCAAATTCTGCACGTTTTGCAATGGCTGCGCCATAAGAACCACCTTAACGACTACTGTATAAACATACAGTATAATTTAGTGGTTTTTCCTGCTACTGGCAAGTCGTTTAATTTTGCGTATCATAAGAAGTTCAGCTCGACCAGAAGGACTCCCGTATGTGGACTCAGGTGCTGTTGCCTTTCCGGGTAATTATCAACTTCAGCTTTGCCGCGCTCGCCACGGCTGTTATCGGCTTCATTGTTATCTTAATCGGCTTACCCAAAATTTTATTGCCTTTCCCGCCGGTGCAAAGAGCCTTGTCCACCCTGGCCAACAGCGTATTCCGCCTGTGGGGTTATGCCATGTCGATGCTATTCCGGTTAACCCAACCGGTGCGCTGGCATATTCAAGGCGACAGTGAACTGCACCGGGATCGCTGGTACATGATCCTCTGTAATCACCAGAGTTGGGTTGATATTCCGGTGCTCATGCATCTGGCCAGTCGCAATATGCCAATGCCGCGCTTTTTTCTGAAACAGGAATTATTCTGGGTACCGGTTATCGGCCTGGGTTGCTGGACGCTCGACATGCCGTTTATGAAGCGCTATTCGCGGGAAAAGATCGAGCGCAATCCCGAGCTGCAGGGTAAAGACATTGCCACGACCCAGAAGAAATGTGAAAAATTCCGGCATATACCCACTACCGTCATCAACTTCTGTGAAGGCACCCGCTTCACGGCCGAAAAGCATGCCCGCAAGCGCAGTGAATTTCAGCATTTGTTGCCACCAAAAGCCGGCGGCACCGCCTTTACCCTGCAGACCATGGGGAATCAGTTTGATGCCATCCTGGATATTACTATTGTTTATCCGCACAGCAGCAAGTCCACGGTCTGGGCGCTGCTGACCGGACAATTACGGGATGTGTATGTGAATGTAGAGACTGTACCGGTAACAGAGGATCTGATTGGCAGTTATTTTGAGGATGCGTTATTCAAAGCCCATTTTCAGAATTGGCTGAACAGCCGCTGGCATCGCAAGGATAAAGTGATCGGCGGCTTACGCGAACAGGCCGGGCAGCCGCCGTCAGTCACTATGGATTACTGTTCCAGCAAATAGCCAGCCAGTTCAACGAACTCACCGATGAAGTCCTGGCTGTCACGGAAACCAGCCGGGTTCATTTTGTATTTACCGTTTACGATAAAAGTTGGCGTCGCATTAACACTCAGGTTGCTGGCGTTGCGATCCATTTTGTTCGCCATACCGCGCACTGAAAAGCTATTCATCGCTTTATCAAGTTCTTCCGGCGGGATGCCATGTGCCGCAAAAATGTCCTGCAGATCTTCTTTGCTGCCAATCATATTGTTATCAATAAAGTTGCGCTTGAAGATGGCATCGCTGATCTCAGCGTCTTTATTCAGCTGACGGGCCACCAGATAGGCGCGCGACAGACTGATACCCATGCCTTTATAGTTAATAAAAGACACGTGGTTTTTAACAAAGGCTTCCGGATACTCGGTTGCCAGAGCTTTAGCGACCGGCTCAAAACGGTAGCACGCGCTACATAGGAATGAGAAATACTCACGAATTTCTGGCTTCTCGGTGGCGGTTTCAGCAATCACTTCATAGTGAACGCCTTCTTCAAATTGCTGCGCCGCAGCCGGCCACATTACTAACGCCAAAACAGCAAAAAACAACTTTTTCATGGGTTACTTCCTAGTTTATATCAATGATTAAAGTTCGGTTGCAGGTCGATTGGATCTTCCTGCAATACTGCAAATTGTTCTTTCAGTGTCAGCACCTGTTGTTCCCAGTAACGCTGTTCGGCGAACCACGGGAATGCGCGTTGAAACGCGACATCATTCCAGCGCCGGGCCAACCACGCCATGTAATGTATGATACGAAAACTGCGTAAGGGTTCAATTAATACCGTCTGGCGGCTATCAAATTCACAAAATTCTTCGTAGCCGCTCACCAGCGCGTCCAACTGTATCGCTCGTTCCTGCCGGTCATCGCCCGCCAGCATCATCCATAAATCCTGAATCGCCGGGCCAGTACGGGCATCATCAAAATCCACAAAAGTCAGCATCTCATCACGCAACAGCATATTGGCAAGATGACAGTCGCCATGCAAGCGCTGCACTTCAAAAGGGCTGAAATCAACCTGTCGTAACTGCTCAGCCAGCGGCTCCGCAATGGCCCAGAACGCGGTCTGCAGATTATCCGGTAACAACGGCGACTCGCGCAGGGTGGCCAGCGATTCAGTAACAAATTCCTGGTAGTTAACCGTTGGCCGGTGAGTAAAGGTGCCGGTGCGGGCGACGGCATGCAGGCGGCCGATCTGCCTGCCAATCCGCTCCAGCTGATCCAGATCGCCCGGTTCCACGGCGCGCCCGCCAATACTGGGGAATACTGTGAAACGATAACCGCCGAAGCGATGCAGCGTCTGTTGCCCGAGCACCAGCGGAGTTACCACCGGCACTTCTTCCGCCACCAGCTCAGCGGTAAACCGATGCTCTTCGAGGATCTGTTCATCACTCCAACGCGCCGGACGATAGAACTTGGCCACATAGCGCTGACCATCGTCAGCGACAAACTGATAAACGCGGTTTTCATAACTATTCAGCGCCAGCAGCCCTGAAGCGGGGTCGACGCCCACCGAAGCCAGGGCATTGGCTATCAGATCCGGCGTCAGCCCGGTGAAGCTAAAATCCTGATTATCTGTTTGCTGTTCATCATTATTCATAAATGAAGCTCGTGACATGGCGTGTGACTATATCACCTTCGATATTTTCAACCACAAAAGTCACGTCCTGCACCCGTTCAGTAACCTCGTCGGGGTTCACGGCCAGAGTAACCGGCATATTAGCCACTTCGCCGCCATCCACAGTGACCCGGGTATCGCCTTTCAGACGGGTATCGGTAAAGCCTTCAACCCGCACCACAAAGGTTTCGGTCAGCTGTGATTTGTTGAGGATCTTCAGGTTATAGGTATTTTCCACCCAGCCTTCCATGTTGATGGAATACAGCTGGTTACGGTCACGCAGAATATCCACCTGCAAGGGCACCCGGGTGGCAATTTCCCATACCAGCAAACCGGCCATTAGTACCATCGCCACAAAATAGCCGACACTCTTAAACCGGAACTTGCGGGTCTTACCCCCCTCAAGATTGCGTTCGGTGGTAAAGCGGATGAGCCCGCGTGGATAGTTCATCTTATCCATCACATCATTACAGGCATCGACGCAGGCGCCACAGTTAATACACTCGTACTGCAGGCCATTACGGATATCGATACCAGTCGGGCATACCTGAACGCACATATTGCAGTCGATACAGTCACCTAACCCCAGTTCGTGGCGATCGGCTTTGCGCGCGCGCCCGCCGCGCGGCTCGCCGCGGCGCGGATCGTAAGAAACCGTGACCGTATCCTTATCAAACATGGCCGACTGAAAGCGTGCGTAAGGGCAAATATGCGTACACATGATCTCACGCATCCAGCCCGCGTTACCGTAGGTACAGAAGGTGAAGAACAGCACCGAGAAGGTCGCCCAGAAACCCGTGTCAAAGGTGAAGAAATTTACGAAAAGTTCACGGATATCAGTGAAGTAACCGACAAAAATAAGCGCGGTCAGCAAGGAAACGATAATCCAGGACGTATGCTTGGCCGTTTTGCGCCAGAGCTTGTCAAAATCCCAGGGCCGCTTATCCAGCGCCATCCGCTGGTGACGGCTGCCCTCGATCTTTTTCTCAAACCACATAAAGATGAAGGTCCAGGTGGTCTGCGGGCACATAAAGCCACACCACACCCGACCATATAACGTCGTTACAAAAAACAGGGCGAAAGCGGCTACTATGGTCAGCCAGGCCAGGATGGTGAGGTCCTGAGGCCAGAGCGTCATCCCGAAAATCCGGAATCGCTGCTCCGCAATATTCAGCAGCACGGCCTGCTCGCCGTTAAACTGCAGCCAGGGAATAATCGCGAACAGTGCCAGCAGCAAAAAACCGAAGCCACGTCGGAACCATTCCAGCTTACCTTTGGTGTCACGCACATAAATGCGACTACGCGGCGCGTAGTTATTATTGCTTTGATTGGGATCCGGCCGCTGGATCTTTACCCGGTCAGCCGCAACAACTTTCACCTTCTGTTCCATAACAGTACCGCAGATGTAGCTCTGAATCGTTAGCGTGGATTTATTTTACCACATAAAGAATGAGGGGGATCCCTCATATAAAAGCCGGTCTGATCCTGCAACTATTCAGCGGTTACCAACTTGATTCCTCTCCTGATTAATCTAAACAGCAGCAGATCCTCGCTAGAGTTCTGCAGGCGCGGCGTACCCGAACCTTAATGCTCGCCGCGTTTACGCCCGAACGCTTCACTTTGTTCACCGGTGGCTAATGCCACTGCCGCATCGAGCAACACGTTGGCGCCAGCCTCAACATCATGCCAGTGAGACCACTCATCCGGGGCGTGGCTGACACCGTTAACCGAGGGAATAAAGATCAGTCCGGCGTCGGTAATATCGGTGAAGAACTGCGTATCGTGTCCCGCACCACTGGGCATCCGCAAATAACTCAGGCCCCGCTCTTTTACCTGATCCTCAATTAGATTCGTCAGGCGCTCAGAACAAAGTTTTGGCTCCAGCCAGCTGATTTCTTCATATTCAAACTTAAGCCGATGCTTGCGAGCAATCGCCGACAGTGTTTTCTGACAGGCCCGGGCCAGTTCTTTCATCACGTCTTCACACATATCGCGGCCGACAATAGTAAATATAGCTTCACCGGGAACCGTGTGCGGGTGGCCGGGTTTGAGCTCAACTTTACCGACGGTTATGCGGGTTTTATCAGTGCCGTTTTCGTTAATAATCCGGTCAATTTCATGGGCAAAGTCCGCCAACCCTGAAAAGGCGTCGCTACGCATATCCATGGGCGCGGTTCCGGCATGGTCAGGCTTACCTTTCAGATGCACGATCCAGTTGAACACGCCTGAAATACCATCAACTACACCGATCTGCAGATCTTTCTGAAATAGCACAGGCCCCTGTTCAATGTGTAGTTCCAGAAATGCTTTCAGCTGTTCCGGCTGCCAGGCGGCATCCAGCGCTTTCATTACGTCCAGGCCCTGCAGTTCCATCGCATCTTTGAGTTGCACGCCATCTGCGTCATGGGCGGACAGCAATCCGTCCGGTGTGAGCCTCCCGGTCATCGCCTGGGCGCCAAGCATGCCGCCAAAACGCCCTTCTTCTTCAGCGGTTGCCACACCCCATATCGGATAGTCGGTTGCAAGGCCCTCATCTTCAATCGTTTGCAGCACTTCCAGCGCCGCCATCGCCCCCAGGGCGCCATCAAACATTCCACCTGCGGGCACGGTATCAATATGGGATCCCATCAATACCACCGGCTTGTCCAGTGGCTGGTTACCAAAAAATACGTTGCCTGCACCATCCATGTAGGTGTCCCAGCCAAGCTGCTTTACTTTATCCTGTAACCACTGCCGGCTTTGCATATCCGCGTCGCTGAAACCGGGACGATACACTCCACGGTCGCCTTCGTTATAGCCAATTCTGGACAATTCGATCAGGTTCGCTTTGAGTCGTTCACCGTTGATTTGCATAGCACCTCTTAGCTGCAGTTTCCGCAGCGGGTTATTTACCAGTTAAGTACTAAGTGTAGGCGAAAAAAAACCCGAACCACAAAAAGTGGCCCGGGTTAAGGAGTTACAACAACCAGTTCACAGGGAAATCAGGCTATAGCTTAGCCAGCTTCCATGACAGAAATATGACGGCAAATTTAGCCGATACGCCGGGCCGTGGCTGCGGCATTTAATACGGCTGCCATCTTAATGGACTGCTGAATCGCCTGAGCCGAAATATTGTGCTTAAGCAGCACACCCACATGCGAATCAATACACATACCACAGCCGTTTAAGGCCGATACGGCCAGTGAATAAAGCTCAAAGTCAGCTTTCTCTACACCCGGATTCGCCATCGCGTTCATCCGCAGGCCGGCTGGCATCTTGGCAAATTGCTTGTCAGTGCTCAGGTGCACAAAGCGATAATAAACGTTGTTCATCGCCATCAGGGTAGCGGCCAGCTTGGCAGCGCTGTCCACGTTTTTTTCAACTTTGCCTTCCGCTTCGGCCTGAACCGCCGCAGTCAGCTCCGCATAGCCAATTGAATAGGCCAGCGCCAGGGCGGTGCCATAAAATTGGGTCGGAGTCATACCAGAGGTATCGACATTACCGAAAATACTCGACAGGTTAAGCTTGGTATCTTTACCGTGCTCACCGAGCTGCTGTTTATAATCTGCAATGTTCATTAAAATCTCCTTGGAAAAAAAGGTGCCACATAAGTGGCACCTCAAAGGACATCACCAAAAGTAGGGGAGTGATGCCCGCTTACAGGGTCTCGCCACCCACTGCGCGGTTACATGGGCACAGTTCGTCAGTTTGCAGGCTGTCCAGAATACGCAGCACTTCAGCCGGGTTACGGCCAACATTCAGGTTGTTTACTGACACGTGCTGAATCACGTTGTGCGGGTCCACGATGAAGGTCGCACGCAGGGCAACATTTTCAACTTTGTCGCGGATCCCCAGGCTATCAATCAATGCGCCTGAATCAGCAAATGAGTACTGTTGCAGGTTTTTCAGATCCGGGTGCTCACGACGCCAGGCCAGCTTCACAAACTCGTTATCGGTGCTGCCACCCATGACTACCGCGTCACGGTCAGCAAATTCGTCGTTGAGCTTCGCAAACTCAACGATTTCAGTTGGGCAGACGAACGTGAAATCTTTTGGGTAGTAGTAGATAATTTTCCACTTACCCGAGAAGCTTTCGTTGGTGATGGTTTCAAATGCGCTCTCGCCATTTTCTTCTGGCAGATTAAAGCCCGGCTTAGCTGCTACGACCGAAAATTCTGGTAATTTGTCGCCTACTGTTAACATATACGTTCTCCTTGAGGATAAGGTTAGTTATCAAAGTCTGAGGCGCTTTCGCCTCGAGTCGGGGAGCATGTTAAGCCGCGCGCCTTATTTGTTAAAACGAATAAAACGGATTATCATAATCGATAATACCAATTAACCCGGGGCGACCATGAGCAAACTACCAAGCCTGAAAAACCTGAGCTATCTGCTGGCGCTGCATCAGCACCAGAATTTTAACCGGGCAGCGGAAGCATCCCATGTCAGCCAGTCCACACTCAGTAGCGGCATCCAGAATCTGGAAGAGCAACTCGGCTGTCAGCTGATTGAGCGCGATCACAAATCTTTTTTGTTCACCAGTATGGGTGAGCAGGTGGTGGATCAGGCCCGGCAGATCCTGACCTCCACCGAAGAACTCCTGAACTTTGCAAAAAGCCAGGGCAAACTGATGGAAGGCCCATTACGGCTTGGTTGCATTCCGACCGTAGCGCCGTTTCTGGTAGGTGACCTGAGTAAAACTTTGCAGCGTGAGTACCCCAAACTGCAGCTGAATTTCCGTGAGGACACCACCAGCAATTTGCTGTTACAACTGCGCAATGGCGACCTGGACGCGCTGGTGCTGGCGC
>NZ_JAWVYM010000040.1:0-13733 GCF_033722695.1 Pseudidiomarina sp. | reverse complement strand
TCGGAAGGTGGCTGCGGAATGCCTTCAACAAACCGAAGCAGATCCGATTGCCCCGCATGGGCAGAATACCCGCCGACTTGGTGAACCCGTGCATGGATAGGATAGCGTTCACCATCCAGCTCCACCCAGCCGCCTCCGGGAGCATAGGTCAGAATAACCCGTCCTGGCGTGCCCTCGGCCTGGTAGCCGACAAACAGTACATCGTTGCGCTTATCGCCCAGCATTGCCTTGAGATAATTCACCACCCTGCCCCCGGCGCACATGCCTGAGCCTGCCAATACCACACAGGGGCGATGGGTTTTCGCCAGGTATTCCACCGCTTCCAGGTGGTCCTTGTGATCGTTGATCACCGTAAGCTGCTCAAAAGACAATGGGTGGCGGCCTTGCTGGACCAGATCCGTGGCCTCGGCATCCCAGAAGGGCTTGAGGTCACGATAGATCCTGGTGAATTCTGCGGCCAGGGGGGAGTCAACGACGATTTCGAGGTTGTTCCAGGTGAGCTCCCCTTCAATCGATGATTCGCCAAATTCGGCAATCAAACTCTCAATTTCATACAACAACTCCTGCGTCCGCCCGATGCTGAACGCCGGCACCAACACGGTCCCGCCATCTTCCAACGCGTGCTCCAGCACCGCCTTCAACCGGTAACGCCGCGTTTCCCGATCTTCGTGATCCTTGTCACCGTAGGTGCTCTCAATCACCAACCGGTCAGCTCTTTCAGGCGATTGTGGCTCCGGCAGCAACGGCGCATGGGACGACCCCAGATCGCCGCTGAACACAATGCGCTCCTGAACATCACCGTCCCGGGCATCGCATTCCACATAGGCGGAACCCAGAATATGCCCGGCCCGCTGCAGCCTGACCTTCAGGGCACACGCTTCGTCATCAAACACCGAATGCCACTGCCCATAAGGTACCGCCACAATCCGCGATCGAATCAGCCCCAACACCCGCTCGATCAGCGTCCGGTCCCGGGTGAAACCAATCTTCAGGGCATCTTCCAGAATCTCCGGCAGCATGATGGCCGAAGGCTCCGAACAGATAATCGGCCCCTCATAACCGGCAGCCAGCAAATAGGGAATACGCCCCACGTGGTCGATATGAACATGAGTGACGATCAACGCGCGAATGTGGTCAACCGGGAAATCGATGGTGAGATTGGCAGCATCCGCGCCACGCCCTTCTTCCTGGCCCTGGAACAGACCGCAGTCAATCAAAACGCCGGCGGCGCCTATCTTGAGTTCATGGCAAGAGCCGGTGACGCCGGTGGTGGCGCCGTGGTGTTGAATATCAATCATTGAAACATCCATGTTGAAAGCATAGTCCGGCACTCAACTTAAACCGGCAGACGCCGGACATTCTCCCTTGTGCCGGAAATTGCATCGTCTTCTTGTAACACACCACTACACCAAACAAGATCTGCCAAGTCACTGTTCGGCGCATACCCAGTCGGCGCAGTGCGAAGAACCTCAAGCATTCCCTTACAATCGAAGCTCTGGCTTGCCCGCATCAGTTTATCCAGCGTCTCTTCCACTTCTGCCCAGGTCATGGACGCTTCCCGGGCCATCATTATCCGGGGGTTTGCAGTACCCTGGGGATCGTCCCCAATCAGCAACTCTTCAAACAGCTTCTCACCCGGCCGCAAGCCTGTGAACATCACCTCAATGTCCCCGTCAGGGCTATCCTCGGTTTTCTCATCAAGGCCCATCAGGTGAATCATCTTCCTGGCGAGATCGGCAATCTTGACCGGCTCCCCCATATCCAGAACAAACACCTCACCGCCTCGGCCCATACTACCGGCCTGAAGCACTAGTTGGCTGGCCTCGGGGATGGTCATGAAATAACGGATAATATCCGGGTGCGTAACCGTAACAGGACCACCGTCGCGGATCTGATCCCGGAACAACGGCACAACAGAACCGGATGACCCCAGCACGTTCCCGAAACGTACCATGGAAAAAACTGTATCGCTCTGCCGCTGTGCCAGCCCTTGCAGCACCAGTTCAGCCAGGCGCTTACTTGCACCCATCACGTTGGTTGGCCGCACCGCCTTATCCGTGGAAATCAGCACAAATCGCTCAACCCCCGTAGCAATCGCCGCCTCGGCAGCGTGCCAGGTGCCAAACACATTATTCTGAACGCCTTCAATCACATTATGCTCTACCAGCGGCACATGCTTATAAGCCGCTGCGTGGTACACCGTCTGGATACCAAACGCCCTCATGATCACTTCACAGCGGCGACGGTGGGTCACACTGCCTAGCAGCGGGTGGAGCTCTACGTTAAGCCCCTCAACCCGGTTGATGGACTGCAATTCGCGCTCAATGGCATACAGGGAGAACTCAGATTGTTCAAATAACACGAGTACTCGAGGTTTATGCCGGAGAATCTGGCGACATAATTCAGACCCGATAGACCCGCCAGCCCCAGTCACCATTACAGACTTTTGGTAAAGACTGTCGGCCACCAGAACAGTATCCGGTCGGACGGGATCGCGCCCTAGCAGATCCTCTATTTCAAGGTCCCGGATATCATTAATTCGTGCCTGACCGGCCACCAATTCGGACATTGAGGGGACAGTCTGCACGGGTATCGACAGCGGCTCCAAGCGCTTGAGCAAATCCCTTCGATTTACCTTTGAGTCTGCATCTAGCGCCAGCAAAATCCTGCGTACCCCATGCTTCTGGGCGTGCTTAGCAATATGTTCAATGCTCACTACCGGCAGCCCATTTATCATGGCCTTATGGTTTGCACGCTGGAACGTTACAAAAAGTACCGGACGATATTCCGTACCCTGTTCCAATGCCGACGCCAATTGCATCCCCGTATCACCGGCACCTACAATGGCCACCGATTCCTTTCTTCGCTGGCGGGGGTGGTTGACAATCATTCGAACGCCAAGACGCGTGCCGCTTACAAATAAGAATGCAAGAGCGCCGTAAATCACAGGTACAGACCTGGGCACAAAGGCCTGTAACAAATACCCAAGCACAATAAGAGAGAGGCTGGAGAGTACCACTCCATAGATTATTGTCAGAATCGCTTTATCGCCGAGGAAACGTATTACTGCCCTATACAAACCTAAACGTACGAAAACCCCGATTGTAAAAACGACGGTTACACCCGCGACAATAGCTTGGTCCAAGCTTGGCATCCATAATGGCTGTTCTAGGCGTAGCGCATAAGCAGCCCAGATTGCGAAGCACAAGACAGTCATATCGGATACTACCGAAATGACCCGTTTCTGGAATCGGGGAAGATTCAGAAAAGCTTTGATCACACTCACTCCTTTACGCGGTCACCGGCACCTCTTCCAAGCACCGTCAAAAAAATATAGCGAAAATAAAGCCTGAGATTCATCTGAGCCATCATCTTGGCATCAGTTTCTGCCAACAAACATGGCGTAGACATGTCGATATCATTAATTTGAGCCAAGCCGGTAATACCCGGGCGGGCCTCAAAAACACCGCGGGATTCGCGCTCGGCAATTAATTCTTCCTGATTGAATAAACAAGGGCGAGGACCAACAAGGCTCATCTCACCCTTAAAAACATTCCAGAGTTGCGGGAGCTCATCAAGTTTAGTTCGACGAAGGAAATGCCCGAATCGAGTAATCGACGCGCTACTGGCGAGGTGGCTGGCTACAGAAGCTGTATCCAATGACATGGTTCGGAATTTGACAAGAGTGAACGGCTTTTTGGAACGACCTACCCTTTTCTGACGAAATAAGGGAGATCCAGTGTCAAACACGCCCAATACAAACAAAACAATCAAAACCGGCGCCCCAAGTGTAAGCCCCAAGAAAGAAAAAATCACGTCAAAAAACCGAATCACTACTCCACCTCATGCCGAGACTGAAAACAACGTTTCATTGACTCTGTGAAACTTAGGGAAGGCTTCCAACCAAGCAACTCACGGGTTTTAGAGTCATCAACCTGCAACCTGCCGAACAAGCTTTGCCATATATTCTCTTTGCCAAGCGCTGAAAGTATAAAGTGCATGACCCCAGCAGGAATCGGCGGCAAATAGCACTTGGTACCATTTGCATGAGCTATAGCCTTGAGAAAGTCCTTCGTTGTAACATCCTGCCCATCACAGACGAG
This sequence comes from Pseudidiomarina sp., assembly GCF_033722695.1. Taxonomy (GTDB): domain Bacteria; phylum Pseudomonadota; class Gammaproteobacteria; order Enterobacterales; family Alteromonadaceae; genus Pseudidiomarina. Next base: position 9,630 of record NZ_JAWVYM010000040.1, on the reverse strand, counting down.
TAACACTTGGTTACTCGCTCTAGGGTGATCACAACACGTGCTTATCAAATCCACCAAATTCCATATGGAAACAAACGACCTAAGGTTAGTTGCTTTACCTAAGGGTAGGGGCAATGAGCTAAAACGAACCAAACGGGTAAAGTTACCCGGAGCTTCAGGGCCATAGACCATCGGGGGCCGTATGATAACAAATTCAAGTCCTTTCTCGTCACAAATTGATATTAACCCTTTCTCAGCGTCTAACTTGGTTTGAGCGTAGATGGACTGGGGCTTTGGCTCCTGAGTTCCATCGAAAGGCTCGTCGGAGCTATCTCCAAGCACACCAATAGAACTAATAAATATGAATCGTTTAACTCCCGCATTGGCTGCTTGCGCTGCAAGGCTCAAAGTACCGCCAACGTTGGTATCCTCCATATTTTGAATATCTGATTCTGTTACAGCCCGCGGGAAATGCGCACGAGCAGCACAATGCACAATAACATCTACTCCCCTTAAACACTCAGACCAATCAGTACCAGAACAAATTTCAATACCCGTGATACACTCCACACTAGGTATCGGCGCAACCTGCCTTCGGGAAACCCCTATAAGGTAGTGCCGCCCATCCCGTGCCAAAGCCTGAACTAAGTGCCGACCAACAAAACCACTTACTCCGGTAACCAGGATCCTCATTGGTTTGCACCACGCCCCCGTGAGTATTTTGCGCGAACATTCCAAGCATAACGACCGCAATAAAATAAAGAGCGAATAAGCGAAAACCCCTCTATGTTCCTGTAAATATTCCAGAAATAGCCAAGAACCCTCAGTTTATTCGAGGAAACCGATCCCGGTGCCACTTGATAGCGAGCAAGCTTTTCCTGCAAAGCATAAGCTTCTAACCCACCTCGCGTAAGCTTCAACCAAAGGGCATAATCTTCATGACCGCACACCGGAAATTTAAGATCAGACACTTTTGTCACATCAATCATCACGGTTGAACACCCCAAAGTGTTTTCCGACAACAGCTCCTGATAACCAGTGACTTTAGGCGGAACAAACGAACCTATCCTTTTACCGTTAGCCCCGACTACTTCATAACCAGTACAGGAAATTGCGGCTCCGTTCTCTTCTATGAAGCGGACTTGAGCCTCCAACTTCCCGGGAGCCCATGAATCATCCGAATCCAGAAAAGCCAGGTAGCGACCTCGCGCATTGTTGATTCCAATGTTTCTTGGCGTCGCTGGACTACCGCTATTGCTTTGGCTCTCGATAAGGCGAATGCGACAATCGTCTCGAGCCATCTTACTGACAACCTGGACAGTATCATCCGTAGAGCAATCATCAACTACAAGCAGTTCCAAATCTCGAAGGGTTTGACTCAGGACTGACCGAATAGAGCTTTCAATAGTTCGAGCCGCATTGAACGCCGGCATTACAACAGAAACCAGAACCCCAGCACTCATCAGTAGCCACCAACCAATTGTTTTTCAAGTCCTTGGTACAGATCAATCAACCTCTTAGACTCAACCTCCCAGTTAAGCTCAGACTGAATTGCTCGCTTGCCGTTCAGGCCCTTGGTTTTAGCTAAGTCAGGATTCTCCTGGATCGCCTTAATTGCTCCAGCAATTGATTCCGGTGATTCGGGATCAACCAGGTAACCACAGTCATGTTGCTCAATAAGCTCGCGCCACAAAGGAAAGTCAGAAGCAATGACAGGTATACCCGCCGCCATATATTCGAATAACTTATTCGGCTGCGCATTGATATGGTTATTAGCTGGCAAAAACGTAACCACCCCAGCCTTTGCACCGGCCAAAAAAGGTCCAACCTCTTCCCTGGAAACCTTGCCAATGAAATCGACATATTTCCATTCCGGCATCGCCTCAAGATCTTGCTGGTGGCCCTCCTCTTGGAAAAATCCAGCAAGTTTGAAACAGACGGCTTTATTACTCAAAAGCGAGAGAGATCTAACAATATTGTCTATACCTCGGATACGAGTAATAGCACCAAGATAGGCAATTGAAAACCCTCGGGGCTTATCCTCAGAACCACCCTCGTCAGAAAACGAGAATTCTTCCAGCCGTGGATAATTCTGCAAAAGAATCACGAGCTTGGATGGATATCTTTGATATATGTCGGGAGTTGCGGCCACTATAGCGGAGAAGAAACGAACACACATAAACTCAACAATTCTATAAAAGAGAGATACCACCCCCCTCAACCACCCCGGGATCCAGTACTTGTCTTTAATATCCGCAGGCACGTTCTCATGAACATCGAAAACCACCTTCATTCCTAACATAGAGAAAATAACGCCAAGAAACATAAGCTCAGGATCGTGAAAATGCACCACATCTGGCTTTAATTTCTTTACACGATGAAATGCTTTGAAATTTCCAGAGATAAACCGGGATAATCTACCGTCAGGGGCTCCTAAATCGATGATATTATATTTGCTTCTATGCTCATCTCCCAGCCCATCGGCTACCACGGCAGATACATTATAGCCAGGCACGGAGGATAGCCCTGCGATTTCCTTATTGAAAACTCTATTATCATCACGAGGATGTACAGTTGTTAAAACTACAACATTCATATAAAAAACTCTTTGGAATTATCTACCGTGACCCAAGTAAGTGACGCACAATATTCCGTGATGCCTGACCTCCACCGTAAAGAGAGTCCTCATCTTTAATGGAACGCAGAAAATTCGTCTTTACATGGGTAGTGATAGCATCGCTATCTGCGCCAACAAGAGTATTGACACCTGCCTCCACAAGCTCGACCCACTCAGTTTCATCTCGCATCGTTACGCAAGGCTTACCAAAGAAAAATGCTTCCTTTTGAACCCCACCGCTATCAGTCAGGACTAAACCACTATGTTTGAGCAGCCAAAGCATTTCGAAGTACCCAACAGGATCGGTAACACACACATCAAGGGAAAGCCCTTCTCTGGCTAAAGCGGCACGCGTGCGGGGATGCAAAGGCAGAATAACCTCAGCAACAGTTCTATGGACTTTATTAAGTGCATCAACAATACTTGATAACCGATCGCGGTCATCCGTATTTTCAGCACGGTGCAACGTTGCCAGAACAAAATCTCGCTTTTTCTGAACACCTTCTGGCGCTTGAGCGAATTCCGAAAAGAGCAGTGCCGAGTCCTGCATGACATCCCCTACATTCAAAACTTTAACCGGCTTACTGCTAAACCCCTCGCTCTCCAGATTGTGAACCGCTGCAGCTGTTGGGCAAAAGAGAAAATCACTAACCTGATCGGTCAAAATTCTGTTGACCTCTTCCGGCATTCTCATATTGAAACTGCGTAGGCCCGCTTCGACGTGTGCTACAGGCACATGAAGCTTAACCGCCGCTAATGCACCAGCCAACGTCGAGTTTGTATCCCCATACACCAGTACGCGGTCCGGACGATGCTCATGAATAATTCGCTCAATTTCTATCAGCATCCTCCCAGTCATTTCACCGTGGGATCCACCATGAATATCTAACTGAAAATCAGGCCGAGGGATGCCGAGTTGATTAAAAAAAACATCAGACATATTTTCGTCGAAATGCTGCCCTGTGTGTAGCACCAGCTCATCAATCGACTCGGACTGCGCGAACGCTTTTGAAACCACGCTCGCTTTAATAAATTGAGGCCTTGCACCTATAATAGAAAGTATCTTCATCGTGAAAACCTAGCCTTTTCTTTTCATCAAAAATTCAAATTAAGAGTAACCATGTCTTTGTCTAGCCCTTACATATAGGACTAAGATAAGCCCCACGTAACCTCCACTTAGCATAAGAGTTAAGGGGCTAGCGTTTAAAAGGTAAAAAAGCGCTGGAACGAACAGTGACAACCTCACCCTTGCAGGAAGATCCCTTGACAAAAGGTCATAGACCTTAACGGCAAAGATCACGAATAGTGCATAAAAAAATACGCCCAATCGGCCGAAATTGGCGAAACCTTCACCCACAAAATTGACGTTTGCCCAATCATTTGAAAAGTAGGCACTTCCAATAACCTGCTGTGGAGTTACAGCATAAGGGTTATCAAAGAGCCCCGAAAGAACACTGTGAGAAAGGAAAAACTTTGGATTATCTTGAAAAAAATCGTAATACATTATCGTTAGTGATGACGGCGCGACAATCATCCGATCGAAAGTAAAAGCCGCCACAATCCCGTGAAAAAAATACCAATCCATTAGAAAAATAGATGTCATCCCAAGAACCGCCATGCAAAGAGCAAATCTTACTGTCAACCTTTCTGACAAGAAATAAATCAAAACGACCAAGGCAACCGTAATAATTGCACTTTTATGCCCAGCAGACATATAAAACAAGAGATAAGAAGCAATAGCAGCAATAACAAAAAAAACATTACGCTTATACAAACCAAAAACCAAACAAAATGGTGCAGCCACACCAAATATAAACCCTACAAAATATTTCAAGAAATCTCCCTGCACATTTTTTGCCTGCTCCCTCAACTCATATACCGAATTAAGATCTACCAACCTCAACTCTCCTGGGTATAAGAAATACATGTACACGATGTAAAATAAACATATAAATACCGGAACGTAGTAGGCGCCAAAGCGCAAGGGGTACCTAGCTAGCACGCCAAACACCGAAACACGCGTAAGTAGCGACAAAACAACAGACACTAAAGCCATATCGAAAAAGATCGCACCTTTAAAATCGCCGACCGCCAAGTCGGCGAAAAGCAACGTTGGCAAAGAAACAATCAATATGAACATTAGCGAGAACAACTTGTAAGCACTATCAATTCTTCTATAATCTCCGATAGCACCCAAATTTAAAACCCCAAAAAACCAAACAACTATAATAGTGATCGGAAGTAGGTCACTATCGAACCCAAAGGAAAAATACAGGCCATTGGCCACAACATCATAACGATACAACATGACAATTGAACAAACGTAGAGAAGCATAAGCAATGCGAAAGCAACAAATCTAGCGCTTTCAGAGTATCTTCCCAAAGAAATCTTTAACATATTAGGCATCATATGACTCAAAGAATAGTAAAAATACAATGTGGCCAGCCATCAAAGGGCATGAATCATACAGATAAATATACCCATAATTTATGACAGGACAAATCATAAAAATAAACTTCCCAACTCACCCCTAAAAATTAAAACCAACCCAATCACCAGTCACGCTCGATTATATACTGAATTATGATGGGATACTTTATACGCATCATAAATCACTAGCATTGTCCCAATTCCGTATCCGACGACAAGGGCTATCGATAATAACTTAACTGCAGCCACATCATAGTCTACAAAAGAGGCTATATAGAACGCCAAAAGCTTCATAGCCAGAATGACAGAGTGTATTAAAAGATTTATTTTCTGCCCTCCTGTGACAAGCAAAGTCATTGACAATGGACTATAAATAAACTGAACACATAAGCCAAGAACAAGCCAGCTTGCAAACGTGCCAGAAACACTCCATTTTTCACCAAAGATAAATTTAAATACTGGTTCTGCCCAGAAAAATACTGGTAACGCTATGAGTGTAGCGAGTAGCGTCAAGCATAAGAACAATTTTAATGTCGTATTCAACAGGGTTCCATTGGCGATGCACTCTCGTGTTTGGCTAAATAACACTTGCCCAACGGCTTGGCCCACCATACTCATTGGCACCCAGAGTATACGTTCAGCTAAATAATATAATCCTGCTGTAGCTGGCCCAAATATCAAAGCCATTGCAATGTTCGGCAAATGAGCACTAGCGGTATTCACAGCCGAGGCTGGCGTATCGTATTTTAAAAAATTTCGATAACGAGACATTAACGAAAAGGAGTGAAGCCATGAAGCTTCTAGCCAGAGGTGGGAAGGCCTAAGACCTTTCATCAATTTTGTCATACCTGCAGACTGGCCAATAATTTGACCAACAATAAGACCAATAGGTCCTAACCCTGCTAGCCCACCCAGGACCTGAGCAAACACATTAGCACTGCTCTGTAAAAGCTTGGTCCCAGCAATTTTCCCGTACTCTTTATTTCGAATGGCCCAATAATTTAAAGCTTTATAGGTTCCACCAGTCATTATTGCGACTGGAAGTAGCCATAAAAAGGATGCTAGTAACGGGGTATCTGTCCACTCGGATATCCTGAAACGGAAAAAGCTCACGAATATAAGAGCCAGAATCGCAGTTGCTGTGTTGATCACCAGTGAAATGAATACTAAACGGCGGGCATTCCTTTCAATCGCAGGCAGTGGTATGGCCAGCTCATATCTTAGGCTCGACACGACCAACACTACCCCCATCAAGGAGGAAAAAACCGCAAACACACCAAACGCTTCTGGTGCATACAGCCTCGTCAGATAGGGCATTGCGGCAAGAATAATCAACTGCCCTGCAGCACTCGCGGATGCAAGAGTGACCACAGCCCGAAAGAAACGATTATTTTTCAGTGCGCTTAACATCTACACTGGCTTCCACACTGCTTGATGCATCAACACTTGGTGTCCAGAGAATTTTTCTAAACTCATTTACAGCGTAAAACGCATAGTTCCGCGCACCAATTTCATTGAGGTGGTGGCTATCAAAATACGTCAACAATTCATTATAGAACGGTGGTGAACTAAATAAACTCAAATCACTTAAATCTAAAAAAGTAACGCCTTTCCTATTCTCCGACAATACTTTGATTTTCGAGTTTGCTTGCTCATAGCTTTTCTTTACAACCGTCTCTGATCTCATCCCTATGTTATCAAAACGATATGTACGTAACGGATTGCTTTTAAGCAAAGGCACTTGTGATAAGACAATAATACGCACGTTTGATTCAGACATTTGATTCAGGAACTTGCTCAATACGCTTTGAAATGTCGAGCTCTTAACCTGATAAGTCCACATCCCGGCCAGTACTATGGTTTGGGCGTTAGCTAAATATCGCTCCGCCTCTTCAAGCTGACGAACACAAGCACCCTGAGCCCATTTCGGCAATCTCTCATAATCAAAACCGGGAATAGTTACGCAACTGCTCGCAGTGATGACTCTTGCCTTGAATCTCAACTCCTTTCCAAGGTAATCAAAAAAATGGTTTAACATAGCAGCATGAGAATCTCCGAGAACTAACACTTCTCGACTACTACTTAGATCCCCTCTTAAACAATCGCCAACTATCTGCCCATGGCAGATCTTTTCTGGATCAGCGTAACGACGGTACTCTGTTGGAAGCTCCTTCGGGGCATAATATTGATTAATCCCAGCCAAACTCTGAGAAGCACCAAGCACAATTGCTCCCAACGCAAGGTAGGCGAACACATTGCGTTTTTTCTGTCTATTATCTCGGAGAGGACATTCGATTACATAATAGGAAATTATTGACAGTGTAATCGTAAGGACTACAAATACCGAACCATAAAAACCATCTAAAACCTCTTCCCCAGTGTAATAACGCAAAACTGCCAATACTGGCCAGTGCCATAGATAGAGTGAATAAGATAAAGAACCAACCCATACCAGGGAGCTATTTGATAACCACTGGCCTGACTTATAGTGGGGAGATCCCAGCAATACCAACACGCATCCGAGAACTGGCAGCAATCCGGCAATACCAGGAAAAAGTCCCAAACGTGGTTGGGCAATAGCCGCGACCAGAATAAGGAACAGTCCAATTTCTGGAAGCCACTTAGGAGCCTTCGCTTCGGAATGGAATGAACTGAGGTGGAGTGCCACCAAACACCCCGCAAAAAACTCGGGAATACGTGCGTACAAGCTATAATATGTAGCTTGCTCGAGTCCCATCGCACGCATACGGTATTCGGCGATAAATGTGAGAGCAATAGACGAGGCAAGGAAGACCCACGTCAATATACGCTTTGGCAATAAAAGCACAAGTAGTGGTGCCAAAAGGTAAAATTGGATTTCCACTGCGAGCGACCATGTATGCAGTAAAGGCTGCTCATGGTTCGCAGGGGCGAAGTAATCCCCAAAATCCGCAAAATAGTTATTGCTATTAAAAAAAAGAGCGTCCTGAAATCCTTCTTTAAACGTACTAAAATCCTCGGGAATAAAGAAAATCGCTGCTAGGAATGCAACGACAACGAGCATAATAAAATACGCCGGAGCAATACGCTTAAAGCGACTGATATAGAAATATTTGAGAGCAGCGCCCAATATATAGTTTGGTTGTGCTTTTTTGTTTAATAGAATGCTGGTGATCAAGAATCCAGAAATTACCAGAAAAACATCGACACCGATGAATCCACCTGGAAGCAAGGCTGGATTAAAATGAAAAGCCATCACGGCAATAACCGCGATGGCTCTCAGACCTTGAATATCAGAACGGTATGCTACGGAATTCACAAGGTTAGAGCTCTCACGACCTTGTTCTGGTCTGCCTCAGTCATATAAGGATGCATCGGCAAACTCATCACCTGTCCCGCTACCTCATCTCCCACTGGCAAGTATACGGAGTGGTCAGCTACAGCAGGTTGCTTATTTAACGGAATCGGATAATGCACAGCGGTCGGAATCCCATTTTCTTTCAATCGACTCTGTACCTCGTCACGCCTTTCCACCCGGATGGTGTATTGCGCCCAAGCGCAGGTGTTATAGTTTTCAACAACAGGTGTAGTTGCAATTCCCACATTGTTCAGTAACTGGGTGTACCTTTGCGCAACCTTATTTCGCAACTCCGTTTCTTCAGACAGAATTTCAAGCTTGGGCAAAAGAATCGCCGCCTGTAGCGTGTCGAGACGACTGTTTACTCCCACTCGAATATGGTGATAACGGCGATCTTGGCCATGACGAGCAATCTGACGCAATAATACAGCCAACTCGTCATCATTGGTAAATATTGCACCGCCATCGCCGTAGCAACCCAAGGGCTTGGAGGGGAAGAAGCTGGTACATCCGATCGTACTGAGGTTGCAGGATTTTCTGCCCTTATAACTGGCACCGAAACTTTGAGCACCATCTTCAATAACAGGCAGATTGTGACTGGCTGCAACTTCGTTAATGGCATCGAAATCAGCACACTGACCATAAAGGGAAACTGGGATAATCGCCTTTGTGCGCGGTGTTATGGCCGCCTCCAGCTTTACCGCATCCATATTGTAGGTGTTGGGATCAATATCCACATACACTGGCTTCGCACCCAATACCGCCGAAGTTTCAGCCGTGGCGATGTAGCTAAACCCTGGAACAATAACCTCATCACCAGGCCCAACCCCAAGTGCCATCTGCGCAATCTGGAGTGCGTCTGTGCCGTTGGCTACTGAAATACAGTGCTTGGCACCAGCAAATTCGGCCAGCTTTTCCTCCAGCTCCGCCACTTCGGGACCAAGTATATATTTTCCATGGGCCAACACCTTCTGGATGTTAGCGTCGATTTTAGTCTTGATTCTGGATTGCTGGGCTGGCAAATCTACAAATTGCATACGGAATAAACCTTTAGAGGGAACTACTCACAAACACTAACCATCAGGCTTTTGAAAGTTGGCCATTACTGAGCACGTACCTGGCGCCGGTATGGGTGCATACAGCCTCTCCATCACCCGCCACCGGTATATCTAATTGCTCACCAAACTCACTCATCCAGCCAATCTGCCGGGCGGGCACGCCCACCATTAATGCATACGCAGGCACATCTTTATTCACCACGGCACC
>NZ_JAWVYM010000039.1:0-13912 GCF_033722695.1 Pseudidiomarina sp. | reverse complement strand
TTCCTGCATCCAGACGACTTTCGCGCGCAGGCGGTTACTCATATGCGGCAGTGCGTCTTTCTCCACAATCATATCGCCCCGGCTGATATCAATTTCATCATTCAGGGTAAGGGTTACTGCCAACGGTGCCGCGGCTTCTTCCAGCTCGCCGTCGAAGGTCACTATGGATTTGATGGTCGACACCTTGCCGGAGGGTAATGCGCGAATGGTAGCGCCAACTTTGACAGTTCCTGATGCTATGGTTCCGGCAAAGCCACGGAAGTTCAGGTTCGGGCGGTTCACATACTGCACCGGAAAGCGAAAGCTTTTATTGGCGTTAGCGCGATTAATTTCAATGGTCTCGAGGTATTCAATCAACGTTCTGCCGCGGAACCAGGGCGTGTTTTCGCTGCGGTTAACCACGTTGTCGCCTTCCAGGGCTGAAATCGGCGCAAAGTGGATATCCGGAATATCTAATTGCCCGGCTAACTTCAGGTATTCGTCCTGAATCTCTTTGTAGCGGTCCTGCGAGAAGTCCACCAGATCCATCTTATTCACTGCGACGATAACGTGCTTGATACCCAGCAAGCTCACAATAAAACTGTGGCGGCGAGTCTGGGTCTGTACGCCATGGCGGGCATCAATCAGGATAATCGCCAGATCACAGGTGCTGGCACCGGTTGCCATATTGCGGGTGTACTGCTCATGGCCGGGGGTATCGGCGATAATAAATTTGCGCTTGTCGGTGCTGAAGTAACGGTAGGCTACATCAATGGTGATGCCTTGCTCACGTTCTGATTGCAAACCGTCAACCAGCAGGGCCAGGTCAATACGCTCGCCGGTGGTACCCATAGTTTTGCTGTCTTTGGTGATAGCAGCCAGCTGATCTTCAAAAATCATTTTGCTGTCGTGGAGCAGGCGGCCGATCAGGGTGCTTTTGCCATCGTCGACGCTGCCACAGGTGATAAAACGAAGCAGCTCTTTATTCTCGTGCTGATCCAGATATTTTAAGATGTTCTCTTCAATTAACGGGGATGCATGGCTCATCAGAAATACCCTTCCATTTTCTTTTTCTCCATCGAACCGGCGCTGTCGTGGTCGATCATCCGGCCCTGGCGCTCCGAGGTCGTGGTAAGCAACATTTCCTGAATAATTTCAGGTAAGGTCGCGGCGCTTGATTCAACGGCACCTGTCAACGGGTAACAGCCCAGTGTGCGGAAACGAACCATTTTCATTTCTGGCTTTTCACCGGGTTCAAGGGGCATGCGATCGTCGTCGACCATGATTAAGGTGCCGTCACGCTTAACTACCGGGCGTTCTTTGGCCAGGTAGAGGTCAGGAATTTCGATGTTTTCTAAATAAATGTACTGCCAGATATCCAGTTCAGTCCAGTTGCTTAATGGAAATACCCGGATGCTTTCGCCTTTGTGCACACGGCCATTGTAGATATTCCAGAGTTCAGGGCGCTGGTTTTTCGGATCCCAACGGTGCTTCTTGTCGCGAAATGAATACACCCGCTCTTTAGCGCGGGATTTCTCTTCATCACGACGGGCACCACCGAAGGCTGCATCGAATTTATATTTATCCAGGGCTTGCTTCAGTGCCTGAGTTTTCATGATATCCGTATGTACTGAGCTGCCATGAGTGAACGGGCCTATGCCTTTCGCGATACCCTCTTCATTGGAGTGGGTAATAAGTTCCAGGCCATGTTCTTTTGCCATGCGGTCGCGGAATTCAATCATCTCGCGAAACTTCCACGTGGTATCTACATGCATCAGCGGAAACGGAATCTTGCCTGGTGCAAAGGCCTTACGGGCCAGGTGCAACAATACGGAAGAGTCCTTACCCACGGAATAGAGCATAACGGGGTTCTGGAATTCAGCGGCAACTTCACGGAAGATATGAATCGACTCCGCTTCGAGTTGCTTAAGGTGAGTTAGTTTCTGGCTCATGGCGCTAGAGCTTCCTTGACTGCTTAGTGGCTTGAATGACGCGTCTGCGGTGCGCGTTGAAAAACTGTTGTATTGTATCTTTGTGCCGGACGATTATCTACCGTTTTCAGGGCCTGGTTGATGTTGCGCTTGTTACACCCTTTTAACATGGTTATACTGGCGTCGCGCCTAATAGTTAGTACATATAAACAGAATCCACTGCAGCCAGGATGTATCGCACGTGAATCTACTTTTTAACTTATTGCAACTGCCCCGCACCGCAAAACGCGGAATTAGCTTATTGGCTGATACGGTTGCGATACTTGCCGCTCTTACTATTTCTTATTGCCTGAATTTTAAACTGGTCCCGCCGGGCCAGCCCTGGTTATTTGCGGCTATTGGCGCCTTAATGGTGTTGGGTTCGATTGCGGTCTTTGTGCGGTTGGGTTTATATCGTGCGGTTATCCGTTATGTGAGTATCCGGGCCTTAGCAGTTGTGCTGTTCGGTGTGCTGATTTCGGTTGCCTGGCTGGTGGTTTTGATCTGGCTATTTGACGTTAGTGTGCCTGTGGTTGCGGTTGTTAACTATGGCTTGATTGCGTTGCTTCTGGTTGGCGGTAGTCGTCTGGCGATGCGCGAAATGTACCATCGTATGGTCAGCCGCGCGAAGCAGCGGGTGCTGATTTATGGCGCAGGTTCTGCGGGCCGGCAGTTGGCCCAGGCATTGATGAATGGCGAGCAGTTTCATCCTGTACTCTTTGTTGATGACGATGAAACCCTGCAGCGCTCAACTGTTATGGGCATTCGGGTTATCGATCCCGATAAGGTACCTGAAGCGGTAAAGAAAAATAAAGTTGAGCGGATTTTACTGGCGTTGCCGAGTGCTACCCGTTCGGTGCGTAAAGAAATTCTGGAATCGCTGGAGCATCTGAACGTCAAAGTTCAGACGGTTCCCGGCATGGCCGACATGGTCACCGGCGAGCTGGCGATTGATGCGTTGCAGGATGTCCGGATTGAAGACTTGCTAGGGCGCGACCCGGTCGAACCTGAGCCGGCGTTAATGCAACAGCACATTCGGGGCAAGGTGGTTCTGGTTACCGGTGCAGGTGGTTCAATTGGCTCGGAGCTTTGCCGGCAGATTGTTGCACAGAAACCCGCTGCTCTGGTTCTGTATGAGCTCTCGGAGTTCGCGCTTTATAGCATTGATGAAGAGCTGAAAAAGATTTGTAAGCGGCTTAAAGTTTCCGTGCCTGTGTACCCCATTATTGGCACGGTGCAGCGACGTAATCGTATCGAAACCGTATTAAAAACCTTTAAGGTGCAGACTGTTTATCATGCTGCTGCTTACAAACATGTGCCCCTGGTTGAATTTAATATGGTTGAGGGTGTGCGTAATAACGTATTTGGCACCTGGCATACCGCTGAAGCGGCAATTACCGCCGGTGTTGAGCAGTTTGTGCTTATCTCCACTGACAAGGCCGTGCGTCCGACTAACGTGATGGGTACGACCAAGCGGTTGTCTGAACTGGTTTTACAGGCCTTAGCCAAGCGCGAGCAGAGCACCCGCTTCTGTATGGTGCGTTTTGGCAACGTACTGGGCTCTTCGGGCTCAGTGGTACCGGTATTTAAAAAGCAGATAGAAGAGGGCGGTCCGGTTACGGTTACGCACCCCGCGATCACCCGCTACTTTATGACTATTCCTGAAGCGGCACAGCTGGTTATTCAGGCAGGTACCATGGGTGATTCCGGTGATGTGTTCGTGCTGGATATGGGCGAGCCGGTCAAAATTGTCGATCTTGCGAAGAAAATGATTCACCTGTCCGGGCTTGATGTTAAAACCGAAGAAAACCCTCACGGCGATATTGAGATTGTTTATACCGGCTTGCGGCCTGGCGAGAAACTCTACGAAGAGCTGCTGATTGGCGATAATGTTGTTGAATGCGCGCACCCACGAATCTGCCGTGCCGAGGAAGACTTCTGGGAGTGGCAGCGTATGTCTGAGCTGCTTACTGAAATCGATGATGCCTGTCAGTACTTCAAGATCGACAAGCTGCGCGAGCTACTGTTGTCTTCACCGGCGGGTTATGAGCCGACTGAAGATGGCGTGAATGATCTGATTTGGAACAAACAATAAAGCGGTCTGTTGTTGACCGCTATCTTAACGCGTCACAACAAACCACGGATTAACCAACGACTCTTTCTGGTTATACCTCAGCTCTTCTCCGTCTACAGTCTTCACACTCCCCCCCGCAGCCTCAACCACGGCGTGGCCGGCGGCGATATCCCACTCTGAAGTCGGCCCCAGGCGCGGATAAATATCCGCGCTACCATCGGCAATGGCACATAGCTTGAGCGAACTCCCCATCGGCACCAGCACATGCGGCTGCGCAAAGAAGTGGCTCAGGGCTTCATCGCCGCGATGGGAGCGCGACACCACAATGCGCACCGGCTCGCCGGCAGCTGGCCCTGGCTGTTCACGCAGGTTCAGAATCGCGAATCTGTCATTTGACAGATTAAACCTGTCATCTGACATCTTGTAAGCTACAACCTCCCCGCCAAAACCGTTCACTCCAACATACAAACTATCCAGCGCTGGCGCATAGACGATGCCCAGCACGGGTTTACCCTGCGCGATCAGCGCGATATTCACGGTGAATTCGCCGTTGCTGTTGAGAAATTCTTTGGTGCCATCTAACGGGTCCACCAGCCAGTAGCGTTGCCATGTCAGGCGTTCGGCCCAGCTCACTGAATCAGATTCTTCTGAGAGGACGGGTAATGCTGCCAGGTTGCCATCACTAAGTTTAGCCAAGCCGGCGACGATGATCTTATGGGCGGCGAGGTCGGCCTGGGTTAGGGGGGAGCCGTCGGGTTTGTCTGATACGGATGGGGGGTTACCCGTGGTGGAACCACGGGCTACAAAATCTGTATAGATTTCCATAATGGCGGTGCCGGCAGAACGGGCAAGGGTTTCAAGTTCAGTGATCGGTGATTTTATCGACGATTCGTGCATAAAAAACCCTTACAAATAACAAATTTTATTTATTTTACTATGGCATATGACCTGTTCGTATAGCATCGACTCAACATCTTCAACAGGGTAATCTTTAATCAAGATGATGTCAGGTCTGAGTGCGTGACAGTGGGGATGACCATGCCAAGCGATGTACAAGGAACAGAAGGTAAGTATATGACAGTTCCACGGAAGATCACTTTATATAACGGAAACGAAAAATTGTCGGCGCTATCTGTACCGTCAGTTGATGGTAATGGCCAGGCTTTATCTATGATAGACGGCGAACTAAGCCGTAACCCTATTCTGACCCACGCCGTGTTTCGCGATCGCGACGGTAAAGAATGGACGATTGAACGCCACCACAATTTCTTCAAAAAGCTGATGATTCGGTTGATGGCGAAGTAACCGGATTATCCCCATGGTAGAACCACGGGCGACATGTGTAAAATAGCTTAAGCTGCTGTTCAGACCCTGCTTTTTATGGTTATACTGCTGGTAGATTCATAAAAACTCGGGATCACGAGTCAGCCCATGAGAATAATAAAAACAGATCTTCAGGCACGTGCGGTACTACACCTGGTGTCAGCGATGGCGCTGATGCTGTCAGGCATGATTATACTGATCTATCGTCTGGCTGAATCAACGCAACTCTTGCTTTACCATACGGTTAGTTCTTCCCATTCGGTGGTGATGATCTGCCTTGGCGCAGCGATGCTGTTCCGCTGTTTTGGCCCCGGCCACCTCACTAGCGGTACCAGGGCCCTCATCAGCATCTGGAGCTCGCGGATGCTGGCGGTACTGGCGCTGGCGGCCTGCGTTGACGGTATTTTCTTCCATTATTTCGACCCCTTTGACAGCGACCTCCATCCCGTTCCTTTTGTCTTGTTTGCCGTAGCAGCGCTGACGCTGTTATTGCCGGCCTGTCCGCCCCGGCAACGATCCAATCTGCAGAGCACCATCCTTCGCGCCTCAGCCAGTTTTGGGCTGTTGCTGGCGGTAACCGGCCTGGTATTGCTGATCCCCCATCTGGTACTCGAGCAGCCGATACTGGCACGGCATCCCATGGGCAGCCTGGTTGTGGCCGTGTCAATGACGCTGACCGGCCTGGCGCTTTATGCGACGCATTACAGTGGCCGGCGTGAGATTCCGGCCCTGGCCCGCAGCTCTGCGGTATTTACAGCGCTGGTAGTGGTGGTGGTGGTAACCGCTGGTGTGTTTATGTTCGACGCCGAAATGGATGAGATCCGGATGAAGGGCGAACAGGCTATTGAGAACTTAAATACCAGTCGCCGCAACAAAGGGGAGGATACAGTGAACCTGTTCAGCCGGCTGGCTGAGCGTTGGGAAAATTATCCTCACGATGAGCACGACCGGCTGATGGAGCTGGACGTACGGACTTATCTGCAGCAGATTCGTTACCTTGATTCGCTTATCCTGCTTGACGAGCTACGGATTCCGGTCTGGGAGCGGCGCCGCAACGAAAGCGAGAGCTACCTGTTCCTGCTGGCGACTGACCCGCAGGTGCGCGCCCGGCTGGCCGAGTCGCCCGATCCGGTACAGATGATTGTACCCGAGCATCACAGTACCCAGCAGCGCGCTAAGTTATTACTGCGGTTGCCGGTACATTTTTATGATACCGCTACCACCAGTGAGTTCTCGCTGATTGCCGTACTGGACGTGCAGACCATGCTGGCGCCAAGTTCCACTATGTACGGTTCAGGTATTTACACCTTTACCGAGATGCGCGATGGCCGGCTGCTGGATCACTTTGGCCAGTGGGTTACCGGCGAGACCCAGGAGTATCTTGAAGATCATGCGCTGTTTTTAACCAGCAGTGAGCTGACGACTAAGTACAGTAGCGGCACGCCTATATACAGTTATCTGTATGATCTGAGCGAGCTGCAGTCGGTGGCGAATTTACAGATCCTGATTGTGGTGTCGGGCCTGGGCCTGGTGCTGCTGGTTGTGCTGGCAGTCGAGCGGAATACCACCCTGGAAGAGCAGGGCGATCAATTGCAATACCAGGCCGAGCACGACGCGCTGACCGGCCTGCTGAACCGTAACAGTATTGAGAAGCATCTGGCGGACCGCTTTGGTGACCCGAACGGGCTGACCGTACTCTTCATCGACCTCGACGGCTTTACCTTAATTAACGACAGCCTGGGCCTGCAGGTGGGTGATGAATTACTGCGCACTCTGGCCCAGCGGCTGCAGGCGAATCAGCCGCTACGGAGCGAGCTGGCGCGCTTTGCCAGTGACGAGTTCCTGCTGGTGCTGCACGGCCTGACCGAATCGCCGGAGCGGGTTGAGCAACTGGCCAATGATATGATGGCGATTGTGGCGCAGCCATACCGGATTGGTTCGCATAAGATTTACCTGACCGCCAGTATCGGCGTGGCGCATCAGACGGATGATCAGCGCGCGCCACTGGAGCTGATCCAGCGCGCGGACATGGCCATGCACCAGGCCAAAAAGCTGGGCTACAACCACGTTCAGTATTTTGATAAGAGCATGGCGCTGCGGCTGCAGGCCAGTGCGGGTCTGCGTAGCGGTTTGCAGGAAGCCATCGAGAACGACCGGCTGCAGCTGCATTATCAGCCCATTGTCCGTTGTAACGACGAGCAGACTATCGCCGTTGAGGCGCTGTTGCGCTGGGAGACGGCTCCGGGCGAATTTATCAGCCCCGCCGAGTTTATTCCGCTGGCCGAGCGAACCGGGCAGATTGTGCCGCTGAGTGAGTGGGTACTGCGCCAGGCCTGTTCCGATATAGTTAAACTGCGTGAACGCGGAGACTGCCGGGTGGCGGTGAATGTGTCAGCGGTGCATTTTAACCGGGCTAACTTTATCGATTTTGTGCTGCAGACTATTCAGGAATACAACTGTAAGCCCGAGTGGATTGAACTGGAGATGACCGAGTCGATTCTGCTGGAGAACACCAACTATGCGATCAGCCAGCTGCAGGCATTACGCAACCATGGCATTAGTATAGCCCTGGATGATTTTGGTACCGGCTTCTCAAGCCTGAGTTACCTCAAGCGGCTGCCGATTGATAAAGTGAAGATTGACCGCTCGTTCATAGCCGGAATCCGCTCTCATAAGAGTGACCGGGTATTAATCAGCAGTGTGATCAAGATTGCCCAGAGCCTGAACTTTGCAGTGGTTGCCGAAGGCGTGGAAACGCCCCATCAGGCCCAGTTCGTCACCGAGCTGGGGACCAATTACATGCAGGGTTATTACTTCGGCAGGCCGGTGCCTCTGGACGACCTGTAATAGGCCGAGGCTTCTACTTTTTTGTATGGAGCCGCGTCTACTGCAGTCAGGGTATCGTTGCCGTACAGGCCGCCGATGGACTGGCCGCTCATGCGCACGTTTTCAATCCGGGTAATTACCAGCACATTCGCACCATACTGGGCGGCCTGTGCCCGCAGCCGCTCAATCGCATCTTCCAGTTTCTGATCATCATCACTGCGAATCGCCATGGCGTACGTTGTCGACAGATTAACAATCAGTTCGGCGTTGGCTGGTGGTTCTTTCTCCAGCAGCACCTGCGCGCGCTTGATGGGTTCACGGGGTTCGCCGACCAGTTCGGGAACATGGGTGCTGGTGCAGGCGCTCAGGCCCATGGCTGCCAGCAATAACAGCGGTGCTGCAAATAGCTTGTTCATAAAAAGTACCTCGTGTGAATACACAGCTTGATAACGGATTACGTTAAGTATGGTCCTGCGGGATCAAAAAAGAAACCCGCCAGGCGGCGGGTTTATGATTTTCGGCGACAGGGCGTCGCTGGCTCCGGACGATCAGAAGCTGTACATGGCCATAAACTGCAGGCGGGTCATATCGCCATCCAGGCCGCTTTCCAGTTCGCGGGTGGCGCGGGATATTTCACCACCAAAGGTCAGGTTTTTCGCCGGCGAATACAGGTAATTCACGCCGATGCGCTGGGTGGATTCCGTCACGCTGGTTCCCACCAGATTGGTATCCTGGTCAGCCCAACCGCGGCTGTAGACCACACTGGACCGGGCGTTTTCGCTCCAGGCATGGCGGTAGGCAAAGGTCAGGCCCATGGAGTCAAGAGCTTCGAGGGTCCCATCGGCCTGAATCACCGCGCCGTTGTAAGTATTCAGCCCCAGGTAGCGGCCCAGACCGCTGCCGGCGGTAAAGGACGCGCGGATATCATCGCTGCCGAGCTGCCATTTACCTGACAGCGACACCCCATAGGCACCGGCGGTTTCATCATCGCCATCGCCGTCGGTGTCGTAAGCCAGCTGCCGCACAATACCGGCCAGGGCGTAGCTGAAATCACCACTTTTGCCTTTGTATTTCACGGTGAGATCGGGGACCACGCCGTCACTGGAGGTGATGCGTGCCCCGCCGCCAAAAGGCGTGACTGTGGTTTCCGGGTTCTCCAGCGCGAAGCTGAGGTTGCCTTCGGTATAGCGAACCTGGGGCTGGCGCATAAACACCATGCCGTCGGTGGCACCGATAAAGTCGACGGAGTCGGGCAGAATGCTGAGCTCCTGAAAGTTGGACCAGGATTGCCCCAGCAGCCATTTACCGTAAGTGAAATAGGCCTGGCGCAAACGCGGCGCGTAGGAGTTGGTTACGCGTTCATCGCCGGTGGGTACGGTCATAAAGTCCAGCTCGATGCGGCCGGCGATGGTTTCGCCGTTATCCAGTTGCTGCTTCACATTAAAGAAGAAGCGGGACTGGCGGGCATGTACATCAGTCGCTGCGTCATCCGCAGCACCGCCAACCGGGGTCAGGCTGGGAATGTAAAACTGACGGCCGATATTGCCGCTACTGGCAACCTGACCATCACTGTAATCTGAGACGAAGGCGTCCAGCTTAATATAGCCGCCGAAATCCCAGGTCGGGTCTTCTGTAGCATGCGCGGGCGCCATTGCCAGCCCACCGAGGACAGCGCCGGCAATCAGCGATTCTTGTAATTTGTTATGCAGCATTGCGATGCTCCTGTTGGCTTGTGTTCATTATGCGCAAAAAAGCATCCGTTGGATGGGCGAAATAATCAATCTAGACTATGGTCTAATAGTACCGAAAAGCGTTATCCGTGAAGGTAACGGGCATATAACGATACGACTAATTGATGATGTCAGGAGGTTTCATGGAGCACGAGAGTCATCCCAATAATACCTATCCGGTGCCAGCTGATGCGCGCGCACTCGCCTTTATTGATGATGGCGCCTATGAGGCGATGTACAGCGAGAGCCTGAAGGATCCGGAAGGCTTCTGGCGCGAACAGGGGCAGCGGATCAGCTGGTTCAGCCCCTATAAAACCATCAGCGATACCTGCTTTACCGCCGGCGATGTGCATATTAAATGGTTTGAAGAGGGGACCCTGAACGCCTCGTACAACTGTATTGACCGCCATCTGGCCGAGCGCGCCGATAAAACCGCGATTATCTGGGAAGGTGATGATCCTGGCAGCAGCAACGAGATTAGCTACAAGGAGCTGCACACCGAGGTTTCGCGCTTCGCCAATGGCCTGAAAAAGCTTGGCGTAGGTAAAGGTGACCGGGTTGCAATTTATATGCCGATGGTGCCGGCCGCCGTCTATGCCATGCTGGCCTGCGCGCGTATTGGCGCGGTGCATACTGTTATTTTCGCGGGCTTCTCGCCCAATGCCATTGCCGACCGGGTGAATGACTGTGGGGTGAAGGTGATCATCACGGCCGACGAAGGCCGCCGCGGCGGCAAATGTACGCCCCTGAAAGCCAACGTGGATGAAGCACTGAAAAACGGTCGCTGCCCCAGCGTTACCCATGTGGTGGTGTGCCAGGTGACCCACGGCGAGGTGAACTGGAACGACAGCCGCGATATCTGGTGGCATCAGCTGGTCAAAGACGTGCCGGCCGAGTGCCAGCCGGAAGTCATGAAGGCTGAAGATCCGCTGTTTATTCTGTATACCTCGGGTTCTACCGGTAAGCCGAAAGGCGTGCTGCATACCACGGGCGGCTATATGGTCTGGGTGTCGATGACCCATCAGTACGTGTTTGACTACCACGACGAAGATATTTACTGGTGTGCTGCCGACGTGGGGTGGATTACCGGGCACAGCTATATTGTTTACGGGCCGTTGTCCAACGGCGCGACTACGCTGGTATTTGAAGGCGTGCCGACATATCCGGACGTGCGCCGCATCGGTCAGATCATTGACAAGCACGCGGTTTCTATTCTGTATACCGCGCCGACTGCCATCCGCGCGCTGATGGCCAAAGGTGATAAAGCCGCCGAAGGCAGCAACCGCGATTCCCTGCGTATTCTGGGTAGCGTGGGCGAGCCGATTAACCCGGAAGCCTGGGAGTGGTACCACAAGACCATCGGCGATAGCCGCTGCCCGATTGTGGATACCTGGTGGCAGACCGAAACCGGCGGCATTATGATCACGCCGCTGCCGGGGGCCACCGACCTGAAACCGGGCTCGGCCACTCATCCGTTCTTCGGCGTGCAGCCGGCGCTGGTTGATGCCGACGGCAACGAGCTGGAAGGCAAGGCTGAGGGTAATCTGGTGATTAAGGCGTCCTGGCCGGGCCAGGCCCGCACGTTGTGGGGCGACCACGAGCGCTTTGAGCAAACCTATTTTTCGACCTACAAGAATATGTACTTTACCGGCGATGGCGCGCGCCGTGATGAAGACGGTTACTACTGGATCACCGGCCGGGTGGATGATGTACTGAACGTATCCGGTCACCGGCTGGGCACCGCTGAGATTGAAAGCGTGCTGGTGGAGCATCCGGCGATTTCTGAGGCCGCGGTGGTGGGCTATCCCCATGATGTGAAAGGCCAGGGTATTTATGTGTATGTGAGTGCGATGTCCGGTACTGAAGTCACTGAAGATTTAACGAAAGAAGTGCGTAACTGGGTACGCTCCGAGCTCAGCCCGATTGCCACGCCCGACTTTATTCAGTGGGCGCCGGATCTGCCGAAAACACGCTCGGGCAAAATCATGCGCCGTATTCTGCGTAAGATTGCTGCCAATGAGTTTGATAACCTGGGTGATACCTCTACGCTTGCTGATCCGGGTGTGGTAGATTCACTGATAGAGAATCGGCTGAATAAGTAAGAGGTTAGCCACAACCGGCATGGCAAAATTCCTGATTGCTGATGACCATCCATTGTTTCGCGAGGCGCTGCAGGGCGCCTTGACGAACCATTATCCGGATCTGGAACTGCGTGAAGCGGGTGACCTTGAGGAAACCCTGGCGGCGCTGCAGGCTGACCAGGAGCTGGATTTGCTGCTGCTTGACCTGCATATGCCCGGCAGCGGCGACCTCTATGGGTTGATTCGTATTCGTAGTGACTTTCCGCTACTGCCTGTAGCCATTATTTCCGGTTCAGAAGATGCCACCGTAATTGCCAGATGTATAGGCTTTGGCGCCCTGGGTTTCATTCCTAAATCGTTGCCTTCTGTCGATATAGCAAATGCTATAGACGCTATCCTGCAGGGGGACACCTGGGTGCCGCCAGCCGTGCAGGGGCGACTTGATCGCATCTCTAGCGAAGATCACGAACTGGCTCGTAAAGTGGCTGATCTGACCCCGCAACAATACCGCGTACTGTTTTTATTGCATGAAGGCCTGCTCAACAAACAAATTGCCTGGCAGCTGAATATTACCGAAGCCACAGTTAAAGCCCATATCACCGCGATTTTCCGCAAACTGGGGGTGTACAGCCGTACCCAGGCGGTATTGCTGGCAGAGCGGCTGCAACTTGAAGCTCCGGTAAATTAATAAGTTGTTACATAAGTTGTAACAAAATATGTCTGCGGCAAAAAGATTGTTGGCCATTTGCTGGAAATCTGTTTAGATTTAACAGGCTTTATACAATAAAAAAGGAAGCAAATATGAACTTGTCTAATTTTACCCGGAGGTCGGCGCTGGCAGTAGCTATCGCGGCAGCCACCGGTGTCTCAGTGGTAGCCGCACAGCAGATTACCCAGTCTGAGGTAGGCGTTGAAGCAAACGTCCTGCAACAGCAGGCACCGATTAATAAAGTACCCTACGCGCAGCGAAATGCGGTGCAAGAGCAGCGCCCAACCCGCTTCTTGATCGAATTTGAAGAACCTGCAGTGGCCGCCTACAAGGGTGGCGTTCCAGGTTATGCAGCCACCGCTGTGGCTAACGACAGCGACAAACTTGATGTTAAAGCGGCGCCCGTGCAGAGTTACTCCGAGTATCTGCAGCAGCGTCAGCAAAACGTCTTAAGCGCCGTTCAGCAACGCGTAGCCGGTGTTGAATACAAGCGCTCGTTACTGCTGACCTTAAACGGTGCCATCGTTGAATATAATGGCGACGGCGATCTGCAGCAGCTGCTGCAAGGTGTTGACGGCGTAAAAGCGGTTTACCCTGACGAAGTTGTGTACGTGCACATGGATGCCTCGAACGACCTGATCAATAGTCCGGTTGTATGGGAAGCATTAGGTGGCCGGGATCTGGCTGGCGAAGGGGTAAAAGTTGCGATTATCGATACCGGTATCGAGCCCACCCACGCCATGTTCCAGGACAATGGCCATACCGTTCCGGAGGGTTTACCGGAAGACGATTACTGTTCTACAGTTGATGCGACTTTCTGTAACGATAAGCTGGTGTTGGCGCGTTTTTATGACGCCCCGGGCAATCTGCATCCTGATGAATACCCTGATTCACCGCGCGACTATAACGGTCACGGCAGCCACGTTGCCGGTACTGCGGTTGGTAACGAAGTTACCGGCACTTACCAGGGGGTAGGCCTGAACTTCTCCGGTGTTGCACCTGGTGCTTCACTGATGGTGTACAAAAGCTTGTATTCAGTTTCTACTGGTACCGGCTCAGGTATGACCTTAAGCCTGGCGGCAGCACTTGAAGACGCTATGGCTGACGGCGCTGATGTGGTGAATAACTCATGGGGTGGTGGCGCTGGTAGCAACCCGGATAACAGTTATTATCAGGATATTATCCAGAACATGACTGCAGCTGGCATCTTAGTTGTCGGT
>NZ_JAWVYM010000038.1:0-14264 GCF_033722695.1 Pseudidiomarina sp. | reverse complement strand
TCAAGCGCCAGTTCCACCGCATGCACGCCCAGCTCTGACGCTAAGATACGGTCAGCCGGCGCAGGCGGACCACCGCGCTGAATATGGCCGAGTAAACACGGCCGGCAGGGCAGGTGGTATTCGGCTTCAAGCTGCTCTGCCAGAGCCACGGCACCACCGGGCCACTGATGTTCACTCAGCACCATGACGTAACTGCCATCGCCACGAATCTTCTGTACCCGCTCAATATGCTTAACCAGCGCCGACACAGTCAGCGGCTTGTCGCTTTGCAGTTCGGGCAGCACCATCCGCTCCGAGCCGGCTGCCATGGCGCTGCTCAGGCCGATGAAACCGGCGTCCCGACCCATAACCTCAACAATAAACACACGGTCCATGGCATCGGCGGTATCGCGGATCTTATCCAGTGCGTCCATGGCAATAGTGACTGCGGTGGCGTAACCGATGGTGGCATCAGTGCCATAGAGGTCGTTGTCGATGGTGCCGGGTACGCCAATGATTTGGCCGTCCCAGAACTGTGCCAGGTGTTCGGCACCGCGGAATGAGCCGTCGCCGCCAATGATAATCAGCGCATCGATGTCCAGTGCATTCAGGTTCGCTGCGGCCTGCTTGCCGGCCTCAGGCTCGGCGAAGCGTTTGCAGCGCGCGCTTTTAATAATGGTTCCGGAATACTGCAGAATATGCAGCACATCATCAGCACAGAGGGGCATATGGTCATTATCCAGCAGGCCCTGATAGCCATGCTTAAATGCAAATACCTCCAGTCCGTAGTGTTCTCCTGCCAGCACCACGGCGCGCAGGGCGGCGTTCATACCCGGGGCATCACCGCCACTGGTTAATACAGCAATCCGTTGAATTTTTGCAGGTGTTGACACCAAACGTACTCCTCTTTTTATTGTTCTGGTAAGCTTATCGAACTTACGTGCAATAACAAGTAGATGGCTAATGAGCGAATCAAAAATATATCGGGTGGACGCAGCGGCAATAACTGACTGGGCGCAAGCATGCGCCAGGCACGCGGGGGCGTCAGCGCAGGTGGCGGCGCATATCGCCCGCTATCTGGTCGCCGGTGATCTGCTCGGGTTTCGTACCCATGGCCTGTTACGCCTGCGCTATAACCTGACTTGTCTGGACAACGGTCAGAGCAAAGCCGCGGGTGAGCCGCTAGTTCTGAACCAACGCTCCGCGGTCCAGCTGTGGGACGCTGACCTGTTACCCGGGCTTTATACCATGCCCAAGGCCATCGAGGCCGCGATTGTTATGGCGAAACAGTGTGGTACTGGCACTGTGGTGATGCGCCGCACCCAGCACGTCGCGGCTTTGGCTGTGTATTTAGAGCAAGCCACTGATGCCGGCATGCTGGTGCAGCTGATGGCCGCGACTCCGGCACAACGGGCGGTCGCACCTTTCGGCGCCAAGTCGGCCTGGTTTTCGCCTAACCCGCTGGCGATTGGCGTTCCGACAACCGGGGCGCCAGTGCTCTTTGATATCAGTTTGTCGATGACCGCAGCCGGTAAAGTTCGCACGGCCATCGCTGAGCAACGCCAGCTGCCGTACGCGGCATTAATTACCGCGGCGGGCGATTACACCTGTGACCCTAATACATTTCTCGCGGATCCGCCCAGCGTACTGGCACCACTTGGCGGCGAGCAGCTTGGCTATAAAGGTACCGGGCTAAACCTGTTCAGTGAATTCTGGACCCTAGCATTGAGCCAGTATGGACGTCATCAGGCGAGCGGTGATGGTGATGCGAATACGGTCTGGGTGCAGGTGATTGATCCGGAAGCGTTTGGCGAGGGCGACGAATTTCGCCGTCAGAGCCAGGCGATAGTAACCGGAATGCTGGAAACCCAGGCCATTGATCCGGCTAAACCGGTGCGGGTGCCGGGCAGCGGGGCGCTGGCGGCACGTCAGCGGCAACTGGAGCAGGGCGTGGAATATACGGCTGCGGTGTGGAGGCAGTTGCAGTGGTGTGCAGAACACTGTCAGCAACCATTGCCTGAACCACGGGTAACTCCGGAATAGCGAGTTGATCAGGGCTGCAGGCGTTGGATGGTCCAGCTATCGGCTGTTTTGGTGTAGGTAAAGCGATCATGTAACCGGTGACGCCCGCCTTGCCAGAATTCAAAGCGGCTGGGTTTAATTTTGTAGCCACCCCAGTTCTTTGGAGTCGGAATTGCCACGTCCCTGTATTTTTCGGCCAGTTGCTGGTACCGCTCTTCAAGTTCGTCACGGCCGGCAATTGGTGAACTCTGTGCAGAGGCCAGCGCGCCCAACTGACTGGCCCGGGGGCGGCTGGCGAAATAAGCATCCACCGCATCCTTATCGATTTTCTCAGCACATCCTTCAATGCGTATCTGCCGTTCCATCACCAGCCATGCAAAGTGCATAGCGACTTGTGGATTGGCTTTGATATCCTGGCCCTTTTCGCTGTCGTAATTGGTGTAAAAAATAAAGCCGTCGGGGTCTATCTGCTTCAGCAGAACGGTGCGTTGATGCGGCTGGCCTCCGGCGCTCACTGTTGCCAGTGTGAACGCCGTTGGGTCGGGCAGGCCGGCATGTTCTTTGGCCTGGGTAAACCAGTCCTGAAATTGCAGCATAGGATCGTCATTGAGAATTTCACGGGTTAGCTCTGCTAATTCGTAGTCTCGCCGTAAATCATGCAACTTCATATGTATGCCTCTGTACTTTTTTATTCGTCGGTGTCGGCCGCAAATACCTCTTCGCCGGCCACGTAGGTCGCCAGAACTTTCTGCTGCCAGAGTTTACTCTGATCCTGGGCAAAAGGATCTTGATCCAGAACAATGAAGTCTGCCCATTTGCCTGGTTCCAGCGAGCCTAGCATCTGCTCTTGGTATGCAGCGTAGGCGGCATCAAGAGTGAAGGCGCGGAATGCCTGGGTCAATGTCATGGATTCGTGCGGGTACCAACCCCCGGCAGGCTGGTTATCGCGATCCTGGCGGGTAACAGCAGCATGTAAACCAAAGAAGGGGTCGGCCAGCTCAACCGGGAAATCAGAGCCTGCGGCTATGATTGAGCCCTGATCAAGTAGCGTTTGCCAGGCGTAAGCGCCTTTCATCCGCGCCTTACCTAACCGGTCTTCGGCCATGTTCTTGTCGCTGGTGGCGTGCGTCGGCTGCATCGACGGAATAATATTCAGTTCTTTAAAGCGTTTCAGATCATCCGGGTGAACGACCTGGGCATGCTCAATACGATGGCGCAGGTTACGCCCGCCAATAGTAGCAAAGGCCCGCTCGAACTCATCCAGCGCCAGCCGGTTTGCGCGATCGCCAATAGCATGGGTATTAATCTGAAAGCCCATCGGGATGATGATTTGGTACAGGTCGTGCAGGCGCTCGGGTGGGGTTACCAGCAAGCCAAGCTGCTCTTTGTCATCATGATAAGGCTCAAGCAGGGCTGCACCCCGGCTCCCCAGGGCGCCGTCCGCGTAGATTTTCACGCTGCGCATGGTGAAGCGATCGTCCGGTGTATAAATCGGACCTTCACTGAGAATCGACAGTAATTCCGGCTCGTTGGCGCTGAGCATGGCATAAACCCGCATCGGCATCTCGCCCGCGGCTGCCATCTCACGATATAGTTGCAGATTAACGGCATCAACGCCGGCGTCATGCACGTTAGTAATGCCGCGGGCAAGCAGGTGTTCAAATGCCAGTTGCAGGGCACTGCGCTGCTGTTCCTTTGTTGGTTGCGGAATGGCTTTTTCGACCAGAGCCATGGCGTTATCTATCAGCACGCCGGTCGGATGGCCACGTTTGTCACGGATGATCTCGCCACCTTCCGGGCTTACTGTTGACGCATCGATGCCAGCCAGTTCCAGCGCTTTGCTGTTGGCCCAGCCAGCGTGACCATCAACCCGGGTCAGCCACACAGGCTGTTCGTTTATTGCTTCATCCAGCGCTTCAGCAGTGGGAAACTCCCTTACTGTCCAGTTCTCCTGGTTCCAGCCGCGCCCCATAATCCAGCCTTCAACAGCTGCTTGCTCGCTGAAAGCTTTGACTTGTTGTACAGCTTCCTCAACTGAGGTTGCGTCACGCAAATCTGCCAGTTGCAGGTTCTGACCCAAACCCAGCACATGGCCATGGGCGTCAATGATACCGGGCAGCAGTGTTTTACCCTGCAGGTCAACTTCAGCATCTATCAGGGGTCTGAAATAGCTTACCGAGCTGGCGGTGCCAATTGCTGCAACCTTGCCATCGCGGACCAGCATGGCGCTGAAGCGGCGTAGCTTAGCGTCGGCTCCCGGTGGTCCGGTCAGGGTATAGCCATTAAAGTTGTGAAGAAGAATAGTTTGCGCCTGAGCCGCACCAGTTAGCAGCAAATTTGCAACAATTAACAAAATTCCGAATGAGCGCATAATATATTATCAACCTGTTGTTTTGTATTGTGTTTTAAAGCTCTATTCTCAGTGGTACAACCTATAGTTACAAGCGTGGCTCTAATTTGCTGTTAACATAGAATTACAAATTGAGAACACACACTATGCAAATGATCTGCAATCAGTGTACAATAGTCTCATTAATTTTGGGAATGAAACTTGCGCCAAGGGCCCTATGAAAATTCTAATAATCGACCAGCAGTTCTTTATTCGCGCAGGGCTAATCCAGCTAATCACCAGTTACACGTCAGATGTTGCAATTTACGAGGCACCGAATTTTGAGTTGGCAAAGGAATATTTACGGCATCAAAGCAACTACAATCTGATTTTTCTTGATATGGATCTGCCAGACGCCGAAATCCGGCCGACCCTTGCGACCATCAAGAAAATGGCGCCCGCCGCTCATATTGTCTTGTTCAGCTGGCCGCGACCGTTGTCGGACATTCGCCAGTCGCTGGCCGCCGGCGTCCGCAGTTACCTGCCGAAGGACGCAACAGCAGAAGAGGCCAAGCAGGCGATTCGCATTCTGCTGCAGAATGACCGCTATCTGCCTGATGAATCGCGACTTAATGATAACTTTAACCGTCAGGGTAGCGCAGAGAACTTCTTATCGCCACGTCAGTTAGAAATCATGCAATTGTTGGCGCAGGGGCTATCGAATAAAGAAATTGCAACTATTCTCGGAATTACCGAAGGCACTATACGAGTCCATTTATCTGCTATCTTTAAAGCGATTAAAGTATCGAACCGCACCGAAGCGACGCTTTGGTATTTATTGAGGCAGAAACGACTGGTGAGCTAGCATGCTGGACCTGCAAGACGTTTTGCAGTCACTGGAACAACGCAAAAAAGCGCCAACTGAGCTATGGGATCCCCCCTATTGTGGCGAGTTGCCGATCCGCATAGATGAAGAGGGGAACTGGTACTATCAGAACTCCCGTATCCAGCGGATAGAGCTGGTCCGGTTGTTCGCCTCAGTGCTGGCTCGAGAAGACGATTGCTATTACCTGATTACCCCCGCCGAAAAAGTTAAAATCACCGTAGCAGATGCGCCTTTTCTGATCGTAGGCTGGGACTATATCAGTGACACTGAGCCCCGGGTTATGCAACTTACTACGAATATCGGCGATCAGCTACCGCTGTCGCCCGCCCACCCCGTGATTCTGCAAGACAATTACCCCTATATTGATATGGGACAGGGGCTATTGGCTAAGGTGCATCGTAATGTTTATTATCAGTGGCTTGAGTCCGTTGCGAAAGAACCCGAAGACGGGACTAAAAAGCTTATAATTCAAAGTGCTGGCCAGTCATTCGTGATAGGCGAACTGCCTGCCTGATTTGCGCGTTTCAGCATCCTGGGATATGATGCGCAGCCAGTCTTCTGTGGAGTTTGACACCGATTTATGAAACCGATTACGGTCACTTTGGCGCAACTCGATTTTACTGTAGGTGCCATTACTAAAAACACCGATACGATAATCCGCACTCTGGCTGATCATAAGCAGTCAGATATTGTTATTTTCCCAGAGCTCGCTATCACCGGTTATTCGCCGGAGGATTTGCTGTTCCGTCCTGACTTTCAACGCCGTGTTAGTGAATCCCTGCAGCAAATTGCTGATGCCGCGGTCGATAACCTGGCCGTAGTCGGGCACCCCCATTGCGTTGGTGATGAACTTTTTAACAGCGTATCGGTGCTGCACCGCGGCAAATGTCTGGCTCGCTATCATAAACATCGCCTGCCGCAATATGGTGTCTTTGACGAGCAGCGCTATTTTATTCCTGGCCATGAGTCTTGTGTTTTCAGCTGGCAGGGGCATCGGATTGGTCTGGTGATCTGTGAAGATTTATGGCGCGCGGACGCTTTACGTGAGCTGACCGCTATCGGTATCGACTGGGTGATTAGCATTAACGCCTCACCCTTTGAGTTCGAAAAGCATAAGCAGCGCGTCACCATGATTAAGCAGCGGGCACAGGAAGCCAACTGTCCTATTGTTTACGTTAATAACTGCGGTGGCCAGGACGAGCTGGTATTTGATGGCCATTCATTTGTAATGATGCCGGATGGTAAGTTGCAGGCTGAACTGCCGCACTGCCGCCCTTGCTGCGCCTCACTGAGGTTTGACAAGTCAGGGATCACTCTGCTGGATGACCTGCCGATGGATCATCCAAATGAGAGCCTGGCCGAAGTCTACCAGGCCCTGGTACTGTCGATTCGCGATTATGTCCAGAAGAACGGTTTTAAAGGTGTCCTGTTTGGTTTGTCGGGCGGCATTGACTCAGCCCTGACCTGCGCGCTGGCGGCTGAGGCTTTAGGAAAGGAACACGTCCATGCGGTGATGATGCCCTTCCGTTACACCTCCGAAATCAGTATTGAAGATGCCTTGCAGCAGGCAAAGAATCTCGGCATTCAGTACGACAATATTCCCATCGAGCCAATATACAACAGCTTTATGCAGCAGTTGGAGCCGGTGCTTGCCGGCACTATGGCTGATATCACCGAAGAGAATCTGCAAGCCCGCAGCCGCGGGACTATACTGATGGCGATCTCGAATAAAACCCGTGCACTGGTGCTCAGCACCGGCAACAAAAGTGAACTGGCCGTTGGTTATTGCACCTTGTACGGGGATATGTGCGGTGGCTTTTCACCGCTAAAAGATGTTCCTAAAATGATGGTCTATGCACTGGCAGATTACGCCAACCGTAACGGCGAGGTAATTCCGCAGCGCGTTATCGACCGGCCACCATCGGCTGAGCTGGCCCCGGATCAGAAAGACGAAGACTCACTGCCGCCTTATCCGGTGCTGGATAAGATTATCAGCCTGTATGTCGAGCAAGACTGGAGTCCGCAGGCAATCGTTGATTCCGGCTTCAACCGGGCTGACGTATTCCGGGTGGTGAGGCTGATCGACATCAACGAATTTAAACGTCGTCAGGCTGCGACGGGGCCAAAAATTACGGCGCGGAACTTTAGTAAGGATCGCCGTTATCCGATCACCAACCACTTTCACTTTGAGCAGGAACGCCAGCTTGTTGAGGAGGCTAAGAAATGAAGAAAATAGAAGCCATTATAAAACCCTTCAAACTGGATGATGTGCGCGAGGCACTCTCAGAAGTCGGGATTGCGGGAATGACAGTATCCGAGGTCAAAGGCTTTGGTCGCCAGAAAGGGCATACCGAACTGTACCGCGGGGCCGAATACATGGTCGATTTTCTGCCAAAGGTCAAACTTGAGATCGTCGTTTCAGATGACCAGGTTGAGCGTTGTATCGATGCCATTATGGAAACAGCGCAAACCGGTAAAATCGGAGACGGTAAGATATTTGTCACCACGGTTGAACGGGTTATCCGAATTCGGACTGGAGAGGAAAACGAAGACGCAGTGTAACCACTGCGTCTTATGTGGGCTTATTAGCGGTTAACGCCATTAGTTAGCGCCATTAGTTAACGCAAGTAAGGGCTGTCAGGGAAGTTCTGACGTAATGTCGCCAGAGCGTTATCGCGCAAATCGTTCAGCTGGAGGCGGCCATAGCTGTCTGCCATTATTTTCAGGGCTTGTTCTGCTTCAGGCGTATCGCTGTAATACTCGAGTACG
This sequence comes from Pseudidiomarina sp., assembly GCF_033722695.1. GTDB lineage: Bacteria > Pseudomonadota > Gammaproteobacteria > Enterobacterales > Alteromonadaceae > Pseudidiomarina. The sequence continues at coordinate 6,279 of NZ_JAWVYM010000038.1, read as the reverse complement.
TATTTACCGCGATTCGCCGCCGCCAGATAGGCTTCGCGGGTAATATAATATTCCGCCACTGCCAGTTCATAGCGCGCCAGTCGGCTTTTAATTCCAACCATACGCTGTTGCGCGTCAGCTGCATATTTACTGTCCGGGAAACGGCGCAGTAACTGGGCAAAGTCATTAAAAGCTTCTTTAGCCTTGCTCGGATCCCGATCGGAACGGTCGATTCCCGCCAACTCCTGGATCGCGTTGTAATCAGCCCGCTGATTCACCAGACCACGCATGTAAAGCACATAGTCTAAGTCATGATGATTGGGGTTTAGCCGGCTGAAGCGGTCGATAGCGGCCAGCGCTTTATCAATATCAGCCAGTTTGTAGTAGACGTAAATCAAGTCAAGCTGCACCTGGTGGGCTAGTGGCCCGAAGGGGTAGCGGGTAGACATTGACTTCAGCGTTTGAGCAGCCGTGCTGTAATTGCCTGCGGCAATGCTGCTTCGCGCCCGCTCATAGGTTGCCTGAGCATCGTTTAAGGGCTCTACGGCGGTGGTGTCTTCAGGAGTACCAGAGCACCCGCTCAAATAGATGCTTGCAAGACAAGCCAGAATAATTCGCAGTTTCATATGATGTTATTCTAATCTCAGTTAATTTAATTTTTTGGTGGTCAATACACCAAACAGGTACACTAGCAGTTCATTAAACGCATTCTAACGCAGCAACGGCTGCTTTCACAGGTCCATAACATATTTTATGAGTGAACAGATTGTACTGACCGGAGTTATTCCGGCCCACGCCAACGGTAAACGGTTGGACCAGGCACTTGCGGAGTTGTTCCCCGACTACTCGCGTTCGAGATTAAAAAACTGGATTACCGACGGTCTGGTAACCGTAGACGAGCAGGTTGTTGACCGGCCGCGGGAAAAAGTGCTGACTGGAATGGACATTCAGGTCAAGGCCGAAATCGAAGAAGAGCAACGGTACAGCGCTCAGCCCATCGACCTCAATATCGTTTATGAAGATGACCATATCCTGATTATCAACAAGCCCGCCGGGCTGGTTGTGCACCCGGGTGCGGGCAAACCTGATGGCACCTTGCTAAATGCCTTATTGCATTATTATCCGCCGATCGATCAGGTGCCCCGTGCAGGTATTGTCCATCGGCTGGACAAAGATACTACTGGCCTGATGGTCGTAGCTAAGACAATTCCGGCACAGACTTATCTGGTGGCTGCGATGCAGGGCCGGGAGATAACCCGGGAATACGAAGCCGTGTGTAACGGTGCTATGACTGCCGGTGGCCTGGTTGATGAACCCATCGGGCGGCACGCGACTAAGCGCACGCACATGGCCGTAGTGCCTTCAGGTCGGCCGGCAGTGACGCATTATCGGGTCTCAGAACGCTTCCGGGCGCACACACATTTGCGGCTGCGGCTGGAAACCGGGCGAACCCACCAGATTCGTGTGCATATGGCGCATATTCGCCACCCGCTGGTTGGTGATCTTACTTATGGTGGTCGGCCGCGGCCGCCCCAGCAGGCTTCTGCCGAGTTGCTGGAAACGCTGCAGACCTTTAAGCGTCAGGCGCTACATGCCGCGCGTCTGTCACTGCATCACCCCATCACCGGTGAGTGGTTAAGCTGGGATGCACCCACGCCGCCTGATTTTGTCGAGTTGCTTGCTCAGTTGCGGCGTGACCGGCAAGCGCATCCCCATGATTAAGAGCGGCCCATCGGGGGATTATCTTATTCCCGACTGGCAGTTGCCTGATGGCATTTCTGCGGCAGTCTCAACCGTGACATCGCCGGGTAATCTGGCTGCACATGTGTTGGCCGAACCAGCATCGGTTATCCGGCATCGCCGACAGCTTGTGCGGGATTTGTCCTTGCCTTGTGCACCGCGCTGGCTACAGCAGTATCATGGCGCTGTTGCTGGCAACTTCGCTGAAATTGCCTCAGGTGCCCCTGCAGACGCTATCTTTAGCCGCCAGCCAGCGTCTGTATGCGCGGTATTAACGGCTGACTGCCTGCCCGTTCTACTGGTTAGTCGCGATGGCAGTGAAATAGCGGCGGTACATGCTGGCTGGCGCGGCCTGGCCGCGGGCGTAATCGAAAATACGCTGCAGCAATTGCGCAATGACAATGCCGACGTGAGAGCCTGGGTTGGGCCTGCAATAACACTCCCGTATTTTGAAGTTGGCTCTGATGTTTACGAGGTGTTCGCTGTTCGAGGGCTTGCGGACAGTAAGAACTTTTTGCCGCAACCACAGGATAAATGGTTTGCCGATCTGCCCGATCTTGCCCGGCGGGTCCTAAATCGTGCCGGCGTTAATGATGTTACCCTCAGCGGCTTATGCACCTATAGCGATGACCGCTGGTATTCCTATCGCCGGACTCCTGTTGCCGGGCGCTTTGCTTCTCTGATCTGGAAAAATTAAACCTGCCCGCTCTTGAAATTGCCTAAATATTACCCACATTAAGTAACAGGTTATATGAAACTTTCTGAGGTAGTTTTTATGCGATTTGACCAACTCACAAACAAATTTCAGCTTGCCATCGCTGATGCTCAGTCGCTGGCGCTAGGCCGTGATCACCAGTTTATTGAACCCGTGCACGTGATGCAGGCTTTGCTTAATCAGGACGGCGGTACGCTGCGGCCCTTGTTGACCTTGTTACAGATCGATATAGCGAGCCTGCGGGCCCAGCTCGCCGAGGCGCTTGACAATCTGGCTCAGGTTGAAGGCACCGGCGGTGAAGTTCAGGTTTCAGCGGCCACCAGCACCTTACTGAATCTCTGCGATAAGTACGCCCAAAAACGCAATGATCAGTACATTTCATCAGAGCTTTTTGTGCTTGCTGCCACTGAAGACAAAGGCAAACTTGGCAGCATCCTGAAGCGGCTGGGAATTACCCGCGATAAAGTAGAAAAAGCGATTGAGCAGGTGCGCGACGGGCAGACCGTGCGTGATCAAAATGCTGAGGATCAGCGTCAGGCGCTGGATAAATACACCATTGACCTCACGGAACGGGCCGAGCAGGGTAAACTGGATCCGGTGATTGGTCGTGACGAAGAGATCCGCCGCACCGTGCAGGTGCTGCAACGCCGCACCAAGAATAATCCGGTACTAATAGGTGCTCCCGGTGTTGGTAAAACCGCTATTGTTGAAGGGCTGGCGCAACGTATCGTCAACGGTGAAGTACCTGAGGGCCTGAAGAATAAGCGCGTACTGTCGCTGGATCTCGGTGCCCTGCTGGCCGGGGCAAAATACCGCGGAGAATTTGAAGAGCGTCTGAAAGCTGTACTTAACGAGCTGTCCAAAGAAGAAGGCCGTGTGATTCTGTTCATCGATGAATTGCACACCATGGTCGGTGCCGGTAAGGCCGAGGGCGCTATGGATGCCGGTAACATGCTGAAACCGGCGCTGGCGCGCGGCGAACTGCATTGTGTGGGCGCGACCACGCTCGATGAATACCGGAAATTTATCGAAAAAGACGCCGCGCTTGAACGCCGCTTCCAGAAAGTTCTGGTCGATGAGCCCTCGGTAGAGGACACAGTCGCTATTCTGCGTGGCCTTAAAGAAAGATATGAAGTGCATCACTCGGTGCAGATAACAGACCCGGCGATTGTCGCCGCAGCATCGCTGTCCCATCGTTATATCAGCGACCGGCAGTTACCTGATAAGGCTATTGATCTGATTGATGAAGCCGCCTCGAGCATTCGTATTCAGATCGATTCGAAGCCGGAAGAGCTGGATCGTCTGGATCGGCGCATCATTCAGTTGCAGCTTGAACAAAAGGCATTGCAGAAAGAAGAGGATGAAGCCAGCCGCAAGCGGCTTGAGAACATTGAAGATGATCTCAAGGATCTGCAACGTAAGTATGCGGAACTTGAAGAAGTCTGGTTATCTGAAAAAGCTTCAGTGCAGGGCGCCCAGAATATAAAGGCGCAGATAGAACAAGCTAAAACCGATCTGGACATCGCGCGTAGGGCGGGTGACCTGAACCGTATGTCTGAACTGCAGTATGGTCGCATTCCCGAGCTTGAGCGGCAACTCGAGACAGCAGTTGAGTCGGAAGGGCAAGCCATGACGCTGCTGAAGAACAAGGTCACTGAAGAAGAGATAGCCGAAGTACTGTCTCGCTGGACCGGCATACCTGTCAGTAAAATGCTCGAAGGTGAACGGGAAAAATTGCTGCAGATGGAAGATCAGTTGCACGCACGCGTCATCGGGCAGGACGAAGCCGTTACGTCAGTGGCAAATGCTATTCGCCGGTCCCGAGCCGGCTTATCGGATCCGCAGCGGCCTATTGGTTCGTTTCTGTTCCTGGGGCCGACCGGTGTCGGTAAAACGGAACTCTGTAAAGCCCTGGCTAACTTTATGTTTGACACCGACAGTGCCATGGTTCGGATTGATATGTCTGAGTTTATGGAGAAACATTCAGTCGCGCGGCTGGTTGGTGCGCCCCCGGGGTATGTTGGCTATGAAGAAGGCGGTTATCTGACGGAAGCGGTGCGCCGCCGGCCATACTCCGTGTTATTGCTCGATGAGGTTGAAAAAGCGCACCCTGATGTATTCAACATACTGTTGCAGGTTCTGGACGATGGCCGCCTCACTGACGGCCAGGGTCGGACCGTTGATTTCCGTAATACGGTTATCATTATGACGTCCAACCTGGGTTCGGACATGATTCAGGAAAAAGCGCATGAGCAAAGTTATGAGCAGATGAAAGCTGATGTTACCGGCATTTTGCATCATCACTTCCGGCCTGAGTTTTTAAACCGGATCGACGAAACAGTGGTGTTTCATCCGCTGGCGAAAAGCCATATCCGCAATATTGCTCGCATTCAGCTGCAGCGTTTATATGACCGGCTGGCCGAGCGCGACTATCAGGTACAGATCAGTGATGAGGCGCTCGACCTGTTAGCCGCTGAAGGTTTTGATCCGGTATACGGGGCACGGCCACTGAAACGAGCTATACAGCAGCGACTGGAGAACCCACTGGCACAGAAAATATTAGCCGGCGAGCTTATCCCCGGACGCACAATCATCATTGAAAAAGAAGATGATCAGTTATCTATCGGGCAGTAAGCACCGGTTACCTGTGGCTATTTATTGCTATGATTAAGCTATGTTATCCTGTGCGACCCTGATTCATATGGAATCAGGGCGCCAGGTTGTATCGAACTAAGGACGTCAAGATGCCAAATAATAATGAGCAACGAGCCAATAGCAAAGCGCGCGGGATTTTTCTGCTACCCAATTTACTGACCACTGCGGGGCTGTTCTCCGGCTTTTTCGCGATAGTGGCTTCAATGAATAATAACTTTGAGTCTGCTGCTGTGGCGATTTTTGTCGCTATGGTATTCGACGGGCTTGATGGACGGGTAGCACGTTTAACCAATACCGAAAGTGATTTTGGGGCGGAATACGACAGCATGGCTGACATCGTGTCTTTTGGTATGGCGCCGGCGCTGGTTATGTATAACTGGGCATTAGCTGACTTAGGTAAGCTTGGCTGGCTGGCGGCATTTATCTTTGTTGCTGGTGGCGCGCTGCGGCTGGCTCGTTTTAATACTAACCTGGGCAGCGCTGACAAGCGTTACTTCCAGGGTCTGGCCATTCCCAGTGCCGCTGCTGTGGTCTCGGGGGCTGTCTGGGTGGGTAGCAAGTATGGAGTCGACGCCAGCGATGTTAGCTACCTAGCGGCGATACTCACCATTTGTGCCGGCTTATTAATGGTCAGCAATTTCCGTTATCACTCATTTAAAGATGTCGACTGGCGCGGTCGGGTATCCTTTGTGGTTATTCTGTTGGTGGTGCTGGCTTTTGTTATTGTGGCAACTGAACCGTCATTGGTCCTCTTTAGTCTGTTTTTCTTATATGCCTTATCCGGGCCGATCACGACTTACCGGTCAGTGAAGAAATTAAAACTGGAACATGTGATTGGTGACACCGACGAAAGTGAGCAGGACGAAGAACCACACAAGCAGCAAAAACGTTCAGAAAGCAAGCAAAAAGCAGACTCAGACAAGGGTTCTGAATAAAAAATAAGCAAACGATCGGGGAAGCCTGAAAAAGATCTTGCAGGTGCGGCGGAGATCTCTATAATTCGCCGCCGTTGTCACCGATAAGGTGGCGCGGGTTGAGGGATTGTCAGGCACTGTCCGGGCAATAAAAAGATCCGAAAGGATCTTGACCTTAACCGGGGAAAGCGTAAAATACGCATCCCGCTTCAGAAAGAAGCGAACGCTCTTTAACAATATACCAAGCCAAGCAAACTGTGTGGGCACTTACCGGAT
>NZ_JAWVYM010000037.1:0-15793 GCF_033722695.1 Pseudidiomarina sp. | reverse complement strand
TTGCGCGCGGTGCCGTAACAGATGATCCATCACCACCAACGCCGCCATCGCTTCGGCAACCGGAACCCCGCGGATACCTACGCAGGGATCGTGCCGGCCACGGGTTACGATTTCCGCCGGTTCACCGCTGGTATTAATGGTTTTGCCGGGCTGGGTAATGCTGGAGGTCGGTTTAAATGCCAGTTCCGCGACCAGTGGCTGGCCCGTGCTGATTCCGCCCAGCACACCGCCAGCATGGTTGCTGCTGAAACCATCGGGCGTCAGGGCATCGCGGTGCTCACTACCGAGCTGGCCGGCCACGGCAAAACCGTCTCCGACGGACACGGCTTTTACCGCGTTAATGCTCATTAACGCTTTGGCCAAATCCGCTTCCAGGCGATCAAATACCGGTTCGCCCAAACCTACAGGTACGCCGTGAACCTCCAGCCGAACCCGTGCGCCCACTGAGTCACCTGCTTTAATCAGATCACGCAGATACTGGTCACAGTTTTCTGCCATCGCCGGATCAGGACAGAAGAATAAATTATTATCAACTTCCCCCCAGTTAAAATCCGGCGCGTCAGGTGCGGTAGAATGGGGGCCAATCTGAACCACACCAGCACGAAAACGAATGCCTGCGGTGGCTTCTAAGTACATCTGCGCAATAGCGCCAGCGGCAACCCGCAGCGCAGTTTCGCGGGCTGAAGCACGTCCGCCCCCGCGGTAATCGCGAATGCCATATTTGTGCGCGTAGGTGTAGTCAGCGTGGCCGGGCCGGAACAGATCTTTGATGCCCGAATAGTCCTGACTGCGCTGGTCGGTATTTTCAATCAACAGGCCGATTGGGGTGCCCGTGGTCACGCCTTCGAATACGCCGGACAGAATACGCACCTGATCAGCTTCACGTCGCGCAGTAGTGAAGCGGCTCTGGCCGGGTCGGCGACGATCCAGGTGGTGCTGGATATCTGCCTCTGACAAGGGCAATCCCGGCGGGCAGCCATCAACGATAGCCCCCAGAGCCGGCCCGTGGCTTTCGCCAAAGCTGGTTACCCGGAACAATTCACCAAAACTATTACCGGCCATGCCCTACTCCTTAAAATTCGTGCTGAAAACGCACCAGATCTTCTTTGCTCAGCATAAATACCCCTTCACCACCGTGTTCAAACTCAATCCAGGTAAAGGGAACATGCGGGTATTCGGCAATTAACGCCAGCATTGAATTACCCACTTCGCAAATCAGTATGCCATCGTCCGTCAGATGCTCCGGCGCTTCACGCATAATAGTGCGCACCAGATCCAGGCCATCGGTACCGGCCGCTAAACCAAGTTCCGGCTCATGCGAGAATTCGGCAGGTAAATCTGCCATATCTTCGGCGTCGACATAAGGCGGATTGGTTACAATTAAATCATAACGCTGACCCGGAATAGCCTGATATAAATCCGATTCTATCGGGATAACGCGCTCTTCCATCTGGTGATAGGCAATATTCTCCTCAGCCACACTCAGCGCGTCGACCGAGAGATCAAGCGCATCAACTTCTGCCTCAGGAAATGCATAGGCACAGGCGATTGCGATACATCCACTGCCGGTACACAAATCCAGAATGCGGGTGGGAGCTTGTTTGAGCCAGGGAGTAAACCGGCGCGCAATCAGTTCCGCGATGGGCGAACGGGGCACCAGCACGCGCTCATCGACCAGGAACGGCAAGCCGGCAAACCAGGCCTGGCCGACCAGATAGGCCGCCGGAATCCGTTGCTCGATGCGCTGCTCCAGCAATTCTGCAAAAGCGGTGCGCTCGTCCTGGGTTAAGCGCGCGTCAGCAAACTGCTCTAACTGACTGAAATTAAGATGCAGCACCGCTGCCAGCAATACCTGTGCTTCGCTGTAACTATTGTCGGTACCGTGTCCGAAATAGATATCGGCTGCCTGCATCTGCGTTACTGCCCAACGCAGCATATCGCGAATACTGACCAGTTGTTCACTAGCCGGAATTAAAGATGATGTCACTTGCTATCTCCAGTCAGTTCTCTCCAGTCAGGCTCGGTGCCTGCCATACGTTGAAAGCGTCCGCGCGCATTAACGCAGTCGAATGTCATTTCGGCGATGCCAGCGGTCTGAAACAGCACCGGCTGGCTGGCCGGATCCAGTTCCGCCACCAGATAACTGACAAAGGGCATGTGCGAAACCACCGCAACCCGCTGAATCGACTCCCCTTGCTGGGGAAGCTGCGTACACAACCAATCAGCAAAAACCGCCGGATTGCCGTCGGGGGTTACATCGTTATTCTGCAGTTGCCGGTCGACATTGATCTTGCTCTCGACAATGGCGGCGGTTTGCCGCGCCCGCACATAAGGGCTGCAGATCAGTAAGTCAAGGCCCGGGGCATCCGCGGCGCTGAGTTCCTGGGCCAGCCATTCGGTGCTGCGTACAACTTCCGCTTCACCTTCATCACTGAGAGGCCGGATAGCATCCGCACTCAGGGCTTGTGCCGGCTCCGCATCGCCGTGACGCATAATATAAAGAATAATAGTCACTCGTTTACTCATCTTCCGGCTGTTCAGCGGTTTTATCCCGGCGCCGGCGTCCGCCGGTGACCGGATCGGCACGGCCATCATCAACAGCGCGCTCAGCACGCCGCCGCCGACTGGCCTTGGGATCGGCAATCAACGGCCGGTAAATTTCAATACGGTCACCTTCGCGCGGCTCATGCTCAAGCTTCACCGTTTTGCTCCAGATTCCGACTTTCTGGTTGGCTAAATCAATTTCCGGAAAATAGCGACTGATCTCTGACAGCGAGATGCATTCAGAAACCGGCGTGCCGGCAGTAACCCGCAGAGGAATAATAAGCTGGCGATGCGGGGTCGCGTAAGCCACCTCAATCTGAATTTTATCATTGGCCATTATCAGGCTATTCCGTAAACTATTTTGGCACGACTAACAAAGGCATCTACCATCCGGCCCTGCATTTCATTAAAAATGCGGCCGAAGGCCATTCCCAGCAGGCGATTGGAAAACTCAAAATCTAAGCGCAGGATGATTTTGCAAGACTCTTCGTCCAGCCGTTCAAAATGCCAGCCACCACGCAAATAGCGAAACGGCCCGTCTACCAGTTCCATCCCGATATGATTAGGCGGTTGCAGGAAATTCCGGGTGGTAAACGACTTACCAATACCGGCTTTACTGACTTCCAGACGCGCGACCTTGCTGGTCGGAGTCGACTCCAGCACCTCGGCATGCCGGCAGCCCGGGACAAACTCAGGATATTTTTCTATATCATTAACCAGCGCATACATCTGCGCGTCACTGTAAGGTACCAGAGCGCTTCGCTCAATTGTCGGCATGTCCGTCCTCGCCATCCGGTTGCATATAAAACCTCCGAATGATAGCGCAATTTCTGCGATGAATCATCCTTCTGCAACGGTTTAGGGAGCTGTTTAAAGAAGCGCAGAAACAAATTTTATTTTAATGCGGCATCGGTATAATACGCGCCATGACAAAATCAAAATCTAAAGCAAATTCCGGCACCATCGCGCTGAACAAAAAAGCGCGCCATGAGTATTTCCTCGAGGACAAATTTGAGGCCGGCATCGCCCTGCAAGGCTGGGAAGTTAAAAGTATCCGCGCTGGTAAAGTGAATATCAGCGATACCTACGTGATCATTCGTAATGGTGAAGCCTATCTGCTGGGTGCGCAGATTCAGCCGTTGCTGGCGGCCTCCTCCCATGTGGTGTGTGACCCCGAGCGCAGCCGTAAACTGTTACTGAAGCAACGCGAGCTCGATAAACTCATCGGTGCCAGTGAACGTGAAGGTTACTCTATAGTCGCCACCGCAATGTACTGGAAGCGCCATCTGGTGAAACTGGAAATTTACCTGGCAAAAGGTAAAAAGTCCCACGACAAGCGCGACACCGTCAAACAGCGCGACTGGGAACGCCAGAAATCACGAATTTTAAAGCACGATGTCCGTTGACAGCCAAAAGAATTGGCGCTAACTTAGCGCTATTGAATTAGACAACTTAACTGGAATCTAGTGGTGATGACTATTTTAGCAGCGCACAAAGCCTTGAACTGGTGGTGGCATATCCCGACCTAGCGGGTGATGCTTCTGTGCGTGCTTGTCACGTTTTGGATTCAGAAAAACCCGCTTCCGAGCGGGTTTTTTTATTGGTTTTTTCAGGCTATTTGAATTTTATACAAGAGTGGGAACAACGTGGACATTATTGAACATCCCGGTTACATCACCAGCTTACAGATAACCTTACCGTATCAGTCGGATCCACTCGCGCTGTACCGGCGCCTGTGCCAACACCATGCACATAATCTGCTGCTGGACTCGGCGGAAATTAACTCGCGTGAAAACCTGAAAAGTCTGTTGATGGTCGATGCCGCCTTACAAATTGTCTGTAACGATCAGACCGTTGACATTACCGCCCTGACCAACAACGGCGAGCAATTACTGCCATGGCTGGCCGAACAACTCGCTGCGCATGCTGAGCTGACCCGGGAGGTTAACAAGCTGACCTGTGTTTTCGAGCGCCCCGATACCGATGCCGATGAAGACAGCCGGCTGCGGGCAACCAGTAATATTGAGCCGCTACGCATCATTCAACAGCAATTGCAGCAAACTCAGCCACACCCCCTGGGAATTTTTCTGGGTGGGGTATTTGGCTACGATTACATCGCCTCATTCGAACAGTTGCCAGACGTAGCCGAAGGGGTGAATTGCTGCCCGGACTACCATTTTTACCTGGCCGAAACCCTGATTATTATCGATCACCAGCAGCAGACTACGGAGTTACTTGCGAATTTATTCAGCGGTCCCGATAGCGCTGATTTTTACCCTTACATTGCTGACCAGGTGGGCCGGATTGTTGCCCAGTGTCAGTTGCCATGCCGGCTGGAGCCTGCCTCCGCGCCCTCCGCTGAGTTTGACACCGAAGTCACAGCCACGCCCACTGCGTCCGACTTTGCGACTATAGTGACCGAGCTGCAGCAGCATATTCTCGCCGGTGATATTTTTCAGGTGGTGCCGTCACGACGCTTTGAGCTGAACTGCAACGACGCGCTGGCCGCTTACCAGCGACTAAAAGTTGCCAACCCCTCGCCTTACATGTTTTTCATGCGCACTGATTCTTTCGAGTTGTTTGGTGCCTCACCTGAGTCAGCACTGAAGTACACGGCCGCGACCAATCAGGTTGAGCTCTACCCTATCGCTGGCACCCGGCCGCGCGGCAAAGACGCTGACGGCAACTATCATCCCGACCTCGATAGCCGGCTGGAGCTGGAACTGCGGCTTGATCAGAAAGAACTGGCTGAACATATGATGCTGGTGGATCTGGCGCGTAACGATTTGTCGCGCATCGCCCGGGCGGGAACCCGCTATGTGGCCGACCTGTTACAGGTGGACCGCTATTCCCATGTTATGCATCTGGTATCGCGGGTGGTTGCGCAACTGGCCGACGATCTGGATGCGCTGCATGCCTACCGCGCCTGTATGAATATGGGTACCTTAGTGGGCGCGCCGAAAGTCAGTGCCGCCACTTTAATCCGCCAGGTTGAACAGCAGCGCCGCGGCAGCTACGGCGGCGCCGTCGGCTATTTATCAGGTAATGGCGATATGGACAGTTGCATTGTCATCCGCTCGGCCTTTGTCCGCAATGGCCGCGCCGTGGTGCAGGCCGGTGCCGGGGTGGTCCATGACTCCATACCAGCAGCCGAAGTGGCCGAAACCGAAAGCAAGGCACGGGCTGTTATTAAAGCCATACAAGATGCGCAGCGAAGCACGGAGGCCGCGTCATGAATCATCCTGATCGTATTGTGCTGCTGGATAATTTTGATTCCTTTACTTACAACCTGGTCGATGAACTACGGCAGCTTGGCTATCCGTTAGTGGTTTATCGCAACCATATTGCGCCAGCTAAGCTACTGCAGCTGATGGCGGATTATCAGGGCCGGCAGTTGCTTTGCCTGTCGCCCGGCCCCGGCCACCCGGCCAGTTCCGGTAATTTGCTGGAGGTTATCGAAGGCGCCCGCGGTCGCTACCCCATGCTCGGTATTTGCCTTGGCTTTCAGGCGCTGATTCAGGCCAGCGGTGGCCGCGTGGATCGCTGTGGTGAAACCATCCACGGTAAAAAAGCACAGGTTAATCATACCAGCCATCCTATTTTTAGCGGCTTGCCCAACCCGCTGACCGTAGCCCGTTATCATTCGCTGTCAGGTTTTGACCTGCCGGCGGCTGTTGAGGTGATCGCCAGCTACGGCGATATCCCTATGGCTGCCGCTTTCAGTGATTACCAGGCACTGGGCTTTCAGTTTCACCCTGAATCCATTCTGACCAGCCATGGCAGCCAGCTGCTGGCACAAAGCGTCAGCTATCTATTTTCTCAGGAGCAGTAGTCATGCAAGTTATCAAAGAGTTACTTAACGGCAACGCATTAACCATGCCCGACAGTCAGCGCCTGTTTGAGCGCCTGGTGAAAGGCGAGCTGAACGAGATCCAGATCACCGCCGCCCTAATCGCGATGAAAATGCGTGGCGAGCAACCAGCGGAAATGGCCGGTGCGGCCCAGGCCCTGCGCCGTGCGGCAAAACCCTTTCAGCGCCCGCAGCGGCTGGTAGTAGACAGCTGTGGCACCGGCGGCGACAGCAGTAACACCATTAATATTTCGACCACCGCAGCGCTGGTCGCCGCCAGTATGGGCCTGACTGTGGCCAAGCATGGTAATCGCAGCGTATCATCACGCTCAGGATCAGCCGATGTACTCGAAAGCCTCGGCCTGTCTGTTACGCAAGACCCGGACGTGGCCGCTGAGCAACTGGATCTTTATAATTTCTGCTTTTTGTTCGCACCGCATTATCACCCGGGTATTCGCTATGCCATGCCGGTACGCCAGACCCTGAAAACCCGCACCCTGTTCAACCTGCTCGGTCCGCTGGTGAATCCGGCCCAGCCTGATGTGCAACAGTTAGGCGTATATGACGCCAGTTGGTGCCGGCCGATGGCCGAAACCCTGCATTTGCTGGGCTGTCAGCGCGCCATGGTGGTCCATGGGAGCGGCATTGATGAAATTGCCTTACACGGCAGCACCCAGGTGGTTGAATTACGTGACGGTGAATTAACAGAATATCAGTTAACGCCGGCCGATTTTGGGGTACCATCAGCTCCTGTCAGTGAACTGGCCGGTGGTGACGCCGATCGCAATGCCACCTTGCTCGAACAAGCGCTCGCAGGTACCGCCAGCGACGCGCACCAGCATGCTATCGCTATCAGTGTGGCGGGCTTACTTTATCTGGCCGGCGAATACCAGCAGCTTGATAAAGCCACCCATGCGGTACTGGAACATTTGAGTAGCGGCAAGGCATTGGATCATTTACGGCAGTTACAGGAGTTCAACCATGGCTGAGACCATACTTCAGCAAATCGTCACCCATCGACGCCAGGCCATACAGCAGCTGGCAAGCCGCTACGATGCTGACGAACTGCGGTCACGGCTGGCTCCCAGTCAGCGCAGTCTGGCTGATGCACTGGCGAAGCCGCGCAGTAGCTTTATTCTGGAATGCAAAAAAGCCTCACCATCGAAAGGACTCATCCGGGGAGATTTTCATCCGGTCACTATGGCACGCAGCTATGCCCGCTACGCCGACGCTATTTCTGTACTGACCGAGCCGGACTATTTTCAGGGTGATTTCCGTTACCTGGCAGCAGTCAGCGCCGCCGTCGACATCCCGGTGCTCTGCAAAGATTTCATTGTTGAACCCTTACAGGTGTTGCTAACCCGTCACTTCGGTGCTGACGCGATTCTGCTGATGCTGTCGGTGCTTGACGATGATCAGTACCGGAGCCTGGCCGACCTTGCTGCTGAGTTCAATCTGGATGTGCTCACCGAAGTGTCCACCCCGGATGAAATGGAACGCGCGGAACGGTTGCAGGCTAAAATAATCGGTATCAATAATCGCAACTTGCATGATCTCAGCATCGATAATAACCGTAGTATTGAGTTAAGCGCACAGGCACCCGAAGGTACCCTGCTGGTCGCCGAATCCGGCTATACCAGCCACCGCCAGGTCCGCGCCAGCGCACCTTATGTTGATGGCTTTTTGATTGGTAGTGCATTATCAGCCCAGCCCAATATCGACCAGGCCTGCCGGGAACTGATTTACGGCCAGCACAAAGTATGTGGCCTGACTGACCCGGCCGATGCCATGGTGGTTCGTGCTGCCGGTGCTGCCTTTGGCGGCCTTATATTCGTCGAGCGCTCACCACGCTTTATTGACCTTGAAGCGGCCCGGCGTATTTGTCAGGCCGAGCCGGATCTCAGCTTTGTTGGCGTGTTTGCTGACCAGCCGGTACAACAGGTCATCGACTATTCCCATCAGCTGGGCCTTGCTGCGATACAATTACATGGCCACGAAGATATTGATTACGTGAATGAACTGCGTAAGTCATTGCCCGCCGGTTGCGTAATCTGGAAGGCCATCGGCGTTGATGAGCCGCTGTTGTTGCCCCCGCTCGAAGTCGAAGCCTTCTTACTCGACAACCGCTACGGCGGCAGCGGCCAGACCTTTGACTGGACCTTGCTGGCCAGCTTAACCGACCAGCAACGGAACCAATGCATACTTGCCGGCGGCCTGAGCGCCGATAACGCAGCAGCTGCGCTGGCCACCGGCATTAATCGCCTGGACTTTAATTCAGGTGTCGAGTACCAGCCGGGCGGCAAAGACGCCGGCTTAATTATCGAATTATTTCATCAGTTACGACAATACGGACGGAATACCCTATGACACAGTCACAGAATAAGCAGTACCCGGCCTATTTCGGCGAATTTGGCGGGCAATTTGTACCGGAAATTCTGCTACCAGCCCTCGACCAGCTCGAGCAGGCATTTATCGACGCCCAGCAGGATCCTGAATTTCAGAAAACCTTCGCGGATTTGCTGAAAAATTATCTGGGCCGGCCAACTCCGTTATCCTTATGCCAGAATCTGCCAATCGATTCGCCGCGCGGTACCAAAATCTACCTGAAGCGCGAAGATTTATTGCACGGTGGCGCACATAAAACCAACCAGGTGCTGGGGCAGGCACTACTAGCCAAACGTATGAGCAAGCGCCGCATTATTGCCGAAACCGGTGCCGGTCAACACGGTACCGCGACCGCCCTGGCCTGCGCACTGCTGGATCTCGACTGCACCATTTATATGGGGGCCAAGGACGTAGAACGCCAGCAGCCCAATGTGTTCCGGATGGAGCTGATGGGTGCCAAAGTGGTGCCTGTTGATACCGGCAGCGGGACCCTGAAAGATGCCGTAAACGAGGCATTGCGCGACTGGACTGCCAGTTACGATACCACCCACTACCTGCTCGGCACCGCCGCTGGCCCGCATCCGTTCCCAACCATAGTCCGTGAGTTTCACCGCATGATCGGCGCGGAAGCCAAAGCGCAGATCATTGAACGCGCTGGCCGCCTGCCTGATGAAGTCATTGCCTGTGTTGGGGGGGGGTCTAATGCCATCGGCATGTTTGCTGAATTTATTGATGAAACCGATGTGGCGCTGGTGGGGGTTGAACCTGCTGGTCACGGTCTGCATACCCACGAGCATGGTGCCACCCTGGCCGCTGGCAAACCCGGCATCCTGCACGGTTGTAAATCGTTTCTGATGCAAACCGACGAGGGCCAGATCGAAGAAAGCTACTCGGTCTCAGCGGGGCTTGATTACCCCGGCGTTGGACCTCAGCACGCCTACCTGAAGAGCATTGGCCGCGCCCGCTATGAATCGGTAACCGATGACGAAGCGCTGGACGCCTTTAAATTACTAGCCGAGAAAGAAGGTATTATTCCGGCGCTTGAATCCGCCCATGCCCTGGCCTATGCCTTACGTCGCGCTGCAGAGCCCGATGCGCCTGAAGTCCTGCTGGTTAATTTGTCGGGCCGCGGCGACAAAGACATCGACCACGTCCGGAAGATTTTTGCCGCACAAGCTAAAGCACAGTCTGACTCACAACAGCAGGAGAACCAGCCATGAGCCGTTATCAGAAGCTGTTTGCCCGCTTAGATGAGCGCGGACAAGGCGCCTTCGTGCCTTTTGTGACGCTGGGCGACCCGGATCCCGAAACCAGTCTGGCAATACTGCGGGCGCTGATCGCCGGCGGTGCCGATGCCCTGGAACTCGGGCTGCCGTTTTCTGATCCCGTCGCCGACGGGCCGACCATTCAGAAAGCCAGCCTGCGCGCGCTTGCCGCTGGTGTGCGGACCGCCGACTGTCTGAAGCTGGTGCGCACTATCCGCGATGAAAATCCGGAACTGCCCATCGGCCTGCTGGTTTATGCCAATCTGGTTTCCTGTCCCGATGTCGATACCTTTTATAAGCGCTGTGCCGATGCCGGCGTTGATTCAGTGCTGATCGCTGATGTCCCGCTACGCGAGAGTCTGTCGTACAGCGAAACTGCTCAGCGCCATGGCATTGAGCCCATATATATCGCGCCGCCGGATGCCAGCAACGACCGTCTGCAGCAGGTGGCTGAGCACAGTAAAGGTTATGTCTATTTGTTGAGTCGGGCGGGTGTGACCGGTGCCGAGCAGCAGATGGTAGCGCCGGCGAGCGCAATCATTAATACCTTGCGCGAAGCGGGCAGCGCACCGCCGTTGCTCGGGTTTGGCATTGCCACCCCGGACCATGTGCAGGCAGCGCTGGCGGCGGGAGCCGCCGGAGCCATCAGTGGTTCAGCGGTGGTTCGTATCATTGAGCAGCATCTCGGCGACGTGGATACCATGACAGCCGAACTGGAAAGCTTCGTGCGTGTTATGAAGAAGGCAACAAACAAGCCCTGAGTGCCTCTTCGACCTTTGGGTACTTGTACTCATAACCTGCTTGCTGGGTCCGCTCGGGTAACACCAGCTGCCCCTCAAGCAGCATCATAGAACGCTCGCCCAGCACCAGTTTCAGCACCCAGGCCGGTACCCGCATAAAATGCGACTTGCGCAGCACTTTCGCCACGCAGGCACTGAACTTTTTCTGTTTGACCGGGTTCGGCGCGGTGCCGTTGTAAATGCCGCGGCATTCTTCCTGTTCCAGTAAAAACTCGATAATGCCGGCGATGTCATCCAGATGAATCCAGGAAAAACCTTGCTCGCCGCTCCCTAACGGTCCACCCAGGCCGAGCAGGTACGGTGGCAGCATCTGCTGCAGCGCGCTATCCTTTTCCGCTACCACAATACCGGTACGCACCACACAAACCCGGGTCCGCTCAGACTGGGCGGCCAGAGCGAGGCGCTCCCATTCGGCGCAAAGATGGTGGGCAAAATCATCGGCCTCTACCACGGTATGCTCAGTTACGGGTTCATCATCCTGAGGCCCATAGTAGCCCACAGCGGAACCACTGATGAAGACCTGCGGCGGTTGGCTGGATGCGTTAATCCGTTCGGTCAGCTGGCGGGTTATGGTCCAGCGACTCTGTTCAATTTCCTGCTTTTGTTTCGTGGTCCAGCGTTTAGCGAAGATATCCTCGCCCTGCAGATTGATCACTGCGTAAAACTCACTGATGTCCTGAATTTCTTCCAGCCCCCGTACCGCATGCACCTTTTTCCCGAAGCGGCGAATGGCCTTTTTGGGGTTACGGGTGGTAATGGTGATTTGATAACGCTCCCATAATGCAGCGATCAGGGCACTGCCAATTAGGCCGGTTCCACCTGTTAACAGCAGCTTCATAGTTATCTCCTCAAGTAGGCTTTGTCGTTAAGCTAGTGTAGTCAGTGTCGCTGGTACAGGACAACTTTTTCTGGCACACTTTAATGACTTTCTGATCACGGAACGAACCATGCTGTTAATCCTTGAATATCTGCCTATAGCGCTATTTTTTATATTCTATTTAATCGGCGACATTTTTATCGCTACCGGTGTATTAATGATCGGTACCGTGCTGCAGATCCTGGGTTTGAAGTTTATGCGCGAGGTCATTACTCCGCGGCATTGGATCATTCTTGGCGTGGTGCTGGTGTTTGGCGCTATCACCTTACTGTTACGTGATGAATGGTTCATTAAGATCAAAGTCACCATTATTTACCTGGCAATAGCCCTGCTGTTACTGATTGGCCTGTGGTGGCGTAAGCAAAGCCCCTTGCAAAGTTTGCTCGGCCATGAGATCAAGCTGCCCGCCTTCGCCTGGCGCCGCTTGACCTATGCCTGGGTGATATTCACCCTGACCCTGGCTGTGGTGAATTTATACATCGCTGAGTATATGAGTCTTGATGTGTGGGTGAACTTTAAAGTGTTCGGTACCCTGGCGGCGACTATTGTGTTTACGGTACTTACCGGCGCCTATATGTTCCGTCATCACACCGATATTGAAAAAGATAGTGAGGAAATTGAGTAATGTGGTTCGCAATCTGGGGTGAAGATGTCCCCGACTCGTTGGCTGCCCGCAAAGCCACCCGCCCGGACCATCTTGCTCGCCTGCAACAGTTAAAAGCAGAAGGCCGGCTTTTAGTTGCTGGTCCCTGCCCCGCTATTGCCAGTGCAGATCCCGGTCCGGCCGGCTTTACCGGCTCACTGATTATCGCCGAATTCGCCACTCTGAGCGACGCGCAACAGTGGGCTGACGCCGACCCCTACATTGCCGCCGGCGTCTATCAACAGGTAACTGTTAAGCCGTTCATAAAAGCTTTGCCATGAGCCAGCAGTCAGTATCTGAGCAGAGCATAAGCGTTGCCGCAACGTCTGAGCGCCAGTTAGCGCTGACCCGTTTCTCACCGGATAATACCGCTGCAGCAGGCTCGCGAGAAGTAATCATAATGGCTCCTGCCATGGCCGTGCCGCAGACTTATTACCACAGGTTCTGTAACTGGCTCGCCAGTCAGGGTTTTGAGGTCTACAGTTTTGATTATTTTGGTATTGGCGCATCCCGCGACAAGCCGCTTCGGCAAGTAAATACCAACCTGACCGATTGGGCCTACCATGACTGTCCGGCAGTTATCGATTATGTGTACCGCCAGCATCCGCAGGCCCGGCGCACCTGGTTCGCCCACAGCGTCGGCGGTCAGCTGTTCGGCCTTATTCCGAATCACCACCATATTGATCACGTGATTACTGTGGCCTCGGGCACCGGCTTCTGGCGTGAAAATACCCGCCAGTTACGTCCCCGGGCATGGGTACTATGGCATTTGATCGTGCCTTGGCTGGTGCCGCTGTGCGGTTATTTCCCCGGTAACCGGCTTGGTATTATTGGCGATTTGCCCGGCCCCGCGATGCAGCAATGGCGCCGCTGGTGCCTTAATCCGGATTATCTGGTGGGCGTTGAAGGGCAGGAGGCTCGGGCGAAGTTTGCAGCAGTCTCGACCCCGATAACCTCGTTATCATTCAGTGATGACGAACTGCTTACCCAGCGCAATATCCATCATTTGCATGATTTCTACACCAGTGCGCCGCAACAGCGGATCCTGTTAAAACCCGTGGATTTTGATCTGGACCGCATTGGCCATTTCGGCGTTTTCAGCCGGGCCTGCGCGGAGGTATGGCCGCAAATGTTCGGGCCACACCTCCGATCCTGCGACTAGCCTAAGGTACGAATCAACTGGGCGGTATTGCGCCGCACCAGCCGGCCGCAGGCAAGCCGCCCCATAATACCAACCACCAGTGCTCCGGCCAACGGCCCGACCAGCCAGAATCGCCAGTGCAACGTGGCGCCCATTTCAAATACCTGGGTTTGCAGGATCAACAGGGCTAACTCCATCGCCAGGGTGGCGATCAACCCACTGATCGCCCCCAGGATCAGAAACTCATAGGTGACGCTGCGACTGAGCAGTTTGGCGGGCGCACCAAGGGTTCGCAGTATCACCAGTTCCTGCTGGCGTTCTTCCATCGAAGCCTGAACCTGCGCCAGTAATACCAGCACTCCGGCTATCAGCACCAGGATCAGTACGAAACCAATCGCCAGACTGACCTGACTGATCACTTCCCGAAGCTGTTCGGTCAGGGCATCGAGATCAATCAGACTCACCTGAGGAAACGGCT
The DNA here is from genome assembly GCF_033722695.1 of Pseudidiomarina sp. Taxonomy (GTDB): domain Bacteria; phylum Pseudomonadota; class Gammaproteobacteria; order Enterobacterales; family Alteromonadaceae; genus Pseudidiomarina. Next base: position 1,810 of record NZ_JAWVYM010000037.1, on the reverse strand, counting down.
TAAACAGCTCATAGAGCTCGCTTTTGCGCTCAGGTTCAAGAGTGAAACTGGAGATATAGGTTGCCGGGAAGTCTTCCAGCGTGGCGGTATTAAAGATCATAAAGAAGTTTGGCTGGATACTGGCCCAGTTGACTTCACGAATGCTGGTTACCGGCACTTCGAACTCATTGCCGCCGATATTAAACTTCAGTACATCACCCAGTTCCAGGCGCATCCGTTCGGCTACGCCTTGCTCAATAGAAACCTGCGGCTGCGGATCATCGCCCCACCATTCTCCGGCAATAAGGATATTGTTCGGTGGTAACTCGTCACGCCAGGTCAGCGCCAGTTCGCGGCCGAAGCCCTCACGCACCTCATCAGATTTGGTGTCAGCCCCCCCCTCTTCTTCTTTGCTGACTTCGTCGACCACGGTCACGCTGTTGACAGCGGTCATGCGGCCTGGCACCACCGGATACATGTCGTTGGCTTCGATGTTGCGCTCAGCCAGGCGTTGTTCCAGGGCTTTGACGTCACTTTCTGCCACGTTAACCACAAAGTAGTTGGGGGCATCGTCGGGTAACTGGCGCTGCCAGTCTTCCAGTAATTCGCTGCGTAACGCCAGCACCAGCAGTAACAGCATGATAGCGGTCGAAAAGCTGAGCATTTGCACGCTGTTGGCCTGCGCCCGGCGTTGCAAGCCAGCCATTGCCAGCCGCCAGGCACTCCCGGCCTGCATACCAGCGCGGCGACTGGCACCGATAAATACCCGGCCAATAACCAGCAACAGTGCCGCTGCCAGCGCGCCACCGGCGAACAGTGCTGTGGATAGCAGCCATTGCTGGCTGTAAATCAGTAGCAGGACATAAATGGTGCCGCCACAGGCTACCCAATGTAACCAGCGCAAACCATTGGCGGCAGTCAGCTCCCGATTGAGCACCCGTAAAGGTGGAATTGCTACCAGCCGCAGCAAAGGGTACAGGGTAAACATCACGGCACTGATAAAGCCCGTCGCGCTAGCCAGCAGATACGGCTTGTAGCCAGCCTCCGGCAGACTGGCGCCGAGCTGTTCCGCCACCAGGTCGATCACCTGCGCCTGAATAAACCAACCCAGCAGCAAACCGATAGTGATACTGATAACGGTCAGCAATAACAGGTGCAGAATGAAAATACGTTGGATCTGGCGCTTGCCGGCACCCAGAGTCTTGAAAATCGCGACCACGTCATAATTGCGCTGGCAGTAACGTTGTGCCGCCACTGCCACTGCTGTGGCCGCCAGCACCACTCCCAGCAGACTGGCCAGCATCATAAAGCGCTCGGCCCGTTGTAAGCTCCGCGCCAGCGGGGTATCGCCATCGGCGATGCTGCGCCAGTTATGAGTGTCCTCGTTCAGTTGTGGCTGTAACCAGTTTTCATATTCGCTCAGCTGTTCTTCAGCGCCGGCAAACAGCACGTGGTAACGCACTCGAGAACCGGGCTGAATCAGACCTGTTCCCTCCAGATCAGAATAGCGGATAAGGACATTGGGGCTGTCGGTGAATACAGAAAAACCGACATCGGGCTCATAAGTGAGTACCCGGCTGACCCGAAACTGACTGTTACCGATATCAATGGTGTCCCCCACTGCCAGGCTCAGTTCCTCAAACAGCGCGGATGCCACCCAGGCTTCACCCGGCTCAGGCAGATCGTCAGTCACCTGGTCCTGAGCATAAGGCTCATCAGCGGTTTTCAGTGTGCCACGTAAGGGGTAGCCGCTGCTGACCGCTTTGATATCAACCAGCGCCAGCTCATCGGCAGCAAAGGCCATAGAATTGAACACCACCCGTCGGGCCGT
>NZ_JAWVYM010000036.1:0-15858 GCF_033722695.1 Pseudidiomarina sp. | reverse complement strand
TTGATCGAACGCACGTGCAGAACCACCGTAGGTTTTCGCCAGGACTGACGTGATTGCAGCAGTCAGAGTAGTTTTACCGTGGTCAACGTGGCCGATAGTACCGACGTTAACGTGCGGTTTGACGCGATTAAATTTTTCTTTTGACATGACTTTTCCTTAACTTAAGTTAAAAGTCCGGTCCCTGAAGAACCGGACCAGACTCTACTTAATCTTTAGTATTCCGAGCGGCAATAACCTGCTCAGCAACGTTGTTTGGTGCTTCAGCGTACTTCAGGAATTCCATCGCATAAGATGCACGGCCCTGAGTCTGCGAGCGCAGGTCAGTAGCGTAACCGAACATTTCTGATAATGGAACTTGAGCACGAACTTCTTTCAGCCCACCAGGAGCATCTTCCATGCCCTCGATGATGCCACGACGACGGTTCAGGTCACCAACCACGTCACCCATGAAATCTTCAGGGGTAACAACTTCAACTTTCATCATTGGCTCAAGCAGTGCCGGCTTAGCTTGCAGGGCACCTTTCTTGAACGCCATGCTACCAGCAATTTTGAATGCCATTTCAGATGAGTCGACGTCGTGGTATGAACCATCATACAGAGTCGCTTTAACACCAAGTACCGGGTAACCAGCCAGAACACCGTTCTGCATTTGTTCCTGGATACCTTTGTCTACCGCCGGAACGTATTCCTTCGGTACCACACCGCCAACGATTTCATTCACGAACTCATAGTTCGGAGTTTCGTCGTCATTCGCGTCGAATTCCATCGGTTCCAGACGCAGCCAGACGTGACCAAATTGTCCACGACCACCAGACTGACGTACGAACTTACCTTCAACTTCCACTTTCTGGCGGATGCTTTCACGGTAAGCTACCTGCGGTTTACCAACGTTACATTCAACTTTGAATTCACGCTTCATACGGTCAACGATGATATCAAGGTGCAATTCACCCATACCAGAGATGATCGTCTGACCAGATTCTTCGTCAGTTTTAACCCGGAAAGATGGATCTTCTGCCGCCAGTTTACCCAGCGCGATACCCATTTTTTCCTGGTCAGCCTTAGTTTTCGGCTCAACCGCGATAGAGATTACCGGCTCAGGGAATTCCATCCGCTCCAGCGTGATGACGTTATTGATGTCACACAGGGTGTCACCAGTGGTTACGTCTTTCAGACCAATAGCAGCAGCGATGTCGCCAGCCAGGATCTCTTTGATTTCTTTCCGGTCGTTCGCGTGCATCTGAACCATACGGCCAATACGCTCTTTCTTTCCTTTAACCGGGTTCAGTACGCTGTCACCTTGTGACAGGATGCCTGAGTAAACCCGTAAGAACGTAAGTGTACCAACGAATGGATCGGTCGCAATCTTAAACGCCAGGGCCGAGAACGGCTCTTTGTCGTCAGATTTACGCACGCCTTCAGACTCATCATCCAGAATACCGCGAATTGGCTTAACTTCAGTTGGTGAAGGTAAGTATTCGATAACCGCATCCAGTACCGCCTGAACACCTTTGTTCTTGAACGCAGAACCACACAGACACAGAACGATTTCGCTCTTCAGTGTACGCTCACGCAGGCCGGCTTTGATTTCGGCCTCAGACAGCTCACCGCCTTCAAGGTATTTGTTCATCAACTCGTCGTTGGCTTCAGCGGCAGCTTCGATCATCTCGCTACGATACTGCTCAGCTTCGTCCACCAGATCAGCAGGGATCTCTTCATAAGTGAAGGTCATACCGCTGTCGGCTTCGTTCCAGTTGATGGCTTTCATCTTGATTAAGTCGATGACGCCTTTAAAGTCGTCTTCAGCGCCGATTGGCAACTGAATAGGCACAGCATTGGCAGCTAAACGTGATTTCAGCTGACCAACAACACGCAAATAATCGGCGCCGGCACGGTCCATCTTGTTGACGAATACCATACGCGGTACTTCATACTTGTTGGCCTGACGCCAAACAGTTTCAGTCTGCGGCTGTACACCTGAAGAACCACACAGAACCACTACAGCACCATCAAGTACGCGCAATGAACGCTCTACTTCAATGGTAAAGTCAACGTGTCCTGGGGTGTCGATAATATTGATGCGGTGTTCCGGGAACTGTGCATCCATACCACGCCAGAAGGAGGTTACTGCAGCAGAGGTGATAGTGATACCACGCTCCTGCTCCTGTTCCATCCAGTCTGTTGTTGCTGCACCGTCATGTACCTCACCGATTTTGTGAGACAGACCAGTGTAGAACAACACACGCTCGGTCGTGGTCGTTTTACCTGCATCTACGTGAGCTACGATACCGATATTACGATAGCGCTCAATCGAAGTTTGTCGAGCCACAATAAAATTCCTCTAATGGTTGCTTGTGAATTACCAGCGATAATGAGCAAACGCTTTGTTTGCTTCGGCCATACGGTGGACGTCTTCACGCTTCTTCACAGCAGAGCCTTTGTTTTCTGATGCATCCAGCATTTCACCTGCCAGACGCTGAGCCATGGATTTTTCACCCCGAGTACGCGCGGCATCAACTAACCAACGCATAGCCAGTGCATTACGACGCACAGGACGTACTTCTACAGGTACCTGGTAGGTAGAACCACCAACCCGGCGAGATTTAACCTCTACTGTAGGGCGCACATTGTCCAATGCGACTTCAAATACTTCTAAGTGCTCTTTCTTTGACTTTTCAGCCATGATGTCGAGGGCACCGTAGATAATGTTTTCTGCGACAGATTTTTTGCCGTCAACCATGACGACATTGATGAACTTAGCCAGCAGCTCTGATCCGAACTTAGGATCTGGCAATATTTTACGCTGACCTATGACGCGTCTTCTTGGCATCTCAATTTCTCCGATTAATTCAGGGTATTACCCAAAACTTAAAATTACAGTGTTTGGCCTTACTAACGGAGAACCGTTAAGATTTGGGCCGTTTCGCGCCGTATTTAGAACGTGCTTGTCTACGGTCGTTTACGCCGGCACAGTCAAGGGCCCCGCGCACTGTGTGATAACGAACACCTGGCAAGTCTTTTACACGACCACCGCGGATAAGTACCACGGAGTGTTCTTGCAGGTTGTGACCTTCACCACCGATGTACGAAGACACTTCGTAGCCGTTAGTCAAACGCACACGGCATACTTTACGCAGTGCCGAGTTTGGCTTCTTCGGGGTGGTTGTATAAACACGGGTACATACCCCGCGTTTCTGTGGGCAAGCCTCAAGTGCCGGAACGTTGCTTTTAACAACCGGCTTTTGACGACCTTTGCGCACCAGCTGGTTAACTGTTGCCATTCATTACTCCTGATTTTGTTGATGTCGCTCAACAGAGTGAAAAATCCAATTTCCCCCGACCACGAGCTAGCCGCCCGAAATATGGGGAGGGCGAATTTTAATGGTCATAAATTCACCTGTCAAGGAGTTAAACAAAAGAGCCAGTACCGAATACGGCACTGGCTCTTCACTTCGTTTCAAACAGACTACTGATTAATCAGCAGAATTGTCCGATTTATCGTCGTCCTGACCGGCATTCAGCGCATCTGCTAATTGCTGTTCGGCTTCTTCGGCAGTCACTTTTGGAGCAACTGTCATTTCTGCCTGTTCAGCACGCTTGCGGGCGCGCTCGCGGTGATAAGCGAAACCGGTACCCGCTGGGATCAAGCGTCCCACGATAACGTTTTCTTTCAGACCACGTAATGGGTCATGCTTACCTTGTACCGCTGCTTCAGTCAGTACGCGGGTGGTCTCCTGGAACGATGCCGCTGAGATAAATGACTCAGTCGACAGCGAGGCCTTGGTGATACCCAGCAACTGGCGTTCGTAAGTGGCTGGCATTTTGCCTGCTTCTTCAGCTTTGGCGTTCGCCGCCAGCACTTCAGAAAGCTCCATCATTTCGCCTTCAAGCAGTTCGGTTTCACCCGGGCTGAGGATGATTGCTTTACGCAGCATCTGACGCACTATGGTCTCGATGTGCTTATCATTAATCTTAACACCCTGCAGGCGGTAAACTTCCTGTACTTCGTTGACGATGTAGTTCGACAGCGCACTGACGCCGCGTAAACGCAGAATATCGTGTGGTGCTTCCGGACCATCGGCAATAACTTCACCTTTGGTAACCTGCTCACCTTCGAAGATATTCAGCTGACGCCACTTCGGAATCATCTCTTCGTACTGATCGCTACCGTCAGTTGGGGTAATGATCAGACGACGCTTACCTTTGGTCTCTTTACCGAAGCTGACAGTACCTGACACTTCTGCCAGAATTGCCGGCTCTTTCGGACGACGCGCTTCGAACAGGTCGGCAACGCGCGGCAGACCACCGGTGATGTCCCGGGTCTTAGAACCTTCCTGAGGAATACGGGCTACCGTATCACCCACTTTCACTTCGGCATTATCTTCCAGGTTGATAATCGCATTGCCCGGCAGGAAGTACTGCGCAGGAATGTCGGTACCGACGATGTTGACGTCTTTACCTTTCGAATCAACCAGTTTGACCATTGGCCGCATATCTTTACCGGCGCTGGTCCGTTGTCCGGTTTCCAGTACCACGATGCTGGACAAGCCAGTCAGTTCGTCGGTCTGACGGGTCATAGTGACGCCATCGATCAGGTCGACAAACTTCAGGCGACCTGCCACCTCGGTAACGATTGGGTGCGTGTGTGGATCCCAGTTGGCAACCACTTCACCCTTCTCAACCGCATCGCCTTCGCCTTTCTTCAGCACGGCACCATAAGGAACTTTGTAGCGCTCGCGCTCACGGCCGTACTCGTCGATCAGTGTCAGTTCAGTTGAACGTGACGTGATAACCAGGTGGCCATCGCTGTTTTCTACGTATTTGGCGTTATGCAGCTTCAGGGTTCCGGCGTTTTTCACCTGCACGTTGTTGGCTGCTGAATCCCGCGAGGCCGCACCACCGATGTGGAACGTACGCATGGTCAGCTGGGTACCTGGTTCACCGATAGACTGGGCCGCGATAACACCAACAGCTTCACCCTGGTTAACCATGTGACCACGAGCCAGGTCGCGACCATAACAGTGCGAACAGACACCGAAGTCGGTATCACAGGTAATGACCGAGCGCACTTTTACTTCGTCGATCGAGTTCTGCTCTAACACGTCACACATTTTCTCATCGAGTAAGGTGTTACGTGGTAACAGCACATCTTTGTCGCTGCCCGGAACCATAACGTCGTCACACAGCACACGACCCAGTACCCGCTCGCGCAGCGGCTCTACTACGTCACCGCCTTCAATCAGCGGCTTCACGAACAGACCTTCTTCGGTACCACAGTCGTGCTCAACAATCACCACGTCCTGCGCGACGTCAACCAGACGACGAGTCAGGTAACCTGAGTTCGCTGTCTTCAGGGCGGTATCGGCCAAACCTTTACGGGCACCGTGAGTTGAGATGAAGTACTGGAGTACGTTCAAACCTTCACGGAAGTTCGCGGTAATAGGTGTTTCGATGATCGAGCCATCCGGCTTCGCCATCAGACCCCGCATACCGGCTAACTGACGAATCTGGGCAGGGCTACCACGAGCGCCTGAATCAGCCATCATATAGACCGAGTTAAACGAGTCCTGCGCTTCCTGCTCGCCGTCTTTGTTGGTGACGAACTCTTTCGATAAGTTATCCATCATTGCTTTGGATACTTTTTCGTTAGCAGTAGACCAGATGTCGATAACCTTGTTGTATTTCTCACCGGCGGTAACCAGACCTTGCTCGAACTGCTCCTGAATTTCTGCAACTTCTTCTTCAGCAGCTTCGATAATGGTCTTCTTCTCGTCCGGGATAACCATGTCATCAATACCAACCGAGGCACCCGCGATCATCGCGTAATGGAAACCGGTGTACATGATTTGGTCAGCAAAAATAACCGTCGGTTTCAGACCCAGATCCCGGTATGCGGTGTTCAGCAAGCGGCCGATCTGTTTCTTACCCATAGACTGGTTAATCATGCTGAAGGACAGACCTTCCGGCAGGATCAGCGACAGAATCGCCCGGCCTACGGTGGTGTCATAGATAGTCGAGGTGTTGGTGCGCTCGCCTTCTTCGCTGATCTCAACTTCAGCCAGACGGACTTTAACCCGCGCATGCAACGCCGCCGCACCGGTCCGGTACGCTTTTTCGGCTTCTTTGGCACTCTTGAATATCATGCCTTCGCCTGGCGCGTTCACTTTTGAACGGGTCATGTAGTAGATACCCAATACCACGTCCTGTGAAGGAACGATGATTGGCTCACCACTAGCTGGCGACAGAATATTATTGGTCGACATCATCAAAGCACGGGCTTCAAGCTGTGCTTCGAGTGTCAGCGGTAAGTGGACGGCCATTTGGTCGCCGTCAAAGTCCGCGTTATAGGCGGCACAGACCAGCGGGTGCAGCTGAATCGCTTTACCTTCAATCAGTACCGGCTCGAACGCCTGGATACCCAAACGGTGCAGGGTTGGTGCACGGTTCAGCATCACCGGGTGTTCTTTGATGACTTCGTCAAGTACGTCCCATACTTCCGGGATCTCGCGCTCAACCATTTTCTTAGCGGCTTTAATGGTGGTGGCCAGGCCACGACCTTCCAGCTTGCCATAGATAAACGGCTTGAACAGTTCCAGCGCCATTTTCTTCGGCAGACCACACTGGTGCAGACGCAACTTAGGACCAACGGTAATAACCGAACGGCCTGAGTAGTCGACCCGCTTACCCAGCAAGTTCTGACGGAAACGACCCTGTTTACCCTTGATCATGTCAGCCAGGGATTTCAGTGGGCGCTTGTTGGTACCGGTGATAGCACGACCGCGACGGCCGTTATCCAGCAACGCATCAACCGCTTCCTGCAGCATCCGCTTTTCGTTACGGACGATGATATCCGGCGCAGCCAGATCCAACAGCCGCTTCAGACGGTTGTTCCGGTTAATAACGCGACGGTATAAATCGTTCAGATCAGAAGTCGCAAAGCGGCCGCCGTCCAGTGGCACCAAAGGACGCAGGTCCGGTGGCAGTACTGGCAGCACTTTCAGGATCATCCACTCGGGCTTGTTGCCTGAGTAATGGAATGATTCGAGCAGCTTCAGGCGCTTGCTGATTTTCTTCCGTTTGGTTTCCGAGTTGGTTTCCGGCAGTTCTTCGCGCAGCACTTTGATGTCGGCTTCGATATCAATATGCTTGAGCAGGCTCAGAATTGCTTCTGCACCCATCTTGGCTTCAAACTCATCTCCGTGTTCTTCCAGCGCATCCAGATACTCTTCTTCAGTCAGGATCTGACCACGTTCGAGATTGGTCATGCCGCCTTCGGTCACTACGTATGATTCAAAATACAATACCCGCTCGATATCACGCAGGGTCATATCCAGCATCAGGCCGATCCGGCTTGGCAGTGATTTCAGGAACCAGATGTGGGCAACCGGGCTCGCCAGTTCAATGTGAGCCATCCGCTCACGGCGAACTTTGGTCAGCGTAACTTCAACGCCACACTTCTCACAGATCACGCCACGGTGCTTAAGGCGCTTGTATTTGCCGCATAAGCATTCGTAGTCTTTTACCGGGCCGAAAATCCGGGCACAAAACAGACCGTCACGCTCAGGCTTGAACGTGCGGTAGTTGATTGTTTCCGGTTTTTTAACTTCACCGAATGACCAGCTGCGGATCATGTCCGGCGAGGCAAGTCCGATTTTTATCGAATCGAACTCCTCGGTCTGGTTCATCGGTTTTAAAAACTTCAATAAGTCTTTCACGATTTATCTCCTGGCAATTAGCGTCCGGTTACTCAGTCCTGGTCCAACTCGATGTTGATACCCAGCGAGCGGATTTCCTTCAGCAATACATTGAAGGATTCCGGCATACCTGCTTCCATCCGCAGATCGTTGTCGACGATGTTTTTGTACATCTTCGTCCGACCATTTACGTCGTCCGATTTCACCGTCAACATTTCCTGCAGGGTATAAGCAGCACCGTATGCTTCCAGTGCCCACACTTCCATCTCACCGAAGCGCTGACCACCGAACTGCGCTTTACCACCCAGCGGTTGTTGGGTAACCAAGCTGTACGAACCAGTAGAGCGCGCGTGCATCTTGTCATCAACCAGGTGGTTCAGTTTCAGCATGTACATGTAACCGACAGTTACATCACGCTCGAACCGTTCACCGGTACGTCCGTCAAATAAGGTGATCTGGCCAGATTCAGGCAAGTCACCCAGTTTCAGGAGTTCTTTAATTTCACTTTCCACAGCACCATCGAATACCGGCGTGGCAGTCGGCAGACCTTTCTTCAGGTTGTTCGCCAGACGCATAACTTCGTCATCGCTGAACTCACTGATGTCTACTTCCTGACGGGTACTACCCAGGCTGTATACTTTCTGCAGGAAGTCACGCATTTCTGCGACCTTCTTCTGCTCTTTGATCATGTTTTCGATCTTGGTACCTATGCCACGGGCTGCCAGTCCTAAATGCGTTTCCAGGATCTGACCGATGTTCATCCGCGACGGAACACCTAACGGGTTCAGTACGATATCAACCGGATTACCGTGCTCATCGTAAGGCATGTCTTCAACCGGTACTATGGTCGAGATAACACCTTTGTTACCGTGACGACCAGCCAGCTTATCACCAGGCTGAATACGACGACGTACGGCAAGGTACACTTTAACGATTTTCAGAACGCCAGGCGCCAGATCATCACCCTGGGTGATCTTGCGACGTTTGTTCTCAAACTTAGCGTCGAAATCCTGACGAATTTCTTCGTACTGCTGGGCGATTTGCTCAAGCTGTTGCTGGGCACTTTCCTTTTTCAGGTTTTGTGTCAGCCACTTGCTCTGCTCCATGCTGGCCAGTTTTGACTCATCAAAACCATTTGCCAACAGCAGTGAACGAGCGCGCTCTAAGATACCTTTTTCAAGGATCTTGAACTCGTCGGTCAGGTCTTTCTTAACCTGTTTAAGCTGCATTTCTTCAATCGCGATAGCGCGTTTGTCTTTCTCAACGCCATCACGGGTAAACACCTGAACGTCAATAACAGTACCGGTCACGCCGTTAGGCACACGCAGTGAACTGTCTTTCACATCAGATGCTTTTTCACCAAATATGGCTCGCAGCAGCTTCTCTTCCGGAGTCAGCTGGGTTTCGCCCTTCGGCGTGACCTTACCAACCAGAATATCACCGCCGTTCACTTCGGCACCGACATAAACAACGCCTGACTCGTCAAGCTTGTTCAGCGCTGACTCACCTACGTTGGGGATATCTGAAGTGATTTCTTCAGCACCCAGTTTGGTGTCACGTGCTACGCAGTTCAGTTCCTGAATGTGAATGGTGGTCATGCGATCTTCCTGCACCACCCGCTCAGAAATCAGAATCGAGTCTTCGAAGTTGTAACCATTCCACGGCATGAAGGCCACGCGCATGTTCTGACCAAGAGCCAGTTCGCCCATGTCAGTTGACGGACCATCTGCCAGAACATCACCGCGGGTTACCGGCTCACCAACATTGACGTTAGGCGTCTGGTTAATACAGGTGTTCTGGTTCGACCGGGTGTATTTCACCAGGTTATAGATATCGATACCGGCTTCGCCTGGTACCATCTCTTCTTCGTTCACCTTAACCACGATCCGGCTGGCGTCGACTTTATCGACCACACCGCCACGTTTGGCAACTACGGTTACACCTGAATCCACAGCTACTGTGCGTTCGATACCTGTACCTACCAGCGGCTTATCAGCGCGCAGAGTTGGTACCGCCTGACGTTGCATGTTCGAACCCATCAGGGCCCGGTTAGCATCATCATGTTCAAGGAACGGAATAAGACTCGCTGCAATCGACACGATTTGCTGCGGAGCAACGTCCATGTACTGGACCTGCTCTTTAGACATCAGCGTAAATTCGTTCTTATGACGACATGGCACCAGATCTTCAGTCAGTGCACCTTTATCGTTCAGCGCCACATTAGCCTGAGCGATAACGTACTGACCTTCTTCGATTGCTGACAAGTAATCTACGTCGTCCGTCACTACACCATTTTCGATGCGGCGATACGGCGTTTCCAGGAAACCATATTCGTTGGTACGGGCAAAGGTCGACAGTGAGTTAATCAGACCGATGTTCGGACCTTCTGGCGTTTCGATTGGACAGACACGACCATAGTGAGTCGGGTGTACGTCACGTACTTCGAAACCGGCACGCTCACGGGTCAGACCGCCCGGCCCTAAGGCAGAAATACGACGCTTATGCGTTACCTCTGACAGCGGGTTGTTCTGATCCATAAACTGCGACAGCTGGCTGGAACCAAAGAATTCTTTTACCGCTGCGCTGATTGGCTTGGCGTTAATCAAATCCTGCGGCATTATCGCATCCAGGTCACCCAGGCTCAGGCGCTCTTTCACGGCGCGCTCAACACGGACTAAGCCGACGCGGAACTGGTTCTCTGCCATTTCACCCACTGACCGGATACGACGATTACCCAAATGGTCGATATCATCGACTTCATCCAGGCCGTTACGTATTTCGATCAGTTTCTTCATGACTTCAACGATGTCTTCTTTCGACAGCACACCGTCACCGGTCAGGTCATCACGACCCAGACGGCGGTTGAATTTCATGCGGCCAACGGCAGACAGATCATAGCGATCGTCACTGAAGAACAGGTTCTCAAAGAGATTCTCTGCTGCTTCTTTAGTTGGTGGCTCACCAGGGCGCATCATGCGATAGATTTCAACCAGCGCTTCCAGACGGTTGCTGGTGGAATCAATACGCAGGGTCTCGCTCATGTATGGCCCGTGATCCAGGTCATTCATGAACAAGGTTTCAAACTTCTTAAAGCCTGCTTCGCGCAATTTCGCCAGCAGTTCAAGAGTCAGTTCAGCGTTGGCAGTCGCCACAACTTCACCGGTTTTCTTATCGGTGTAGTCTTTAGCTAATACTTTACCAACCAGGTATTCCAGCGGAACTTCCATTTCTGGCTGGTTCAGGCTGGCGATCTGGCTGATATGGCGCGCGGTAATACGGCGACCTTTTTCAACGATAACGTCGCCGTCATCGTTTTTAATATCAAACTTCGCAGTTTCGCCACGCAGACGCTCTGGCACCAACTGCATAAATACTTTTTTGCCACGGAACTGGAAATAGGTCGTGTCGAAGAAGATCTCGAGGATTTCTTCGGTGGAGTACTCCAGGGCACGCAGAATAATCGATGCCGGTAATTTACGACGACGATCGATGCGCACAAATACGTTATCTTTAGGATCAAACTCGAAATCGAGCCATGAACCACGATAAGGAATAACCCGTGCGTTATACAGCACTTTACCTGACGAGTGGGTTTTACCCTTGTCATGGTCAAAGAACACACCCGGCGAACGGTGTAGCTGAGAAACAATTACGCGCTCGGTACCGTTAATCACAAAGGTACCGTTTTCAGTCATCAGGGGAATTTCACCCATGTAGACTTCTTGCTCTTTAATGTCTTTAACGGTGCCTGCCGCTGCTTCTTTATCATAAAGAACCAGGCGCAGTTTTACCCGCAAAGGAGCTGAGTAGGTAATACCACGGACCTGACATTCGTTAACGTCAAATACCGGGTTACCCAGGTGATAGCTCACATACTGTAATTCTGAGTTGCCGGAATAGGCAGCAATCGGAAATACGGAGCGAAAAGCCGCTTCCAGGCCATTATTGGCCTCTGGATCCGGCTCAATGAATTTTTTAAATGAATCTAACTGGATTGACAATAAGTAAGGCACTTCAAGTACATGAGGCCGCTTACCAAAATCCTTGCGAATACGTTTTTTCTCAGAGTAGGAGTACGCCATGGGGTTCCTCAGCTAGCTGATTGATGACCCTAACCATCGAGGAGTCGATGGTTAAAAACAAACTGTTAAAGCTTGTCGTTCCCGTTTTTGTCACCGCGAGCATGCACCCCAAGAACGGGCAAAAATGATACATGCTTAACAGCGCAAAAAGGCTGGTGACCCAAAAGTCACCAGCCCCAGGCCTAAAAGGCCAAGTTTTGTTTATGCAGTTGCTTATTTAATTTCAACTTCTGCACCAGCTTCTTCAAGCTGAGTTTTCAGTGCTGCAGCGTCATCTTTGCTGATGCCTTCTTTAACGGCAACAGGCGCAGACTCAACCATTTCTTTAGCTTCTTTCAGGCCAAGACCGGTTGCTGCACGAACTGCTTTGATAGCGCCAACTTTGTTTGCGCCAGCAGCTTTCAGGATTACGTCGAATTCAGTTTGCTCTTCTGCAGCTTCAGCAGCGGCAGCAGGGCCAGCAGCTACTGCAACAGCAGCAGATGCGTCAACACCGAATTTTTCTTCAGCAGCTGCAATCAGGTCAACCAGATCCATTACTGGCATTTCAGCGATTGCGTTCAAAATATCATCTTTAGTAAGAGCCATAACTCAAAACTCCTGGGTTATAAATTTCAATTAATTGGTTAAAAAACCAGCTTCTATTTAGCGTCTTTAATTGCTGCCAACACACGCACAAACTTAGTAGGAACTTCGTTAATAGTACGAACGAACTTACTAACAGGCGCCTTGAAGGTAGCGAGCAATTTCGCCAATGCTTCGTCACGAGTCGGAAGTGATGCAACCGCATCCAGTTTATCTACACCCATCAGACCGTCGCCGATCGATAGTGCAGTCACTTTAAGGTGCTTGTTTTCTTTAGCGAAATCTTTGAACAAACGCGCGGCAGAACCAGGCGCATCCAAAGAGAAGGCGTAAACAAGTGGACCTTTCAGTGCGGCGTCCATGTCATCGAACTGCGTATCCTGAAATGCACGCTTCGCCAGGGTGTTCCGAATAACTTTCAGATACACACCTTGCTCACGGGCTTTCCGGCGCAGCACAGTCATGTGCGCGACTTCCATTCCCCGATACTCAGCAACAGCGACGGATAGAGCCTTTGAAGCAACTTCGTTAACTTCTTTAACGATTGCTTTTTTTGCTGCTAAACCTAGTGCCACTGATATCACCCCTTTTTTTGGTCCTTGGTAAAACCGCGGACCGTCGTTACACATAGGCAGACCAACTTGCATCTGCCACGTTGCCACGGTGAATCTCTTAACCCAGAGAGTCTGAGTCGGATTACACCATCTGCGCAGGACATTAAGTTTCGCTTTAGCCTCCCTTACGGAAATCTACTGCGATACACCTGCGGTCTTGGACGGGAGCCACTTTCACTTAGCATTACCTAAAGTGGCAGCTCCAACCCACAAACCTTATTTAAGCACCAACACTCAGCGAGCTCTGGTCGATTGCAACGCCAGCACCCATAGTGGTTGATAAGCTTACTTTCTTGATAAACTGGCCTTTCGCTGTAGAAGGCTTGGCCTTCTTCAGGGCAACCAGTAATGCTTCTAAATTCTCTTTCAGTTGGTCGCTTTCGAAATCAACTTTACCGATAGTGGCGTGGATGATGCCGCCTTTATCGTTACGATAGCGAACCTGACCTGATTTCGCGTTCTTAACAGCAGTAGCGACGTCAGCAGTAACAGTACCCGTTTTCGGGTTTGGCATCAGGCCACGTGGACCTAAGATTTGACCCAGCATACCAACAACGCGCATAGCGTCTGGTGAAGCGATAACGACGTCAAAATCCATCTGGCCTTTTTTCACTTGCTCGGCCAGGTCTTCCATACCGACGATGTCAGCACCGGCTTCTTTCGCTTTCTCTGCGTTGGCGCCGCTGGTGAATACCGCTACGCGAACGTCACGACCAGTACCGTTTGGCAGCACAGTTGCGCCACGTACGTTCTGATCTGATTTACGAGCGTCGATGCCGAGATTTACGGCTACATCAACGCTTTCTCTGAATTTGGCAGTTGCCAGTTCTTTCAACAGGCTGACCGCTTCGCTGAATTCGTAGTCACGAAGTTCAACTTTCTCGGCGATCAGGCGTGCACGTTTGCTTTGCTTAGCCATCTTACAAACCCTCCACGTTCAGACCCATCGCACGGGCAGAGCCGGCGATAGTACGTACCGCTGCATCAAGGTCAGCCGCTGTTAAGTCAGGCTCTTTTACCTTGGCAATATCTTCCAGCTGTGCACGGGTAACCGTACCTACTTTGCTGGTATTCGGACGACCTGAACCACTCTTGATGCCGGCCGCTTTTTTCAGCAGGTAGGCAGCTGGAGGAGTTTTGGTAATAAAGGTGAACGAACGGTCTTCGTAGACAGAAATTTCAACCGGAACCGGAGCGCCTTTTTCAAGTTCGCCAGTTGCTGCGTTGAATGCCTTACAGAATTCCATGATGTTCACACCATGCTGACCCAGGGCAGGACCAACCGGTGGTGATGGGTTTGCTGCACCAGCTGCTACTTGCAGCTTGATGATAGCCTTTAACTTCTTAGCCATGTTTATTGCCTCTTGTTGTGGGTCTAACGCCTTGTAAATCGTCCATTTCTGCGGCCCCTCGGCGATTGCAGAAACGAAGAGGTGACTTACTCAAACGGCTCCCCGATATAAAAAAGGACGCGAATTATAGTCTTATTCGCACCCCAATGCAAGATAACATCGAACGTTTTTCGTCCGCTATCTGGTCGTTATGCTTTTTCGACCTGGGCGAACTCCAGCTCGACCGGAGTAGCCCGGCCAAAGATAGATACGGATACCGTCAGGCGGCTTTTTTCATAGTCAACGCTTTCAACAGTACCGTTAAAGTCAGCAAAAGGACCATCAGTAACACGCACCAGCTCACCCGGTTCAAACAAGGTCTTCGGCCGTGGCTTGTCAACAGACTCCTGCAGACGGTTCAGAATAGTATCGGCTTCTTTCTGGGTAATTGGCGTCGGGCGATCCTGCTTGCCGCCAATAAAGCCTAATACCCGTGGAATACTCTTTACTAAGTGCCAGCTTTCTTCGTCCATCGCCATTTCGACCAGCACGTAGCCAGGGAAAAACTTGCGCTCGCTCTTGCGACGCTGACCGGCACGCATTTCGACGACTTCTTCAGTCGGCACCAGGATCTCGCCAAACTTGTCTTCCATGCCATGGATTTTAATATGCTCACGCAGTGAGTTGGCTACCCGGCCTTCATATCCGGAAAAAGCCTGTACTACGTACCAGCGTTTCTTGGCGGTCTCAGTCATAGTTAAAACTCCAGTCCGGTGAAGAAGCCAACAACCCGTACGAGAATGGCATCCATTCCCCACAGCAGAAGTGCAATCAGTGCGGTCGCAACAACAACAATAATAGTTGTTTGCGTGGCTTCCTGACGTGATGGCCATACCACGCGGCGTATTTCAGTACGGCTTTCTTTCGCAAACATGCGAAAACGGCGGCCTTTGTCGGTCAAACCGGCAACAACACCAGCAACGATAACCAATAACACCACGCCAATTGCCCGGTACAACACGGACACTTGCTCACCGTAATAGTAGTTACCTACCACTGCCGCAGCCAGCAGCGCAATTGCGACCAGCCATTTGATGCTGTCGAAAGAGCTACTTTGCGTTTCGGTATTTGCACTCATTTATTCAATCCTAGCGTTAAAAAATGCGATAGCGATCAGCTAACATCTGAAATTTGGCAGGGGTGGAGGGATTCGA
The DNA here is from genome assembly GCF_033722695.1 of Pseudidiomarina sp. GTDB lineage: Bacteria > Pseudomonadota > Gammaproteobacteria > Enterobacterales > Alteromonadaceae > Pseudidiomarina. The sequence goes on along the minus strand of NZ_JAWVYM010000036.1, from coordinate 338 downwards.
ACCCCCAACCGTCGGTTTTGGAGACCGCTGTTCTACCAATTGGAACTACACCCCTGCATATTCCGGCACAGACGGAATGGACGCTGTATTATACCGATCAAGCCAGTGAAAACAAGATGAGTGGGTGGATTAAAAAAAGGGAGCCGAGGCTCCCTTTTTCTTAGCTTCACCCGTGGTAGAACCACGGGCTACATCATTTAGCTGATGATTTTAGATACAACACCAGCGCCAACGGTACGGCCGCCTTCACGGATTGCGAAGCGCAGACCTTCGTCCATTGCGATTGGGTGGATCAGTTCAACAACAAACTTCAGGTTGTCACCAGGCATAACCATTTC
>NZ_JAWVYM010000035.1:0-16637 GCF_033722695.1 Pseudidiomarina sp. | reverse complement strand
TATTCTCATTGGTTGATCGCGGTTTCGTTTATGCCATTGCCCATATTCGTGGCGGCCAGGAAATGGGCCGCGACTGGTATGAAAGCGGCAAGCTGCTGAATAAGAAAAATACCTTTACCGACTATATCGCGGTAACGGATCACCTGGTGGCAGAGGGTTATGCCCACCCGGATAAAGTATTTGGCATGGGCGGTAGTGCTGGTGGCCTGCTGATGGGCGCGGTGGCGAATATGGCGCCGGAGAAATATAAGGGTCTGGTTGCCCATGTCCCTTTTGTGGATGTCGTCACCACTATGCTGGATGAAAGCATTCCACTCACCACCAATGAATTTGACGAGTGGGGCAACCCGAAAGAAAAAGTTTACTACGACTATATGCTGTCTTATTCACCTTACGATCAGATCAGCGCGCAGGATTATCCGGCGTTACTGGTCACAACCGGCTTGCACGACTCGCAGGTACAGTATTTTGAGCCAGCAAAATGGGTGGCGAAATTACGCGCCCATAAAACCGATACCAATCCGCTGATGATGAAGACCAATATGAAAGCCGGTCACGGTGGTAGTTCAGGTCGTTTTTCACGGCTGAAAGAAACGGCTGAAGAATACGCGTTTGTACTGAATCTGCTGGATAAATAACCGGAAGACAACGTGCATGCGTGCCAGGCTAAGGCCAGGCACGCATCACGCTTAAGGGATCAAAACTCGGCGTTGTGGTAGATATTCTGCACGTCATCACAGTCGTTCAGCATATCCAGGAACTTCTCCATCACCGCTACATCATCGCCACTGACAGTCGTCATCACCTGCGGCAGGTACTGAATCTCGTCCACATCAAACTCAAGATCAGGGAAAGCATCACGTAGCGCCTGTTTGGCTTTGTGCGATTCAGTATGCGGGGCAAAAACGGTAATTTTGCCGTTATCTTCTTCGATATCGGTTACATCTACGTCGGCCATCATCAAGGCTTCGAGTACCGCATCTTCATCATCGCCGGCAAAGGCCAGAATCGCACAGTGATCAAACATGTGGGATACGCTGCCAGGCGCGCCAATTTTTGACTTGGTTTTGGTGAAACAGTTACGGACTTCGCCAATGGTGCGGTTGGGGTTATCGGTGAGGCACTCAACCATCACCATGCAGTTACCCGGGCCATAGCCTTCGTATACGGCTGGCGCATAATCTTCGCCGGCGCCACCTTTGGCTTTCTCAATGGCTTTCTCAACCACATGCGCGGGTACCTGATCCTTTTTGGCGCGGTCAATCAGCGCCCGCAGTGCCAGATTCCCCTCAGGATCAACGCCACCTTGCTTGGCAACAACATAAATTTCCCGGCCATACTTGCTGTATACTTTACTTTTAGCATTAGCTGTTTTGGCCATCGACTCTTTGCGGTTTTGATAGGCACGACCCATAAAGCACTCTCGCTGAAGACTAATAACAAAGGCGCAATTTTATACTGACAGAGCGGGTGTGATCCAGCTAAAGCATCATTTTATCCCGGTTTATCCAGTAGCGGAGGAACGTGAAGCATGTCTATCCGGCATCTGGCCTTCTGGCTGGCAGCACTTATTTGCCTGACACCATTTATTTCGGCCCCGCTGGCGCTGGTGATCGGTTTTGCCCTGGCAGCCGGCGGGCTGGTGCCCGCAGCGGTGCAGCCAGCACTGTTGGTGAAGAGATTACTGGCAGTGGCAATTATCGCGCTGGGCTTCGGCGTGCAATTTGACGGGGCAGTGCAGGCGACTGCTGATAATCTCGGGCTGATGCTGGTGTCGGTGACTTTGACGCTGGCGCTGGCGTTATTGATTGCCCGCTGGTTACGGCTTGACTATACCACGGCCCACCTGATTGGCTCCGGCAGTGCGATTTGTGGCGGCAGCGCCATTGCGGCGGTGGGCCCGGCCATGCGCGCCCGGGCCGATCAAATGGCCATAGCGCTGGCTTGCGTGTTCGCGCTTAATGCGGTTGCGCTGCTGGTCTTTCCGATAGTTGGCCGCTGGTTGGGTCTGGATAGTTATACCTTCGGCGTATGGGCGGCGATTGCAATTCACGACACCTCCTCGGTGGTGGGTGCCGCGCAGGCTTACAGTGACGATGCACTGGTTACCGCCACCACGGTGAAGCTGGCGCGGGCGCTGCTTATTGTACCGCTGGTGTTGCTGACCAGCCTGATTGCGCTGCGGCGTGATCCGGCGCAGGGCGCCGCTTCAGGTTTGCCCGGCGTTCCGCTTTTCATTATCGGTTATCTGGCCGCGATTGCGATAGCGACGCTGCTACCGGCTGGCGCAGCGTTATACGAGGTAATATTCAGCGGCGGCAAGCAGTTGCTGGTGCTTTGTTTGTTTCTGGTCGGCTGCAGCATCACGCCGGACCGGCTGCGCGCTGCCGGGCCAAAGCCTATGCTGCTGGCAATTCTGTTGTGGCTGTTCATCAGTGTCGGTTCCCTGCTATGGTTACTACACCGGTAATTGGCAGGAATCATGAATTTTCTGCTAAAGTTTTTTAGGTAGCAGGCGATAACTCGCTATTACGGAATTGTTTCAACAGGGCTTCAATTAATATGGATTTTCCGGATTCGGTAAAGCAACAGACATGCCAGGATTGCCTGAGCGGGCGGGATCTTGGCTTTGAAATCAGGATGGCGTTTCAGCCCATTGTCGACCTAAAAAAGCAGAAAATTATCGGCTATGAAGCGCTGGTGCGCGGGCCCGAAGGTCAGGGGGCGGGCTGGGTATTTGAACGGATTAACGACGAAAACCGCTATTATTTCGACCAGGCCTGTCGGGTGAAAGCCATCGAAACCGCGACCCGCCTCGGTTGTGACTGCCTATTGAGCATCAACATTCTGCCGAATGCCGTATATAACCCGGATACCTGTATTCAGGCGACCATCGAAGCCGCCGATTTGTATGGTTTTGATCTGAACAATCTGATGTTTGAAATGACTGAGGGCGAGGAAATTTCGGATAAAGAGCATCTGCAGGACATTTTTCAAAGTTACTCCAAACGAGGTTTCTATACCGCCATTGACGATTTCGGCTCGGGTTTCGCGACCATGAACTGGCTGACTCACCTGCGCCCGGACTTCCTCAAACTGGATATGGCGCTGATTCGCGACATCGACAAAAAGCCAGGACAACAGCACGAAGTGCAACAGGCGCTGGCGCAATGCTTGCTGCAAGGCACGCACGTACTGGCGGAAGGTATTGAATCGAAGGCTGAGCTCGATTATTTATTGAGTATTGGCATCCGTTATTTTCAGGGTTACTACTTCGCCCGCCCCGCTCTGGAAGAATTAGTTGGTGTTAATTTCGATTAAACGCAAACTTCCTTTGTAATTTGCCCCTAAAACACGTAGATTAGCGCGCTCAATTTTTATGCAATTTGTTTAGGTGTTGACTACGTGATTTCTGCTGCAAATATCACCATGCAATTTGGTGCTAAGCCTTTATTTGAAAATATCTCCGTGAAGTTTGGCCAGGGTAACCGTTACGGTTTAATCGGCGCGAACGGCTGTGGAAAATCAACCTTCATGCGCATTTTAAGTGGCGAACAGGAGCCTTCCTCAGGGAACGTTTCGGTTGAACCGAATATGCGCGTGGGTAAACTGCGCCAGGATCAGTTTGCCTACGAGAACTTCTCGGTGGTCGATACCGTGATCATGGGCCACGAAGAACTCTGGGCTGTTAAAGAAGAGCGCGACCGCATATACAGCAGCGCCGAAATGAGCGACGAAGATGGCATGCGCGTGGCAGACCTGGAAGTCCAGTTTGCCGAAATGGATGGCTACACCGCGGAATCACGCGCTGGCGAACTGCTGATTGGCGTTGGCATTCCGGTAGAACAGCACTTTGGGCCGATGTCTGCGCTGGCGCCGGGTCTGAAACTACGGGTATTGCTGGCGCAGGTATTGTTCTCTGATCCCGACATCATGTTACTGGATGAGCCGACCAACAACCTGGATATCAACACCATTCGCTGGCTGGAAAATGTGCTGTCTGAGCGCAACAGCACCATGATTATTATCTCGCACGACCGGCATTTCCTGAATAGTGTCTGCTCGCATATGGCGGACATCGATTACGGTGAATTGCGCGTTTATCCGGGCAACTACGATCAGTATATGTTTGCCGCCACCCAGGCTCGTGAGCAACTGCTGAACGAAAACGCCAAGAAGAAAGACAAGATCGCTGAGCTGCAAAGCTTCGTCAGCCGGTTTTCTGCGAATGCGTCAAAAGCCAAGCAGGCCACCTCGCGCGCCAAGCAGATTGAAAAGATCCAGCTGGCCGAAGTCAAAGCATCAAGCCGGGTCAGCCCCTACATTCGTTTTGACCAAACCAAGCAGCTGTACCGGCTGGCGCTGGAAACCGTCGACGTGCGCAAGAGCTTTGGCGACAATCAGGTGCTGAAAGGCCTCACGGCAACCATCGAAGTGGGCGAGAAAGTTGCCATTCTGGGCGCTAACGGTATCGGTAAAACCACCCTGTTGAAATGTCTGATGGGCGAGTACACCCCGGATTCAGGCCTGGTAAAATGGTCGGAAAACGTCAACATCGGTTACTACGCGCAGGATCACGCTTACCTGTTTACCCAGAAGATGTCGGTATTTGACTGGATGATGCAGTGGAAACAGCCGCAGGATGATGAGCAGGCCGTGCGTGGTGTTTTAGGCCGTATGCTGTTCTCGGCAGACGATATCAGCAAGCCGGTATCGATTCTCTCTGGTGGTGAAAAAGGCCGGATGGTGTTTGGTAAACTCATCCTGCAACGTCCCAACATTCTGGTGATGGATGAGCCGACCAACCACCTGGATATGGAATCCATCGAGGCGCTGAACCTGGCGCTTGAACAGTATAAAGGCACCTTGTTGTTCGTCAGCCATGATCGTGAGTTTGTATCGTCGCTGGCTACGCGCATTCTGGAAATCACCGAGCGCGGCCTCAATAACTTTGACGGCTCGTACGATGACTACCTGCGCCTGCAACTGGCGCAGCAGAAAGATTGTGCATAACATCAGCCAGCTATAAGGATATACTGGCCTGATGATGACTTTTACCACCGATCTGCAGGCGCTGCTACCGCAGCTCAGTCCCTGGCTGAGCGAAACCGAAGCGGCGCATGCCCTGACATATCAGCATCCCGCCCGACAACAGCAATATCAGGGCGGGCGGGCCTTGTTGCGCCGGTTGGTGTGCGAAACCCATGGTTATCCCCCGGAACAAGTTCATATCAGTCGTCAGCCTAACGGTGCGCCGCTGTTGCAGGTTGACGGCGCGAATTGGTATTGCTCGATCAGCCATACTGCCAATGCCGTTGCGGTAGCCGCCCATCCGAGCCAACCGCTGGGCATTGATATCGAACAACTCAAACCCCGTCGCCGCCAGGATGCCATTATTGCGCAATACCAGAACGGCTTCTTCGCGGGTATCGACCCAGAGGATCTGGAAGGCTTTTATCAGCGCTGGACGCTGGCCGAAGCAGTCACCAAGCTGGAGCAGGGCTTATTACTGAAAACCCTGCGGCGCGACCCCTCCGATTACCTGAAAAAGGCCGAATTTCAGCGGCAGGATCACTGCCTTACCTGTCTTTATCGCCCTTAACTGCAATTTAAAAGCCCAGTAAAAATACATTTACTTCAATCATTTAAGGATATTTAAGAAGCCTTCAGCCAGCCTTCAGGATCTTTAATAACCCATCACGCATAGTTGCCGCCACTGCCGCCCCCTAAGGGCTGCGTTGGGAGGAAAACTATGAACCTGATTCGTTTAAGTCATCACAACCCGGTCGCCACCATTGTGGCTTTTCTGATTATCGGGTTATTAGGATTCGCCGGTCTGATGAAGATGCCGGTGCAATTAACCCCGGATCTCAATCGGCCAGTCATTACTATTCTTAATTTCTGGCGCGCTGCCGCCCCTGCCGAGCTTGAAGCCGAAATCGTCGAGCCCCAGGAGTATGTGATTCGTGCGGTTTCCGGGGTTGAGGAGGTCCGATCGTCGGTGCGGGCCGGTATGAGCATTACTATTGTCGAGTTTGGCATTGGCGAAGATATGCAGCAAGCATTCATCAATGTGATTAATGCGCTGAACCAGGCGCCGCCACGGCCCCGCGAAGCCGGTGAGCCGATAGTTGAACTCGGCGGTTTGGAAGAGAGCGTGGCCACCTTGCTGATACGCAAAACAGATCCCTTGGCTAGTGCTGACTTTACCGGACATGAGCAGCTGATTCGGGATTATGTTGAACCGGAACTGCGGAAAATTAATGGCATCGCCGCTGTGACCCTAAATAGCGAGCAGGAGCAACAGCTGCATATCACCATAGACCCCTATCGTATGGCAGCACTAAGCATCAACCTGGATACCATTACCCGGGCTATTCAGCGCTCGACCAATATGTCGGGCGGCTTTGCGGAAGTGGGGCGGCGCGAATATACCGTACGCTTTAACGGGCAATATACCCCTGAAACATACGGCGACATGATTGTGGCCTATAACGATGGGCGCCCGGTATACCTGAAGGAAGTAGCCAATATCAGCATTGGTCACGGTAAGCTCCGTGGCTTTGCGTATCGAAACGGTGCGCCGGCTTATTTCATTACCCTGGCGCAGGCGAATGAGTCGAATACAGTGACTATCATGGAAGAGCTAAAGCAGGTCATCGACCAGCTAAACACGACTGTTTTAGCTGAAAACGGTTTACAGATGGACCTCAGTTTCGATTCTTCCGAGCATATAAAACGGGCAATCGAACTGGTTAAAGGCAACCTGGGTATCGGCATTATTCTGGCTATGGCGCTGTTGTACTGGATGGTTCGCGGTTTACGCGCAACCTTACTCATTGGCCTGACGATTCCAGTAAGTCTGGCGGCGGCGCTATTTGTTCTTAACGCACTTGATCGCAGCATCAACATCATCTCCCTGGCCGGGCTGGCCTTTGCGGTCGGCCTGGTGATGGATGCGGCAATCGTGGTGCAGGAGAACTTTTTGCGCTGGCGCCAGCAGGGATTATCGGTCAAAGAAGCGGCTATTAAGGGTACCACTGAGGTTGCTCCAGCACTATTTGCCTCCACCGCGACCACAGTCGCCATCTTCGCGCCGGTGCTCTTTATGGTCGGTGTTGAGGGACAGCTCTTTTTTGACCTGGCAGTCAGCATGGCCGTCGCCGTAATTATGTCCATGTTAAGCGCGCTCTTCTTGCTGCCGGTTATTGCCACCATGGTACTGCGTAACGCCAGCTCCACCCCGAAGGCACAGCCGCTGTGGGAAAAGCTTGGTCGCTGGTACGAGACAGTCAGCGTGGCGCCCCGGCGGGCATTGTTCTGGGTGGTGCTTTTGGTGCCCGGAGCCATGCTACTCATCCTGTTGTTGATGCCGCGCACCGATTTCCTGCCGGAGGCCAAATGGGAAGGCATCGTGTCAATTTTTGTAGTGCCACCGGGTGCCAATTACAACGTGCTTGAACGCGAAGTGGGGCAGACGCTCAAACGCCGCTTACAACCGTACCTCGATGGCAGTAAGCAGCCACAGATTGGCAGCTACAACATCGCCATGAGTGCCGGTGGCAATATTCTCTTCGTTTACCCTGAAGATCCAAAAGACGCAGCGGCGGTGCTGAAGGTATTACGTACCGAAATCCTCGTTGATTTGCCCGATACCCAGGCGTTTGCTTTCCAGGCGAGCCTGTTAAATATGGGGCTAAGTGCTGGTCGCAGCGTGTACATGAACTTTAACGGCAATATGGATGATGCTTCACGGTTGATTGTTGAACGCACCATGGACCGTATCCGCGATGAGCTGCCCGGGGCTGTGATCCGGCCATTACCCGGGGTGCGCGATGCCCGCCCCGAGCTGACCATGACCCCCAACAACTACAGCCTGGCGCAGGCCGGTGTCGATCGCGGTCAGATTGGCAGCATGATCCGGGCGGTAACCAACGGGCTCTATGCTGGCGAGTACTTCGATGGCCATGAGCGTATGGACATTATTGTGCGTTCGCCGCAGTGGGCCAATCCGGAGCAATTGCAGGCGACGCCCATCTTTACCCCTAACGCTGGCGTGCAAACCATGGGTCAGCTGACTAATCTGAGCCGCGCGACCGGACCGACCCAACTGCGCCGCATCAACGGCAAACGCACCTTAACCCTGGCGATTACCCCGCCGGATAATATGAGTCTGGATGAGGCCATCGAAATCCTCGACAGCGTGATGGCGGAAACCCGGCCACAGCTTGCTTCCGGGATGTCCATCGAACTGAGTGGCGGCTCTGATGACCTACAAAAAGCGATTGACGTGATGAAAGACAATTTCATCTTTGCGGTGGCGATTCTGTTCCTGTTGTTAACCGCGCTCTTCCGTTCAGCGACGGACAGCATGCTGGTGTTGCTGTCGATGCCGGTGGCTATCGCTGGTGGCGTGCTGGGGCTGCAGGCCCTGAATCTGGTGACCTTTCAGTCGCTGGATCTGCTGACCATGATTGGCTTCGTGATATTGCTGGGGCTGGTAGTGAATAACGCCATCCTGTTGGTTGATCAGACCCGCCGCGGTCAGCGCGCCGGTATGAACATTGAAGAGGCCATCCGTCATGCCATTCAGACGCGGGTGCGCCCGGTTTATATGAGCTCGCTGACTTCAGTAGTGGGTATGCTGCCGCTGGTGGTTATTCCCGGGGTTGGCAGTGAAATCTACCGCGGCCTGGCAGTGGTTATCGTCGGCGGTATGGCGCTGAGTACAATATTTATGTTGATTTACATGCCGGCCGCGCTGCGACTGGCTGACAACCTGCGCATCCTGCCGCAGAAGGAGAACAGTTATGCTTAATCGTTATCTTACAATTGGTGTAGTGGCCGTAATTCTTTGCACACAATCCGCCGTTGCGCGTGCGCAACAGGAACCCGTGGTATCGGTGGTGCCGGTAGAGCGCGATATCCTCGCGCCCACGGTGATGGTGACCGGTCAGGTTATCAGCCGCAATGATAGCTCAGTCAGCGCTGGCATCCAGGGTAAGCTCGAATGGATTCTTGAGCCCGGTATTCAGGTGCAGGAGGGTGATATTATTGCCCGGCTTGATGCCCGTCCTTATCAGTTAAGCGTTCGGCAGCTGGACGCAAAACTACGCCGCAAAAGTATTGAAATCGATAGCCTGCGGCGCAATCTGGAACGCTTTGAGACGCTGCATACCCAGAACGCCGTTTCAGGTCGCGATCTTGATGATCTGCGTGCAGAGCTGGCGCTGGCTGAAACCGATTACGAGTTGCTGCAAATCCAGCTGGAAGAAGCACAGGATAACCTGGATCGAACTAAAGTGGTCGCACCGTTCACCGGCATTGTGGTCGAACGCTTCCACCAACGCGGCGAAGATATAAGTGCCAACCAGTCGTTGGTTAAGTTGGTCGACCCCGAACAGCTGGAAATTCGCTTCCATGGGCCGCTGCAATACAGTGAGTTTACCGGGCAGGCGACTGCGCTCGAGGTTTATGACAATAGCGGTAGTACCAGCCTGGAGTTGCGTTCAATCATCCCGATGAGCGACTCGGGATCGCAAACCTTCACCGGTCATTTATCAATTTCAGCGGATGCGCGACGAAACTTCCAGGTCGGTGAGTTCGTCAGTATAGCTGTGCCCGCCGCTTTTCCCGAAGAGCGCTTCGTGGTGCCGCGCGATGCCATAGTCTTAACCGAAAACGGCGCGCAGCTGTTCGTGCTCGATGCTGACAATAAAGCCTCCTCCGTGCGCGTCAGTATTGACGGCGGGCAGGGCGATTATGTCAACGTGAAAGGCAGTCTGATTAACGGACAGCGGGTTATCGTTCGCGGGGCTGACACCCTGCGCGCTGGCCAGACGGTGCGGGTGCTGTCGGCGACTGAGTTTCCGCTGGCAACCTTGACCCGTTAGTTAAGTGCCGGAGGAGAAAAATGAAAATAGTCATTTTGATAGTAGCGCTATGGGTGTGGACAACCCAGGCAGCCGAACCCGTTCATTATAAAAACGGCTACTGGTACCAGAATGGTGCATTCCGGGCGATGGACAGGTATGTCGAAGACGGCCGCTTCGTTGAGTTAGGCGATGGAGCAGCTGCGGAAGTGGTCGACCTCGGCGGTGGCTATGTGATTCCGCCTTATGCTGAGGCGCATAACCATAATCTTCAGAGCCCCTGGCTGGCGGAGAATTATGCGCCTGCGTATCACCAAAAAGGCATCTTCTATGCTGCTATGTTGTGCGGTAATCACCGAACCGCTGCCAAAACCCGGCAAACCCTGAAAGAGGGCGGCCTGGTTGATGTGGTGTTGGCTGGCGCCTGTATCTCGAGCTCGGATGGTCATCCGCTGCGTATGGCAATAAATTCGCGGCGTACTGAAGACTTTGAGCCGAACCCGGAAGATCTTTATGACCGAAGTTATATCGTCATCGACAGCCCGGAAGAGGTAGCGCAGAAATGGCCTTTAATCGAAGCTGGCAGCGATGATCTGGTAAAAATCATACTGGTGCATCATGAACGCGCGGAGCGCCGCAACAACGAAACCTTCTTTGGCGTTAACGGTTTAGCGGCAGAAACGGTAAAGGCGCTGGTGCCCTTTTTGCAGGCGCGCGGCCGCCGGGTGGCTGCGCACACCGAATCGGCCGCGGACTTTGCGCTGGCAGTAGCCGCCGGTGTGGATTGGATCGCCCATTTGCCAGGCTATAACTGGTGGGAGGGGCACACCGCAGCAGATTACCGTCTTAGCGATCAGTCGGTTGCACAAGCGGCCGAAAAAAATATCCTGGTGATTCCAACGGCTGGAGTGGTGGCCTTGATGGGTGACAAGTCAGTTGATCGGCTGCAGGCTGTTGCAGCGTTGCAACGTGACAATCTGCAACGGCTTCGCGAGGCCGGCGTAACACTGTTGACCGGATCGGATCGCTTTGATGCGGATGTGCTGAGCGAAGTTGATTATCTGGCAGGGCTGGATATGTTTACCCGGTTTGAATTACTCGAGATGCTGGTGCACGTGACCCCCCGGGCTCTGTTTCCGGAGCGGCGGGTCGGACGCCTGGAAGAGGGCTATGAAGCCAGTTTTCTGGTACTTGGCGGTAATCCGATCGTGGACTTTGCGCACTTAAGAAATATCCGGCTGCGGGTCAAAAGGGGCGTCCGTACAGTGACTCCTTAGCCCATTAGATTCGCTTTAGTGAGGTATTTTAGCTAACAGTTCCCGGAAGCCGGGGTCGTTGCGAATCGGGTCGTAGTGGGGGTCGACATGGGTGAACAAAACCATCGCCTGGCGCTCGGCGACGGCTTGCTCCAGCCAGTGCACCGCTTCGTCTGGGCGGCCCGCCACCACCGCATAGCGCGCCCATGAAATGGGGGGCACATACTGGCCCAGATTCAGTTCTGTCTTTTCATCGAGTAATTGACTGTAGAGGGCCTTGATGCCGCCGCGCTGAAAGGTCTTCTGGTAGCCTGCTATCGTCGTCGGTGGCAGGCCTTGTTGTCTGGCGATAATCAAAAAATGCTCCATGGCCAGATCGTCATCACCCATAATTACGCCAAGGCGCTGCAGGGAATAGTTATGGATGCTTGAAGTTATTTCTGAATTTATCAGGCGTTGGGTTTCCGCCACTGCCCGCTCCGGCTCTCCACGTGCCATATAGACTAAAGCAAGGTTAAGGTAGCGATAATAGTCCGGTTGACGGCGACGCAGCTCCTGCAGCAGGGCCTCGGCATCATCGAAGCGGCCCCGCGCTATTAAAAATTCCGTGTAGCCCAGGTAAAGTGAGGCATCGTCAGGCAAGGCTTCGAGTGCCCGGGCATAATAACGTTCAGCCTCATCAAGTTCCCAGCGTGTGGTAAACAAGGTTTTCGCCTTAAGAACCAGCGCCCGGCCGTGGGTTGGTTCGCGCTCTAAAACGTAGTCAGCGATAGAGATGATTTCGTCATCATGCTGCGATAACACCCGGTATCCTGAAGCCACCCCAATATTATATTTCGCTTCGGCAATGCCGATGTGGGCATCAATGGTATCCGGATAATCTTTCAGGATGTCGCGATAGATGGCGATCGCTTGTAGATAGTCGTCTTCTTTGGAGGCGGAGCCCGGGGCAGGTTCGGGTGAACTGAGCAAGGTTCCCGCTTTCAGTAATTGCCCCTGGGCATCAGGGCTCAACAGGTCATTAGCGTTTACAGCGAAAAGGCCAGCGTCGCGACCATAAGTAAACCAGCCGGTTAAGCCGAACACTATAATGACAATAGCTAACATTGTTGCCCGCAGGTATTCCTGTTGCAGCCAGCCCTTTTTGCGACGGGCAATGACCGGTTGCTGCTCTTTACAGTCCACCACTTCGACTTGCGGCAGCCACTGATAGCCAACACCGGGAATGGTTTTTATGTATTGCGGATCACTGCGGCTGTCGCCAAGAATTTTGCGTAGCTTACTCACGGCCACCGACAGGCTGTCTTCATTGACCACTCGTCCGGCCCAGACATCCTGCAAAATAGTTGTTTTACTCAGTGACTGTTGCGGGTGCTGACAAAAATAGGCAAGGAGGCTGGCGATACGGTATTCAAGGACAAGCTCGCCATCAGCCCCGGCGAGCTGATTGTGAGCCGGATCGAATACATACTGCTTAAATTGGTAGCTACAGTTCGTCACTGTGATTCTGATTGGTTGCGGTTAACACCTAAAATACTAACGGCTTCAACCGAAAATGTAAAATTGAGCGCGGATTAAAGAATGTGTAAAGCGCTTACGCTGTTAGGTGTAAAAAATAAGTTAATGTGATAGGGTCAGAATATTATGATCAATGTCATAGTTAGTCTTACCTGCGATTCAGGAAAAAGGAATTCAATATGAAAGCTTTTACATTATCTTCTGCGGTACTCGTAGCGACGCTTGCGTCGGTTTCATCGCCTCACGCCGAGGCTGCCGGCACCATCAACCCATGGCAACATTGTGGTATCGGTGCGGTAGTTTTCCCCAATCACGGTATTGCCGCTGCTGTTTCTAACATCACATGGGATTTGGGTACCACCGCTGTCATTTCAGCAACGCTGTCTGAAGAAACCTGTGGTACTGAGCTGTTTCGTACCGGTCAGTTCATTAATGAAAATTATGAACAGATTGAAACGGAATTAGCGATCGGCGAAGGCAAGCACCTGAACACCATGCTATCTATGATGGGCTCAGATGAGAAAGATCACGCCCAGTTGATTGAGCAAGTACGTCAGAACCACGTTATTACGGCACATAAGCTGAATCATGAAAAGGCTGAAGCCTTGTTCCTTCATGTGCAGGGTCTGCTGTTACAAAGCTAAATGAGTTGAACTTTTGCGTACGTTAGTATTCCTGGCCGGGCTGCTGTTTTGCAGCCCGGTTATGGCGACCTCAGATACAGAATTAACTGATATTGCCGCATCCCGCCAGTGGCAGAAATTACTGCAATACAGTGAGTCCGCAGTCAGTGAAGTCAAAAATGCCAGCTTCTTTTTCTCACCGGCAGGTGCGACTGATCCGGTAGCGGAATTATTAGCAACACGGCATGCCTTTGCCACTAATCCCCAGGCTATCTGTTTATTCCCGGCCCGCCATTTTTACCTGAGCCGGCATGAACTGACGGCGCCATCAGATTATCAGCATTGCGATGGGTTTCGTGAATGGCTGCGGTCTGATGACATATCGTCGGTGAGCCTGATTTTCGCTGACGGCTATCTGCAAAAAATCCCGCGTCTTTTCACGGTCACCTGTTTATCCGGCTTAATTCAGACAAGGATACGGATTCCCATCTGCTCAATACCAGCCTGAACTTTGGCGCGGAAGTACCCGACAAGGTGAACCCGGTCAGCTATATTCTCAGCGGCTTATTCGGTGGCTATGATTCATCCTATTCGGCACAGCCGTTCTACCGCCATCAGCTGACCTATGGCCAGGTCGAACTGCGTAACCTGTGGGACTATGAGCTAAAGCTGTCAGCCGATGATGCCTTTTTGCTGTCCGCTCACCTGTGGGAGCTGTCGCGCACCGAATATCAGTATTTTTTCGCCGGCCGCAACTGTGCCTATTATCTTGCCCGGGCACTTGAAGTTGTTACTGAGAAGAATCTGGTTTCCTCATCGGAATGGCTGGTGCTGCCGACGCAGATAATCCGGCGACTGAAAGAAGCGGACCGCGACATGGTGCGCTCGGTTACCCTGAATGAAAGCGAGCAGAAGAAGATGCAGGAGCAGTTTCATCGGCTGGACTCGGAGTCTCAAGTGGTTGTGCGTAAATGGATCTCAGCCGGCCAGGATACAGCGTTACTGGAATCGCTCAATGCTGATGAGCAGAAGCGGGTGTTAATCACCCTGGCCAGCTATTACAGCTTCCGCGAACGGGATGAGCCGGGTGAAGCAAGCCATCAAGCGGCCAACACCCGGGTACTCAATTTATTGATGCGATTACCATCCGGGAATAATCACCAGATCACGCCGAGCGGTTCTGCGCCCCATGGCGCGCAGCCTGAATCCATGGTGCGACTGTCGGCCTCGGCTTTTGACGGGCATAGCAATCAGTACAGCCTGACCTACCGGCCGACCTACTATGACCGCTTGCAACCCCATGTCGGGCGGCTACCACAGTCCGCGCTGTCGATGATGGAGTTTGAAGTGTCTTATCAGGACGATAAGCTGGAACTGGATCGCCTGTGGCTTATGAACATTGAAGCGCTGAACATCAGTGCCACTGGCCTGCCAGCCGACGGCGGCGACTCCTGGCTGCTGCGCAGCGGCCTGCAGCGAAACAAACTGCGCGATATCAACGCAAACGCGTCGCTGTTTCTGGAAGGTGGCCTCGGCAAAGCCTGGCGCTTCGGTGAGCTCATCCCCTACGCCATGCTACAGGGCCGGCTGCACACCGACGAGGTGACAGGCGACCGCCATAATGCGACAGCTTCAGTGCGCGCTGGGCTGGAGGGTTCATTATGGAACCGGAAATTCTACTGTGAAGCCGAAAGCCCGTCGGACTGGGGCATTCAGTAAAAACTCAGCATCTGATCACCCGCTGCGCCGCTATCCTGACCCAGGACTTTAACTTTGACCTGCGACTGAGTTATCGGAACCAAAACGAGCAGCAGCTTCACGTGGCCTGGTCGTATTACTTCTAAAATCATTGTAACGCCTTGTCCTTGCCTTTCGCGCGCATACCCCAAAAGTAATATACCCCTACCCAGAAAGCCCCCTTGTACAATATGGTTAAATAATAAACTATTATTTTTTTAACTAGTTATAGTTGCTAAGCGGGGTCGGCTTTTGATGACACACAAGCTGATAGAAGACAAAACGAAAGTTGCGCAGCAGCTAACCTGGGCACACTGGGTCGTTATCTACATTGTGCTGGTTTGTATTGGCACCTTGTCCAGCGCTTACGCTTATGGTCTGGTATTTTATTTATTTAACGGTGGGGTGATTCTGGCCGCGCTGCTCAGTCTGTCCGGTAAAGCAGCCGGACAGCGCCGGTATTTTCTGGCGCTGGTATTCTTTATCGACGCCACGCTGAAAGTTACCCTGGCAGAACAATCAGTTTTAACCGCTGGCTTTACCAGTGTCAGCTTGCTGCTTCAGGGCGTGCTCGGCGCCTGGTTGATAAAACGGTATGAGCCCTCAGCAATTAATCCGAATACCCTGAAAAAGATTACCGCGTTCTTCTTATGGGGCGCATTGCTACCAGTCTGTTTCTCGGCAACCGCTGGGGCGATTTATGAATCAGTTACCAGCCCGGCGGGAAATATACTGGCGATGTTCGCGAGTACCTGGTTGTGGTGGTTTATCAACCGCTTGGCCTCATTAGTTCTGGTCGCGCCATTGCTACTGCTCATCGCGCACACCACACCCGAAAAAATAAGGCGTTACTATAACCAGAGCACGGCCGAATTCTGGTGGTCACTGGTGCTCGCCTGCGCGATAACTGCCGTTATTTTCTCGGAGAAAAGCTACCCCGGTCAGATGTTGGCAACCTACAGTTACCTGATTATTCCGGTGATGCTGCTAATCGCCATCCGCCAGCCACTGATCAAAGCTCTGGTGATTATGTTAGCCGTGGTGTCCACCAGTTACTGGCTTGATGCACATACGGCGGAGACCCGCCCCGATGCACTGCACAGCCTGTTGGCGTTATCAGTTTTTCTGCTCATTACTTGCCTTGTCGTCTGGTTACTGGGGAGCCTGAACTGGGAGCGGCAGGCGGCACTGCGAAAGGAAAAACGCCAGCACCAGTTGTACCAGATACTCAGCAGGGTCAATCAGTTGCTGGCTCGCAACGAAAAGGCGCCGGCGCAGCTGTTTGAGCAGCTCTCACGGACTATATTGCTTGACGGGGGCTATCAGAAAGTATGTATAAAGCCGATTGCAGCTTCTGACTTGAGTGTTTCGGAAAGCGTTTGCGCAGCACAGCTGAATAATAATGGCGAGTCAGGCTCAGAAGCTGAGTTCAGCATCAGGAAAAACGGCAAATGCGTGGCGGCACTGCAGTTATGGAGCAGCGAACCGCAGCACTTTGACAATGAGACTTCCATTTTTCTGGATGAGCTGACCAGCGACATTGGTTTTGCGCTGGAGGTTTACGACAAAGAACGCAAACTTGAACAAATTGGTGCCGTGTTCAGGCACAGCAGAGAGTCCATTATCATTAC
>NZ_JAWVYM010000034.1:0-16917 GCF_033722695.1 Pseudidiomarina sp. | reverse complement strand
TTGATCGAACGCACGTGCAGAACCACCGTAGGTTTTCGCCAGGACTGACGTGATTGCAGCAGTCAGAGTAGTTTTACCGTGGTCAACGTGGCCGATAGTACCGACGTTAACGTGCGGTTTGACGCGATTAAATTTTTCTTTAGACATAACAGCCTCTCTTTTGACAACTTACGGTGGTTAAACACCAATAATTCAGTTGCTAACCGAAAGATGAACAGAAGAGGAATGGCCGGAAAGAAATGGTGCTGATAGGCGGATTTGAACCGCCGACCTCACCCTTACCAAGGGTGCGCTCTACCAACTGAGCTATATCAGCACTTTCAGATTATTGGAGCGGGTAGTGGGAATCGAACCCACATCATCAGCTTGGAAGGCTGAGGTAATAGCCATTATACGATACCCGCAAGCCTTGATTCGGGGCCACCTCAAACCATTCGGTACTCGCCGCATTAAAAACCACAATGCAAATTGGTGGAGGGGGCAGGATTCGAACCTGCGAAGGCTGAGCCGTCAGATTTACAGTCTGATCCCTTTGACCGCTCGGGAACCCCTCCAGACAAATTTTGAGTTGGTGCCGGCACCAAGAGTCGAACTCGGGACCTACTGATTACAAGTCAGTTGCTCTACCAACTGAGCTATGCCGGCACCCCGGTTAGGTGGAGCGCATTGTATTGTACCGATTTTCCGGATGCAATAGAAAATGGCATTTTTTTTGGCGATTTGCCGCTGTTTGCTTAAATTGCGAACGGATGCCGTAAAATAATCGTCTCAACCCGGTCCGGGCCGGTTGAAATAATATCTACAGGCACGCCTGTCAGAACTTCAATTCGCTTGATATAAGCCAACGCCGCGGTCGGTAAGTCCTGATGGCGGGTCACGCCAACAGTACTGTCCTGCCAGCCAGGCACGGTTTCATAAACCGGCTCGACATTATCGTAATCTTCTGCGGCTAATGGCGGATAGTCTGTTACGGTGCCGTCAGGCTTGCGGTAGCCGACACAGATTTTAAGTTCTGACAGGCCATCTAACACGTCCAGCTTAGTCAGGCAGAAACCACTGACTGAATTGATTTGCACGGCGCGACGAGCGGCCACGGCATCAAACCAGCCGGTACGACGTTTGCGGCCAGTGGTGGCGCCAAATTCATGGCCTTTAACGCCTAAATGCTCACCCACTTCACAGTCCAGTTCCGTCGGGAACGGACCGCTACCAACCCGGGTGGTATAGGCTTTGACAATACCCAGCACATAATCGATATAGCGCGGTCCGAAACCAGCGCCGGTGGACACGCCCCCAGCCGTAGTGTTCGATGACGTCACATAAGGATAAGTACCATGGTCGATATCCAGCAAGGTACCCTGGGCGCCTTCAAACATCAGGTTCTGACCAGACTTACGGGCGTCATCCAGCATGGATGGCACATCGGCAATCATGTCTTGCAGTTCGGTGGCGATCTTACGGCAGTACTCCAGTACTTCTTCAACGTCTACCGCATCAACTTTATAGTAGTTAGTCAGGGTAAAGTTATGGAATTCGACCACTTCACGCAGTTTTTCTTCGAAGCGCGTAAAATTGAACAAGTCGCCTACCCGCAGACCGCGTCGCGCAACTTTGTCTTCATAAGCAGGACCAATACCGCGACCGGTAGTACCTATAGCTTTGTCTCCGCGCGCGAGTTCGCGGGCTTTATCCAGTGCCACATGGTAAGGCAGAATTAACGGGCAGGCTTCACTGATCAGCAGGCGTTCACGCACCGGTACGCCGCGCTTTTCCAGCATGGCAATTTCTTCCATCAGCGCTTCCGGCGATAACACCACGCCGTTGCCGATAATGCACTTCACGTTGTCACGGAGGATGCCAGAAGGAATCAAATGCAAAACGGTCTTTTCGCCGTCGATAACTAAGGTGTGACCGGCATTGTGCCCGCCCTGATAGCGAACCACCAGTGATGCTTTATCGGTAAGCAAGTCAACGATCTTGCCCTTACCTTCGTCACCCCATTGTGTGCCGAGAATTACGACGTTTTTACCCATGATGCTGATACCAGATGTCTGTGACTGTAGTGAATGACAGGTGCTGCTGAAAAAACAGGCGCGATTCTAGCAGGTATTTGCGCCTGAAGGTAGCCCGATCAGGGGGCTGCCAGGGCTTTTTTCAGCCGCTCGTAGTCTGCAGCTTCGTGATACAACGCAAATCCGAAGCGCAGCCGGTTACCGCGATAATCCGTGTCAATTCCCGCCTGAGCCAGGTCAGCAGCAAGTGCTGACACCGCCTCAGCACTGGCCAGTTCAAAGGTCAGGAAATGACCATGGTGGCTGGCGTCAGCCATTAGCAGCGTGTCACGATTTAGCTGCGGATGCTTGCTGGCGTCAATAATGGCCAGAAAATCTTGCTGTAGTTGTTGCACATAACGGTGGATTTGCGCCACCGTTAGATTATCCTCATGCCACCATTGCAACACCGCCTGCAACCGGTACAGCGCTGAATAGTCCATCGTCGCACCGGCGAAACGCAGGCCATCAGCGGCGTATTCAACGCGGCCGTCCTGCGGTTTGGCCAGGCTGGCGAAGTCGGCAAACCAGCCAGTGTATTCCGGCCGTAGCTTACACTGATGCGGCACCAGCATAAAACAGCAGCCCTCACCGGCCTGCAGGTACTTATAGGACCCAGCCAGATAGAAAATTCGATCGGCCACCGCCGACAAGTCGGTCGGAATCGCACCGCAACCATGATAGCCATCAACCACGACCTGAGTCTGCTCCGGTACCAGGTCAATCCAGTTATCCACCGTGGGAGCCACCAGCGCAGAATTGAAAAACACCTGACTGATAAATATCAGCTGATAGTCATCCGCCCGGAGTGCTTCGCGCCAGCGTTCTTCAAAGCTGGCGAAAGGCTCGACCGCAATCATACTGACCTTAACCTGGGGCCGTTCAGTTAGCCGTCTGAGTTGCCGGGAAAAACTATAGAATTCGCTATCGGTGGTGAGAATATGCAACGGTTTATCGGGCGCAAAACAACTCATCACCCGGTACAGCAATTCATGCGTGTTACCGGCGAAAACGATTTGTTCCGGCCGCGGGTAGTTCAGCAGCTTCGCGAGAAGCTGCTGCACTGCAGGGATCCGGTTACCGAAAATTTCATCCCATTTATGATCGACACCGCGGGCGCTGTCTTCCCAATAGTCGAGCTGTGCCTGACGGGTCACGTCGGGCCAGTAATGATGACTATGCGGGGAACAGTGCAGGCTGTCAGGGTGTTTTGCAATAAATTGGCTGTAGTGCTTTTTATAGGACATAAAAGACCTGGTAATAAAGATGGGGAGCATGAAAAAGGCCCGCCGGTTACTACCCTCCGGCGGGCCTGTAGCTGTTACTTCTTACCGCTGATGTCTTTCAGGTAGCGGAAGAAATCGCTGCTTGGGTCAAGTACTAATACATCGTTGCCGCCGGCAAAACTTGCCTTATAGGCTTCTAAACTACGAATAAAGGCGTAGAACTCTGTATCCCGGCTATAAGCGTTAGCATAGATACCTGCGGCTTCTGCGTCACCTTCACCACGAATTTCCCGCGACTCACGTTCAGCGTCAGCTAACATAACAGTTACCCGGGCATCCACATCGGCGCGGATAAACTCAGCTTGCTCCCGACCTTCTGAGCGATGCTCAGTCGCCACAGCCTGTCGTTCAGCACGCATCCGCTGGAAAATCGACTGGCTGACTTCGTCAGGCAGGTTAATCTGCATGACCCGCACGTCAATGACTTCGATACCCAGTTCACGGGCACTGTCCGCGCCACGAATCAGCGCTTCGCGCATCAGATCATCGCGTTCACCGGAGACGATTTCTTTGATGGTCCGGTTACCGAATTCAGCGCGCAGGCCGCTGCTTACCCGACGGGTTAACAGCGCTTCAGCCTGCTGCTGATTACCGCCGTTAGTCGACAGGTAATAGGTCGCAAAATCGGAAATACGCCACTTGACGTAGGTATCAACGATTAAATCTTTCTTTTCGCTGGTGATGAAACGATCGGGGTCGCCATCAAGGGTCTTGAACCGGGCATCCAGGCGTTTTACCTGCTCAATAAAAGGCAGTTTAAAATGCAGACCTGGTTTAAACACCATAGGTTCGCCGGTGTCAGCATCGCGCTGAACCTTACCGAACTGCACGACGATAGCCCGCTGACCTTCCTTGACGACGAACAGTGAGGAAACCCCCAGTGCCAGCGCAATAATAACTAAAATAGCGATTAAGTTTTTCATACTTTACCCCCTGCCACTGCTGGAGCGGTCGCTAGTACGACCACTGGCAGATCCTGATGAAGTCTGATTGTTACCTGATGAGGATCCGCTGTCTTTCGACATCGACTCACTGGCACCACCGGCAGAAGATTGATTACGCTGACGCTCCATAATCTTGTCGAGCGGCAGATACAGCATATTGTTGCTGCCTTCCACGTCCACCATGACCTTGCTGGTCTTCTGGTAAATGCCTTCCAGAGTTTCCAGGTACAGACGCTCGCGAGTCACGCCCGGCGCAGCGCGGTACTGAGGTAACAATTGCTCGAAACGTGCGACTTCACCCTGGGCTTTGAGGATAGTCTGTTCACGGTAAGCTTGTGCTTCCTGTAAAACCCGGCGAACCTGACCGCGGGCCAGCGGTTCAACCTGACGGGCATAAGCTTCGGCTTCCCGAATGAAACGCTGCTCATCTTCCTGGGCCGAAATTGCGTCATCGAACGCGTCTTTTACGGCTTCAGGCGGCCGCGCTGGCAGCAAGTTGATATCCACAATCTGAATACCAAGCTGATAGGGCGCAATCATGGTTTCAAGCAGTTCCAGGGTGTTCGCGCGAACGTTTTCCCGACCAACTGTCAGTACTTCATCCATGGTGGTGTGACCCACCACATAACGCAGCGCACTATCCGTAGCCTGTGCCAGACTGCGGTCGGCGTTTTCGACGGCGTACAGGTAATCACGCGGATTCACCACACGGTACTGCACGTCCAGCTCTACCCGCACTACGTTCTCGTCCTGCGTCAGCATAAAGCCTTCGGACTGGAATTGTTGTACGTTACTGACATCAACGGTTTCTACCGAATCAATAAACACCGGACGCCAGTGCAAACCGGACTCGACCAGATCATGGTACTGACCAAATCGCAGCACTACACCACGTTCCGCTTCTTTTACAGTATAAAAGCCAGCGATAAACCATACCGCAAGAAGGATAACGGCGATAACACCAATACCTTTGGACGGAAAACCACCGCCACTTTTGCCATCGCCGCTTTTCTTACCCTTATTGCCGAGGCCTAATTTACCCAGTAAATTACGCACTGCTTCGTCGAGGTCAGGCGGGCCTTGATCGCGGCCGCCCTGATTTTTCCATGGATCACGGTCATTGTTATTACCGTTTCCCGGTTGATTCCAGGCCATTTATTACTCCAGTTAAGAGTTGATATAAAACTAAAAAACTATCCGGCGCTTATTCTACAAAGCCTTGCAGACTATCGCCATACTCGGTGGCAACCTGCTTGCTTAGCCGTTCCCAATCCACCGCAGACATTCTCACCTGTAAAGCCAGTTGCCCATCCTCACAGGTTTGCTCGCCGGTCACACTATTCAGTGCATACAGCTTACCACGTAATTTGCCCATTGACGGAGGAATCCGTAAGGAAACATTAACCATCCGCGGCCGCAGCCGATCAGTCAGGGCTTTAGCCAGCAATTCAACACCATCGCCGCGCCGTGCCGACAACCAGACCCGGATCGGCATACCCTGATCATCGCGATCTATACGTGCCTCTCCATCATCTAACGCGTCTATTTTATTACAGACTAACAACTGCGGCACGTCGTCAGCACCAATTTCACTAAGGACTTCAGTAACCTGATGCATATTGTCGGCCTGCCGGTCATCACTGATATCCACTACATGCAGCAGCAAATCAGCTTCCTGGGTTTCCTGCAAGGTTGCTTTAAATGCGGCGACCAGTTCATGGGGAAGATGACGGATAAAACCTACGGTATCCGCAAGGATAATACTGCCAACGTCCGGCAAATCCAGTTTCCGCAGGGTCGGATCCAGAGTAGCAAAAAGTTGATCCGCGGCAAAGACGTTGGATTCAGTGATCCGATTAAAGAGTGTGGACTTGCCGGCATTGGTATAGCCAACCAGCGATACGGTTGGAATCTCAGCGCGCTGACGGGCCCGACGACCCTGCTCACGCTGCTTCTGAACCTTCTCCAAGCGCGCCATAATATTGCGGATACGGCCACGAATGAGCCGGCGATCTGTTTCAAGCTGGGTTTCACCCGGCCCGCGCAAACCGATACCACCTTTTTGTCGCTCTAAATGGGTCCAGCCGCGAACCAGTCGAGTCGACAAATGGCGCAGCTGCGCCAGCTCAACCTGCAACTTACCTTCATGGGTACGGGCGCGCTGCGCAAAAATATCGAGGATCAAACCCGTGCGGTCTAGCACCCGGCACTGACAAAGCTTCTCGAGGTTACGTTCCTGAGTCGGCGATAAACTATGATTAAAAATAACCAGATTTGCGCCCACTGCTTTAACCTGTTCGGCGACTTCTTCCGCCTTACCGCTGCCGACAAAATAGCGCGAGCTGGGGGTGCTGCGGGATGCTGTCACTACGCCAAGGGTATCAACCCCAGCTGATGACACCAGTAATTTCAATTCAGAAAGGTCTTCCCGATCAATTTCAGTCGGAAAATTGACATGTACCAGGACAGCCTGTTCACCACTTTCAAACCTATCAAACAAGCTATCACTACTCCTCTGTAACTACCACTTCGTTAATCAACCGCCTCTTCGCTACCTGTCTCGGCCTGGGGCAGATAATTTTGTGGTATCCGCGAAGGCACCACCGTTGAGATGGCATGTTTATACACCATCTGACTTACGGTGTTTTTTAATAAAATGACGAACTGATCGAAGGATTCAATCTGCCCCTGCAGCTTGATTCCATTGACCAGATAAATTGCAACAGGCACTCGTTCACGACGCAGTGCGTTTAAAAAAGGGTCTTGTAACGTCTGTCCCTTAGCCATAAGTGCTTCCTTTTTTTGTTATAGTTTGAGTGCAGGCATGAGGTGCATCCGCACAAAATCAGTGTTTCACAATCAGTGCCTGATAACTATAGAACAAGCTATTCTGTTTAACACCTTTGCTATCAAAAATTTTCTTTCATACCACTCATATAAGGCTGCTTTTTAGCTTTTCAAGTCCGTCCGGTCAGCAAAATGCTGAGGCGGCTTTTGCAAATACGCAAGTGCCTGCCCAGGCAGATCATCTGACTGTGTATTCAGCCAATGAATACCCGGCCATTTCCGCAGCCAGGTGAGTTGCCTTTTAGCCAACTGACGCGTCGCAAAAACCCCTCGATCGAGCATTTCTTCATAGCTGAATTCGCCGTCGAGATACTGCCAGACCTGACGGTAACCAACGCAACGCAACGCCGGCAGATCCAGATGTAAATCCGGGCGTTCACGCAATGCTTTGACCTCATCCAGCAGACCTTGTTCCAGCATCAGCTGAAAACGTAACGCGATACGCTGGTGCAGCACAGAACGGTCCGGCGGTGCCACTGCCAGTTGCCAAATTGGATAGGGCAAAGCCCCTCGACGCTGCTGGGACAACTCTGTAAGTGAGTGCCCACTACTTCGCCACACTTCCAGGGCGCGGATTAATCGCTGAGGATCGTTGGGATGGATGCGCGCTGCGCTTGGGGGGTCAATCAGTTGCAGCTGACTATGCAAATACCTGCTACCCTGCTCATCCAACAGGGACTGTAGCTGCTGTCGGATGGTGGGATCGGCTTCCGGCAGCTCCGACATACCCTCAAGTAGCGCTTTAAAATACAACATCGTACCGCCGACCAGCAGCGGTATCCTGCCCTTTTCGATGATGGCTTCAATATGGCTGCGCGCATCTTTGGCAAACTGCGCGGCCGAATAACTTTCGGCGGGATCACAGATATCAATTAACCGATGAGGTGCTCGCGCGAGCTCTTCCGCCGTGGGTTTGGCGGTACCTATATCCATACCCCGGTAAATGAGCGCCGAATCAACCGAAATAATATCGCAGGGCAAGCGCTGACACAGTTCGATAGCCAGCCCGGTTTTACCTGCCGCCGTCGGCCCGTACAGACAAATCACGCCAGGCTGGTTCATCGCAGTGCCTCCGGCAGCTCAGGTAGCGGCAGGGGTAGCAGGAATTCACCGGGCTGCCCCAGCTCATCGTGCCACACCTGCAGCCAATGTTCGGCCCGGGTTAAGCTAAAGTGGCAGGCGACCTGTTGCAATGCCAGCCATAACCAGAGTTCAGCGGTGGGTTCCATAGCCGATTTTTCCAGCAAGCCGACCAACTCCATCAGTGTACGGCTAACATCGGTTTGCCGCAGTGGGGCCGGTACTTGCTGCACCGTCAGGTGACGGCCATTGCTCGTTAACTGAACGCCAAGCCGCGCCAGGCGCTGTGAATCCATTGCCCGTAAGCGCTTACAATCAGCAGGGTTGGTCACCTGCACCGGAATCAACAAAGGCTGGCCCGCCAACCCCGTCTGCCATTGCGTCGCTAGCTGTTGGGCCAGCTGCTTCTGCTGCACGCGCTGTAAATCAAGTAACGCCAGGGGCTCGGGTAACGCCGGGTTGTTCACTAAGGCAAAACGCTCAGCGACCACCTGCAGCAGCTGATAACCCTGCTTATAGTCAAGCTCTGATACCAGCGCTGGTGGCGGCGCGGCGGCGCGGCCGCCCATCACGCCGGGCAACGGCGTTGACGCAGCGGGTTTTAGCTCCCGGAGCTGCTGACGCAACGCCGTGCCCGCCTGCTGGTACTGGTGGCCAGCAGGCGCAGGATCCGGCTGGGTGCTCTCGCGCAGCGCTGGCCGCAGACTCTGCAGCACAAAGTCATGGATCTGCCGCGCTTGATGAAAGCGCACTTCGTGTTTGGCCGGGTGTACATTTACATCGACATCGGTCGGTGGCAATTCCAGATATAGAACAAAAGTGGGGCTACGTTCATCATTCAGGCTATCGGCGTAAGCCTGGCGGATGGCATGGGCCAGTAAGCGGTCGCGCATCATGCGACCATTCACGTAAAAATACTGCACGTCGCCCTGATGCCGGCAGTGCGCGGCCGGGGCTATCCAACCGTGCAGGCGTACCGGCCCGGTCTGCTGTTCAAGATAAATCGCATGGTCGGTAAAAGCCGGGCCGCACACTTTGGTCAGGCGGTTCAGGAACTGTTCTTTGTTAGTCGCTGCGGGATAGCTCCTGACCAGTTTCTGGTTGTGCGTCAGGTTCAGGCGTACATCAAAGCGCCCCAGGGCAATACGCCGCACCACTTCATCAATATGGCCGAACTCGGTTTTGTCCGTGCGTAAAAACTTTCGGCGGGCCGGGGTATTAAAGAATAAGTCCTGCACATCCACTGTAGTGCCATCAGGATGGCTCGCCGGCGTGAGTTGCGCCTGCATGTCGCGCCCTTCAACCCAGGCTTCCCAGGCTTCGGGCTGGCCGGCTGGCCGTGAGGTCAGCCGCAAGCGCGATACCGAGGCGATACTGGCCAGCGCCTCGCCACGAAAGCCCATGCTCATAATGGCTTCAAGATCGGCCAGGCAGCTGATCTTGCTGGTGGCATGGCGGCTCAGCGCCAGCGGTAATTCAGCTTTTTCAATACCAGCACCATTATCACGGATACGAATACGCCGGCGGCCACCCTGCTCAATTTCGACGCTTATCTGATCAGCGCCGGCATCCAGACTGTTCTCAACCAGCTCTTTAACCACTGAAGCCGGGCGCTCGATCACCTCACCAGCGGCTATCTGGTTAGCCAGGGCGACGGGCAAAAGGTGTATTGGCATCGCTTAACCTGTCAGGAAGATGGAATATCAAGTACCTGGCCTATTTTCAGCACGGTACTATTCAGTTTATTGCGCTCTTTGATAGCCTGCACTGAGGTATTATAGCGTTCTGCCAGCACCGACAACGACTCGCCGGATTTCACCACATGCTTGCTGGCGCGGTTTGTCGCAAAGTAGGTACCATCCGGAGGCTTACGCGTGAAATAACTGCGCACCCCGTAATACACAGCGCGGGCGACCTGCTGCTGATATTTATTGCTAAGCAACAGGCGTTCTTCTTCAGGGTTTGAAATAAAACCGGTTTCAACCAGCATCGATGGCACACTACCTGAAGTGAGCACAGCCAGGCTGGCGTGCTGGGGCTTACTCTTGTGCATACGGGTGATTTTTTTCATTTCATTAATAATTTCTTCCGCCGCTTCATATCCACTCGCCATAGCATGGTCCATCGACATCGACACCAGCGCCTCATTGAGATAGCCATGGGTATCATCGGTCTGAATACTCAGTTCCACGCCGCCGAGCACATCAGAAAGCCGCTCTTTATCTTCCAGCAGCCGACCCATTTCGTTATTGGCCCGCCGGTTAGATAATACCCATACGGAAGCGCCTCGGGGCTGCGGCGAAGTAAAGGCGTCCGCGTGAACCGATACCAGCAAGTCGGCCTTAATTTCTTCCGCCTTGCGGGTCCGTGCTTTGAGGCCCACATAATAATCATCAGAACGGATTAGATAAGCTTGCATAGCCGGGTCTTCGTTAATCATATCGGCCAGCGCGCGGGATATTTTCAGCACGACGTGCTTTTCGTAGGTACCTCCGGGCCCGATTGAACCCGGATCGTCACCGCCATGGCCGGCATCGATAGCCACAGTAACCTTACGTTCTTTCAGATCACTGGCGCGCAAAACAGGGGCGCTGCGCACGACCGAGCTACCGGGTAGATCGACCACCAGGCGCTCACCATAACGGTCATTAGCAGCTAACGGAAATACCGATGGTTCAACCTTCTCGGTTAATTCGAAAACGATCCGGGTACTGTTTTTGTCTTTCGGCGTACTGAGGCGAATCTTATTGATCAACAAGGAGTCGGTCGGCACTTTGCTTAAATCGACCTTGCGTCCGGTATTGGCGAAATCCACCACCAGCCGATAGGGTTTAGTGTCGTACAAGGTGAAGTAACTGAAGTCCGGGGTTTCAGTCAGGTCAAAAACCACGCGGGTGTTATCCGGCGCAGGCCAGACCCGAATGTTTTCAATGTTATTGGCATGAGCCGGCGCCAGCGAAAAAGCGGCGAAGCATGCCAGTATCCCCACAAGCCAGCGATGCATCAGAATGTATCGAGAATTTCCCGACCCCGTTGTGTTAGCGCAGTTAATGTCATTGATCTCGCGGTATCCGCGTAATCGATCGTTATTGTTATATCCTGGTCCGGCAGATAGCCCTCACCCCGTTGTGGCCACTCAGCCAGAATAATCCTGTTGTTGCCAAGGTAATCACGAATGCCCATAAATTCAAGTTCTTCAGGATCCGCCAGGCGATATAAGTCAAAGTGATGCACCTGCCAGTTCGGCAAATCATAGCTTTCGACTAACGTGTACGTAGGGCTTTTGACCTTACCCTGATGACCAAGTTCCTGAATAAAACCACGACTAAAGGTGGTTTTTCCCGCACCCAGCTCGCCGTATAAAAAAATAGTCAGGGCGGCATCACCGGGCTTGCCAGTAATTTGTTCTGCGGCGTTCGCAAGGCGGGCAGCTACGGCCAGCAATGCGGCTTCATCGGCCAGAAATAAAGTTACTGCAGTCATGCGTTATCCGTCAGCGAAGTCAGTTGCTGGTGAGGGTTTACCAGCCGCCGTAAAAAGTACGTAAGATCGGTTGGTAGTGTACCACGTTCCCCCTGTTTTGCTGCAAGTTCGCCTGCACTGCCATGCAGCCAGGCAGCGATCGCCAGCACCTCATCCAGCGGCACGCGTTGTGCCAGCAAGGCGCCGATAATACCGCTTAATACATCGCCGGAACCGCCGGTTGCCAGCGCCGGGGAGCCTTGCCGACAGACCTGTATCATACTGTCGCCTGGGGCCGCGATCAGGCTACCGGCACCTTTGAGCAGTACCTGCGCATTAAACTCATCCGCCAGCTTACGCACTGCGGCATAGCGATCCTGCTCGATTTCGGTGGCCCGGCAACCCAACAGCCGTCCGGCCTCGCCGGGATGAGGCGTTAATAACCAGCTGGCTGCAGCTGGCGGCTTGTGTTTGCTCAAGGCCAGCAAATTCAGTGCGTCCGCATCCATAACCAGGCAGCCTTCCCAGACGATGAGTTGATTAAATAGCGACTGCCCCCACTCGTGCTGCCCCAGCCCGGGTCCCAGCACCACCACATCGGCCGCGCTGAGCAAATTATCAAGATTGCTGTCGTCCGCAGTTACCCCATCAAGCGTATGAACCATTAATTCAGGCTGCGCGCTGGCAACAATGGCGTGACTCTGCGGATGCGTCAGCACAGTCACCTTGCCGGTGCCGCAGCGCAACGCGGCCTGACCAGCCATAATGGCCGCGCCTGAGAGGCCTGGATAACCTCCGACAATAAGCACGTGGCCATGATCCCCCTTATGCGAAGACGCTTCGCGGCAGCGCAAGTGTTCACTGACCCGCCGGTCATTGATGCTGTAAGCACAAGCGCGCTGCCGGCGACGGAAAGCCTCGCCAATGCCTAAATCCGCAAGTTTCAGTTCGCCGCAGTAGGTCCTGGCCTGGCCGGTAACCAAGCCCGTTTTCAGAGCCACCATAGTGACCGTTCCATGTGCTTTAACGGCAACGGGCATAGGCTGGCCGGTGTCGCTGTTCAAACCTGTCGGACAGTCGACACTAAGTACATAACTGCGATGATTCGCCGAAAAATCATTAAGCAACTCTGTCAGTTGCAGGTAAATATCGCTTAACTCCCGACTCAACCCGGTGCCCAGCAGCGCATCAACGATGACTTCGGCGTTGGAAAGTATACTTTCGCTAACCTGATCCAGACTGGTCACCTTGCCGCCTTGTTCGCGCCAGACCTCACAAGCCTGCTGCGTCAGGTCGCTTGACGGTTCAGCAGCTGCTACTTGCACTTCATAGCCGGCATCCTGCGCCAGCCGCGCCAGTACCCATCCGTCGCCCCCGTTATTGCCAGGCCCGCAAAGAATCAGCAACCGCGCCGGTAATTGCTGTACCTGACGAATATGCTCTAGACAGGCCTGGGCCGCCCGCTGCATCAACTGCTTTTCGCTGATATCCTGACTGGCTGCGGCATCCTGCTCGCCCTCGCGAACCTGTTCGGTGCGATAAATAAGCTGCGACGTACTTAGTGCCATCAGTGAATTCCTCGTCGTTTTTTGGTATTTTAGGCGTATTACTCAAGCATAAGACGTATTCCATGGATTTTCATCAACTCGCTGCCGATATTAAGCGCTGGGGCGCTGAGCTAGGCTTTCAGAAAGTCGGTATTGCCGATCTTGATCTGAGTGCCGAGCAGGAGCATTTACAGCGCTGGCTGGACGCGGGCATGCATGGCGAGATGGATTATATGGAACGCCACGGCGACCTGCGCGCCCACCCCGAACAGTTGCATCCGGGAAGTGTGCGGGCAATCTCAGTACGTATGAACTATCTGCCCGCGGAAGCCGGTTTTGCCAAAACCCTGAAAAACCCTCGCTTAGGCTATATCAGTCGCTACGCCCTTGGCCGTGATTATCACAAGCTGATGCGCAAACGGCTAAAACAGCTGGGGGAAAAAATAAAATCAGCCTGTGCTGATCTCGATTTCCGTCCCTTTGTCGACTCGGCTCCTATTATGGAACGCCCGCTCGCCGTAAAGGCCGGTCTTGGCTGGACGGGTAAACACAGTCTGGTACTTGATGAAAAAGGCGGTTCCTGGTTCTTCCTCGGCGAGTTACTGGTAAACCTGCCGCTGCCCGTCGATCAGCCGGTGGCAGAAAAATGCGGCACCTGTAAAGCCTGTATCACCATCTGCCCGACTCAGGCCATTGTCGAGCCTTATATATTAGACGCCCGGCGCTGCATTTCTTATCTGACCATTGAACTGAAAACCGCAATCCCGGAGTCGCTACGCCCGTTAATCGGCAATCGTATCTATGGCTGCGATGACTGTCAGCTCATCTGTCCGTGGAACCGCTACGCGCAGCTCACCGATGAGGCAGACTTTTCGCCGCGCCAGCATCTGCATGCGCCGGAACTGCTGGAGCTATGGGAGTGGGATGAGGAAACCTTTCTGTCCCGCACTGAGGGCTCGCCCATTCGCCGGATTGGCTTTGAGCGGTGGACCCGGAATCTCGCCGTGGGGCTTGGCAACGCGCCAGCGAATGCGGCGGTAATTGCGGCCCTCGAGGCCCGTCGGAACGTGGTCTCAGACATGGTGCGCGAACATATCGACTGGGCACTGGCGCGTCAGCGCAGTGGTGCGGTACAGCCAGCTAAGCAGGTATTGCGGCTGGTGCGCGCGGTAGAACGGGGCTTGCCGCGCGACGCCTAATGCTGCGCGTGAATTCGATCCCGCCCCTGCCGCTTGGCGTCATACAACAAATGATCAACCTGCGATAACAGACAGTCGGCTGAGTCAAAACGGTCCGGATGAAACTCGACCAGCCCCACGCTAATGGTGAGTTTAATCGGGGTGCCTTGAACAGTAATATCCAGCTTCTCCAGTTCTTCCCGCAGCCGCTTCAGAGCACTTTCCGCGTCGGTAGCCGCCGCTTCAGGAAATAATACAGCAAATTCGTCGCCGCCCATGCGCGCGGCGACATCGATGTCCCGCAATGACCCGAGCAGTAACGTTGAGAACGCTTTCAGGATTTCATCGCCTGGCATATGTCCATACTTGTCATTTATCTGCTTGAAGTTGTCGATGTCGATCAGGGCCAGCGAAAATGGTCGTTCCATGCGCTCGGCCCGCTTCATTTCATTATCGAGCAGCGGCATAAACAACAGCCGGTTGCCAAGCCCGGTTAACGGGTCATGATTGGCTTTATAGCGCCACCTCTCTTTCGCCGAGGTGGTACTCATCAATTCCCGCTGGTGCAGTTCCGAACCCAGCACCAGAATCGCGATGGTATACAAAAACGTGAGCAGCATCAGGCGGGTTTCCGTTATGTCGCCGGTGGCGAAAGGCCCGGGATCGTGCGACGCCAGCGCTACCACCATGCAGACGGTTAAGGTAAGGGCTACATAAGCAGTTCCCCTTCGCCCCTGAACGGCCAGAAAAAGCAGCGCGGGAAACAACAGAAAGATAAATCCACTGAACAGTGTGAATGCCAGATATACCAGCCCCATGCAGATAATAAACAGGCTGAAGCAGCGGGCCATCTGGCCGACGTACATAGGCTCGATCCGACTAAATGCCGAAATTAACGGATAAACAATCAGAATCCCCAGAGAATTCGTCAGCACCAGCATCATCCATAGCCACTTTGCATCTGCCAATTCAATGTAACCGCCCCATAGAAGATTCGGGACAAGCAGTGAAGCATTTATTGCGGTGGGAATCAGACAAACAATCACCAAAAACGGAAGGATATCAGCAAAACGCCGCATGCCATCGGGCAGCACCCGGCATAATAGGTAATAGGCCAGAGCACTTTCAAAGGTATTGGCCGCAGCGGAAATTCCAGTGTGTGTGTAGTTAGTTGCCGAATCAAATATCGACATACCCGGAAGGTTGGCGGTATAACTGGCGATAAAAATAAAAGGCAATGCCCGCCAGCCAAAAAACTTTATCATCGCCAGACCGATACCAGCGGGAAACCATACCAACGCTAAATTTTCAGGGCCCAGCGAGAACGTCGACATCGACAGTCGCGCGCTGATATAATAGACAGCGGCTCCGGCAATCAGCCAGAGGAGTCTATACCGGAAGACCCAACCAACATCGCTCATGAACCTCTTCTTCTCAGTCACAGGTCGTGGTTTTTAGATTAGACCGCAATAAGCAGCCTGACAAGAAGCCTTTCTGACTCAATTATCGGATTTATCCTCATGTTTGCAGGAGAGAGTCGCCAATAACTGCGTAAAAAAGTATCGCCCTTTACGACGGGCAAAAGCGATGTTTCGATCAGGTATCGACTCGGGTTCCCCGTATGCGGCGAGCACCCGTTCCAGGCTGGCTTCCCGCAGAATATGTAGAACCGGATGAGGAGAGCGATTAGTATAATTGGCTGGATCATCTTCCGGCTCGCCGTCGAAGCAATAATCCGGATGAAAGCTGGCTAACTGATAAACGCCTTCATAGCCTTGCTGACAGATTAACTCGTTGGCTACATCAACCAGGTCCAGGTAGCCCCAGAATCCTTCAAACCCGGCCGGGATGATTAATAACGTGGTTTCGGTACCCGGATGCTGATCCAGATAGTCGCATTCAGCAATTACGTCTTCTAAAACTGCGGGCAGCCGTGATGAACCGCTGACTACGTAGCGGATACTGTCGCGCTCGACCTCGCGACGGGCAAACGGACAAATCGAATACTTCACGATCAACTGCTCAACCCAGGCCTTAGTTTGAGCTATCACGTCAGCAGACTGTGTTTGGGTGGTAGCCATCTCTGCTACTTTTCCGTGCCCTTGGATTTCTTCAGCAGGTCTCGGATTTCTGTCAGCAGCACTTCCTGACCAGATGGTTTAGGTGCGGCTTTTGGTGCTTCTTCTTGTTTTTTCTTCAGTGAGTTCATTACCTTTATCGCAATAAAGATAGCGAAGGCGACGATAATAAAATCAACCGTGGACTGGATAAATTTACCGTATAGGATAGCAACTTCAGGTTGGGTTTCGGTCGCGTCCTGGATCACCCAGGCCAGCTGAGAAAAACTGACACCGCCAATCATGACGCCAAGCGGAGGCATGACGATATCGGCAACAAACGAGGACACGACCCGGCCAAACGCGGCACCAATAATGATACCTACCGCCATATCCACCACATTGCCACGCAGCGCAAACTTTTTAAATTCCTGCAATACAGACATCCCAATTCCTCCCACGGTT
>NZ_JAWVYM010000033.1:0-16926 GCF_033722695.1 Pseudidiomarina sp. | reverse complement strand
TGCTCGAGGCCGGTATTAAACTTTATGAACTGCGCCCGACTGAACTGCAACTTATGAACGCGGTTGAGCCTGAAGCTAACTTTAGCTTGTCGGCGGGCTCAAGTTTGCATGCGAAGACGACTTCCATTGACGGCGAGCAACTCTTTATCGGCTCCTTTAACTTTGATCCGCGCTCAGCCAATCTTAATACCGAGCTGGGATTTATGATCAGCAGCCCGGAGCTGGCGGCAGCACTGGAACAGGGCTTTGAGGCCCGGGTGCCTGAGCGAGCCTATGAGCTGGAGCTGGATGAGCAGGGTAACCTGGTCTGGATCGAGCGGCGGCAGCAGCTGATCCGCCACCACAGGGATCCTGAAACCAGCTGGTGGCGGCGCACTTATGTATGGCTGCTGTCGCTACTGCCGATCGACTATTTTTTATGACGGACGGGCGAGCGGATTCTGCTCATCCAGTGACGGGTAGTCAATGTAGCCGCGCTCATCGCCACCATAAAAGGTATCGGAATCCCATTCATTCAGCTTCGCATTTTCGCGAAAGCGTCGTGGCAGATCCGGATTGGCAATGAAGGGCCGCCCGAAGCTGACCAAATCACAACGGCCGTCGCTGATACGCTGGCGCGCTTCTTTGGCGTCGTATTCGCCGTTGGCGATGTAGACGCCTTTATAGCTGGTCTGTATGGCGGTGATGACATCCTCCGGGCGATCGTCGGCATGATTACCCTGGAATGAGTCTTCCACCACTTCGATAAAAGAAATGCCCAGATCATCGAGATGTTTTGCCAGCAAGCCGTAGGTTTCAACCGGATCATCGTCATGCATATCATTAAAACTACCGGTGGGGCTGACCCGGATGCCGACATTTTCCTTGCCCCACACCTCAATTACGGCCTCAACGACCTCAAGCGGCAGGCGCAAGCGGTTCTCTACTGAGCCGCCATATTTATCCGTACGTTTGTTGCTGCCGGTGCGAAGAAACTGATCCAGTAAATAACCATTGGCGGCGTGTATCTCGACGCCATCAAAACCGGCCTCGCGGGCATTTTTCGCGCCCTGGCGAAACTGCTCCACAATATCGGGAATTTCTTCGGTTTTCAGCGCGCGTGGCTCAGGGATATCCACCATGCCGGAATCTTTGCTGGTGTAGGTTTGCGCGCCTTCTGGCTTAATCGCAGAGGGTGCCACTGGTTGTTGACCATCGGGCTGCAGGTCGGGGTGCGAAATCCGGCCAACGTGCCAGAGCTGCAGGTAGATTCGACCGCCCGCTTCATGCACCGCGTCGGTTACTTTGCGCCAGCCGTCGATCTGTTCCTGTGAGTGAATGCCAGGGGTAAAGGCATAGCCCTTCCCCTGCGGCGATATCTGGGTGGCTTCGGAGATGATGAAGCCGGCACTGGCGCGCTGGCGGTAATAGCGCGCATTCATCTCATTCGGCACGTCGCCGGGCTGACTGGCGCGGGATCGTGTCAGCGGTGCCATAATGATACGGTTGCGTAATTTCAGGGTGCCGAATTGCAGCGGTTGAAACAATGGATCGTCCGGTACTTCTACAGTCATTGGTATCTCCGTAAGAAAGCTTACCTGATCAAATAGACTCTGGCGGACGAAAATTCAAGGCAGTTTGCTGGCATTCAGAATACTGGCGGAGGGTAAATGAAATACATTTTCGAAGTGCATATTAAAGAAGGTCATAGCGCCGAAGACTATGCTGAAGCATGGGTACGCGCGAGCGAAATCATTCAGCGCGCGCCGGGCGCCCGCGGCACAGAATTACACCGGAAGCTGGATGATCCTAAGGTGTTAATCGCCATCGCGCACTGGGACAGCAAAGCCGAGCGCGATGCGATGGAGTCGCAGCACAACCCAGAAGTCGCGGCGATTATCCGGGCGGCGGCTGATTTCTGTGAAATCCGGCCTATTGGTGAATTTGCCGAGCCGGACTGGGTGGTCGAGCCGCCAAATAGGGGGGCTGACCCCACCTCCTGATACCCGTTATTACTGCGCCAGCTTAATCAAATAATCAGCCAGGGCGCCCATGCCGGTTTTTGCCACGCCCGCGCGTTGTTCCGCGCCCTGATTATAATTGGTATTGGTGTTCACATCGTATACGTAGAGTTGGCCATCTTCGGCTTCAATAAATTCAATACCAGCCACGTCAATCTGCGCCTGCTGCAAAAACTTCTGTAGCTGAGCAATGATCTTATGGCCATCAAAACCATGGGTAATAGTGAACTTATGCTCGTTGCCTGCCGCCGGCTGCTCCGTGGTCGGGCAGAACGCGTCGTCGACACTGCATACATCCGCCGGACAAAGTTCAAAGCCGCCTTCGGTGTTCACCTGTACGGTATAAATAAACTCGCGGCCGACAAACTCAGCACGGGTGATGTAAGGCGCTTTGGGCTGAATATATTCCTGCAGTAGCCAGATCCCGTCCAGTGGCTCGTCATACTCAGGGGCGTCAATAAAACGCTGCAGTGCTGCCAGTGAGTCAAAGCGGGTTACGCCCAGGCCTTTTCCGCCGCGATTTGGTTTCAGTATGAGCGGCCAGTGGGCAAAGCGCTCTGCCGCTGCGATTAACTCGTCGCGGCCGACCACAGCATGGGTTGCGGGTACCTGCAGACCAGCCTGCTGTAACGCCGCATATTGAGATAGCTTACAGACCTCGAGTGCCAGCGCCGGGGTACCGTTCACTACCGAAGTGGGATGTTGCTGCAGCCAGGTCAATGCCATGCGGGTAAGCTCCGGCGCGAACCGGTGCCCCCGGGTATGCGAGGAGGCGCTCATGCGATTGTAATAAACGGCATTGTCCGGGACCTCGGTATACGGCACCGCGCCTGTATCCAGAAACCACTCATTCGGGGTCACACCGCGCTCGGCGAAGGCTGCCCGCAGCGGCACCAGCCATTCTTCATTTTCGTGGATGATAACGATATTGCGCACAGACACCTCAGAGTTTTTCAGGAACAGAGCGGGATCATAACTGAAAGCCGTGGTAATTTAAGAACCATAACGTTATATCTTATAGTGATTTTAGCAACCAGGCGGGCAGATACCATGAAGTGGATGATATATGGAGCATACGGCTATACCGGTGAATTGATCACTGAGTACGCAGTGGCGCAGGGGCATAAGCCCGTATTAGCAGGGCGCAACGCCCAGGCAGTCAAAGAGCTGGCTGATGCTCATGGGCTTGACTATGTGGTTGTGATCCTGGATGAGCAACAGGCGCTGCAGAACGCGCTAAAAGAGATGGATTTGGTGATCCACTGCGCCGGGCCTTTTGAGATAACCTCGGCGCCAATGATCGCGGCGTGTCTGGCCACGCATACACATTATCTGGATATAACAGGTGAAATTTCGGTCTTCCAGCATGCGCACAGCCGGCACCAGGATGCTGAACGAGCCGGCATCGTGATTTGTCCGGGCGTGGGCTTTGATGTGATTCCAACGGATTGTGTAGCGGCACAGCTCAAAGCCCAGCTGCCCGATGCTATTGATTTAGTCCTGGGTTTTGATTCCTCGTCGCGGATGAGCCGTGGTACCGCCCGTACGGGCATGCGCAAGCTCGCTGAAGGTGGCGCGGTGCGCCGTGGTGGCAAGGTCGTTAAGGTGCCGCTGGCCTATCACACCCGCAAAATCGATTTTGGCAACGGCGAAAAGTGCGCGATGACGATTCCCTGGGGCGATGTTGCAACGGCCTACTACACCACCGGCATTCCTAATATTGAGGTTTATATTCCGGCTTCACCGCGGCTGATCAAGCGCATGAAACGAATGAACTGGTTCCGCTGGCTATTTCGTCTCAAGCCGCTGCGCAACCTGCTGGAAAAAAATATCGAGCAGCAGCCAGCCGGGCCTGATGAGAAAGAACGCGAGCAGGCGGTCACTTATGTTTGGGGTGAAGCCAAAAATGGTAAAGGTGATAGCAAGTCGCTACGGGTGAAGGTGATGAATGGCTATAAGCTGACCAGTCAGGGCGCTGTGGATATGGCCATGTATGTTCTCGAACAGCGGCCTGCGCCCGGTTATTACACGCCGGCGAAGCTGTGCGGCAGTGATTTGATTGACCGCTACAAAGCTGAATAATTGCGCGCATAAAAAAAGGGCCCGAGGGGCCCTTTCTGTTTGGCATAATCAGATTCAGAAGTGGTAGCTCACGCCAAGATTGACGGTTGAGTTTTCACTATCCTGATGATTGTAGCCAATATCGAAACTCCAGACGCCGCGGAAAAACTTAGCGCCGATACGGGCACCAATATCCGAATCATCGAAAATGTCGACGTGCTGCAGGCGTGCATCAAGCTCTACCATGTCGTTGAGACGATGGCGTACACCAGCGGCTAAGCCCCAACCGGTGTCATCAGTATGCATCAAGCTTGGGCTGTCGAATTCCACATTGGTATGGATAGCCGAGATAACGCCATAAGTATGGGTTTGGTTGGACAGGGCGTGGCGATAGCCAAGGCCGATATCATAGTTGTCGAGATCAACGCCCGACTCGCTGAAGAAAGCGACAGCGCCTTCAACGAAAACATTTGGGGTAAGCGACCGTGAGAAGTCGGCTCCAAAGCCGTCAAAGTCCTCTCCGAAGGAATCAACGCGCTGATAGTCGGCAGAAACAAAATCGAACGATGGGGTGTTCTGCGCCATAGTTGGTGCTGATAAAGCTGCAGTGATGGCGCTTGCGATTAATATACGTTTCATAAGTACTACTCCTTTTTACGCTGACTAAATGTGCGTCCTTAAAAAGTAGCACAAATCCCTGAAAGTGAGAAACGACGGGGTGTAAAGAGCAGGTAAAGCCTTGATTTTTGATGAATCTGGAAATCTTTCTTATAGTTAACAGGTACGCTGAAAAATAGTTTACAGAGGGCTTAACAGGAAAAGGAACTGATAGCGGTATGACATCAGAAAAACGAGCATTGGTAGTCGAAGGAGGTGCAATGCGCGGGGTCTTTGCCGCCGGCGTATTAGACGCCTTCATGGAGCAGGACTATAACCCCTTTGATTTTGCCATCGGCGTGTCTGCCGGCTCGACCAACCTGATTGGGTACCTGGCTAACGAGCATAAGCGCAGCCTGCGAATCCTTACTGAACATGCCCAGAGTTCTAATTTTCTGAATCCACTTCGCTATCTGACCGGCGGCCACTTCTGTGATGTGGAGTGGTTATGGCGTCAGTCATTTAAGGATCTTGAACTGGATCTCAAGCACTACATGGAGCGCCAGGTACCGCTGTATGTGGTCACTACCCGGGTTGATACCGGTAAAGCCTGCTATATCGAAGTGACCAAAGATAATATGCACGACTTGTTCCCGGCTTCCTGCGCCATTCCATTTATTTATCGCGACTACCCGGAGGTAAACGGTATCCCGATGACCGACGGCGGTGTCGCAGATTCTATTCCGGTCGAAAAAGCTTACGAAATGGGGGCGCGTGAGATCACCGTCATCCTTTCACAGTCATTGCGGGTCAGAAAGCATGTGTACACGTTGCCCGGCCCGGTGGAGGAGTTTCTGCTTAATCACCTGGTGCTGCGTCAGGCCATTACGGATCGCCCGGATAAATTTAACCGCAGCCTGGAGTTTATTACCAATCCGCCAAAAGACTGCAAAATCAATGTGATCGCTCCGCCTACTGATTTCCGTGTCGGGCGCTTTACCCGTAATCTTGATGCCTTGCATACGGGTTATGAAATCGGCCGCCAACGCGGCCTTGCCTTTCTCGAAGAATCAGTTCAGCCCGCTAGCAAGCGGCGCAGTTCGCGCTCAATGGCGAAAACGTGATCATCTTGTTCGCCAAGCGCG
Organism: Pseudidiomarina sp.; assembly: GCF_033722695.1. Lineage (GTDB taxonomy): Bacteria > Pseudomonadota > Gammaproteobacteria > Enterobacterales > Alteromonadaceae > Pseudidiomarina. Next base: position 11,123 of record NZ_JAWVYM010000033.1, on the reverse strand, counting down.
CGCAGCGATTCTGCTAGCCGAAGTAAGTAGTCACTATTGTGCCCGCTCGGGCCTTCGGAGCGGGCGATATGGCGGGCTATTTCACGCTCGTCAGCTTCGCCTAACCAGGCCGCATTTGAGGCATCGGCGACGTAGACCAGGCCTTCGACAGAGCCGCCGCTGTTCAGCCATTCGAACGGGGTAAAGAAACGCAGATAACCATTTTTTTCCCGGTGATCCAGATGCTCAAATACATCAGGGGTTACTTCATAGGCCATGCCGGCGCAATGCGCATCTTTAACTGGAATCAGGGTGGCAACCCGGCCGGGCGCTTGCGGGGTACCGCGATGATCGTGAGAGCCCTGCCAGAAGCGCCGCTGCCAGCCGTGAATGCGCGCCGGACGCCGCTGCAGGTAGGGGAAGTCCGCTTTGTAGATCAGCGAGCCATAGCCAAATAACCAGACCGATTCGAGATGGTCCAGTGGCTGCTGTTGGCGATTTAATTCAATTGTATTGTGTGACATAAGCGTCCGCATGATAATAATCAGTAAAGACTAACAAATTTAAGGAGCCATGCCGATGTCGAGCCTGGAACTCAAGCTTCCTCCCCTGGTGCTGGTGATAGTAATCGGCGCCCTGATGTGGCTGACCAACTGGCTATGGCCAACCGGTGCCTGGCACTTCAGCGATTTACGCCAGGCTGCAGTTGGTTTTTTTGTAGCCGGTGTACTGATTGCCGGCGCCGGAGTCTGGCAGTTCCGGCGCGCTGCGACCACGGTCAATCCGATGGATCCGAATCTCAGCAGCAGTCTGGTTCAGCATGGCATTTACCGGTTCAGTCGTAACCCCATGTATCTTGGCTTCTTGCTGGTGCTGGTTGGCTGGGCGCTATGGTTAGACAGCTTGCCGGCGCTTATCTGGCTGCCCGTGTTTTTGATGTACATGAACCGTTTTCAGATTGTGCCTGAAGAGCGCATGTTGCTGGCAAAGTTCGGCGACAGCTATGGTGACTACTGTCGCCGGGTTCGCCGCTGGTTCTAAGTGTCTTTACATCCAGGGCTTGTGACTGCGGGCAATGTCATTGACCCACTGCTGCTGCAAGTGCTCGGCTTGCGAGCGCGGCAGATAGCGGATGTTTTCAGATCCTGCCGGCGTATTGAGGACCAGATCAGCAAAGCCCAGCAGGCGTAGCCAGGGCGAACGCTTCACATCAATCTGCTGCACTTTGTACAACGGATACCAGTTTTCGCGGCGGCTGAGTACCCCGCGGCGCACGGCCAGCCAGTCTTCACCGGTGCTGTAACTGAAGCGCAGCCAGCGCAACACAATATAAATCTGTAACAGCAACCAGAACCCGGCACTGATCACTGCTGCCAGCATCAGCGAATCGACTTGTCGGTAAATCAGATAAGCCCCCAGCGGTGCCAGTACTGCCAGCCAGATCGATGGCCCCAGCAGCGCCAGCACCGAAATCCGATGCCAGCCGAGCGAGTCCGGCTCAGGCAGCTTTAATAATCGCCGTAAATCAGTAAGGATCGGAGCGGTAACCACCGGCAGGGTAAACTGTGATGCCGCCTGGCCCTGTGCCTGCTGTCGTGGCCGTAACTGGCTCACTCGCAGCGTCCAGCGTCCGAGTATCCGGGCGCGCAGATTCTGATGAATCTGAACCCGTTGCAATTTGTGATAGCGGAAGCTGAGGGTACGAATAGTAAACAGGCCGCCGCGCGCCTGATAACGTCCGCCGGCAATAGTCAGGGATAATCCGTAATAGCGGACCACGCTAACGCCAATGGCCAGTACAAACAGCATCGCCAGCACAGCCATTCCAAGCAAAGGAGCAACCCACCAATTACTAGTATCCAGCCACTGGGTGTGGGTTTCCAGCCACGGCACGATATAGTTTTCCATGATGTCCAGCTGGCTTAACGGATACGCCAGAACAGCAATCAGTACGAAGATCTTGTTATCGATAACGCCGGCCCGGACGATATCCGGTAGGCTAAACTGGCGCTGATAATCAGGTTCGATTCGTTCTTCTGATCCAGCGTCAGACGCTTTGCCGGCCGCTGTGTCGCTGCTTTTTGCGGTGGCCAGCACCTGCTGTCGCAGCTGTTGAGCCAGCGCTGTTTTGAGGCCGGGGATTTCGACTTCGTTGCCGCCGGCACCGGCGCTGTCAACGCTTAGAATGGTCAGGTCAAAGGGCCGGAAATACCAGGTTTCATTTAATTCCGCCTGCTGGATACGGTCGAATTTCAGAGTCAGATTCTGACGGTTCATAATGCCGGTGCGCAAATGAATGGCGTCATCGCCGATCGCGAACAAAAAGCGGTTGTAGTGCATGATGGCAACGGCAATGGTAAACAGGAAATAGGCGACCGCGACCAGTATCGCCGCCTTTGCCGGGGTACCGCTCACCGCGACCACCGCGATGACCGGAATCAGGTTGGTGATATTACTGACCAGCCTTTTTATTTCGCGCAAAATAAAAAAGACCATGGTAATGGGCGGGGTTCGTTGCCAGTTCAGCTCACTCATTCGGGTTACTCACCTGGCTCGTCGGCTTCCGGCTCATTGGCCACTTCAGTGATCAGGCTGCTCTTAATGCGTTCGGCTTCGTCAGGCTTTAGCCCAGGAATTGCCAGGTCAGCGCCACTGCTGCCGGCGGTATAAATAACCAGATGCGAGAGGCTAAGCATCCGCTCAAGCAATGACTCTTTAATTTCCACATGCTGGATGCGATTAAGAGGTACGGCACGTTGCAGGCGCCAGAGCGCGCCCCGCCGCAGATACATGGCTTCATCGGTTTCGGCATAGCCGGTAAACCGATACCGGCGCGGTGCCCAGAACAGCAGCAGGAACAGCGTCAGAAGCAGCCAGGCTGAGGCCAGGATCCACCAGTCGGGCAGCCAGGATCCGATATTTTCTACTATACTGAACACAGACAACGCGGCGGCCAGTATGGCCATGTTAAAGCCGCCTTTTAGCTGGAGGTACGTCTGATAATCTTTCGATACAGATTTCCATTCGGGCGCCATGCGAATTAGTCCTTGGGTTGAAACGGCTGTAATGAGCCCCATTAAACTAGATGTACTCGCAAAAAGACAGGAGCACGTATATGAAAGTTTTGATTGTTCTTACGTCACACGATCGACTCGGCAAAACCGGCGAAATGACCGGATTCTGGGCTGAGGAGTTCGCCACTCCTTACTATGTATTAAAAGACGCGGGTGCTGAAGTCGCTCTGGCATCGCCTAAAGGCGGCCATGCGCCCATTGACCCGAAAAGTCAGCAAAGTGATGCGCAAACGCCAGCTACCGTGCGCTTATTTGATGACGAGGATGCCATGGCGCAGGTCGCCACTACGCTGAAACTAAGCGAAGTGAACGCGGAAGATTTTGACGCGGTTTATTATCCGGGCGGGCATGGTCCGGTATGGGATTTAGCCGAAGACGAGCGCTCAATTGACCTGATTGAGAACTTCTGGCGCCAGGGTAAGCCGGTGGCGGCTGTCTGCCATGGTCCGGCAGCGCTGGCTAATGCCAAAACCCCTGACGGTGAACCCATTGTTAAGGGTCGCCGGGTAACCTGCTTAACCAACAGTGAAGAAAAGGCCGCCGGTTTAGAGCATGTGGTGCCCTTCCTGGTTGAAGATAGGCTCAAAGAACAGGGTGCGAAATTTGAACGTGCCGCTGACTCTGAAGCCTGTGTAGTGGTTGACGGACAGCTGATAACCGGTCAGAACCCGGCCTCTTCAAGGAAGCTTGCAGCTGAACTGAAGAAGAAGCTAACGGCTTAGTTTATTCGCCATAAGAAAAGGCCAGTCAGTTTTACAACTGACTGGCCTTTTTAGTTGGTACCCTGTTGTGAAAGTCGGTTGGCTTATTCAGTCATCGCTTCTAAGCGAGAGCGAAGTTCCTGGTCTTGCTGAACGCGTTGAACGATCGCGTTGTATTCCTGCGGCGACAAGCCTGAATCGTTAACAGCAGCAATCATCTCTTGCTGAGCCTGTTGTTGAATCAATTGTGCTTGTTCAGCATCTTCAGCATTCTGGAACTCTTCGGCATATTTTGTGCTGATGTTCTGTACCGAGTTCATCGCATCAATAAACTTCTCAAGCATCGCATCACTAAATTCCATGTTGTGTTGCTGAGCAGCCATTTGCTGATGTTGGGCGGATTGCTGTGGTGCTGGCGCAGCCATAGCAACTGAAGAACCGGCAACGGCAGCGGCGATAGCAAGTGCAGTTAATGTGTTTTTCATAATGGAATTCTCCTTAAGGTAAATGTCCCAGTGATTTAAGCAAGTGCTATGCCAGCTTTTGATAAGACGCGAACTAACGGTTTTAACGGATTAAAAAAACCATCGGTGAATTTACGGCGGTGCATATGTATACTATTGATACATATTGTGCGGGAGCGATGCGTGACAAAAAGATACAGATCACATCCTTGGGGGCTGTCAGGCTTGCAGCGGACACTACTGCTGTATGTGGTGTTGCCGATGTTAGTGTTATCCGGGCTTGCCATAGGTTTTGGTCTTGAGCGTGCGAGCGAACTGGAAGATGAACGCCTTCGCGGCGACCTGGAGCTGATCGGCCGGGCGATCCGGTTACCCGTTGCTGATGCGCTGATGCAAGGTGATATTCAGGCCGTACGGGCAAATCTGGACTCGGTGTTCAGTATTGGCCGGGTCTATGGCGCCTCGGTCTATGACACGCAGGGCACCCTGGTAGCCGCGGCCGGGGTGGTTGAACGCGACCTGAGCAAAAGTATTCTGGCGGAGCAGGTAGTGCGTACCGGTGAGCAGCAAGACAGCTACCGGGAAGTCGCTGGCCGGGATGTGTTTTCGCAGTTTTTGCCGGTAAACGACCGCGGCGGCCGGATTATCGGGCTCCTGCAAATTACCCGGCGCGCGCAGGATTTCGAGCAGTCATTTGCCCAGCTCAGCCGCATAGCCTGGGGTACCTGGCTGGTGCTGGCCATAGCGACCGTGGCGATTCTGGTGTTTGGCCACTACGGCGCGGTTGGCCGTCATATTGAAGCCCTGGTAACCAGTATGCGCCGGGTTGCTCAGGGCGATCGCGGACACCGGGCGGTAGCACAGGGCCCCGGCGAACTGCGGGAAGTGGCGGGAGGACTCAACCGGATGCTTGACAGTATTGAAGCTGCTGAGCAGGAGATTGAAGCCCGCCGGGCACACGAGCAGCAGCTTAATCATCAGTTGCGGGAAAGTGAGAAAATGGCGGCTATCGGTCAGGTTGCCAGTGGCGTCGCCCATGAACTGGGCGCCCCCCTTACCGTGATCGACGGTCGCGCCAGGCGGTTACAGCAAGTTCACCCTGACGATGTATCACAGCGGCAGCTCGCGGCCATCAGAGGCCAGGTGCAACGGCTAACCAGGATGGTCCGTCAGTTGCTGGCGTTCAGCCGCACACCAGTTACGGCCTGGCAGCAATTCAGCGTACACAACCTGATCCGGCAGGCACAGCTAAGCACATCTTACGAATTTGAGCCTGACGGCCCGGTGGTAACGGCTAAGCTAGCCGCGGAATCTGCTGTTATCAGCGGCGATCCTCAGCGGCTGGAGCTGGCGCTGGTTAACCTGCTGCGTAATGCCTTACAGGTAGCGAAACAGGAGGTGGTTATTGAAGTGCAACAGCAAGACCTGCATGTTGACATTATAATGACCGATGATGGGCCCGGTATCCCCGCTGGTGCTGACCAGGATGAATTAGTAAAGCCGTTCAAAACCACCAAGGCTCAGGGCGAGGGCACCGGCCTTGGACTGGCGATTGTCGCTCATATTATCGCTGACCATCAGGGTGAATTTTCGTTGCGCCCAGCACCCGAAGGCGGCTGTCAGGCGCGGGTTCGGCTGCCGCGGCAGGTTACAGCAGAGGATATTGGGTTATGACAGTGAGCAGAACCAAACAAGCGCATCTCATTGCCGTGGTCGAGGATGATCCCGGCCTGCGAGAATTGTTACAGGAAGAGCTGGAGAGCGGCGGTTACCGGGTTGCCGTGTTCGAAACGGCAGAGTTGCTGCTGGTGCAATTAGAGACGCAGTTTCCGGCTTTGATCATCAGCGACATCCGGCTGCCCGGCATGTCTGGGCTGGAGCTATTAGCTCAGTTACAGCAGCGCGAAAAACAGCCGCCTTTAATTCTGGTCACTGCTTTTGGCACTGTCGATCAGGCGGTCGATGCGCTGCGACAGGGCGCTGATGACTTTCTGACCAAGCCGCTTGACCTTGAGCACTTGCTGGTCAGCGTGGAGCGGGTGCTGGACTATCACCAGTTGCGCGACGAAGTAGAAGCCTACCGGCGTTCAGTTAACGCCGAGCTGCGCGGGCCGGGGGGCATTATTGGTGCCAGCCGGGTCATGCGCCAGCTCTACGCAGAGATTGAGCAAATTGCCAGCGCCGATGGTAGTGTGCTGATTCTGGGAGAGAGCGGTACGGGCAAGGAACTGGTGGCGCAGGCGCTGCATCAGCAAAGCCAGCGCAGTGATGGACCGTTTTTAGCGGTGAATTGCGCCGGCATCCCCAGCGAACTCTTAGAAAGTGAATTTTTCGGGCACGCTGCGGGGGCCTTTACCGGGGCCCGCAATGCCCGCGCTGGCTTACTAAAAGAAGCTGATGGCGGCACCTTGCTGCTTGATGAAATCGCCGAAATGCCGCTGGCGCTGCAGGCTAAGTTACTACGGGTGTTGCAGGAAGGCAGGATGCGGCCGGTCGGCAGTGATCAGGAAGTAAAGGTCGATGTACGCATCCTGGCGGCCACTCATCAGGATCTTGAACAGCGGGTTGACGCCGGAGAGTTCCGGGCTGACTTGTTTTACCGCCTGGAAACCTTCAGCCTGGCGGTACCACCCTTACGCCAGCGGGGCGACGATATTGAGCTGCTGGCTGAGTACTTTATTGATCAATTGCAACAGCAGCAGCCGAAGCCGGTGCAGGGACTATCGGCGGCGGCCCGCGATCTGCTCTACGCTTATCGCTTCCCGGGCAATGTGCGCGAACTTCAGAATGCTATCGAGCGAGCTTATACGTTCTGTGACGGTGAGCTGATAGAACCCGAACATTTGCCAGCCCGGCTGCGCCAGAACCAATCCGCAGCGGTCGCGGCGCCGGTCAGTGCACCGGCACACTGGCCGACGATTCAGGAGCTGCAGGCCGACTACGTGCGCAAAGTCCTGGTTTATACCGAAGGCAACAAGCAGCAGGCGGCCCGTATTCTCGGGGTTACCCGCCGCACCTTATATCGCTGGCTTACCAACGATGACTAACACTGAAGCCCGCCTGTATTTCGCGGCCCACGCCAGGCTCAAAAGCGCGGCCGCTGCCTTGATTAACCACCACTGAGCCAACATAGTCGCGATCACCGAGGTTATGTATCTTTAACCAGGGTTCAATATCGAGCCCCTGCCAGGAGGTCTGGCTACTCAGGGCCAGATCCCATAGGGTATGGCCCGGCGCCAGCACCGAGTTGTCATCGGTGGCGGCGATATCACCGCGATGGTCGGCAATCAGACTGGCCTGTATCGGTAATTGAGCCAGCGGCCGGGTGCTCCAGTTCAGCTGGGCAAAGGCTTGTTGGCGCGCGACGCCGGGCAGCCGGTTCCCATTAGCATATTCGGCGTTCAGCCAGCTGGCTGCAAAACGTAAATCCCAGGCCGAGGCAATTTGCCACTCGCCTTCCAGCTCGGCGCCCTTGCGTTCGGTCTGGCCGGCGTTAATGTAAGTGGTGCGGCCATCAATGCTTTGATCAACCACGATTTCGTCGTCCGTATCAATGATAAAGGCCGTTAGCTGCGCCCGTAAGCCAGGGCTGCGCCACTTGATACCGGTTTCCCACTGCTGGCTGTATGCCGGTCCCAGCCGGGTGTTCAGGCCGGTACCCTGGGGGCTGTAGGCAAGCTCGGTCAGGGTCGGGGTTTCAAAACCGCGACCGCGGGCGGCAAAGATACTGAGTTGGTCACTGATTACGTAGGTCACGCCAAGATTCCAGCTCAGCGCGTTCATATCCTGTGCGCCGCTGTCATCCGGGTTCACCGGATTGGTGTAGTAATCGTCAACGTTGAAATCGACGGCGCTGTAACGCAAGCCGGTTAGCAAGTGCCACTGTTGAGCTGGCTGCCATTCAAGCAGGCCGTACAACGCCTGATTTGTTACTGTGCCAAGCTCGTCGCGGCGCAGCTCGCCCCGCTGGCCAAAATCATTCACATAGCCGAAGCGGCGATCTTCCTGCTCGGCGATGGTGCCGCCCAGGGTCGCGGTAATGGGTAGTGCGAGTCGCCAGTTATAGGCGGCGTCAATACCGCTGAACTGGCGCTGCAGGTCAATGACGGCACCAGAACTGGTGAGATCATCACCAGCGAAAGGCAAATACTGCTCAATATCGCGCCAGCCACGCCAGGCACTGACATGCCAGCGATTATCCAGCGTTTCCTGCTGCAGGCTCACAGATAGTTGCTGGTGGTGAATCGACTTGCGGGTATTAAAGGTGTCAGCCCGGCTAAAGGTCTGATCGGGATCGGCGCGCCAGGCAGCTGGCGTCAGGCTGCCTGGGTCCTGCAATTCAGGCGCGTGGTTGTCATCCATGCGCACCACCAGGCGCAGGGTGTTGGTCAAATCCTGATACCAGCGCAATGCCAGTTGATCGCGCTCGGCGCTATTGTGTACGCGCGGACCGTCGGTACGAAAACGGGCACCAATTAAACGCAGCGAGTGATCGTCACCCACCAGGTCGCCTTGCAGCAGCAGGCGCGAGGTATCGTTGGCAGCGCCCATGGCTTTCAGGGTCAGCTGATTGGTATCCGGTGCCCGGGAGTGCCAGTCAATAACACCACCGGCCCCATTGCCATAAAGGGTTGCCAGCGGCCCGCGAATCACCTGCACCTGGTCGGGTTCATCCAGCAAGATACTGGAGGTCTGGGCCTGGCCATCGGGCATACTCAGCGGAATACCATCAAGCTGCAGCAATACGCCTCGTACCCCAAATGCAGAGCGCGCTCCAAAGCCCCGCAGGGTTATGCGGGTGTCCTGGGCGTAATTGGCACGGCTGTCGGCCTGGACACCGGCGATCCCGCCCAGCAACTCGGCCGCATCAATCCGCAGACCCGGCGGTTGCTCATCTACGCTCAGGCTGGTTACAGCAGCAGGGATCTCGTGGTTTAACTGGACGGCTGAACCTGTTACTTCAATCACTTCAGTCGCCGGTACGGGTGGCTCCTGCGCGGCGGCAGAAAAAGTGACGCCGGCCATAGCCAGCGTCAGGACATTACGAAAATCAGGCAACATCATGTGTCGACTACCCCAATTAGTTGGCGGGCTTGATCTGAATCAACTCAGCATCTTTCGGTTGATCGGTGATGACATAAATATAGCCATCCGGGCCTTGTTCGATATCACGAATGCGCTTGCCGATAGCTTCATCAAACAGGGTCTCTTCATGCATCACGCGCTCGCCTTCCAGGTCGAGACGGGCCACATGGGAACCGCGTAACGCAGCAACAAAGAGATCGCCTTTCCAGTCAGGGAATTTATCCCCCGTATAGAAAATAATATTGGAGGTCGCAATAGACGGCACCCAATAGTAGTGAGGCTGTACCGTGCCTTCGACATGGGTCTTTTTGCTGATGATAGTGCCGTCATAATCGACGCCGTAGGTGGCTTCCGGCCAGCCGTAATTGTTGCTGGCGCGGGTAATGTTGATTTCGTCACCGCCTTTAGGGCCATGTTCACTGGTCCAGAGCTCGCCGGTTTGCGGGTGAATTGCAGCACCCTGCACGTTTCGATGGCCGTACGACCAGATGGTATCCAGCGCATCATCCTGGCCGACAAAGGGGTTGTCTTCCGGGACTTTGCCATCAGGCCAGATCCGCACCACTTTACCGTGATGGTTATCCAGGATCTGTGCATCATCCATGGCGGAATAACGATCACCCAGAGTGATAAAGAGGTGCCCTTCAGGAGAGAATACCAACCGCGAGCCAAAGTGGGCATTGCTCTCATATTTCGGCACGCCACGGAAAATAACTTCAACATTTTGCAGGCTGTCGCCGGCCAGCTCGGCGCGGGCCACGGCAGTACTGTTGCCGGTACCGCCATCTTGCGCAGCCTCTGAGTAGCTCAGGTAAATAATGTTATTTCTGGCGAAATCCGGATCCAGGGCGACATCCAGCAGCCCACCCTGGCGCTCGGCAACGACTTCGGGCACATGCTTGATTGGCGCGCTTATGGTGCCATCCAGGCTGACCTTATGCAGATCGCCACCGCGTTCGGTGATGAGCACATCACCTGAAGGCAAAAATGCCATGCCCCAGGGATGACTCAAGCCTGATGCCAGCGTATTGATGCTGACTTTATGTCGTTCAGTAGAGGCTTCTTCAGCCGCCGCGGGCGCTATTGCGCCTATGGTGATAATCGCTGTCGCCAGCACTGTCTTGTTCATCATGTTCCATTGCTCCTGATAGCTGTCTGCAGACTTATTTGGCAAACTAAAGTCATTCTAATATAGGCTAAATATGCGGTTCGTACGAATTAGCTTAAGGTCGGTTCCGGTAATAATGACGCGATTGACTCGGCCAGTTTGCGGAACGTCTGCCGGCGGCTGGTAGTTGCCCGGTACACCAGTCCAATCTCGCGGGCTGCCTGCTGTCCGGATGGCTTTAAAGCCACCAGATCAGTGCCATTTAAGATGCCCCGGTCAATCGCCATTTGTGGCAAAAAGGTGGCGCCTAAACGGGCATCCGCAATTTGCACCAGGCTGTGCAGGCTGGTTGCGGTAAAGGGATTAATTTTCACCGAGTCAGCCAGCTCGCAGGCAGACACGGCATGTCCGGTCAGGCAATGCTCGCGCTCCAGTAAAAAAATAGACTGGTCCGGAAGCTGATTATAGACCACCGGCTCATTCAAGTGCTCTGCTAACTCTTTATGCATAACCAGCTTAAAGGGATCACGTCCCAGCACATAACTTAGATTGCCCTGTAAATCGATAGGTAGCGCCAGCACCAGCGCGTCCAGGTCGCCATTGCGCAGTTGTAACAGCAAATTGCTGGTGGTGTCCTCACGGAAATTCAGCTGCAGTTTGGGGTACTCACGCTGCAAAGTTTTACTCAGGTCACCTACCAGAAACGGCGCTA
>NZ_JAWVYM010000032.1:0-17909 GCF_033722695.1 Pseudidiomarina sp. | reverse complement strand
TGCCTTCGATAACCAGGGTTTCAAGCACCAGCTGGCCACCGGGTTTGAGCTGGGCGCGCAGCTGCGTCAGAAAATCGATGGGTGAGCGGCGGTGATAGAGCACCCCCATGCTGAACACGGTGTCGAAGGCTTTCAGTTCGGACAGGTCATCGACGCCAACGGGGAACAGGTGAGCGCGGGCTTTGAGCTCGTCAGGCATAAAGTGCCGCACCGCTAAAAATTGTGCCATAAACAGTTGGCCGGGGTCGATCCCCCAGGCCTGGTCGGCACCGGCTTCGAGCATGCGCCACAGGTGGTAGCCGCTGCCACAGCCAATATCCAGCACCTGCTGACCGCTCAGATCACCCAGATGCGGAGCGACCCGCTGCCATTTAAAATCAGAGCGCCATTCCGTATCAATATGCACGCCGTGCAGATTAAATGGGCCTTTACGCCACGGCGTAAGCTGCTGCAGTAGCCCGCGGATACGATTCCGCTGACCGTCGCTGACGCGCTCTTCTGACTGGACGCTGACGGTATCACTGAGCCCGACCTGATCGGCCGCAAGTTGCGGCAACTGCGCCACTGCGCGTAGCCATTTGCTGAGTTCGCCGTGCTGTTGCTCGCGCTGCCACTGATCGAGCTGCCCGGCAAGGCTACCCAGCCAGTGCGAAACCGGTGAGCGGGCGAGGGCAATCAGGTCATCTTTGAATAAATCCATGCCAAATGATTTCCTTAGGGTTTAACCGCCAGCATAGCAGCGAAGTTATAACACTGGAACCAGACCTGGGGCTGATGAAATCCAAGGTGTTGCAGACGCTGCAGATGGGTATCCAGGGTGTCAGGCCGCATCACATTTTCGATGGCAGCGCGTTTCTGGCTGATCTCCAGTTCGCTGTAGCCGTTGGCGCGCTTAAACTGATGGTGCAGATCGATAAGCACCTCGTCCATAGCTGCATCCGGGCTTTTGAATTTTTCTGACAATAACAGTACACCACCGGGCCTGAGCCCGGCGAAAACCGCTGCCAGCAATTCATTGCGCTGTTCCGGCGGCACAAACTGCAGGGTGAAGTTCATTACCACGACTGAGGCGTCGGTTATGACGGTATCGCGAATATCCTCACAGCGAATATCGGCAGGTACCGCGCTGCGATACCCTTGCAGGTGCAGCTTACAGCGCTCGACCATGGCCGGTGAGTTATCAATACCAATGAGTTTTACACCATCAACCTCAGCAAGGTTCTGACGCATGGCCAGGGTGGCGGCACCCAGCGAGCAACCGAGGTCGTAGAGATTGCTCTGCGGCTGGGCAAAACGGGCAGCCAGCTGGCCAATGCCATGCAGTATGCTCTGATAGCCGGGCACTGAGCGGTTAATCATGTCGGGAAAAACTTCCACTACCTTTTCATCAAAGACAAAGTCGCTGACCTGGGTCAGTGGCTCAGCAAACAAAGAATCACGTTTGATCATAGTGGCTTAAGTCGTCTATAAGTTGTGGGTGTATAGTTTAGCCGAACTCACTGAGGAATAATAATGTCCGATGCAGCCGAAACGCCGGGTCTGCTACGCCGGGTTTATGAGGATATAAAAATCCTGCTGTCATTTCAGCCTACGGACAGGCCCTGGCATTTCCCGGTAGTGACCTGTTTTGCAGCGGGCATCCCGGTCGCACTGGGTGCGCTCAGCGGCCAGTTGCGGCTGGCGGTGCTGAGCAGTATTGGCGGTTTGGTCATTATGTATCTGCCGCCCCAGGCCCGCACTGCGCGGCGCATGGTCACCTTAATTGTCTGCCTGTTTGGTTTTCTGGTTAGTTTTACCCTGGCCAGTCTGGCCAGTTTTTATATGTGGTCGTCGGCGCTGGCGGTCGGGGTGATTGCCATGCTGGCTAATAACTTGTGCCGGCGCTATCAGGTGCCGCCGCCCGGACGTTTCTTTTTTATCATGATTGCCGCCCTGGCCAGCACGCTGCCCTTTGATCTGATGATGATCCCAAGCCAGATCGGCTGGCTGGCTCTGGGGGGTATGATTTCCTGCCTGCTGGCGTTTATCTACAGCCTGCTGGTGCCGGTTCGTACCGAAGGGCTGAATAAGCCGAAACAGCCGGCACCACCCAAGCGCAATCGCGAGTACCTGCGCACCGAATCATCAGTGATCGGGGTGTTTGTCGGCGGCTCCTACCTGATTGCCATGCTGATGGGGCTGAATAATCCCTACTGGGTGCCGATTTCCTGTCTGGCGATTATGCAGGGGGTGAATATCCGCCAGGTCCGACACCGGCAGATCCACAGGATCGTCGGCACCGCGCTGGGGATGGTGTTCGCCTGGTTTATGCTGAATCTGGAGATTGGCCCCTGGATGCTGGTCCTGCTGGTTACCGGTCTGACGTTTATCATCGAATCCATTGTAATGCGCAACTATGGTCTGGCGATGATTTTTATCACACCGCTGACGGTGCTACTGGCTGACGCCGCCTTCGCGCGCCTGCCGCCGGATGAGCTGATCATGACCCGGTTAGTGGATATTACCCTGGGTAGCGTGATCGGATTTGTTGGCGGCTGGTGGCTATACCGGCAGTTGGAGAGAAATCACGGAAGTATCCCCCGGCAATAGCTGACAATTGCGGTCAGTCCGTTATAATGTTTCGCTTTGTTAAACCGATTTCTGTGGTAGGGAAAATCCCATGCGTAGCCATTATTGTGGACAGCTCGAAACCAGCCTTGTTGATCAGCCGGTAACTTTGTGTGGTTGGGTGAATAAACGCCGTGACCTTGGCGGCCTGATTTTTATTGATATGCGTGATCGCACCGGTCTGGTGCAGGTGGTTTTTGACCCGGATCAGAGTGAACTCTTTGAGCAGGCCAACTCGCTGCGCCAGGAATTTTGTATCAAACTGACCGGTGTAGTGCGGGCGCGTCCGGACAGCCAGGTGAATACCGGCATGGCGACGGGGGCCATCGAGGTAATGGCCGACGGGCTGGAGATTCTGAATCGCTCGGCGGCTTTGCCAATCGATTTTAACCAGCATGTCAGTGAAGAGCAGCGCCTGCGTTTCCGCTATCTGGATCTGCGCCGTCCCAATATGAACCACAATCTGCAGTTCCGTGCGAAAGTAACCAGCGCGGTACGCCGTTTTATGGACAGTGCCGGCTTTCTGGATATTGAAACTCCCATGCTGACCCGCGCGACGCCCGAAGGCGCGCGTGATTATCTGGTACCCAGCCGTACGTACAAAGGCAAATTCTTTGCCCTGCCGCAGTCGCCGCAGTTGTTTAAACAGTTACTGATGATGTCGGGTTTTGACCGGTATTATCAGATCGTCAAATGTTTCCGTGACGAAGATTTGCGGGCTGATCGCCAGCCGGAATTTACCCAGATCGATATCGAAACCTCGTTTATGACCGCTGATCAGGTGATGGAAGTCACTGAGCAGATGGTGCAGCAGCTATTTGTCGAGCTGATGGACGTTAATCTGGGCGAGTTCCCCCGCATGAGCTGGCATGAAGCCATGCGTCGTTTCGGTAGCGATAAGCCGGATCTGCGCAACCCGCTGGAGCTGATCGACGTTGCTGATTTGCTGACTGAGGTGGAGTTTAAGGTATTCGCCGGACCGGCGAATGATCCCAAGGGCCGGGTCGCAGCCCTGAAAGTGCCGGGGAAAGCTGATTCAATCTCGCGTAAGAACATCGACGAGTACACCAATTTTGTTGGTATTTATGGGGCCAAAGGTCTGGCCTGGATGAAGGTCAATGATCTGTCGGCCGGCCGCGATGGCATCCAGTCGCCGGTACTTAAATTTATCCCTGATGAAGCCCTCAACGCTATTTTGCAGCGCACTGATGCAGTCAGCGGCGATATTATCTTCTTTGGTGCCGATAATGCTACGGTAGTGGCTGAGGCCCTGGGCGCACTGCGCCTGAAGATTGGCGAAGATTTCGATCTGGTCGAACACGGCTGGCGACCATTGTGGGTGGTTGATTTCCCGATGTTTGAAGGCGATGACAATGGCCTGGCGGCATTGCACCATCCGTTTACCGCTCCGGTTGGCGTGACACCGGAGCAATTGAAAGCGAATCCGACTGAAACCCTGTCTAATGCATATGATATGGTACTGAACGGGGTTGAAGTAGGTGGTGGTTCGGTGCGTATTCACGATAGCAAAATGCAGCAAACGGTTTTTGAAATTCTTGGCATCGGCCCGGAAGAAGCAAAAGAAAAGTTTGGCTTCCTGCTGGAAGCCCTGAAATACGGTACGCCGCCTCATGCTGGCCTGGCGTTTGGCTTAGACCGGCTGGTGATGCTGATGGTTGGTGCCAGTTCGATTCGCGAAGTGATTGCTTTCCCGAAAACCACCACTGCAGCCTGTATGCTGACGGATGCCCCGGGCTTCGCCAATGCCGGAGCTTTGGAAGAGCTGGGTGTGGCAGTGATTGCTAAATCCGCCGAGGGCGATGCGCAGGGGTAAGATACCGGATGGCGATAATACTGGGCGTTGATCCCGGCTCACGGCTGACTGGATACGGCGTTATTCGCCAGCAGGGCAATCAGCTGATTTATCTGGGCAGTGGCTGTATTAATGCGCAGGGCACCACGAAAACGCCCCTGAGCCTTGCTGATAAGCTGCGGGTGATCCATGATGGCATCAGCGAGCTGATTACCCAGTTTCAGCCGGATGAATTTGCCATTGAGCAGGTTTTTATGGCACGCAATCCGGACTCCGCGCTGAAGCTGGGGCAGGCCCGTGGCGCCGCCATAGTCGCCGCTGCCCGGGCCGGGTTACCGGTGGCGGAATACGCGGCGCGATTGGTAAAACAGGCGGTGGTCGGTACCGGCGGTGCCGATAAAACCCAGGTGCAGCATATGGTAATGTCGATGCTGAAGCTGCAACACCGGCCTCAGGCTGACGCAGCCGATGCACTGGCAGTTGCTTTATGCCATGCGCACACCAGAACCAGCACGATTCTGCAGGCACACACTTTGCCGGCGCATAAGAGGGGACGAGGGTGATAGGACAGTTAACGGGCATCCTGGTGGCCAAACAGCCACCTGAAATACTCATTGACGTGCAGGGCGTAGGCTATGAAGTGCACATGCCAATGACCTGCATGTATGAATTACCCGAACTCGGTGAGCAGGTGCGGGTGATCACCCATTTTGTGGTTCGTGAAGATGCTCAGTTGTTATATGGTTTTAATACGTTCGCCGAGCGCAGTCTGTTCCGGCAGTTGATTAAAGCACAGGGCGTCGGGCCGAAGCTGGCGCTGACCATTATGTCAGGCATGACCGCCCATCAGTTTGTGCAGGCAGTGACTCATGATGATGTCAGTAGTCTGGTTAAATTGCCCGGAGTTGGACGTAAAACCGCCGAGCGGCTGGTGGTTGAGATGCGCGACCGGTTGAGCAACTGGGGCTTTGCTACCCCGGCAACAGATGCCGCGCCCATTGACTTTGGCGAACTGGATCCGACCGTGGGAGGCAGTTCACCGCGGGATGACGCCTTAAGTGCGTTAATTGCCCTGGGTTATAAGCCGGCCGTAGCCGAAAAAGCGGTAAATACCGCCCGTAAAGGCCAGCCGGATACGGTCTCAAGTGAAGAATTAATCAGGCTGGCGCTGCGCGCGATGTAGTGCGCAGATCAATCTCTATGTTTCAAGGTGAGCAACCGAGCCCATGATAGAACCGGACCGCATTAATCAGCCCCAGGCCCAAGCCGACGATGAAGCTATTGACCGCGCCATTCGGCCCAAGACTCTGGCGGATTATACCGGCCAGAAGCATGTGGTCGAACAGATGGGCATTTTCATTCAGGCCGCGCGGCAACGCAAAGAAGCCCTCGACCATCTGCTTATCTTTGGGCCGCCGGGTTTGGGGAAAACCACCCTGGCCAATATTGTCGCCAATGAACTGAATGTAAATATCCGGCAAACCTCAGGTCCGGTGCTGGAAAAAGCAGGGGATCTTGCGGCACTCTTAACCAATCTCGAAGCCCATGATGTGCTTTTTATCGATGAGATCCACCGGCTGAGCCCGGTGGTGGAAGAAATTTTGTATCCGGCGATGGAAGATTATCAGCTGGATATTATGATTGGAGAGGGGCCGGCAGCGCGCTCTATTAAACTCGACCTGCCTCCGTTTACCCTGATTGGCGCAACGACTCGTGCCGGCGCCTTAACATCGCCGCTGCGGGATCGTTTTGGTATTGTGCAGCGACTTGAGTTTTACAACGTGGACGAATTGACCATGATCATCCGCCGCTCCGCCAGCTATCTGAATCTGCAACTGGATAACGCCGGGGCCATCGAAATCGCGCGCCGCTCGCGTGGCACCCCGCGGATTGCGAACCGGCTGTTACGGCGGGTGCGTGATTTTGCTGAAGTTCGTGGTAATGGAACCATTGATCAGCCGGTGGCTGCTGCGGCGCTGACTATGGTTGATGTTGATGAGGCTGGCTTTGACTACATGGACCGAAAGCTGCTGCTGGCGATTATGGAGAAGTTTCTGGGCGGCCCGGTGGGGCTGGATAACCTGGCAGCGGCCATTGGCGAAGAAAAAGAAACGATCGAAGATGTGCTGGAGCCGTACCTGATTCAGCAGGGGTTTTTGCAACGCACCCCACGTGGCCGCATTGCGACGCCCAATGCCTATGCCCACTTTGGTCTGCAGCCCGGCTGATCGGCAGGCAAAAAAAAGCCCGCACAAGGTGCGGGCAAAACAGAACAACAAGGAAGTCAAATCCAGGGGAACAACATATAACAGTAAAAGCGACAACCGGTCTCTTTCGTATCTGATATGGCGCGTATTATACGGAGGACTGACCAGCGTTCAACCGAGAAAAATTGTTTCTCGCATTAGTTTAACTAATAGCGGCTTGTTACCACTGCCGTAATTTTGTACAGCGATAAATTGGTAAGACCAAAAAATGCCAGTAAAAACAGGCGAAGGCAAAGATTTGGTAAAAACACATATATAAATAAAAATCTGGCGTTATTTTAACCATATGTTATTACAAGGACCAGAGCATGGAGCACAGGAAAACGTTTATCTGGCCGGTACGGGTGTATTACGAAGATACAGATGCCGGCGGTATCGTTTATTATGCGAATTATCTCAAATTCCTTGAAAGGGCCCGTACCGAATGGTTACGCTCGCTGGGGATTGAACAGGATACCTGGCTGAAGCACCGGATTGGCTTTGTCGTGCGGCAGGTGCAGATGGATTTAATCAGCCCCGCCCGGTTTAATGATGAACTGGTAGTAACGGTTGTGGTCGAAAGGCTGGGGAAAGCCTCAGTGGTGTTTACGCAATCGGTGCACAATCAGCAGGGGATATTGTTATGTCAGGCGCAGATCAAGGCGGCCTGTGTGAATTTAGGACAAGCTGGAGATGGCGTTCGCGCCGTGGCAATGCCAGCGGAAATTTTTGAGGTGTTAAAAGGTGCAAGCTGATCTGTCGATTACTGCGTTAATTCTCGAAGCCAGTCTGGTCGTGCAACTGGTGATGTTGTTGTTATTAGCGTTTTCGGTATTTGGCTGGATGATGATCTTCCAGCGCCGGAAAATTATTCAGGAAGCCAGTGTGCAGGCACTGAAGTTCGAAGACCGCTTCTGGTCGGGTGTTGATTTGGCGCGGTTGTATCAGGAAATTGGTGCGCGGGCGCAAAACGCCTCGGGTATGGAGAAGTTATTCTATGCCGGATTCAAAGAGTTTGCCCGCTTGCGTAGCAACACCTCGCTGAACCAGCAACAGGTCCTCGAGGCCTCGTACCGGGCCATGCGGGTGGTCCATTCGCGACAGATCGACAAGCTTGAGAATAACTTGTCGCTGCTGGCCACCATCGGCTCTATCAGCCCTTATATCGGTCTGTTTGGTACCGTATGGGGCATCATGAATGCCTTCATCGGCCTGGGGTCCGTGCAACAGGCAACGCTGGCAATGGTGGCACCGGGTATTGCCGAAGCCCTGATTGCAACGGCCATGGGTCTGTTTGCCGCGATACCGGCGGTTATGGCTTATAACCGCTTTATTAACCGGGTTGAAAAAATCGATAACCAGTACCAAAACTTTATGGATGAGTTATTAGCTATTCTGCAGCGCCAGAGCAGCGCTCCGGCGAAGGAAGGCGCAGCATGATGATGACGATAATGCGTCGCCGGCGGAAGCCGGTGTCCGACATTAACGTGGTACCTTACATTGACGTGATGCTGGTGTTATTGATTATTTTTATGGTCACGGCACCTTTGATTACCCAGGGAGTCAAAGTTGAGTTGCCGAAAGCTGCCGCCGAGCAGATGGATCCGGATACGAAGCCGCCACTGGTGGCGTCAGTAAACCGGGACGGTCAGTATTTTCTGAATGTAGCCGCAAGCCCGACCGAGCCGATGAGCGCTGAGGAACTCGCGACCCTGGTTGCCGCGCACCGCGAGATGGATCCGGATCGCCAGGTGGTCGTAAACGGCGATGGGGCGGTATCCTACAATCAAATTGTACAGTTAATGGTCCTGTTGCAACGTGCCGGAGTACCTTCAGTTGGTTTAATGACTGATTCTTCCGGTATGGAAACGCAGTAAGAGAGGCGACGGGTGAAGATAAAGAACTGGACATGGCCGCAAGAACTGACAGTACCACTGTTACTGTCGGTAGTATTGCACCTGGCTATCGTAGGGTTGTTGCTGGGCGGCTTGAATTTCCAGAAGCCGGCCCCTGCTTCAAATGCGGTGATGCAGGTGGATCTTGACGCGGTGGATGATCAAGAACAAGAGATCGTTGAAGCCGTTGCTGTTGATCAAGCTAAGGTTCAGCAGCAGGTAGAACGTATCAAGCAACAGCAACGCGAGCAGGCCCAGGCTGAGCAAAGACGTATTGCAGAACTTGAGCGGCGCGCCGAAGAAGCGCGTAAGCAGCGCGAAGCTGAGCAGCAGCGGCAGCGTGAATTAGCGGCCCAGCAGGAACGTGAGCGGGAGCAACTGGCGCGCGAAAAAGCCGAAGCCAGGAAAGTACTCGAACAAGAAGAAAAAGCTGCCGCGGCAGCGGCTGAACGGCGTAAGCGGGAAGAAGAAGCGGCCCGTAAAGCTGAAGCCGAGCGCAAGAAAGCTGAAGAAGAGGCACGACGCCAGGCCGCGGAACGCAAACAACGTGAAGAAGAAGCGGCGCGCAAAGCGGAACGTGAGCGTCAGATGCAGGAAGAAATGGCCCGTGAAGCAGCTGAACGGCGTCGGGCCCGGCAACAGCAGATGCAGGGTGAGCTCGATAAATTCAGAGCGCTTATTATGCAAACCATACAGCGCAACTGGATTGTCGATGAATCCATGCGCGGAAAAAAATGCGAACTGACAATCAGCTTATCACCCAGTGGTTTTGTAAAATCAGTGGATACCGGTAGCGGCGACCAGCGGGTCTGCCAGTCAGCCCGGGCCGCGGTTCTTAAAGCCGGAAATTTACCGGTTTCACAGGACCCTGAGGTGTATAAGGAAATGAGTACGGTCAAATTAACGGTGGCACCTGAACTGTGATGAGTATGATGAAAAAACTAACTGCATTAGTACTAACAGCGACACTGACTTTTATTCTGTTGTTACGCCCGGCCCACGCAGCGCTGGAAATTGTCATTACCGAAGGGATTGACAGTGCCCGGCCCATCGCGGTGGTGCCGTTTCGCTGGAAGGGCACGGGCCCGGCTCCAGCGGGCTTAACGGATGTCATTGCGGCGGATTTAATGCGCAGCGGCAAGTTCAATCCGATTCCGGTCAATGCCATGCCTCAGCGGCCGGCCGTTGCCAGTGAAATCGATTTTCCGCGCTGGGCCAGTTTAGGCGTCGAAGCTATTGTGGTTGGCACGGTTGAGCCTTATGCCGTTGATCGCTACACAATATCCTTCGAGATCGTAGATGTACTGCGCGGCCAGATCACCGGTGGCACTAAGATTCTGCGCGGTGGTGAATTAGTTACTACCCAGGACCATATTCTGGATGCCCGCAGCAGCGTGATTGAAGGCAGTCAGTTCCGCCAGTACGCGCACCGCATCTCCGATGTATTCTATGAAGTAATGACTGGTGAGCGCGGCGCCTTTATGACCCGCATCGCCTATGTGACTGTCAATTATGATGAAGATAAGCCTTATAAACTGGTGGTAGCCGATTATGACGGCTACAATGAAAAGGTACTGCTGCGTAGCCCTGAGCCGCTGATGTCACCGTCGTGGTCGCCGGACGGCAATAAACTGGCTTACGTGAGCTTTGAGAATAAGACGCCGGAAATCTTCACGCAGGATATTTATACGACCCGCCGCGAGAAGCTGACGTCGTTTCGTGGTATTAACAGCAGCCCGGTGTGGTCGCCGGATGGCACGCAAATGGCGATGGTGCTGTCGAAAGATGGCAATCCCGAGGTGTACGTGATGGATGTGGCCAGCAAGCGCTTGCGGCGGATCACGGATCATCATGCCATAGACACTGAGCCGAGCTGGTCGCCTGACGGTAAAACCTTGATTTTTACCTCAGAAAGGGGTGGCAGACCGCAGTTATATAGCGTAAATTTAAGTTCAGGTCAGGTGCGACGCGTGACCTTTGACGGTGAACAAAATATGGGCGGGACTTATACCCCCGATGGCCGTCAGGTCGTGTTGGTAAATCGCACCCAGGGTAATTATCACATAGCGAAGCAGGATTATCCGAGCGGCGCTATGCAGGTACTGACGCAGACATCGCTTGATGAATCGCCAAGTCTGGCGCCAAATGGCAGTATGATCATGTACAGTACCACCCATAATAATCAGCAGGTGCTGGCTCTGGTCTCAATAGATGGCCGGTTTAAAGCACGTCTGCCAGCGCGGCAGGGCGAAGTGAAATCACCGTCCTGGTCGCCGTATTTACGCTAGAAAAGAACACCATCAGTCATTCACTACTAAAAATTAAGGAACGTGAACATGAATACAACTCAATTACTGAAAGGCCTGTTCATTGCGGTGCCGATGCTGACTTTAGCGGCCTGTACCAGCAGCCCGGATGCCGATGGCACAGCTGAACAACAACGTACTGAAGATCAAGCACAGCAGCAACAGCAGCAGGACAGCGGTGTCGATCTGGGTGCAGCTGAGCGTCCACAAACTCCTGAAGAAGTCCGTGAAGCGAAATTTGCTGAATTACGTCAGCAAAACATCATTTACTTTACCTTTGACGAATCACGGGTATTACCAGAGTTTGCTGAGCAACTTGAAGCCCACGCTGATTTTCTTGTGAAAAACCCAGGTACTAACGTAACCATCGAAGGTCATGCTGATGAGCGTGGTACGCCTGAATACAACATCGCCCTGGGCGAGCGTCGTGCTAAAGCGGTTGCGCAATACCTGCAGAACCTGGGCGTATCAGCCAGCCAGATCAACACCGTTTCTTACGGCGAAGAGAAGCCTATGGTGAATCAATCTACTCCAGCTGCTTACGCGAAGAACCGTCGCGCGGTGCTGGTTTACTAATAAGCTGTTTCAATAACTGGTAAAGCCAATGCAAAAACTTATCATCGTATTGGCCTTTCTGATACCCGGCGCTGTGCTTGCACAAGCGCCGGTTTCCAAGTTAGGCAGTGGCTCTGTGGAAGAGCGCTTGAGTCAGCTGGAACGCGTAATGGACGCACGTAACAGTGCCCAGATGGCGATGCTGGATCAAATGAACACACTACAGAATGAAGTCGCTGAGCTTCGTGGGCGAACTGAAGAGCACGCGCATCAGCTGGAGCAGATCCTGTTGCGGCAGCGCGAGATCTATCAGGAAATTGATCGCCGTCTGGCGTCTCAACCGACGACTCCGGTAGTGGCAACTGGTGGTGCCGACAGCGCCATGGGGTACTCGGCTAATGTCAGCGAGAATGATGCCTACGATCAGGCCATTAAGCTGGTACTGGAAGATAAACGCTATGATGCGGCTATTCCGGCTTTCCAGCAGTTTCTGGAACGTTTTCCTGATTCGACCTATGCAGCCAATGCCCATTACTGGCTTGGTCAGCTACTGTTCGCTGACGGCAAATATGACGCCGCGAAGAAAGAGTTTAATACTGTGGTTGAGAAATTCCCCGACAGTAACAAACGTGGCGACTGCCTGCTGAAACTGGGTATTATTGCCCAGCAACAGAACCAGCCACAGCAAGCACGTAGCTATTTTCAGAAGGTACTGAACGAGTATTCGGGGTCCACTGAAGCGACGCTGGCCCAGAAGCGGCTGAACGAGTTGTAGAATCGCTGTAGAAAAGCCCGGGCATATGTTCGTTAATTGAGCAAACGCACCGGTTTACTGTAATTTACGGTTGCAACGTGCGGTGATTTAAGTAAACTATGCCGCCGTTGCAGCTGATACTGTTGCAGCAGACAGATTGGGTCGTTAGCTCAGTTGGTAGAGCAGTTGACTTTTAATCAATTGGTCGCAGGTTCGAATCCTGCACGACCCACCAATCTTCTGTCATCGCATTTTTTTGTTCGTGGGTCGTTAGCTCAGTTGGTAGAGCAGTTGACTTTTAATCAATTGGTCGCAGGTTCGAATCCTGCACGACCCACCACGATTTTCCCTGCTAATTTCTGCCATTCCTGAATTTTCCTGTATAATACCCAGACTAACTCCGTGAATTGACGTGGTATTCATGAACCAAGCAGAACTGATTCAGACCCGGCTGATTGAGAATCTCGATTATTCGTTTCCAGCCAAACCTAAACCTCTGACCGAAGCCCAACAGGCTGAATATGTCGCGCGGATAAAAGATCTGCTGCGCGAGAAAAACGCGGTGCTGGTGGCTCATTACTATACGGATCCGGAAATTCAGGCATTGGCTGAAGCGACCGGGGGTAAAGTTGCGGACTCGCTCGAAATGGCGCGCTTTGGTGCCGAGCATCCGGCGGAAACCCTGATTGTTGCAGGGGTGAAATTCATGGGCGAGACCGCCAAGATCCTGACGCCTAACAAGCGCGTGCTGATGCCTACCCTGGATGCCACCTGTTCACTTGATATCGGCTGTCCGATTGAAGCGTTTTCAGCCTTCTGTGATGAGCATCCCGATCGCACCGTAGTGGTGTACGCCAATACTTCCGCTGCTGTTAAAGCGCGGGCGGACTGGGTTGTCACGTCTAGTATAGCGCTGGAACTGGTCGATCATCTGGATGCCAGAGGTGAGAAGATCCTCTGGGGCCCCGACAAACACCTGGGCAACTATATTGCCAAAAAGACCGGTGCCGATATGGTCATGTGGCAGGGGGCCTGTATTGTCCACGACGAGTTTAAAACCAAAGCACTGGAAGATTTAAAAGCGGTGTATCCCGAAGCTGCTATCCTGGTGCATCCGGAATCCCCCGAGCAGGTGGTGAATCTGGCTGACGCCGTAGGCTCCACCTCGCAGCTGATTAAAGCCAGCCAGGAATTGCCTAACGAAACCTTTATTGTGGCGACAGACCGCGGCATCTTTTATAAAATGCAGCAGTTGTCCCCGCATAAGCACTTTATTGAGGCGCCAACGGCCGGTAGCGGCGCGACCTGTCGTAGCTGCGCCCACTGCCCCTGGATGGCAATGAACGGCCTGGTAGCCATTGCCGAGGCGTTGGAAACCGGTGGGCCGAAGCACGAGATATTCGTGGATCCGGATTTGGCTGAGCGCGCGTTGAAGCCGCTCAACCGGATGTTAGATTTTAAAGCCTGATCGAAAGGTCGGATAAATCAGCTCATAACCGGTCGCGCGCAGGCGCTTATTGCTACAGCGCTTGCTACCGCGCGGCCCGACTTCATCGCTGCGCGGCAATTCAGCCGGCTCAATCCCTTCCTGACGGGCGATATAACTGTATACGGCTTCCATCTGCGCCGGCTCGTCATCAGTGACCAGGTAAAGGTCATCCGGCGCATCCATCTGCGTCAGCAAATAAGCGACGAAGCCCGCTATATCGTCAGCGTGGATGCGATTGCTCCAGGCCGGGGTAATTGTCGCTTCACGTTCACGGATTTTCTCACGCAAGCGATCCCGCCCCGGTCCGTAGATTCCTGTACAACGCAATATCGTCGTTGGCGCGTTACAGCCGGCAATGGCCTGTTCCGCCTGCAGTAACATCTTACCGGTATCGCGATCCGGCTCGGTAGGGCTGTCTTCATCCACCCACTCGCCATCGCGCTGGCCGTACACCCCAGTGCTGGACACATAAACCACCCGCGGTGGTTCAGTGACATCCTTTAGTACCTGCTGCAGATGGCGGCAGGGGATCACGTAGCCCTTGTGATAGGCTTCCCGGTCACGGCCATCGGGGGTCATGGTCACCAGTACCGCATCGAAGGATTCCCGGAACAGGCCGCGCAGATCCTGCTCATTGGTGGCGTCGGCGGTAACCAACTCAACTCCGTCCACAACTTCTTTATTGTCGGGGTGACGACAGGCACCGACCGCCTGCCAGTTTCGCCGAACCATAAGCCGCGCTACCCGCTGGGCGATATCGCCATAACCTAATAACAGAATTCGTTTCATGCGACTAACCATACGTCAAGGAAAAGCATTAATACCAGCCCGATCATCAAGCCCGCCGTGGCACGCTGATGGTGGCCGCGGCGGTGGGTTTCGGGGATGATTTCGTGGCTGATGACGAACAACATCGCACCAGCGGCAAAGACTAAACCCCAGGGCAACAACAACGCCGAAATATTAACGAAGATGCCCCCAAACAGGCCGCCAACAGGCTCAAATAAGCCGGTCAGCGCCGCTACAGTAAAAGATTTCAGCTTGCTGTAGCCCACGCTGAGCAGGCCGACCGCAACGGCCAGGCCTTCGGGTAGATTCTGCAGACCGATACCCAGGGCCAGAGCAAAAGCGTTCTCGGTTTCGCCGCTGCCGTAGGCAACGCCCACGGCCATGCCTTCGGGAAAGTTGTGGATAGCGATGGCAAACACGAACAACCAGACGCCGGCGATCTTGGCGGTATGGGGGCCTTCATGGCCGGTAATGAAATGCTTATGGGGGATCAGCCGATCCAGTACTGAGATAGTCACAGCCCCAAGCAGAATGCCCACTACGGCGATAGCGCCGGGAATAGGGCCCTCGCCATAGGTTTCGCCGGCAATGGCCAGGGCGGGCACAATAAGTGAGAAAAACGAGGCGGCCAGCATGACGCCGGCGGCGAAACCCAGCAAGGTATCGTTAAATTGCTCGGATGGCTTTTTCCCTAGCAGAACCGGAAAGGCTCCGACAGCAGTTAAAGCGCCGGTCAGGGTACTGGCAATGACTGCCGCAAGAATGAGGTCCACTACTCAGATCCTCCTTGTTCTGTTAATTATTATCAGCTTTGGTCGGTGTCACCATTGTGGCACCAATTGCTATAATTAAGAAGTCGGTTTCCGGCACCTGCTGTTCTTCGCGCGCAGTAAAAACATCATCAAGGGTTTCCTTAATGCCTTCCGCCGCCAGCTGAAAGGTTCCCCAATGCATCGCCAGGCTTAGGCGCGCGCCCAGATCCTGATGAATCATTACCGCCTCGGCCGGGTTTACATGGTTGGTTTTCATAAACCAGCGAGGCTGATAGGCGCCGATAGGAATAAGCGCCACGTCGATGGTGTCAGCATAGTTACCGATCTCCTTAAACTGGACCGGATTGTAACCGGTGTCGCCGCCAAACCAGGCGGTCCAGTCATCGATAGTAATCAACCAGCTGGCCCACAGCGTTTCATTGCGGTCAAAAAGACTGCGCGAGGACCAGTGCTGGCTGGGGGTTGCGGTGAGTTCTACCGAGCCAAGCTGCACCTGTTGCCACCAGTCGAGTTCAGTGATCCTGCGCGAATCAATGCCATGTTCAATCAGCCAGCTACGCAAGCCCAGTGGCACCAGGTAATGCGGATCTGAGCCCAGCATGTCGATACTTTTCTCATCCAGATGGTCGTAATGGTTGTGGCTAATCACCACCACATCAATGGGTGGTAGCTCGCTAAAATCGAGCGGTTTGCGGGTATATCGCTCAGGCCCGGCGAAACTGACAGGCGAGGCCCGATCACTGAAAATCGGATCAGTGAGTATGTTCAGGCCCTGATACTGCAGCAGAAAAGTAGCGTGGCCGAGCCAGGTTACCTGCGGCTGGTTACCCGGCTGGTTAATAGTCGGCAATTGCGCATCCATTACCGGTACCAGATGCGCCTGCGCGGCTTGATCAACCCAGGGCCGGTCACCGAACCAGCGCATCCAGAAAAAGCTGAAGATATTGCGATCCTCGGGCTCCGAGTAGACGTTCCGGAAGCCTTCTGTAGTATGATGTGGCGCGCTGACTTCGCGCGGTGCTGAACTGCAGGCGCACAGCCAGAGTGTGGCGATCAGTAACAGAACAGCGGAACTGGTGATGAATCTGAACAAACCTGGCTCCCTTTTTGTAACTATCCAACTTTTATAAGTATAGTGATATATAAGGTAGAAGGATCGTTACGCGACTTCAATTCACACAAAAGCAGGGGACGCCATGAGTTCGCGCTATATCTGGCAATTGCACGAGATCTTCAAGAAAGTCTGGGTGCGGGTGATCAGTTTCACCCTGCTAGCGTTATTGTCGGTGGTGCTCGCCCGGGTTCTGGCGCCTTATTTACCAGAGGCCATCGCCCTGCAGATCGGCGAAAAAACCGTCGAGGATATGCTCAGCATACTGACCTCGTCGATGCTCGCGGTCACCACGTTCTCGCTGGCAATTGCAGTATCAGCTTTTGCAGCGGCTACTGAATCCGCTACGCCGCGGGCAACCATTCTGTTGCAGGAAGACAGAACCACTCAGAATGTCCTGGCGACTTTTCTGGGGGCGTTTTTGTTTGGTCTGGTCGGGCTGATCGCGCTGCATGCTAAGCTGTACAGTGAAGCGGGTCGGGTGGTGGTATTCCTGTTTACGGCGACGGTCATTGGTCTGGTGGTGGTGGCATTGATCCGATGGATTGGTCACCTGATGGAATTCGGCCGCATGGGCGATACGCTGGATCGGGTCGAGCGCGCTGCCACGGCATCTTTGACCAAGCGGCTGGAGAGTCCTTTTCTTGGGGGACGGCCGCAGACTGAACCGGTTCCTGATCACTGTGTCGCTGTGGTGAGTGTGGAGACTGGTTATATCCAGCACATCGACATGCAGGAGTTGCAGAACTGCGCCGATAAGATGGACACAGAAATTTATGTCCGCTGCCTGCCGGCTACTTTTGTACATCGCGGTGATGTGCTGATGTCGGTCGCAGCGACCGATATGACCGATGAAGCAGCTGATGCCATGCGCCGCGCAATGACAACTGGGTCGCACCGTACTTTTGAGGGCGACCCACGCTTTGGTCTGATTGTGATGACGGAAATTGCTTCTAAGGCGTTGTCGCCCGCAGTAAATGATCCCGGCACAGCCATCGATGTATTAGGCCGCCTGACGCGGATCCTCTCGAACTGGCGTGATCGGCCAGACGCTGATGTACAATTTTCGCGGCTAATGGTGCCCGCCATTACGGCCGCGGATGTTTTCGAAGATGCTTTCAGGCCTATTGCGCGCGACGGAGCTGGCTTTGTGGAAGTGCAGATCAGGCTGCAAAAGTCGCTGGCGGCGCTGGCAAGGGTGGTACCGGACGCCTTTGCGGTGCCTGCCCGGAAAATGTCTGAAGATGCGCTTGAGCGCGCCCGCAGGGCATCGCTGCTGCCTGCGGATATGGCGGCAATTCAGGCGGCTTCGGTGACGAGTAGTGGAAAGGGCTGAGGGGGGGCTCATCAAATCCGCTCATTCCAACAGATACAAAAAAACCGCCATTTAGGCGGTTTTTTTGTATCTGGCGGAGAGAGAGGGATTCGAACCCTCGATACGTTGCCGTATACACACTTTCCAGGCGTGCTCCTTCAGCCACTCGGACACCTCTCCGTAAAACGCGCGCCATCATAGGGAATTACGGCCATTCCGTCAACCGCTTTTGCGGCGGGTTCAACGACTTAAATGT
>NZ_JAWVYM010000031.1:0-19203 GCF_033722695.1 Pseudidiomarina sp. | reverse complement strand
TAGCTACCGCCGCATCCGCAACACCGCGCGTTTCCTGCTGGCGAACATCAATGAATTTGAGCCATCACAGCACGCCGTTAAGCCTGAAGACATGGTCGATATCGACCGCTGGATTGTGGCCCGGGCTATGGCGCTGCAGGAGGAGCTGCTGAGCGCCTATGACGACTATCAGTTCCATGTGGTGGTGCAGAAACTCATGCATTTCTGCTCAATTGAGCTGGGCAGTTTCTATCTGGATGTGATTAAAGATCGCCAGTACACGGCCAAGCGTGACAGCGTGGCGCGGCGCTCGTGTCAGACCGCGATGTATCACATTGCTGAAGCCCTGGTGCGCTGGCTGATGCCGATCTGTAACTTTACCGCCCAGGAGATCTGGCAGGTTCTGCCGGCGACTCTGGCCGATGGCAGCAAGCGCGATAAATATGTGTTCGCGCAGGTCTGGTACCGCGGTGCGGATGCTATCCAGGTGAGTGATGAAGATAATGCCTTCTGGCAACAGCTACTGGAAATTCGCGATGAAGTAAACCGGGCGCTGGAACAAGCACGCCGGGATGAAGTGATTGGCGGCTCGCTGCAGGCCGAACTGACCCTCTATGCCCAGCAGGAACTGGCTGATAAGTTGACCAGCCTGGGCGAAGAACTGCGCTTTGCGCTACTGACTTCAGCGGTTAAGGTCGAAGTCAGCACCAAGCCTCCGGCGGGCGCGAAAGAAACCGAAATTGAGGGGCTGTGGGTTGAGGTTGCCAAATCACCTTATGTGAAATGTGAGCGCTGCTGGCACCATCGTCCTGAAGTGGGCACTATTGAATCCCATCCCACATTATGTAAGCGCTGTGTAACGAACGTGGATGGTGCTGGAGAGGAACGTCATTTTGCCTGATACGAATCTGAAACAGGCCTCGGGTCTGCGCTTTTTGTGGCTGACGCTGGCGCTGATTGTGCTGGATCAGTTGACCAAACAATGGGTGATCCGGGTGTTTGATCTTTACGAAAGCATCAGCGTGATGCCGTTTGTCGATTTTACCTATGTGCGGAACTATGGCGCGGCTTTCAGCTT
The DNA here is from genome assembly GCF_033722695.1 of Pseudidiomarina sp. Classification (GTDB taxonomy): domain Bacteria; phylum Pseudomonadota; class Gammaproteobacteria; order Enterobacterales; family Alteromonadaceae; genus Pseudidiomarina. The sequence goes on along the minus strand of NZ_JAWVYM010000031.1, from coordinate 18,146 downwards.
TCTGGCCGACCAGGGCGGCTGGCAGCGCTGGCTGTTCACAGGCCTGGCCATTGCGGTAAGCATTGTGCTGATCATCTGGCTTCGGCGTAACGCAGCTAGTTTATGGCGGCAGAATCTGGCGTTTGCCCTGATTCTGGCGGGAGCCCTCGGCAACGTGCTGGATCGCATGATGTATGGCTATGTCATCGATTTTATCGATGTGCACGCGAACGGCTGGCACTGGCCTGCCTTCAACGTTGCTGATATGGCAATTTCAGTGGGTGCTGTACTGATGTTGCTCGAAGCCTTTTTTGAACAGCGTCCGGAGCCAGCCAAATGATCAAGCGCCTGCCAATAGAACATGGCCGTGAAGTGGTGTTGCACTTTACTATTAAGCTGAGCGACGACTCAGTAGCCGACAGTACGAAAATGGGCGGTAAGCCGGCGAAGTTTCGCATGGGCGACGGCTCGCTGACAGAAAATTTTGAAGCTTGTCTGGTAGGCCTGCGGGCCGGCGATGAACGTGAGTTTGAGCTGGCGCCCGAAGATGCCTTCGGTGAGCCGAACCGGGATAATATTTATCAGGTTGACCGCACTAAGTTCAGCGATCAGACTAAACCTGAAGTGGGCGCTATTATTGCTTTCACCCAGCCCGATGGCACGGATTTACCGGGCATCGTGCGGGCGGTGAATGAGCGTTTTGTGACGATCGATTTCAATCATCCACTGGCTGGCCAGCGGGTGCGGTTTGCGGTCGAAATCATCGAAGTAAACCCCTGACGTAAACCCTGAGGAGGGAACTATGGAGATTGTACTAGCTAATCCGCGCGGCTTTTGTGCCGGCGTTGACCGTGCGATCACCATTGTTGAGCGCGCGCTGGAAATTTTTGAGCCACCCATTTATGTGCGCCACGAAGTGGTGCACAACAAATATGTGGTGGATTCACTGCGTCAGCGTGGTGCTGTATTTGTTGAGGAGCTCGATGAGATCCCTGACGACAGCATTGTTATTTTTTCTGCCCACGGGGTTTCCCAGGCGGTCCGTCAGGCGGCCAAAGATCGCGGCCTGCGGGTATTTGATGCCACCTGTCCGCTGGTTACTAAGGTACATATGGAAGTGACCCGTGCCAGTCGCAAAGGCCATGAATGTGTGCTGATTGGCCATGCCGGCCATCCGGAAGTGGAAGGCACCATGGGCCAGTACAATAACGAAAGTGGCGGTATTTACCTGGTCGAATCGGTTGCTGATGTCGGGCGGCTGGAAGTGAAGAATCCGCAGGAACTGCACTATATGAGCCAGACCACACTATCGGTTGATGATACTGCTGATGTGATCGACGCGCTGCGGGCTAAATTCCCGGATGTGCAGGGGCCACGCAAAGACGATATCTGCTATGCCACCCAGAACCGCCAGGATGCTGTACGAGAACTGGCCGCTGAGGTGGATGTGTTGCTGGTGGTGGGCGCCCGCAATAGTTCTAATTCAAATCGCTTGCGCGAGCTGGCTGAGAAAATGGGTACCACGGCTTACCTGATTGATGATGCTTCCTGCATTAATCGCGATTGGGTGGCCGATAAACAACGGGTGGGGGTTACCGCCGGTGCGTCGGCACCAGAGGTGCTGGTGCAGAATGTGATCCGCCAACTGCAGGAGTGGGGTGGCACCACCGCGCGCGAACGCAGTGGCCGCCTGGAAAATATTACTTTTTCAATTCCGCCGGAGCTGCGGGTCGTCAACGCCGAATAGCGTTCTTATCCAAAGGTCTTTCCAAAGGTCTTACCAGCATTCTGCCGGCGTTTTCTCATCGTTATGGTTCAGACTGATGCTGGTGCAGTTAACGTCACCGGTCTGGCTGCCGGTTGCCGTGGCGGTGAGGGTATAGGTTTCGGCGCCGACGTTACTGGCACTAAAGCTGTAATACTGACTGCTCGGGGTCACGCTCAGTGAGGGCAGATCGGCATAGCTGCTATTACGCAAACGCCATTCTTCCTGCGCCATCTGCAGTTCCAGTAACTGTGCCATAGCATCTGCCCGTCGCGCTTCCTGTACATAACTCACGTAGGACGGATAAGCGATGGCGCCAAGAATGCCGATGATGAGAAGTACCACCATTAATTCAATCAGCGTTATGCCTTTCATTGAGCGTAACGTTTTTTTAACTTGCATTTATTCCCCCTGTCGTAAAAGATGCTTTTTTGAGCTACTATAATAATCAGGCCATACCTATTTGATACGCTATTTTCAGATGGAACGCAATGCGCACTATACATACAGTTAACAAGGGTTTAAGGCAGGCTGCCGGCTTCACGTTACTCGAAGCTCTGGTGGCACTGGTGATCCTGAGCCTGGTGCTTGGCGCCGGGGTGCCGGCAATGTTAGATATTGCCCGCTCTATGCGGATACAGAGCGCCGCGCAGGATTCTTACTCCTTATTGCAGTACGCGCGCTCCGATGCGCTGCGTAGCGGTGAGGCACGTTTCGTTGTCTGGCAGCAGGACGCCACAGGCTGGTGCGCGGCGGTGAGCGATCGGAACAACTGCAATTGCCTGACTGAAGACTGCAGTATAAATGGCGTGTTGCGGGCGCAGTACAGCGCGGATTTTAACGGTGTGGAACTTGCCGGGGCGAACTTCAGCAGTGGCAGCTATACCCGCTTTGACGCTATACGGGGCCTGGCCGAGGGCCACGCCGGAACGGTACGTTATCAGCTACTTGAAAATGGCACTATGGAGGCCGAAGTGCGCGTTATTGTCAGTGTGATGGGGCGCTTACGCTATTGCCAACTGGGCGATATCGGGGGGTATCCGGTATGCTGACCACAAGCTATCGCCGTCAGCGAGGATTGTCGCTGATTGAGCTGATGATCACTATATCCCTGGGCCTGGTTCTGATGGCCGCCTTAACCAGCGTATTTTCCAATACCCTGGGTGTGAATTCCCGCAGTCTCGACCAAAGCCAGTTGCATGAAGAAGCGACCGCTGTGATGGCGCTCATCGTCGGTGATTTGCGCCGCGCCGGGTATCGTGGTGACGCAGCCGAACAGATCACCGACCCGACTAATGCCAGTACTGCCTTTGATAACAGTATTGTGATCACCAACTATAGCGGCGAACCGGCAAACAGCTGCATTAGCTTTAGTTTCGATGAAAATAAAAACGGAGTACACGACGGGGCTTCGGAAAACTTTGGGTATCGGCTGCGGGACGGCCAGGTACAGCGCCGGCAGAGCTCCGCCAGTTGCACATCCAGCGGCTGGCAGAGCCTGACCAGCAGCACCATGCTGCAGGTTAACGGGCTGACCTTTACCATGACCGAGCGGATGCTGAACCTGATTAATGAGCAGGTTATTGATGTAAACCTGCAAGTCGCGGTGCCGTCGGATGCGTCTATGACCCGCGAACTATCAACCCGGGTGGTGATTCGCAATGCGTTCTGATATCCGCGCCACATCTGTCTACTCGCCGGTTAAGGTCCAGCAGGGCTTTGCCACCCTGACCCTCACCGTGCTGATGCTGGCGGTAATCATTCTGGTAACGCTTTATACCGCTCGTTTTAAGGCGCAGGAGCAGCGGATCATGCGCAACCACCTGGCCAGCCACGAAGCGTTTGTGATTGCCGATGCCGGGCTGGAGCGGGTTATTATGCGACTGGATGCCGACCGTACCAATGTGAATCGGACCATTACCGGAGTAATTGGCGCTGGTGTGTATACAGCGACACTTACCGGCCAACGAATTAGCGATACCCTGCGCGGTGATGTCGATATAGTCGACGTCGATTTGGTCGCTCAATCGGCTGATGGCCGGGGTCGCAAAAATATCGGTATGAAACTGGCGGTGATTCCACTGATGCGGCGCGCGCCGGCGGTGCCGGTGGCCGTGCGCGGCAACATGAATGTATCCGGTAGCTTCCAGATTGTTGCCAACCCCAACGGTGGCGGTGATGGTGTGCCGCTGTCGATCTGGACCAGTGGCAATGTCGATATTAACGGTAACGGTACTACCTGTGGTCAGGAAGAATTTTCCAACGGCAATTGCTCATCGCAGCCCTTCAGTGAACGCGGTGACCATGGCATGGATATCCTCGATAATGATACGAACTTTCCGGCGGACTTGCTCGATTATGTGTTCGGGGTTCCCGAAGCAAGCTGGGAAGATTTGCGCGAACTGGCCGACATTCAGGTCACTGACTGCACCGGCCTTGGCCCCGCTTCCAAAGGCTTTATCTGGGTAACCGGTAGTTGCTCCATGGGGGCTGGCGATGTCATTGGCAGCGAAGAAGAACCGGTTATTCTGGTTATGCAGGATGCCCATTTAACCATGAACGGTGGTGCTACTATCTTTGGGATGGTGTTTTCCTTTACTACGCCAGGTAATGCCACCCAATATTCGCTGCAGATGAACGGCGGATCTCTGGTACATGGCTCGGTACTGGCAAATAGAAATCCGGATCTTTCCAATGGTAATCTGACGGTGCGATACGCCGAAAGCGTACTCACCAATATGATCAACAAGGGCACATTTCGTCGGGTGCACCGGGTAGGAGGTAGCTGGCATGACTTTTAACGCTATGACTTTTAACGCCAGGGGCCGGGGTTTCACCTTTGTTGAACTGCTGGTTGCGCTATTGATTATCGCCGTCGGGGTAGCCGGACTGGTGAGTTTACAACGCACCTTTATTCAGAGTTCGACCCGCGCAGCCGAGCGCACCGCTGCCCTGGAGATTGCCGAACAGAAGCTGGAGCAGATGCGGTTTACCGAATATGCGGATATCAGTTCAGGAACCGCCACCATCACCAGGGACAATAAGACTTACTCAATGAGCTGGCAGGTTGACCCCTACTATTATAATGCGGGCTGGGTAACCACCGGCGATGCCAATTTGCCGTCACCCTTACCGGCGCAACCCGATGCCAAGGCGACGACCATATCGGTAAACTGGGTTGCTCGCGGTGGCGAGCAACAAAACCTGTTGCTGGAAGCCTGGCTGGGCAAAATATCCGGTCGCGATGGTGGTCTCGTTGTGACATCTCCGGCGCCGCGACCTGACCCTAAAGTGGTTTATAATCCAGGGGCCGCGCCCGAGGTTATCGCGGTAAAACTCACCGAGGACGACACGGCGGTGTCCTATCAGGTCAAGGAAACCACCAAGCCAACGCCGCAGGTAGAGCGCCGGGGCGATAAGCTGCAGGTTACTTTTGATACGGTAACCTATGATGAAGCCACCCAAACCCAGCGGGTAGAGGATTTTGTTACCGTTAACTGTAGCTGCCGTTTTACCAGTATCGGCGATGACGGCTTTGCCCCCAACCGCCTGACCCTGCAGGACGGTCGTCTGGCGCTGGATCCGGATGCCGGCCAGCAGGTAGCGAACAAGATGCGTGGTGAGCCGGCGGATAACGACCAGCCGGTTCTTTGCGGGCAATGCTGCCGCGATCACCACGATAATAACGATATGGTCAATGCCGGCCTGGTTTATCGCGAGGAAGCCCTTGCCAACCGGCTGCCAAGCGGCGACCACAGGCATTTTTATTATCTCAACGGCGAGCTGGTGCAAGCCACTCTGAGCGATGTGTATGAAGAGTCTTGCCGGATGCGCCGGATTGATGGCTATTATGCGATGTATCCGGACTGGGAGTTTGAGGCACTGACAGCAACCAGCGCCGACTTCCTGATCGACTCCGCGGGTAATGAAGCCTATGCGGATTACGTGCGCGCGGTGGTTAAGGCGCTGGTAACCGGTACAGCGCTGCCGGCTGAGCTCGCCGGACGGGATATTACTGTGGAACCTGGTGCGTATCAGCTCATCGCCCGCGGTATCTATCTTGATGAGATGACCCCGGCGCATTTACAGGCAGTGCAAACCGCAATCGCCAATAATGAACCGGACTGGATCGCCAAAGTCCCCTTTTACGAAGTGAACCTGACCCTGCTGGCGGACTGGAGTGCTTCAGCGCCAACGGTAGCTGACGTGAGTAATGAGCCGATTCAGACTCTGGTTGACCCAATCAATAACTTCTATGGGACCTACTCCCGTGGCCGGGTCACCGCCAACAGTGGTGGTACCTCGATTATGACGGTAACCGCCCGCGAGGGTAATGCCAGTGTTATCGGCAGCGTCGCGATTCATCCAAGTGAACTCAACGACCTGAGCAGCAGCTTAACCGTTACAGTGGACGACACCAGTGATAGCACCGGCGCCACCCTGTACTCGGTTACCGGCGAAGTGAACTGCCTGGACATCTTCAATCAGGCCTGTAAACCAAACCAGTATAAGGATGTTCAGATCACCACCTCAAATATGAATGTCAGCTGCAGTTACTCTAAACAAGGTAACGCGGATACCGGTAATTTCGCCTGTAATGGCATACCTGCCGGTACCAGTCTCGATATTTACTTTAGTAAGGCTGGCTTTACTTTTGATCCATCAGTGATTCAGGTAAGCAACCTGAGTAGCAACCAGACGCATAGCGTGCTGATGACTGAAAACTAAGCGTTGATTGTTCTACCACAGGGCCAACCTGTGGTAGGATCAGCCTTAATTTCATGTTGCCAGAGCAGAGCCAGAGCCGTCCATGACCGTGGTTGTCAAAGCCCAGCAGTTAACTTCAGTTCGTGCTGGCCGCACTTTATTTGCTGATTTAGATGTGCAGGTAGAGGCTGGCGGCGTGCTGCATGTGGAAGGCCCCAATGGCGCGGGTAAATCAACCCTGCTGCGAATTCTTGCCGGCTTGCTGACACCGCAGCGTGGCCAGGTTGACCTGTTTGGCCAGCCAGCCGCCGCTGACCTTGAGCAGTGGCAGCGCAGGTTATTATTTATCGGTCATAAAGCCGCGGTGAAAAGCGAGCTGACCGCCCTCGAAAACCTCGATTTACAAGCCTGCTTTGATGGTGCCACAGTCGCCGATCCCTGGCAGCTGCTGGAAACGGTCGGTTTGCTCGGGCTGGAAGATATTCCGGCTCAGCAGTTATCGGCCGGGCAACAACGCCGCATTGCCCTGGCGCGGCTATGGTACAGCCCGGCACCCTTGTGGATACTGGATGAGCCGTTTACGGCGCTGGATCAGGCTGGTATTGAACTACTGCAACAGCGCTTTGCGGAGCATTCGGCTGCGGGCGGAACCCTGATACTGACCTCTCATCAGCCACTGAGCTGGCAGCCGCCGCAACTGAAACACCTGCGGGTTGAGGTGGTCTCATGAACCGGGCGTCAACCTGGGCTCTGGTAAAAATTCTGATGCGGCGCGATCTGAAAGTGGCGCTGCGGCGGCGCAGTGATATCGTTAATCCGCTGTTATTTGTCATTATGGTGGTGTCGTTATTCCCGTTGGCGGTGGGGCCAGGTCCGGATGTGCTGGGCCGCATTGCCGCCGGCGTGATCTGGGTGACCGCCTTGCTGGCGGCACTGCTGGGGTCAGAACGGTTATTTCGCGACGACTACCTGGACGGCAGCCTGGAGCAGATGACGTTGCTGCCGGTGCCACTGCCGGTGCTGGCGCTGGCAAAAATTTTCGTCCACTGGCTGCTGAGCGGTCTGCCGCTGGTGATCCTTACGCCGCTGACCGCCTTATTACTGAAACTACCCGTAGAAGGCTGGAGTACGCTGCTGCTGACGTTATTGCTGGGCACACCTGTTTTAAGCGCGTTGACCGCTATTGGCGCGGCGCTGACGGTAAGCTTAGGTCGCGGTGGCGCCTTGCTGAGCCTGTTATTGCTGCCGTTATTTATTCCGCTGCTGATTTTTGCGGCCGCGGCCGTTGAGGGGGCACTGGTGGGTGCGCCTGTGGTGGGTCAGGTGGTACTATTAGCCGGCCTGATGGTGTTAACCCTGACGCTGGCACCGCTGGCGGTAGCAGGGGCGATACGAGTGAGTGTGAACTGATATGTGGCGATGGTTACATCCCTATGCAAAAGGTGAAGCGACCTACCGGCTGTTGGGCCGCTGGTTGCCCTGGTTAACCGGCAGCGCGGTGCTGACACTGGCAGTCGGGCTGATCTGGGGGTTGTTGTATGCGCCGCCGGATTATCAGCAGGGCGATAGTTACCGGATTATTTATATCCATGTGCCAGCGGCGATCTTTTCCATGGGCACTTATACCGCCATGGCGATTGCGGCGCTGATTGCGCTGGTGTGGCAGATCCGCACCGCTGAGTGGGCCATTGCCGCTATCGCGCCGGTAGGCGCGGTGCTGACCTTTATCGCGTTGTTTACCGGTGCGGTGTGGGGCAAACCCATGTGGGGCACCTGGTGGGAGTGGGACGCGCGGCTGACCTCTGAACTCATCCTGCTGTTTTTATATCTGGGCGTGATAGCGCTTTACCATGCGTTCAGTGACAGCCGCACCGGCGCTAAAGCTGCCGGCATATTGGCGCTGGTGGGCGTGGTTAACGTGCCTATTATTCATTACTCAGTGTACTGGTGGAATTCTCTGCATCAGGGCGCCACTATTACTAAATTTGAAAAGCCGTCGATGGCGACCAGCATGTTGATTCCGCTGCTCATTTGCCTGCTGGGCTTTGCTCTGATGACCGCGGCCTTTGTCTGCCAGCGGCTGCGCAACGAAATTCTGCGGCAGGAACTGCACCGGAGCTGGGTGCAGCAGGAGTTAGACCAATGAGCTTTTCAGGCTGGAATGAAGTCATTAATATGGGCGGGTACGGTTTTTTTGTCTGGTTGTCGTTCGGTGTTACGCTGGCGGCACTGGCAGCCCTGATGATCCATGGGTTAATAACCCGCCGCAGTTTGCAGCAACAAAGCAAGCTGCAACAGCAACGCCAGCAACGGCTGGCCCGTCGTAAGCAGCAGGAGCGTAGTCGCTGATGATCCCTCGCCGTAAAAAACGTCTGACCTGGGTAATTTCACTGATAGCCGGTGTCGCTGTGGCTGTGAGTTTGATTCTCTATGCTTTGAACCAGAATATTGACCTGTTTTATACGCCCAGCGAAGTGCTGGCCGGTAAAGGCAAAGACCTGGCGCGGCCGCAGGTCGGCCAGCGTATTCGCGTTGGCGGCATGGTGGTGGAAGGATCCGTACGCCGCGATCCACAGACCCTGCAGGTACGTTTCCGGGTCACCGATACCGGGCCCGAAATGACGGTACTTTATACCGGCATTCTGCCGGACCTGTTCCGCGAGGGGCAGGGTATTGTTGCGCAGGGTACCCTGGTGGAGCCGGATGTACTGCAGGCCACAGAAGTGCTGGCCAAGCACGATGAAGAATACATGCCGCCGGAGCTGGCTGAGGCCATGAAAGGTATCAAGCATGTGAACCCGAACCGGCCGGATGCTTTCGCCAAACCCATTGATGATAAGCAGGATACGGATGGTGCTGATAATGGTGGCTACCGATGACAGCTGAATTTGGACAAATAACCATGGCGCTGGCGCTGGCCTTTTCGGCCTTGCTGGCGATTTATCCGCTATGGGGCGCACAACGTGGCCATAGCGGCGCCATGATGCTGGCGCGGCCATTGGCTTATGGCCAGTTTTTCTTCACCCTGCTGGCCTATATCGCCCTGACCTGGGCCTTTATTCAGAACGATTTTACTATTGCTTATGTGGCGGCTAACTCCAACAGTCAACTGCCACTGATTTATCGCATCACCGCGGTGTGGGGCTCGCACGAAGGGTCCTTTCTGCTGTGGATGCTGATGCAGGCCGGCTGGATAGCCGCGGTGGCGTTATTCTCACGGCGCATGCCGGTGACCATGATGGCCCGGGTACTGGCGATTCTGGGGCTAATTAGTGTTGGCTTCTACCTGTTCATGCTGTCGGTTTCGAACCCCTTTGATCGTGCCCTGCCACTGATTCCGGTGGATGGCCGCGACCTGAATCCGTTGTTGCAGGATCCGGGCATGATTATTCACCCGCCACTGCTGTACATGGGCTATGTGGGTTTCTCAGTGGCCTTTGCCTTCGCTATTGCGGCACTGATGGCCGGCAAGCTGGATGCATCCTGGGCGCGCTGGTCACGGCCCTGGGCCACGGCGGCATGGTCGTTCCTGACCCTGGGTATAGCGCTGGGCAGCTGGTGGGCCTACTACGAGCTCGGCTGGGGCGGTTGGTGGTTCTGGGATCCGGTTGAAAATGCCAGTTTTATGCCCTGGCTGGTCGGTACGGCGCTGATTCACTCACTGGCGGTTACCGAAAAACGCGGTACATTTAAGGCCTGGACAGTGTTTCTGGCGATTCTGGCCTTCAGCCTGAGCTTGCTCGGTACCTTCCTGGTGCGCTCCGGGGTCATCGTGTCAGTGCATGCCTTTGCCACGGATCCGGCCCGCGGGCTCTTTATTCTGGGCTTGCTGGCAGTCGTCATCGGCGGTTCGCTGCTGCTGTTTATGCTGCGCGCCGGCGCGGTCAGCACCCATACCCGTTATGAAGCGGTATCGCGCGAGGTCATGCTGCTGGGCAACAATGTGCTGCTGATGGCCGCTACCCTGGTGGTGCTGCTGGGCACCTTGCTGCCGCTGGTGCACAAAGAACTTGGTCTGGGCTCTATCTCAATTGGCGTGCCTTTCTTTAATCAGATGTTCACCTGGCTGATTGTGCCTTTTGTGCTGCTGATGGGGCTGGGGCCCTTATTTCGCTGGCGCCGGCAGGAGTTAAAGCCACTGGCTGGCTCACTGTTACTGACGTTGGTGCTGGCGCTGCTGCTGGCCTGGACGCTGCCAGCCATTCTGGCCGATCAGATCCACGCCATGACGGTGTTAGGGCTGGTATTGAGCTTCTGGATCGTGCTCTCGCTGGTCAACGAGCTGCGGCTGCGGGTGCAGCAGCGCGGGCAGGGCATCAACGGCCTGGTGAAACTCGGCCGCAGCCACTGGGGCATGGTGCTGGGCCATCTTGGTTTTGCGGTGACTTTAATCGGTATTGCTGCCGTGAGCCAGTATGAAGTTGAGCGTGATTTGCGGCTGGCGCCGGGTGAAACCGTTCAGGTACAGGGCTATGACTTCCACTTTGACTCGCTGAGCCAGGTGCAGGGACCGAATTATATCGCCGATCATGCAGAATTTACCGTTACCCGCGATGGCCGGGTGGTAAGTGAACTGGTTACCGAGAAGCGTTTTTACACAGTGCAGCGTACCAGCATGACCGAGGTCGGATTGGACGCTGGTTTTACCCGCGACCTTTATGTGGCGCTGGGCGAACCCCTTGATGATAGTAGCGGAGCCTGGGCTCTGCGCATTTATGTGAAGCCCTTTGTACGCTGGATTTGGCTGGGTGCCTTATTGATGGCACTGGGTGGCGCGCTGGCGATGAGTGATAAACGCTACCGCGCATCGCGGCGCCAGCAGCCGACGCTGGCAGGAGGTTTATAATGGCTGAGAACCAGTCTTTACGCTGGGTGGTGCTGGCACTGCCATTGCTGGTGTTTTTATTGCTGGTTGGCTTTTTGCTGCGGGGGTTGTTTTCTGATCCTACCGAGCTGAGTTCAGCTCTGGTTGGCAAACCGGTCCCACAGTTCGAACTGCCGGATATCTATAACCCGGACGTTGTCTATACTGAAGAGGTCCTGCAGGGCCGGCCGATGTTGCTGAACGTGTGGGCGACCTGGTGCCCGACCTGCCGGGCTGAGCATGACTATCTGAATCAGTTAGCAGTGCAGGGCGTGTATATCGTCGGGCTCAATTACAAAGATGATTCGCGCGCGAAGGCGGTCAACTGGCTCAATACCCTGGGTGATCCGTACCAGCTGAATCTGTTTGATGAACGCGGCATGGTTGCTATTGATCTGGGTGTGTACGGCGCGCCTGAGACCTTCCTTATTGATGCCGATGGCTACATTCAGTACCGCCATGTTGGTGATGTTAATGAGCGGGTCTGGAGCAGCACCCTGAAGCCCATGTACGACGAGCTGATGGCAGCAGGAGGCGACCGATGAAACGAGCTAATCTGCTGGCGTTAAATCTGCTTGCTGGCTGGCTGTTGCTGGTGGGCGCTTCGGCAGCAGGCGCTGCCAGTCTGCAGACTTATGCCTTTGACGATCCACACAAGCAGGCGTTATTTCACGAATTGATAAACGAATTGCGCTGCCCGAAATGTCAGAACCAGAGCATCGCTGATTCAGATGCTCCGCTGGCCAAAGACTTGCGCGACCGCACCTACACTATGGTGCAGAACGGCGCCAGTAAGCAGGAAGTGATTAATTACATGGTCGAGCGCTACGGCGATTTCGCCCATTACCAGCCGCCCTGGCAAGTCAGCACCAGTATTTTATGGTGGGGGCCGTTCGGGATTATTCTGATTGGTATTCTGGTGGTCGTTGTGCGCGCGCGGGCACGGGCCGAACCCGAGGCACTGTCGGTTGAAGAAGAACAGCAACTGGCGCGGTTGCGTCGCACAGATAAGGAACAGGACTAACCGCCTATGTGGATGAACCTGCTAATGATAGTCGTTGTGGTACTTGCTGCGGGCGTATTTCTGATGGTTACGGGCCGCCGGCAACATGAACGGCAACGGACGCGGCTGGATGTGAACCGCGAGCTGTACGAACAGCGGATACAGGAACTGGATCAGGAAATTGCTGAAGGGCTGCTTAGTGAAGATGCCGCACGCCGCAGCCGGCGCGAACTGGATAAGCGTTTTGTACATGAAAATGCCGAACTGGAGCAGCTGCATGATGAGCGCATCCGCAGCGGCCTCTGGTTACCGGCCGCAGTGGTGATGGTGTTAGGTGTTGGTGGTTATATGGCCTTTGGTAGCTGGGGCTTACAGCAGCAGGCTGATGAAGCCTTGCAGGCGTTGCCGGAGTTGGGCCGTAAGGTGATCACCGATGACAGCGCGCAGACGACGCCGGAAGAGCTGGAAACCTTTGCCCTGGGCTTACGACAAAAATTACTGCGGGCGCCGGATGATGCGGTGGCCTGGCTGGTGTACGGCCGGGTAATGCTGGCTTTGGGCCAACTGGAGCAGGCAATTGACGCGTTTGAGAAGTCGTATCAGCTGGATCCTGACCGCACCAGTACGCAGTTGAGTTACGCCCAGCTGCTGGTGAGCACCGGTGATGAACAATACCTGGGCAAAGCGGCCCGGTTATTGTCGCAGGTATTGTCAGCTGATCCGCAGAATCCCGATGCTTTATCGTTACTGGGCGTGGTGGCTTATCAACGCGGTGATTATCAGCAGGCGGTAACGGCCTGGCAGTTGCTGTTGCAGCAGCTACCCGAAACCGACGCCAGGTATCAGGCGATTGATTCGGCGCTGACCGATGCGCAGGACAGACTGGCCGGTGCGCAGCTGAAGCTTGAGGTGCTGGTTGATGTGCACCCCTCGGTGGCAGCGATGGTGCCGCCGGATGGTACTCTGTTCGTGTATGTGCGGGATCCGGACGGCGTTCCGATGCCAGCGGCTGTGGTTCGTCAGCCCGTTGACGAGTTTCCGGTACTGGTCACCCTTTCAGATGCAGATGCTATGCTGGATGATTATCGCCTGAGCACATTGCAGCAGTGGCAGGTGATGGCGCGCATTTCGGCGGACGAACAGATTGATCAGGCACCCGGGGATCTGGATGCCGGGCCGGTCACTGTAGAGCCCGGCACCGCTCAGGTCAAGCTGGTTATCAGAGACCTGAAACTAGAATTATAACAGGAGGTTATTGTGCAACTGAGAATGATAGGTGTAGTTTTAATGGCCCTGGTGCTGTCTGCTTGCGCGGCCTCGCCTGAGAAAGATATGTATGCGGACCCGCGGGATCCTTTTGAGGATCTCAACCGCGATTTATGGGATTTTAACCAGGAATTTGATGATGCCATTTTATGGCCTGCTGCCCGCACCTACGGCAAGTTGCCGCAGCCTGTGCGCACCGGTTTGCTGAACGCAGCCGAGAACCTCAGTGAACCCTCCTCGCTGGTCAACAACGTACTGCAGGGTAAGGTGACTGACGCTGGCGTGACCTTCTGGCGCTTCGCTATTAACAGTACGGTCGGTGTATTCGGCATTTTCGATGTTGCGTCGCCGCTGGGCCTGAACCGCCGTGACGAAGGCTTCGGCGAAACCCTGGCATTCTGGGGTATCGGTGATGGGCCGTATCTGATGCTGCCGGCGATGGGGCCAACCGTGCCCACTGATCGCGGTGGCGATTTGGTTGATAGTCTGTATTTTCCGCTCGATGATCTCAGTACTCCGACTTCCATCGCGCGGGTCATCATCAAAGGCCTGAATACCCGGCTGGAACTGCAGCAACAGGAAGAGTTACTGGAAAACTCATTGGATCCATACTCCTTTGTGCGTGAAGCCTACTATCAGCGCTGGCGCGATAAGGTATTCGACGGTAACCCACCAGCAACCGAACAAGAGGAAGAACTGGACGAAGATTTTTACGACCAGTTTTAACGCAACATTCGATTTAAATAACGCATGAGCCTTGCACCTGCAGCGGCTCTTGCGTTATAAATCCCCTTCACCGTTTTTACTGATAATAACTATAACGATTATTTAACGAGGAAATTGTATGAGCCAGGCGCCATCCAATTCGACCCTTTGGGGCCACCCAAAAGGTCTGTATGTGTTATTTACGTCGGAAATGTGGGAGCGTTTTTCCTACTATGGCATGCGAGCCCTGTTGGTTCTCACGCTGGTTGCCGCCACCGAAGAAGCCAACCCGGGTTTTGGTATGAGTCAGGGCGATGCCCTGTCATTGTATGGTACCTACACGGCCCTGGTTTATTTTACCCCGCTGATTGGTGGTTGGTTAGCTGATAATTTCCTCGGCCAGCGCCTGTCGATTCTGCTTGGTGGTATCTTGATGGCGGCCGGTCAGTTTGTGCTGTTCGCGGCTACGCCACACAGCCTTGATCTGTTTTATGTTGGTCTGGGCCTGCTGATTGCCGGTAACGGTATGTTCAAGCCGAACATCTCGACCATAGTCGGTGACCTTTATCCGCAGGGCGATGCCCGCCGCGACAGTGCCTTCTCTATTTTCTATATGGGTATTAACCTGGGCGCCTTTATCGCGCCGCTGATCACCTCAACCTTAGGTGAAAGCCCGGAATACGGCTGGCGCTGGGGCTACTTTGCCGCTGGTATTGGTATGACCCTGGCGGTTATTACCCAGGGGCTGTTCTTCCAGCGCTTTCTTGGTGATATCGGTAAAGTTCCCGGTGCCAAGCGCGACCGTCTGGCCTCCGGCGGCGTGAAAAAGCCCCTCACCAAAATTGAATTTGATCGTCTGCGGGTTATTTTATTCCTGTTCGTATTCGTAACCGTATTCTGGCTGGCCTTTGAGCAAGCCGGTGGTCTGATGAATATTTTCGCCGATCAGTATACTGACCGTACGTTTGGTGACTCGATCATTCCGGCGGGTTACTTCCAGTCATTAAATCCGCTGTTTATTCTGATCTTCGCGCCGATTTTCTCGGTGCTCTGGGTGACATTGCATAAGCGTGACAGTAGCCCGGATGCGCCGATCAAAATTTTCGCCGGCCTGGTACTGACGGCTATCGGCTTCCTGTTCCTGATTTTTGGTTTATATGAAATTCAGGCTACCGGTAAGGCCAACATGATCTGGCTGGTGCTGGCTTACCTGTTCCATACCTTAGGTGAACTGTGTATCTCGCCGGTTGGCTTGTCACTGATGACCAAACTGGCGCCGCTGCGGCTGGCGTCACTGGTGATGGGTATCTGGTTCCTGATGCCGGCGATTGCCAGCAAGCTGGCCGGTATGGTGGGGGCGTTCTCAGAAAATGCCGAAACCTTTACCTTCTCACAAAATATTGCTGCCGCTATCGGCCTGCAGGCTGAATACTCAGGGCTGCTGGTGGTATTTGGCGGCGTGGCCGTCGGCCTGCTTGTTTTCGCTATCGTATTATGGCTGATTTCCGGCATGCTGGTGCGTTGGATGCACGGTGCTGAGCGCACTGAGCCGACAACTACTGCAGAAGGTATCGAGCAGGAGCTTGAAGCTGTCGCTGAACACGAAGGTATCGGTGATAAAGCTAAAAAATAAGGATTGTTGTTGATGCTAAAGCAAGGGGTTAAAAAAGTAGTGATACCGGTTGCGGGTCTGGGGACCCGCATGCTGCCCGGTACCAAAGCGATAGCGAAAGAAATGCTGCCGTTAGTGGATCGGCCGCTGATTCAGTTTATTGTTGAAGAGTGCGCAGCAGCCGGGTTGACCGAGATTATTCTGGTTACCCATTCCAGTAAGAAAGCGATCGAAGACCACTTTGATACCAATTTTGAACTGGAAGCGACGCTGGAGCATCGTAGCAAGCATCAGTTGCTTAGCGAAGCGCAGGGGCTTTGTCCGGAAGGCGTGATTATAATGTCGGTGCGCCAGGGTGTGGCTAAGGGCCTTGGCCATGCTGTTCTCTGTGCCCGCCCGTTAGTTGGTGATGAGCCATTCGCGGTGGTATTGCCTGATGTACTGGTCGATTCAGTCAGCTGCGACTTACGCCGCGATAATCTGGCCGAGATGGTGCGCAACTTTAACGACACCGGGGCCGCTCAGGTCATGGTTGAGAAGGTCCCCCATGAAAAGGTTGATCAATACGGCATCGCAGACCTGAATGGCGTTGAGCTTAAGCCTGGTGACCAGGCTGCTATCAGCCAGCTGGTGGAAAAGCCGTCGGTTGCTTCTGCACCTTCGGATCTGGCCGTGGTCGGGCGCTATGTATTTCCGGCTGCCCTATGGGCTATGCTGGAACAGACTCCGGTCGGCGCGGGCAACGAGATTCAGCTGACTGACGCCATGGCGATGCTGCTGAAAGAGCAGCAGGTGAATGCCTATTATATGAAAGGGCGCAGTCATGACTGTGGTAATAAGCTGGGTTATACCCAGGCGTTCATTGAGCACGCATTGCGGCATCCGCAACTGGCGGAGCCGCTGCAAGCCTGGCTTAAGGATTTGTCGCAGAAGGATCTGGCATAGTCAGGTGCTGACTCAGTAAATCGTATAGCAACCGGGCACAAGGCCCGGTTGTTTCGTTTTTGGGCAACACTAAATAAAGGGCGCCGGCACGATGTGAGCTACCGCTCACTTCAACCCGACGGATGCCACTGGCGGCACGGGTCGCGAAGGGGGGGAGCCAGCAAAATCCAATACCGGCCTGTACCAGCCGCAGTGCCTCGGTGAAATTGGTCACTGTCCAGCGCTGTTCGGCTTTCAGCCAACCTTCGGCTTCCACTGGCTTGCGCGCCGTATCGCGAATGACAATCTGCAGGTGCTGGCTGAGCTGATCCGGGCTGATGGGCTGAGGTTCGCGGGCCAGCGGGTGGTCCTCACCAACGACCAGTTCAAAACGGTAGTGCGCAATCGGTTCACCAATAATGCCTTTGGGTAACTGATGGGTGATCACAATGTCCGCAGTCTGCTCCAGAATGTGCTCCACCGAGCCAGTCAGTACCGTGTCTTCGATGATCAGGCGGCTGCCCCGGCTGTGCAGCTGGAACTCAGTCAGTACCGGCAGAATTTGCTGGCGGTCAAAGGACATTTCCAGGGCCAGCCGGATTTGTGGCTCCCAGCCTTTATTCAGATTATCCGCCAACTGCTCGAGTTCGGTTACCAGGGACGTCAGCTGTCGGGAGCGGCGCAGCATGACTTCACCTATGGGGGTCAGGTGAGCTTTGCGGCCGATTACGGTCAGCATCTCGACCCCCAGTACGTCCTGTAGTTTTGCCACTGCGTGGTTCAGTGACGACTGGCTTTTATTCAGCGCTACGGCAGCATGGGCATAGCCGCCATGGTCAACTACCGCCTGCAGGATTCGCCATTGCTCGAGGGTGGTTTTGGGGCGATAGATGGTGCTCATGGGCTTAGCCTTTGGCAATGATGACGGCGCGTAACGGCGCCGGGTAGCCCTCGATGGTTTTACTGCGATCATCGGGGTCGAGAAAATCTGCCAGTGACTGACCGGTCATCCAGTCGGTGGCACGCTGTTCGCTGAGGTCCGTCACCGATTCATCCACCACCACGGCGCTGCTGAACCCACAGCGTTCCAGCCAGTGTAACAAGGCGGCGGTGCTGGGAAGAAACCAGACATTGCGCATTTTGGCATAGGTCTGGCCGGGTACCAGTACCTGCTGCGCATTGCCTTCGATAACCAGGGTTTCAAGCACCAGCTGGCCACCGGGTTTGAGCTGGGCGCGCAGCTGCGTCAGAAAATCGATGGGTGAGCGGCGGTGATAGAGCACCCCCATGCTGAACACGGTGTCGAAGGCTTTCAGTTCGG
>NZ_JAWVYM010000030.1:0-19562 GCF_033722695.1 Pseudidiomarina sp. | reverse complement strand
GGCCGTTCGTTGTTATAAAGCCAAAGCCACTGAGTGGCAAGTTCTTGTGCATGTTCGACGCTGTCAAACAGGTGTAAATCGAGCCATTCATGTCGTACTGTTCGATTAAATCGTTCAACATAGGCATTCTGAGTTGGTTTACCTGGTTGAATATAGAGCATCGTAATTTGATATTTTTTAGCCCAACTGATGAGCTCACCCGAAAGGTATTCAGGGCCATTGTCGCAGCGAATAGCAGCCGGTTTACCTCGCCATTCAATAACTTGCTCCAAGGCACGAATAACCCGGGCACTTGGCAGCGACAGATCGACTTCAATGGTTAATCCTTCGCGGTTGTAATCGTCGATGACGTTAAATGTTCGCAACGAACGACCATCAGCTAAACTGTCGGACATAAAGTCCATCGACCAGACTTGATTCATTGCAGTTGGCACGCTTAAAGCGTCCGGTTTGTCGCGTCGCAGGCGACGCTTGGGTTTGATTCGTAAGTTCAGCTCTAGCTCGCGATAAATGCGATACACGCGTTTGTGGTTCCATGGAAACCCTTTCACGTTACGCAAGTGCAAAAAGCACAAACCAAAACCCCAGCGCTTGTGCGCCGTGGTTAAGCGCAGCAACCAGTCAGCAATCACAGCGTTTTCATCGCTGAGTTTGCTTTGATAGTGGTAACAGCTCGTGCTAATGCCCATGCAAACACAGGCAAATCGAACACTGATACCATGACGTTGAATGGCAGCTCGCGCCATCTCCTTGCGCTGAGATGGCTTTACAGCTTTCCCTCAAGGGCTTCCTTGCGGATCTCAGCTTTGAGTCGCTCTTCGGCATACATTTTCTTGAGGCGCTTATTTTCGTCCTCAAGCTCTTTAAGACGCTTCATCATCGATGCGTCCATGCCGCCAAATTTGGCTCGCCATTTATAAAATTGAGCAGAGCTCATGCCGTGTTCACGGCAAAGCTCTGGAACAGGTACACCGTTCTCGTTTTGTTTCAGAATCGCTAAGATCTGACTGTCTGTGTATCGTGATTTGCGCATAGAAAACTCCTTCGTTTTAGTTTAATGGAATTTTCTACTTATAACTGCTCCGATTTTTCGGGGGGATTACACTTTCCCAAAATGTCGATGACTGCTTGCTTCTCGCTCAATATACCGTCGGTGATAAGTCGGTTAGCGACAAGCCCTGTAAATATCTTGGAAAGTGAGGCTATTTGAAATACTGTTAAATCGTTAACTGGCTCACCCGTTTCGCGATTCACGACACCTTCTGTAACAATGCTATCTACCTTGCCACTTTGGAGTACAGCAACGGCAATACCCGGCACATTCTCGGCTTTTATATATTCAGAGCTAATGGACCTTAACCAGTCAGTAGTGAGTTTATTTTGGGGCTCCGTTGTCATTGAGTGAACTGAGAATGCTGTAGACACAAAGAGAGTTGAAGTAAATATTAAAAAGGCAAATCGATTCATTACGAAAGGTTCCTGGTCATTGTTTTGAGATTAAGTCGTTTGAACCTGAAAAAAAGTTCTGATTTAAACTCGAGCACTGAATTTTTTGATTCGTCAGCTTTGAGCGACTAGCCGACAAAACAGAAATGCTCTGAATCGTCTGCTGTTCGCTCAAAGCAGCCCTCGGACTAGAGACAGGCACCAAAACTACATCTCAACGTCTAATATGACTAAAGCGCAACAAGCAAATCTCAACAGCAGTTCGTTACTACTTAAACAATGAACATACGAGGAGAGATGCTTAGTTGCAGCTAATTAAGAGGCACCCAATACTCTAATTCGGGGTTCCAACGATTACCGAATCGCCCCAACGCCAACCCTGATACAAGTTCTGCAAGGAGTCGACATATGTGTAGCCTGTCCATGGATCAGAGATGACGATACCTCCGGATTGCGGGTCAAATCCTTGTAAAACGATAAAATGTCCGATGGGACCATCTGATGGTCGTACAAATGCTATTAGTTTCCATCCACCATTTAAAGACCCGTATAGCTCTTCTGGGGAGCCTGGACGTCCGGCCTGCCACGCGCGAAACCCGTAGGCGTGCAGCAACATGACAAGTTCGCTGGTATACGCGGGTCTATCTCGGGGCCACCCGTCTAAACGCGCAGATATCTGCTCTTGTGTTTGATAGAAGCCGGCTTGAGCCATTACATTTTGCAGTGAAGCAGCCCAACACCAATTTACCGCTCGCTGTCTTTCAATCGCAGGAGATGACCATGAGAGGGTTAGCAATAATATCGTTAATAAGACCAGGGCTATTTTTTTCATTTCTATGACCTCGAAATAAGGATTTGCTCACACGAATATTTATGCCAACAGACATTAAACAGCGTCAAAGGAGGCTGCCATAAATATTCAATCGCTGAAACGCAAATGCCATCCCGAGACCTTCCACTGAAATACTGGTATTTACCGCGTAATTTCAGTTTTTGTGGCGGGTCCAACGAAACCGATTAGTCGGCTACCTGGTCAAGGCAACAAACTTTGCCTTCTTCTGCGAAGTATAGCTACGAGTTGGCTGTTCGCCAGTGAAATTTTATATACATTCCATGAACACCTAAAAGACAGGTCTAAGCCTAATTGGTTAGCTAATGGCTGTTCTTTTAGAATACCTGCATTGCCGGCAACAATTTCGTTACCGGCAGTGTGACGGATTGCAGTCTGTCTACTAGACTTATAAAAGCCAGGGCGCATTAAAAAAACGACTTTTGAAGCAGCACTGGCTACAGGAGGCGTTATGAGACTGCAAGATATTTTAACCGACCCGTCAGCGGCGTACGACAAGCCCGAAGACGTACTGAACGATAACGATCTCAGCGTTAGTGAGAAGCGCAAAGTCCTGGATCAGTGGGAGTTTGACGCGCGGGAGCTTCAGGTTGCTACCGAAGAGAATATGCCAGGCCCGGAAGAATGCTATCTGGAGGATATTCTTAAGGCCAAGAAAAAGCTTGATAACGGCTAAGTCGTTGATGATATCGCCGTGAGGACGCGCTCCTCGCGGCTTACTGTTTTCATTTGGGCAAGCCACTACCTGTATAAAATTTGCGCACCTCAAATCCACAGCCTAAACTCCGAAAGTTAATTCAAGCTAAAGATAAAACGGAGTTTATTATGCGTTTATCCATATGGCTCGGGGCCATTATCCTCTTATTGTCATTCGGTTCCGTCTACACCATGCCGGCCGGGAAATCAGCAGAGCAACAGATTCATACGATCTACGATGAGATCCATAATGCGTTCAAACAAGGCGACGTAAGCCATATCGGTGAAGCCTATTACACGCATGACGCGCTGCTCTTCCCGCCTACCGGGGGCGTCTATGAAGGGCCAGACGAGATTACCGCTATGTTCGAAGGCATGCTTGCGGCTGGCGCGATATTAGTTGTGACGCCACTAGAGATTGAAGTATATGGCGATCATGCGTACGAACGCGGCGTTGGGGCTATTCACAATCCGCAAGGCGATGTGCTGCGAAAAGACAATTACATCGTTATCTGGAAGAAAGTCGACGGCCAGTGGAAGATGTATCGGGATCTGGTTCAGGGATTGCCGGCTGAGTAAGGCTTGGCCCGTGGTGGAACCACGGGCTACGGGTTTAAAACTCAAGGCAGATTTTGCCGAAGTGTTTGCCGGCTTCTTCGTAGCGGAAGGCATCGGCTAATTCTTCCAGGCCGAAGCACTTATCAACGACGGGCTTTATGCCACTGGCATCAATAGCGCGCACCAGGTCCTGCTGGTGAGCACGGCTACCTACTATCAAGCCCTGCAACCGGGCTTGCTTGGCCATCAGTTTCGCGGTCGGGACTTCGCCTTTCATGCCGGTGAGCACACCTATCAGTGCAATATGACCGCTTAAAGCAACAGCGTCTATCGACTGAGGAAGTGTGCCGGGCCCGCCGACTTCAATCACGTGATCAACACCTCGTCCGTTGGTCAGTTTGCTTACCATTTTGCCCCATTCGGGATCATCTTCGTAATTAATCACATGGTCCGCGCCCAGCGTTTTATAGCGCTGCAGCTTTTCATTCGACGATGACGTGGCAAATACCGTTGCGCCGATGCTTTTGGCGAGTACGCAGGCGAATACGGAAACGCCGCCGCTGCCAAGTACCAGCACCGAGTTGCCGGGCTTAATATTGCCGTCGACAACCAGCGCACGCCAGGCGGTAAGACCGGCCGTAGTGAGGGTTGCCGATTCGGCATGGGTGTAGTTGCGCGGCTGATGCGTAAAGTATCGGGTCGGACGCACCACAACTTCGCGGGCGTAGCCGTCGATGCCATCGCCTGGCGTTGAACTGAAGTCCGCCACGAGCGCCGGACCGGTGTCCCACTGCGGGAAGAATGTGGAAACCACCTTGTCCCCTACTTCGAAGTCTTCAACGCCCTCACCGACCGCTTCGACCACACCGGCGCCGTCAGACATTGGGATGCGTCCGTCCGCGGTCGAATTGGAGCCCTTAGCGACGCCGTAGTCGTGATAGTTCAGTGAGCTGGCTTTGATTCGTACGCGGATTTTGCCGGGGCCTGGCTGGCCCGGATCATCTATTTCGGTTAGCTGAATATTATCCAGCCCGAAGGGTTTCCTGAGTTTCAGCGCTTTGATTTTTTCTGCCATGTTCATACTCCTTAATCGCAATGGAATCATGTATAAAAGGTAGTTGTTAAAAGCGCGGGACACAAAGAAGCGTTTCCCCCGTGGTTGAACCACGGGCTACATAGGGGATTTGATGTGCGGAAACTCGTACTACCTAATGCTGAATTTCAGCAAAGTTATTGCACCTACATTACTGAACTGGGTGGCGAAGAACGCTATCCGTTCCCGCTCGACTTTGACCACCAGGACTTTCCCGCGATGCTCGGACGAATCGAGGATTTCCGTATGGGTCGGAATATTCCTGAAGGCTTTGTGCCAAGCTCAACTTACTGGCTGGTTGAGGATAACGAGATTATCGGTTGCACCAATATCCGCCACCATCTGAACGAGAAAATAAAACACTGTGGCGGCCATATCGGATTGGGAATCCGGCCTTCTTATCTCGGCAAAGGCTTAGGTAATGAGCTGCTTAGGATGAGCATCGACCAGGCGAGAAAATTTGGCATCGAGAGCATTCATATTCATTGCCATACCAATAACGCTGCATCCGTTGCGATGATTGAATCCTGTGGCGGTAAGCTTGATTCGGTTATTGATGTTGGTGATGAGCGGGTTAGTCGGTATTTGATTGAGCGATGAGGCGCGTGCAGAGCTTTGCCCGTGGGGGAACCACGGGCTACTGGCATAAAAAAAGCCGCTCGTGGGAGCGGCTTTTTATTTGGATTGGTGGAGCTGGCGGGAATTGAACCCGCGTCCGCAATACCTACATCCTCGGTACTACATGCTTAGTCAGTCATTTAGTTAATCAGTGCGACGCCGGCTGACAGGCTTCGACACTGACGAGCTCGATTGGTTTTAACGCTTCAGCTCCGAGCGAAGCATCCACGCGAGTCTACTTTAGGGTTAGCCGTCCTGATCCAGTCTCATAGACAAAGCGCTGGGGGACGGGCTGAGCGGTTTATTAAGCCGCTAAAGCGTAGTTGTCGTCGTTTGCAACTATTAGGTTGAGGCTTTTTACGAGGCCTGCCTCACCTCGGCATGCACCTTGGGTTTCGTGTATTCCGTCGAATCCAAATCAGCCCCTAAGTGTTAAGCGTCATTATACTGATTTATGGGGGCGTTGTCACTTTTTTCAAGTACCAGCGCCGCCTTCTGCTTACGCCGTCCGAAGCCAAAGGCACGCCGGAATGTAGCGATTGGAATCGGCAGATATTGCCGGTTCGCGGCCGACTGCCAGGGGAAGGTATCCTGATCGGGATCATTGATATACACATAGTTGTCATCGGCGGCACAGATCAGTACCCAGTGCGGCGCTTTGCTCTCATCAAACACATAGGTGCTGATAAGCGCTACCACCAGCTTGCCATTGTTCAGATCAGCAATTAATTGTGACACGGTGTAATCCCCTACTACAATCGGCACACCGGCTTCCTTCAGTGAGGCGATATCATATTCCTGGATGCGCGCCATCACCTGCTTTTTGTCGTTGTTGCGCACCGAATCAAGCAATAGCGGCCCATCCACGCTTACATGCAGGGTCACCTGCATGCCGCGCTTCAGCGCTGCCCGTGCCAGACCATGAGGGCCACAGCCGCCATGCCCGGACGTCATAAAAATAGTGGTGGCTTCGCGCCAGATCTCCAGTTCTTCGTAATGGGCATCGTTCGAGGGAATATCAAAATAGGCCATTGCCATCAGCAGGCTCGCGGGGCCACAGGTAAAGTCGGTGGTCTGGGTGCGATATGGCACCAGCCGCTGGGTGCCGTTACTGCCTTCGGGCAGCTCAAAGCTCGGCAGCAGCTTTTGCAGCACCAGCGCGTCGCTGTCATCTTCATAGTACTCGGCGCGAATCTCCATATCGTAGTAACCGGCCTTGTGGTACATCGCTTGGGCCACAAAGTTATCGGTTTTTACTTCCAGCCGCATAAACAGGCAGTGCCGCTCGTCGGCGTCGTTTTCAGCGGCATCCAGCAGCTTAGTACCAAAGCCCCGCCGCCGATGTTCCGGTGCCACCGCCAGTGAATACAGACGCGCCAGCTGCGTTGCCTGCCGGTACAGCACAATGTAATAGCCCACAACTTCGCCATCGCTCAGCAATACCTGAAAGTCACCGATATCCTGATCGATAAAACGCCGGAAGCTGCGGCGGCTGATGCGATCGGTAATAAAACTGGCCGTTTCTATGCGCTCAAGCGCATCCAGATGCTCGCGGCTGGCGCGCGTCAGTAAAACGGTACTGGTTTCAGACATATAGGCTACTTCTCAGGTTATGCAGTGCAATTTCATGGCCCCATTATACCTGAACCCGTCAGGCAGCGCGGCAGTAGTTTTTTCATCGCAGATTCGGTTATCCCGTATCGCACCGGCGCCGCTAAAGTGGTAAACTTACGCGCAAATTTTTCGTACCACCATTCGTACCACTAAAGGGGCCACCCGTGAGCGACCAAAAACCTTCTCTGAGTTATAAAGATGCCGGCGTAGACATTGATGCCGGTAATGCCTTAGTTGAACGTATTAAGGGCGTGACCAAGCGCACCAAGCGGCCTGAAGTGATGGGCAATATCGGTGGTTTCGGGGCGCTGTGCGAACTCCCGACTAAATACAAGCATCCGGTGCTGGTATCCGGTACCGATGGCGTCGGCACCAAGCTGCGCCTGGCGATTGACCTGAAAAAACACGACACCGTAGGTATCGACCTGGTTGCCATGTGCGTGAACGACCTGATTGTGCAGGGCGCTGAGCCGCTGTTCTTCCTCGATTACTACGCCACCGGCAAGCTGGACGTAGACGTAGCCGCTGATGTGGTTACCGGTATCGGCGAAGGCTGTGTGCAGGCTGGTTGCGCGTTGATTGGCGGCGAAACTGCTGAAATGCCGGGCATGTACGAACAGGGTGATTACGATATCGCTGGTTTCTGTGTTGGCGTGGTCGAGAAAGAACGCATTATTGACGGCACCAAAGTAGCGGCCGGCGATAAGCTGGTGGCGCTGGCCTCAAGCGGCCCGCACTCCAACGGCTACTCGTTGATCCGCAAGATCATTGAAGTCAGCGGTGCTGATGTCGCCAACGAACAACTCGACGGCAAACCGCTGGCTGAACGTCTGCTCACCCCTACCCGCATTTACGTGAAATCTGTACTGGCGATGCTGGAGCAGGTTGATGCGCACGCCATCTCGCACATTACCGGTGGCGGCTTCTGGGAGAATATTCCGCGCGTACTGCCTGACAATGCCAAAGCCGTTATCGATGACAGCAGCTGGGAATGGCCGGTTATCTTCAACTGGCTGCAGCAACAGGGCAACGTGACCACCCGCGAGATGTACCGCACCTTTAACTGCGGCGTGGGCCTGATTATCGCGGTATCCGGCGACCAGGCTGAGAAAGCGGTCGAATTGCTGCGTGCACAGGGCGAAGATGCCTGGGTTATCGGTGAAGTGGCTGAACGCAAGGGCGACGAAGCTCAGGTAGAAATTCACTGATGGCTCGTATTGTTGTTCTGATCAGCGGCTCGGGTAGTAACATGCAGGCCATCGTAGAGGCCTGCGAAGCTGGTCGCATTGATGGCCATGTGGTTGCCGTTATCAGCAACAAAGCCGGTGTTCGCGGCCTGGATATCGCCGCCGAAGCCGGCATTGCCACGGAAGTGCTCTCGCATAAGGATTACCCTACCCGCGAGGCCTATGACGCCGAATTACAGAAGCTGATTGATAATTACCGCCCTGACCTGGTGGTGCTGGCTGGCTTTATGCGCATACTGACGGCCGATTTCGCGGCCCATTATCATGGTAGCATGCTGAATATTCACCCCTCACTGCTGCCCAAGTATACCGGCATCAATACCCATCAGCGGGCACTGGACGCGGGTGATACCGAACATGGTGTGAGTGTGCATTTTGTCACTGAAGAACTCGATGCCGGCCCGGTGATTCTGCAGGCGCGGGTACCGGTGTTTGAGGGCGATACCGCCCAGGATCTGCAACAGCGCGTGCAGACCCAGGAGCACGGAATTTATCCGCTGGTGGTTAGCTGGTTCTGTGCCGGCCGCTTAAAACTGACCGACCAGGGTGTTGAGCTGGATGGTGAGTTATTAGGTCCGGCTGGTTACGCCGCCGATTAATTGGCGGCTTCTGTTTCTACTGAGCCTATTTCTGCCGAGCTTAGCAGCAGTGTGGCGACCTCATCACCGTCTTCGCGCTGCTGCATTTTTACCAGCACATAATTAAGCTGCGGCGCAAACCAGTAATCGGTTTCGCGGCTCGAATTCTCGCGCACCCGGACTACCTTAATCGCCTCCACTTCGCCATAAGGGAGTTTTAGTGTTTCTGGCTGCTGGCGGGCGTACTTTAAGTGATCTTCCTCAGCATCTCCTTCGATAACCCGGTAATTAAACTCGCTCGCGTCCGAGGTTTGCAGGTCATAGCGCAGTTGCTCCAGCATGCTGGCTTCATCAATCAAATCATCGCCCCAGGGGATAGTCACGGGCTCGCCGGTCTCCGCGTTAACCACCTGCTTTTCGTCTGGCTTGAATACGGCTGAAAAGCCTCTGCTTTTGCCGGTTCCGGTGCGGCGATATTCAAAAAACTTCGTCTGCACCTGGCCATCCTCAAATGCGAAGATGCTCCAATAGCGCCGGCGATCCGATAAAAACAGCAGGGATATTTCGGTTTCGGTAAATAGCTCAAAGCGTCCGGCCTCATTTTGCTTTAACTCGCGCACCGCTTCACCGTATTCGGAACCGCCCCGGTAAACCTTGTAGTGGGTTTCATAAGGGGTAAGCTCCGCACTCACCGCGGGAGGCGCAAAAAATAGCGTCGTCAGCAATGTGGCAGCGGTAAAGAATTTCAGCATGATGATTCCTTTTATCGTTGATTACACAGTTCTGACCACACATTCCGCGGCCGGTTCCATTTTCAAACGCGCGTTCAAATTTTGCTTGAAAACGAGCCGCAAAAGCGCTAGATTAGGGGTATCAGAAACTGGTCTGACCTCAAGTTTTAGCCGGAGTTTAAATAATGATAGTCGCGCTTTGGATTATAGCCACCTTACTCGTATTCAGCGGGTTACTTTATTATCGCAGTTCGCTGCTGGTTACCAGCCTTGGTCTGGTCGCCATGTTTGCTATTGGCAGCCTGCTTAATGTTGTGGGTCCGGTACTGTGGGTACTGCTCGCACTGGTACTGGTGCCGCTGAACCTGACGGTATTCCGTCGTGGCGTGATTTCTAAATCACTGCTGGGCATGTATCGCAAAATCATGCCGGAAATGTCCACCACCGAAAAAGATGCCATCGATGCCGGTACCGTCTGGTGGGAAGGCGAACTGTTCCGTGGCGCGCCAAAGTGGAAAA
The DNA here is from genome assembly GCF_033722695.1 of Pseudidiomarina sp. Classification (GTDB taxonomy): domain Bacteria; phylum Pseudomonadota; class Gammaproteobacteria; order Enterobacterales; family Alteromonadaceae; genus Pseudidiomarina. The sequence continues at coordinate 9,612 of NZ_JAWVYM010000030.1, read as the reverse complement.
ACCTGCACAGCATCCAGAAGGCTGAATTGACTGAAGAAGAACAGGCATTCATTAACGGCCCGGTCGAAGAAGTCTGCAAAATGTTCAACGACTGGGAAGCGACCCATGAACTGGCTGACATGCCGGACGAAGTCTGGACCTATCTGAAAGAACATAAGTTTTTCGCCATGATCATCAAGAAGCAGTACGGTGGTCTTGAGTTCTCTGCCTATGCCCAGTCACGGGTGCTGCAGAAACTATCCGGTGTCAGCACCATCCTGGCCAGTACCGTCGGCGTACCTAACTCACTAGGCCCGGGCGAGCTGTTGCAACATTATGGTACTGAAGAGCAGAAAAACCATTACCTGCCACGCCTCGCTGAAGGTAAAGAAATCCCCTGCTTCGCGCTGACCAGCCCGGAAGCGGGTTCTGATGCGGGTTCAATCCCGGATACCGGCGTGATTTGTAAAGGCGAGTGGGAAGGCAAAGAAATTGTCGGTATTCGCCTGAACTTCAACAAGCGTTATATCACCCTGGCACCGGTAGCGACCGTAGTCGGCCTGGCGTTTAAACTTTCGGATCCGGAAAAACTGATCGGCGATAAAGAAGAACTCGGCATTACCGCTGCGCTGATCCCGCGCGACACCAAAGGCGTGGAAATTGGCCGTCGTCACTTCCCGCTGAACGTGCCGTTCCAGAATGGCCCGGTGCGTGGCCAGGATGTATTTGTGCCGCTGGATTACATCATCGGTGGCCAGAAAATGGCAGGTAAAGGCTGGCGTATGCTGGTTGAATGTCTGTCAGTTGGTCGTGCCATTACCCTGCCTTCTAACAGTGCCGGTGGCGTGAAGTCTATCGCGCTGGCAACGGGCGCTTATGCTTATATCCGCCGTCAGTTCAATTTACCCGTGGGTAAAATGGAAGGCGTCGAAGAAGCCCTGGCCCGCTTAGGTGGTAACGCCTACCTGATGGACGCGGTCACTACCCTGTCCACCAAAGGCATCGATCTGGGCGAGAAGCCATCCGTGATCTCGGCTATTGCCAAGTATCACATGACTGAAAAATTGCGTGAGTGCATGGATGACGCCATGGATATTCACGGCGGTAAAGGCATCTGCCTGGGCCCAAGCAACTATCTGGGCCGTGGCTATCAGGGCGTACCCGTAGCTATTACTGTTGAAGGCGCGAACATTCTTACCCGCAGCCTGATGATTTACGGTCAGGGCGCGATTCGCTGCCATCCTTATGTACTGGAAGAGATGCTGGCCTCGGCTGAGCATAACGCTGAAGGCCTGAAGCGTTTCGATAAAGCCATTTTCGGCCATATCGGCTTTGCTATGAGCAACTTTGTGCGCTCACTGGCGTTAGGCCTGGGCGGCTATCGCTTCAGTTCAGCGCCATACTCTGACAGCACCCAAATTTACTACCAGCAGATGAACCGTTTCAGCGCCAATCTGGCATTATTGTCAGACGTTGCCATGGGCGTGCTGGGTGGCTCACTCAAGCGTAAGCAGCGTATTTCTGCGCGGCTGGGCGATATGCTGAGCTACCTGTACCTGGCCTCTGCGGTACTGAAGCGCTTTGATGACCAGGGCCGTCTGAAAGACGACCTGCCACTGATGCACTGGGCAATGCAGGATACTCTGTACAAGCTGCAGGAAAGCCAGTTAGCCCTGTTGGATAACTTCGGTGGTATCGGCAAAACTATGCGCGTCGTTATGTATCCGTTTGGTCGCATCGTTAAGCGTCCGTCTGATAAAACTGACCGCAAAGTTGCGCGGATATTGCTGCAGCCTAACCCAAGCCGCGAGCGTCTGGGCGAAGGCCAGTTCATGTCAACTGAGGGCCAGTTTGGCTACCTGGAGCAGGCTCTGAAGGATATCATCGCTGCTGAGCCGGCATTCGAGAAGGTTCGTAAAGCCAGCAATAAGCGTCTGGGCTTTATCTTCCTGGATAAAGTTGCGGCAACCGGCAAGCAGTTGGGCGTGCTGAACGATGAAGAAGTTGAGCTGTTAGAGCGCGCTGAAGCCGGCCGCCTCAAGGTCATCAATGTGGACGATTTTGCCCACGAAGATTTGATGGCCGGCAAGGCAGCACATGCCTGGGCCAAAGAGCATATCTGCAATTAAATTGCAGTTAGTTAATAAAAAAGGCCGGGTGTAAAAACCCGGCCTTTTTTTTATGTCTGTGGGAAAACTTAGTCCAGCGCGAATACCAATTTGACCGTGTACCCTTTCGCCGTCACCGGCTTGCCATCGACGATCCGGGGCGCAAAGCGCCACTGCTTTATCGCATCTTCACTGGTTTTGACAAAAGCGCGATCCGAATATTCAGTAATCTCGACGTTTTCGACAAAGCCAGATTCAGTGATGTCATAGCGAGCTGAAACGTCCCCCTCCAGGCCGCGAGAGACAAGAAGTACGGGATACCTCGGATTTACCCGGTACAGCGGCTTAGGGTCCCGTTCATCCTGAATACCGAAACCCATTTTAGAAATGGCCAGACAATGTTCGGTGGCTTCGTCACTCTTACCTTCTTTTTCAAGAAAATGAACTAAGCGGGCGTGGCTCAAGTACTTGGCAGTCACCAGACCAGGTGGCAATACACCCTCATCTGCAGCAGCAACTTTTTTAAATCGCTCTATGGCCTCATCAGCATCGTTCTTAGCTTCCAGGTACCGCCCGGCATGAAAGTTCGCCAGCAGGGTCAGTTCGTGCTCAGGACCAAAACGTTGCTCCGCGGTTTCAGCAAGCTCCACTAAGTCACGGCTGACGGGGCTACCTATACTCAGCAGATGCGACGCCGCCTCAACTTTAGCGCGGAACATGTACTCGGGCTGCTGTTGCATATTGGCATCAGCAATTCTGACCAGATCATCATAATAAGCTTTGGTCGCCTCTAGGTTATGCGTGCCAAGAGCGATCAACAGTACGTCGACCACTTCCGGAGCACTCTGACCATACTCCTTGCGATATACGGCGAGAACTTCCTCTGCTAATTTTTGCGACGGCTCAGAGCGTAAATCATCTGTATGTATCACAGCGAGGTAATTAATCTTCAGCTTGGCGGTATTGATGTCATCCGGGCCAAAATATTTTGCGCCGGACAAATACGCCTGTTTAGCCAGCGGCGCGATTTTTGAATTGGGCAGCTGTGCGTCCAATGCCTCTTGATAGGCGCTATAGTGCTGTTCAAAACCCGCGGCGCCCTGCTCGTCAGCTACTGCCGGGTCTATCGTCAGCAATAAGGCTACTGCCAGCGCAGCCTTAGATAATTTCGCCATTTCGTCATCCTTAAATAATGTTGCGGTAATGTAGCGAAGTTACCATTATGCTGGTTTTCACTCAAACAAATTTCAACCTTAACCCTTGCATCGCTGCGGCCTTTTTTTTGGTGTACAATCCGGTCTTTGTTTAAAACTATAACTCACTATAACTCAGGAGCCGGAGCTGCATGAAGCAACCACAACCATCCGCTGATACCGGTAAACGCGGAGCTTTTACACGTTTTCTGGACACCGTTGAATGGCTGGGTAATCTACTCCCCCACCCCATTACGTTATTCGCACTGTTTGCTATCGCTGTTGTTGTTGGCAGTGGTATTGCGGGCTATTTTGGCTTAAGCGCACAGGATCCTCGCCCCGGCGGCGGCGTTATCGAGGTAGTCAGCCTGCTCAACGCTGAAGGCCTGCAACGTATCGTGACCGGCCTGGTGACCAACTTCACCGGCTTTACCCCTTTAGGCACCGTACTGGTTGCCCTATTAGGTGTGGGTATTGCTGAGCGCTCGGGCCTGTTATCGGCACTGATGCGCGGCCTGGTCATGAACGCCCATCCCCGCATGGTCACCATTGCCGTGGTATTTGCCGGCGTTATCTCCAATACCGCAGCCGAGCTTGGCTATGTGGTGCTGGTTCCCTTATCGGCGATGATCTTCCACTCGCTTGGCCGCCATCCGCTGGCGGGTCTGGCAGCGGCATTCTCGGGTGTATCGGCCGGTTACAGCGCCAACCTGCTTATTGGTACTGTTGATCCGCTGTTAGCTGGTATCACCACCAAAGCCGCCAACCTGATTGACCCTCAATACTACGTAGGCCCTGAGGCTAACTGGTACTTCATGATGATCTCGACTTTCCTGATCGCCGCCATGGGTACCTTTGTAACCGAGAAAATCGTTGAGCCCAAGCTGGGTAAATACGATCCGAAAGAGGCCAGCATCAACCTCTCTGATCAGAAAATTGAAAAACTGACGAAGGTTGAGAAGAAAGGCCTTATCGGTGCCGGCCTCAGCTTTCTGATTCTGGGTATTATCCTGGCGCTGACCATTGTGCCTGAGTGGGGTGTGCTGCGTGATCCGGAAACCGGCGATGTGGCAGGTTCTCCTTTCCTGAAAGGTATTGTCGCCTTTATCTTTATTACCTTTGCCATTCCGGGCTATGTGTACGGCCGCATCACCAAGGTCATGCGCAGCGATCGGGATGTCATTGATGCGATGTCGGACAGCATGAGTACCATGGGCATGTACATCGTGCTGGTATTCTTTGCGGCCCAGTTTGTTGCCTTCTTTGGCTGGACCAACTTCGGCAGCATCTTTGCGGTGAAAGGCGCGACCTTCCTGCAGGAAGTGGGCCTGACTGGCCCGGCGGTATTCCTGCTGTTTATTATGATGTGTGCCTTCGTCAACCTGATGCTGGGCTCGGCCTCGGCGCAGTGGGCGATTACCGCACCTATCTTCGTACCTATGCTGATGCTGATTGGCTACGCGCCTGAAGTGATTCAGGCTGCCTACCGTATTGGCGACTCGGTAACCAATATCATTACGCCGATGATGAGTTATTTCGGCTTAATACTGGCGGTGGCCGCACGCTATAAGAAGGATATCGGTATCGGGACGTTAATCGCGACCATGTTGCCGTACAGCATCATGTTCCTGATTGGCTGGAGTATCCTGTTCTTCGTCTGGGTATTCGCACTGGATATGCCGGTTGGTATTAACACCCCAACCTACTATCCCAATCCGAACCCTTAAGGATTGACTGGCTTTCGTAGCAGGCGGTAGATAATCAGTGAACTGATGCCGCAACCGCCTGTTACGAACACCATAGCCAGGGGATCATAATGCCCCAGGGCATTCACCAGCGCCGACACTAAGCCGGCGATCAGAAACTGCAAACTCCCCGTTACCGCCGATGCTGAACCCGCCCGGGATTGCTGTTCAGCCAGCGCACAGGCCATAGCATTCGGGAACACCATACCCAGGGTGCTGATATAGAAAAATACCGGTACCACTACCCCCCAGAAGCCCCAGCTGAAATAGCCACTGGCCATTAACACCAGGCTTACCAACCCCAGTAGCGGCAGTGATTTATTCAGAATTTTACGCGGATCCCGGCGTTTGAGCAGCCAGCCGTTCAGCTGCGCCATGCCGATAATACCCACGGCATTGGCACCGAACAGCCAGCTGTAAAGCGTTGGTGACAGGCCAAAATATTCAATAAATACCAGCGGCGATGCGACTATATAGGTAAACAGGCCCGACTGGGCCACGCCACCCGCCAGGGAATAGCGCAGAAACGACGGATCTTTAAGTACTTTCCAGTAAATCGGCAGGCTGCCACTAATGCGTACACTTTTATCGGGCAAGCGGCTCTCCGGTAGCCGGATATGCACGATCACCATACAGGCCAGCCCCAGCGCTGCGATAATAATAAAAATCGACTGCCAGCCAAAGGCGGAGGTAACGTAAGCGCCGGCCAGCGGCGCCAGTATGGGTGCGATGCCCATTACCAGGATCAGAAAAGAGAACACCTGCGCCGAGGCTTGCGGGGTATACAAATCACGCACCATGGCCCGGGCAATCACCAGCCCGGCGCACGAGCCAATGGCCTGAAAGAAGCGCAGCACAATCAGGCTCTCCAGGTTGGGCGCGAAGGCACAGGCCAGCGAGGTAATAATATAGAGGGTCAGGCCAAAATAGAGCGGCGGCTTGCGCCCGTACCGGTCCGATACGGTGCCGTACAGCAGCTGACCAATAAACAAACCGAGAAAGAACGAGGTTAGTGACAATTCAATGCGGTTGGATTCGGTATTGTAGCTAGCCGCAATATCGCCAAAGGCCGGCAGGTACATGTCAATCGACAGCGGGCCGAACGCTGTGAGCAGCGCCAGCACCACTACGGTTAAATCGAAACGAGCTTGATCAGAGACTGGCCGCGTGGTCATCCTATCCGGCCGGTGGAATGTACAGCTGGGTACTGTGCGACTCAGGTCGGGTTATGCGTTGCTGCGCGCGGGCCCAGTCGACAAACGACTGCGCGTAGTTTACAAAAGTATCGGTTACCCGGCCGTCTGCATTGATTTCTGCCAGTAGCTTCCAGCCATCACTGCCCAGCGCCAGGAAGCTATTGGTGACCATGGTGTAGCTCTGGCTGTCGCGCGGGCTCTGCCACTGGCCGTCTTGTTTGACTTCAAGGTTGCCGATCCGCTGACCGCTGGCGGCGGACATATCCACATCAAAGCGGATCCCGGCCCCATGCGGATAAGCACCATCTGAGCCACCTTCTGACAGTGCATAATCCAGCGCCTGCTCGAGCAGTATCCGCAGCTCAGCGCCGGTAATTTCAACCGTCACCAGGGTATTAGCAAATGGCAGCAGCTGGTACACATTGGCAATTGTCAGCGGGCCAGCAGCGATTTCGTTCCGCACGCCACCGCCGTTTTGCAACGCGAAATCAGCTTCTGGCGCGCTGAACAGAAAGGCCTCAGCGACCAGGCGGTGGGCATCAGACTGCCGGCCCACGCCGCAGTCAGGCGTGGTCGCCATCCCCCACCGTTTCATGCACATGCGTTGCTCCACCTGCGCGATGGGTTTGGTCGTCATTTCTTCAAGTTGCTGCTGAAACTCGGCCAACAGCATCACACTGGCTTCATCTTCGGCAACCGCAGTGAAATGCGGGAGCGCTTTGATTACCTCTGGTGCGTTTTCACTAACCAGCAGATGGGGCTGGCCGCCACAGTGACTGACCCGATCGCCGGTAAAGTCGATCACCAGCTCACCCACTATTTGCGTGTATTCGCCGGCATGGGCAATACAGACCGGCTCGCCATCAAGATTCATGGTTTGCGCCGGGTACGGGCCATCCTGATCCAGGCCGTAGGCGGCATAATCACCCAGCCAGGTGTGCGAATCACCGCCGATAATAAAATCCACCGCCGGCAGCTTCTGCGCCAGTTGCAGATCATTACTGAACTGGATGTGCGTCAGCAGGCCAATCTTCTCAATGCCCAGTTGGCGCAGCTCATCGACGTAGTAATCGGCGGTAGTATATTCGTCAGCGAATTCAGTGGTGGCGTCTGGCATCGAGGACTGTTTGGTCTTCACCGCGATATCCAGGCCGATGATGCCAACTTTCTCGTCGCCGAACTGATAAACCGCGTACGGCTTGAAGCTGTCCCAGCGGGTTTTCGGCGTTAGTGGCGACACTCCGACTTTCGGCATCACGTTGGCACCAAGCACCGCGGTTGAGCACTCGCTCATCGCCAGCGCGTTGAGGAAAGTCTTTAAGCCCGCGTCACCGTTATCAAATTCATGATTGCCCAATGCCATGGCATCAAAGCAGGCCTGGTTCATCAGGGCCGCGTCCGCCACCCCTTCAAATACGGTATAAAACAAGGTGCCGCTGATGGCATCACCGGCGTGCAGTGCCAGCATGTTCGGATGGCGCTTACGAATGGCTTCAATCTGGGTGACTACCCGCGGAAAGCCACCGGTTTCGATCCGGTGCGTCTCGCCGTCAACCGTTACTGAAGTGCGCTTAGCCGGCTCCAGGTTCGAGTGGTGGTCGTTGATGTGGCCGATTGCCAGCTGAAAGGCACCGTCTGCTTCGGATGGCGCATTGTGCTGGGCACAGGCGGCGATAAGTAAGCTCGCCGCCAGCAGCGGAATCAGCCGCAAGCTCATTTCACCAGTCCGATTTCGCGCAGACGTTCCATCAGGTAGTCGTGGGAACTGATAGGCGCAAAGTGTTGCGGATTTTCCTCAGTGATGCAGCTCTTCAGCGGGGTAATCATCACGTCCGGATTGAAATGCAGGAAAAACGGAATCGAATAACGTGAACGACGGCTGTATGGCTCAGGCGGGTTCACTACCCGATGCGTGGTCGACGGCAGTACGCGGTTGGTCATGCGTTGTAGCATGTCGCCGACGTTACAGATAATAGCGCCTTCGATAATAGTCACCGGAATCCAGCTGCCATCGCGCGCCAGCACTTCCAGGCCCGGCTCGCGTGAGCCTACCAGCAGGGTCAGTACGTTAATGTCCTCGTGGGCACCGGCACGCACTGATGGTGTGCCTTCATCCACGATGGGCGGATAATGCAACGGACGCAGAATCGAGTTACCCAGGTTTACTTTGTCGTTAAAGAAGTCCCGTGGCTGCTTCAGATACACCGCCAGCGCTTCCAGCACCTGCAGGCCCAGTGCATCCAGGGCTTCATATAATTTCAGGATTTTGGTCTTAAACGCCGGCAGCTCTTCCGGCCACACATTGGGTGTGAGTTCAGGAAACGGCGGCTCGCCTTCGATTTCGCGGCCAACGTGCCAGAATTCTTTCAGATCCACATGCTTGGCGTCTTTGGCGATTTCGGTACCAAAAGGCGTATAGCCACGTGCACCGCCGCCGCCCGGAATATGGTATTTGTTTTTCACATCAGCGGGCAGATCGAACAGATCGCGGCTGATATCCAGCGCGTCTTCGATCAACTGCTGATCCACACCATGATTGGTTAACGCGACAAAGCCGTTGGCTTCGTAGCCAGCGCCCACGTGCTGGGCAAAGTCATCAAAATTTTTGCCATACAGGATCATATCAATATGCGGAATTGATTTCATAAGGTCGTTGTCCGGGAATCTGAAAGAACAGGGGTATATGCTATGAATTTACGGTCTTAATCACAACCAAAAACTAGCTTATACCTTCAATTAAAATCAGCTATGCTAAAGGCCGATTCTAGCCCCGCAGTCTGGAGAGCCGTTTTATGTCACAACTTCCTAAGTTCCGGCAAATGTACCGCGAACTCATCGCGATTCCATCCATTTCCGGCATCGGCGATGTACCCTGGGATACCAGTAACCGCCCGGTGGTAGAAAAAATTGGCAACTGGCTGCAAACCCTGGGCTTTCAGGTGGCTATTCAGGAACTCGACCGGCAGCGCGGTAAGTTCAATATGCTGGCCCGCTATACCCCGGCAGGCTCTAATAGCGGCGGTCTGTTGCTCTCGGGGCATACCGATACCGTGCCATGGGATGAGGGTCGCTGGACCCGTGACCCTTTTCAGCTACATGAAGACGACGACAAGCTCTACGGCCTGGGCACAGTAGATATGAAAGGCTTCTTTGCTTTTGTGCTCGAAACCTTGCGGGACATGGATTTAACCAAGCTGAAAAAGCCGATATATGTACTGGCCACCGCCGATGAAGAAACCAGCATGGCCGGAGCCCGCGAGTTGGGGCGTTTTGAAAACCTGAAGCCCGACTACGCCATCATTGGCGAGCCGACTTCGATGACGCCGGTCATTATGCATAAGGGCCATCTGAGCGAAGCCATCCGGGTAACGGGTAAAAGCGGCCATAGCTC
>NZ_JAWVYM010000029.1:0-20434 GCF_033722695.1 Pseudidiomarina sp. | reverse complement strand
CTGCCCTCCGGAGGCAGAGGTCAGAGGTTCGAATCCTCTCGGGTGCGCCATATCTAGCGCTTTCCAGCGAAAGTGTTTACTTACTAACTTTTTCTTTGTGTCCAAATTGGGACCAAAATTTACGTTACCCTGCTTTTTACTTCAGTCTTGACCTTTAGCTGCACCGCCACTTCGCAAAATGATTGAGCCGTGCTTCGCTGTCGCTCGCCTTAACATCAAAGCTTGAAGAAACCCAAATTACGCCGTAGCGTAAAATTATAGCTTTTGCGCCGAAGCGTATATTGACGGCTTTTGCGCTATAGCGTATATTGCGAAATATTACGCCGTAGCGTATAGTCATCAGACTCGCTATGAAACGAAATATTTCGGAGCAATCGAATCATGAATATCACCCGACCCGAGCAACTGAGTACATTAGTAAAAGACTACCGAAATAAACGGGGTCTCACTCAGGCAAATATTGCTGAGCTTGTCGGCATCCGTGTTGCTACCGTTTCGAACTTCGAAAATAACCCGGAGACTTGTAAGTTAGAAACCGTTTTCAAAATTCTGGCGGCTCTGAACCTAAAAATTGATATAACCACTCGCAACGAAGTACACAACGACGATGCCTCTCAATGGAATGAAGGATGGTAACCCATGGACAAGCTTGATGTTTATATGAACGGCATTAAGGTTGGCGAATATACCCGAACGCGAAGCGGTTCAAATCAGTTCACCTATGACAAGAACTGGTTGGCATCCCCCGGACGACGCAGCATATCCATGTCATTACCACTTCAAAGCACCCGGTACGACGGACCAGAAGTTTATAATTATTTTGATAACCTTATTCCTGACTCTCGTGAAATTCGTGAACGGATTGTCGCTCGTTTTCAGGCTAACTCGACCGAGCCATTTGATATCCTGGCGCAAATCGGACGTGATTGCGTTGGTGCCATTCAGCTGGTTCCCCACCACTCTCCACGGCCCAATATTAAACATATTGAAGCCAGCCCACTCAGTGACAAGCAGGTTGGCAAAATCCTGAGGGGATATCAATCTAAAACCCCGCTAGGCATGTTACAGGACGAACGCGACTTTCGTATATCACTTGCCGGGGCGCAAGAGAAAACGGCCTTATTGTTTCACGACGGACAATGGCATTTACCGCATAACGCGACGCCGACAACTTATATTATCAAGCTACCCATTGGCGAAATTCAGTCCCATGACCGCGTCATCGACATGAAGCACAGCGTTGAAAATGAATATTTGTGCTTAAAAATCGCCAAAGCCTACGGATTTGACGCGGCTAATTGCGAGATCATCACACCCGACGGTATGAAAGCACTCGCCGTGGAGCGCTTTGATCGCAAGCTCAGCGCAGATGACTCATGGATTATGCGCCTTCCCCAAGAAGACTTCTGCCAGGTCACAGGTACATCGCCAGCGAGAAAATATGAAGCCGATGGCGGCCCAACAATCGCAGCAATCATGAAAGAACTGTTAGGCTCAGGGAATCCGATGGAAGACCGCCATGTGTTTATGCGCGCACAGGTTTTATTTTGGTTGCTGGGTGCTACCGACGGTCATGCGAAGAACTTTTCAATTTTTATTGAGCGAGGAAGCCAATATCGTCTCACACCGCTCTATGACATCTTGTCAGCTTTTCCTGCCATTAGTAAAAAGGGCTTACACGAAAAAGATCTCAAGCTAGCCATGTCCCTCAAAGGTAGTCGGGGAAGAAAGTACGAATGTCGTATGATTCGTCGCGAGCACTTTCTGGCGACAGCAAAAGAAGTCGGCTTCAGTGAAGATTCCATGAATGGAATATTGGATGAGATGGCGGCGCGAACGGAAGATATCATACAAAAAGTTGCCAGTGAATTACCCGCTACGTTCCCAGGCTTTATTGCTGATCCCATCTTCGATGGCATGCGCAGATATGCACAGCGGCTTGCGCGGTAGGTGTACTGCGTAGACGGCGCTGCAGAGGTCAGAGATTCGAATTCTCTCAGATGCGACATACTTGGCATTTCTGCGCCCGACGCCTTAGCGAGTCAGCAGCTTTTAGTTGGTTTTCGAAAGCAATTCGCGAACCTCCTCAGCACTTAATGGCCTCACCAGGCGATCCACTTCTTTACCATCCTGCAGAAGTATCAACGTCGGCCAGAGCTTTACCTTAAACGCACGCCCCAGTCGTTTGCCCTTGCCGTCATATATTTTTATATGGCGCAGTCCCTCATGTTCACTTACTGCTTCTTTTATTGCGGAACTCGCTGCCTGACAGTGGCCACACCAGGGCGCACCAAACTCAAGTAAAATGTCACCGGATAACTCGCTGACTTGTTCAAAGGTAACTGACTCTTCTGTGTACTCAGAGTCAGAACCAATATCGTTGGTTGTCATCCCATATACTCCTGTAATCCCTGTGCTGATAGATCATATTATAGCCTATGGCGTGCACATGAAAATTATGACACCTCTTCTATATTCACCGATCCATTTTGATAGTAGTAACGGTAATGGCGACCTTGGGTACAAGGCGTAAAGACGGTGGGCTTTGGGTGTAATCGGTATCGTTAACTGCAAAGTGGGGTATTGAAGCGGGGGCAACTACACAATGGCTATTGCCCTACTTTTTGCGTCTCAAGTGCAAGCCGATCAACCACATTTGCCGTGTGAGTCAGAGGTATGTTCAAAGGGCGTCCAGTCTTCTACGCACAGCAGTGAAGTTCATCGGGCTCCTGAAGCTCCATGCGCTGTTGGAGCATGCGCGACAACCCGCGCTTCCAGTTATACTACCGCGACGGATAATATAATCATTGTGTTCACCTTGACTTATTACGACGGGCAGTTGGTGGAAGTATCTACGCAGCAATCCTCTCTAATGATATGAAGCGATAAAAACCATATCACCTGTGAGCACTCCCCTATGCTTTAATACAAAAGAGTATTGAGCTTTTGCAGGCAAAACGCGTTTTTGCAAGGTAACGGACTGGTTTTAGGCTTATTTTTTGCCGACCCCACATCCGCTGCAGCACTAAGTTCTATTCAGTCGGTACACACGTGCAATGTTTCCGTCGAGTAGGCTATAACCATGGGGCAATCAGCCATGAACGCCGCGCCCACCAGCATCGCAGGTCCCTCGCCGATGCCCCAGCACGCTAAACACAGGAAGATCCGCGATTTTGACATCCATAGCCTGATAGCATCGCGCGCCGATACAGATATTGTTTACCGAAGCGGTGTAGCTTTCGGCACCCCGTCCATCGATGCCGCGCGACCCGCCATCTTTGACCTTAACAGCTTCACTGTCTACCGAGAGTCCGGCAAGACTGGCGGCATGCCAGTTTAGGGTGCCGACCCGAGCCGCGCTGTCGAGCACGGCGGCAACGGGCTCGCCTTCTAACATCACCTCAAATTGGACGAAGCCGGGCTGTATCCCGGCATGAAAATCGATGCCTGCTTCGGTAACGCCCAAATCTGAGTACGAAGCCGGCGTCTCGAAGAGGGTCACCGCCGCGCCGGGGACATCTATAGCCATGTCATAGCGCGAAAGTACATCGACCCCCAAAATACCCTCGACCTGGCGACCGTCATACTCGCGAAAAGCACTAAGGTCTGCGACCACGGCCCGCACATCATCCTGAACCAGAGCACCCAGAGAAAGTCCTTGCAGGGTTACCACCTCCATCGTTATCGCACCTGTCGCTCCCTGAATCTCGAGCTGCTCGATGTCCTCGGGGGCAGGATCCAGGCTGGCGCGCACAGCGGCAGAGATCACCGACTGACCGGCGGCTGTGTCCAGAATAAAATAGCGCTCTCCAATGCCGGCGATCTCAACGGGTACCAGAATTCTATCCTCAAGATAGCTGATTGGAATGTGCGTAGACTCTGCGGTATCGGCAAAAACAGAAGTAGACAGAAAAAAAGCGCCGGACAGCAAGCCGGCCAAGCAACGAAATAGCATGGGACGCAGGCTCCTGTAAAAACAAAGTTTAAGGAATACTAATTTATGGTAAACACCCGGTCAACCCTGTCTATATACAAGTAATATAAGCTGGTTTTAACTCAGTCATTGAGATCGCTTATACCCAATTCTCGGGCGTCAGGTTATTTGATATCCTTTAGCACATAAGTTACTTGCGATCTGTCCCGCCGGGATATCTCGTGAACCACAGGAAAGAGAACCCAAATGATTCCTTACGAACCCCAGCAAATTGCGCTGTTAACCAAGCACGGCAAAGCGCAGTGGATAGCGCCGGAGCTGGAAAGCCTGGGCTTCACTGTGGTGGCTACCGAGGCATTTGATACGGACTTATTCGGCACCTTCAGCGGTGAGCGCGAGCGCAAGGACAGCCCGTTGGAATGCACTAAGCGCAAAGCGGCGCTTGCCTGCGAGTTGACAGGCCTGCGGCTAGGTTTAGGCAGCGAGGGCAGCTTCGGTGGCGGCCCGATGCCAGGGCTGATGAACTGGGATCAGGAAATTCTGGTACTTTACGATGCACATCGTGATGTTTACGTGGCCGCCGTTGCGGCCGGAGCGATCGCGTTGCGGGATTTTAGTGATAGCGACTTGCCCGACTTAACGGGTAAACTAGCGCAGTTCGCGCCGGGCCAGGCCTGGGTGGTACATACCGACAAAGGGATTTTTAAAGGTTTGCACTCAGCGTCCGCAATTTATGAGCTACTGCAAGCGCATCAGCTGTGGGACGGTGAGACCTTTCTCGGCGAGCACCTGCGAATTCAGCCGGACTATCGCGCGATGAACTGCCCGGAGCGCCAACGATTCATAGCCGCTGCGGCTGTTCAGCTACGTGAGCGCTTACTATCGCTATGCCCTGAATGCGGTGAGGTGAACTTCTGGCTGACCGATGTGCGCCGCGGCTTGCCCTGTCAGCATTGCGGGCTGCCCACTGAACTGACGAGCCGCACGATTAAATCCTGTTCCGGATGTGGTTTCACGCTAGAAGAGCCTGTCACGGAAAAATACGCTGACCCTATGCATTGCCAGGTATGTAATCCATGAAAACTGAATACTTAAACGCCGACAGCCCCGCTGACCTATCCCGCGCCGCTCATTGGCTAAAACATGGTGAGCTGGTCGCGGTACCAACTGAGACCGTTTATGGTTTGGCGGCTGACGCGACCAACCCTACTGCGGTCGAGAAGATCTTCGAGGCAAAAGGACGTCCTAAGAACCACCCTTTGATCACCCATATCCGCGATTTAGATCAACTGGATTTTTGGGCGCAGCGTCCGCCAGCCTGGCTATATCCGGTACTTGAATCCGCCTGGCCTGGTCCCCTGACCGTGGTGCTGCGCAAACAGCCATGGGTCAACCCGGTGGTGACTGGCGGCTTAGACAGCATCGGCCTGCGGATGCCATCGCATCCGGCCTTGATGAACCTGCTGAATATCGGGCAGTTAGCGGTCGCCGCTCCATCGGCGAATCTATATCAGCAGCTCACTCCCACTAGCCCTCAGCAGGTATGCGCAGCCCTTGGTGGCCGAATTGCGGCCATTCTGGATGGCGGTCGTTGCCAGTTAGGCACCGAATCAACCATCGTCAGAATAAGTGACAATGAAGTCAGGGTTTTACGGGCAGGACCGCTGCAGCGACGCGAGCTCGAGGCACTGTTCCCGGTGCCCGTGGTCGTTCCTGAATCCCATCAGGAGCACGTGCCGGGTAATAAGCGTGTGCATTATCGCCCGCGAACACCTGTGTATCTTAAATCCCGCAATGAAATCATGAGTGCCGGAAAGCGATCAGACCTGGTTCATCTTTACTTTTCTGACGAACTCAGCCAATGGGCCGCAGAGCAAGACGATCTTCAAGCCATCGTTATGCCTGCTGACGCGGCGGGCTATCGCCATGCACTTTACGCCTCGCTTTATCAGGCTGACCAACACCAAGCCGGGGCAATCTGGATCGAGATGCCACCGCAAGCGGAAGGCTGGGATGACATCTGGGACAGACTGCGCCGGGCCACCCTCAGTTGACACAAGCCTGAGTGATCTATACTTGCTAACGAAGCGTATTTAAATACGACAAAAACGTTAGGGAGGTTATTGATGTCACATGCGAACCAAACTAAGAAAACTGCAGAATTTACGGCGCCCGGCCTGAAAGATAAGGCCGCGGATGAAACCATTAAGTTGCTTGACGACAGAATGGTGGCGCTCATTGATTTACAACTGACACTGAAACACATTCACTGGAACGTTGTTGGACCGAACTTTATCGGCGTGCATGAGATGCTCGACCCTCAGGTCGATTCCGTGCGTGAAATGACAGATACCATCGCCGAACGCATCGCGACCCTTGGCGGCGTGCCATTCGGAACACCTAAATCAATAGTCGATCGCCGTCGCTGGGAAGACTATTCAGTAGGCCGGGGCCTGGTCAAAGACCATCTGGTCGCGCTTGATAAGGTGTACGATGGCGTGAATTCGGATCATCGTGCAGCACTGGAAAAGCTTGCCGACCTGGATCCGGTTTCAGAAGATATGCTAACCGGTCAACTGGCAGAGCTTGAACAATACCAGTGGTTCGTCCGCGCTCACCTTGAATCCGCAGCAGGTGAACTGAAAAGCTGAGCAACAACCTGCTTGTTATTGAGGGCTATCGCCGCAAGCGATAGCCCTTTTTTATGGCCACTGCCGGATTACCCCGCACTAATGCCAACCTCCATAGAAATCCGCGCGCCCTCTACTGAATCGACTTGCCGGGGCTCGAGAATGCGTATGCGGTCAGCGGCGATGCCGGCCTCTTCGTCCACAGGCTTAACCAAGGCGTCCCGCGCTGCTTCTGCGCGGGCGTTGCCGATAGCTTTGAGTTCATTCTCAGTTACCGATTGCGCATTAATAATCTCTTTGGCCAGATAATTGCGATAGGCCAGCGCATCAAACTGCGCCTCTTCGCCAGCTTCTTGGGGTTCTTCAGTGAAATAATCCTTTAACAGGTCCAGCCCTGTATCCGGATAATGCGTGCTAAACATGGCCTCGACTATATCCTGGTTCGATTCCGCCGTCAGACTGGGGTCGTCCACCTCGCGATCGACCTCTGCAAGGCGTTGCCTAAGGGCTTCAATGGCTTTTTCCCGCTTCAGCACCGGGCCATCGAAGTCCTGGCTGAAGGGGCCAGCGAATTCCAGTACCAGCTTCGGCCGCTGATTAAGCGCTTCCCGCAGCTTGGCGATGCGCTGGCGCTGAGGCGGAAGCAGATCGGTGCGGCCGGCAGGGAACTCAACCTGGCCCAGATCTTCTGACTCGGCCCCAACCAGGCCTGCCAGAAAACTGAACGGTGCGGTAACAACAGAGGTGATGGCGTTGCCGATAGCCTGCTTGATGACCGCGCTGAAGTCGAACTGCGGGTTGCCGACATCGCCGGTCACCGGTATCGTCAGGTCAATCACACCATCGCTGTCCTGCAGCAGGGCTATACCGAGTTCCAACGGCAGATCCATGGCGTTGGTCGAAGCCATCTTTTCGCCAAGCTTCAGGTCATGAAGTAATAGCTGGTTTTGTCCGTCGAGCTGGTTCTCGTCGATGGTGTAGTTAAGATCCAGATCCATGGTGCCGCCGGCAATCTTGCGCCCGGCAAAGTTAACCGTATAAGGCGAGTATTCGGGCACCTGGAGGTTGCGGAATCTCAGGTGCACATTGGTGTTGCGCATCGGATTCCAGGCATGAACCCTACCATCTGCCTGCATCAGACCATACTCTGCTACTTCGCCTTCCAGCTTCACCTGAGCCGGCTCAGCCGAGGTCGAGCTTAGCGTAGAGATCTCGCCGCTTAATGAGTGGATGCGGGTCGAAAACGGCAGCGGCAGCGAGTTATCAGCAAACTGCAGGCCGCCATCGCTCAATTCAATACGCTCAATTGCGATATCAAAGGGCGCGCCCTCTTTTTCCTCAGCTGCAACTGCCGGGCGATTAAGCATCAGTTCCCCAAAGTTGGTTGTTCTGTCCTCACGGATGACGACTCGTCCGGACAGGCCTTTCACGGTGATGGGATCGGTCTCAATCAACCTGTCTTTCAGGCTTAACTCAAGTTGCTGGGTCTCAAGGCTTTGCCAGCCGATAAGTGACTCGTCACCAGAACTTTCCGTGATATTTAGCGAATTAATGCCGGCAGCGCCCGTGAAGGCAAAGGGTTGCTCAGTATTTCTTTGCACCTGGCCATTCAGGGTAAGTGTTCCGTTATTGATCCGCACAGCCATGAACTGGCGCAGATAAGGTTCAGCCTGCGCTAACGCCAGCTCACTGATATTGGCGCTGGCATCCAGTACCAGGGCCGGCAGCACCTGCAGCTTGCCATCCACCGAAAACTGGCCACCCTCTGCCAGTTGCCCTTCCAAAGTCACCGGAAAGTGCGTGCCTTCTTCCAGCGTAAAATCCTGCACCGACAGCTCAACACTGTTCAGCGCCAGCGACGCTTGCGTCGGTGTATCGGCAGTCGGGTTCTGCAGGTTGTCGGCGAAGCGCACAATACCCTTCTTTACTTGCAACTGATTAATCCGCAATGCCGGTAGCGGTTCGGGTTCCTTGGGTGCCTGTTCCACAGGGCGATCTGCAGCCAGCCGCAACCAGCGGGTTTCGCCTGAGGCGAAGCGCTCCTCCTGAATCAGCGGTTGTTCGAGCCGGATGCTTTCGATGGTCCAGGCTCTGTTGGTGATGCTGGCCCAGGTAAGATCGACGAATAACCGATGCCAACCCAGCAGCTGTCGGCCGTCGGTATCGTCAAGTTCAAGGCCACTAACAGAAAGCGTCAATGTGTAGGGATTCGTTTTTACTGACTCAATGCGAAGTTCGCGCCCATAATCCTCTTTCGCAGTTGTCTCTGCAACGTGCTGAATAGCCCAGGGCAGGCCCAAAAAGCCCAACACGGTATAAAGGATGAGCAGTAGCAATAGCCAGAACCGGATACGGCGTGGCGAGACCCATTTTGTGCGCAAATAGCTACCAAACTGCTGGAGTGAACCGCTGTGCATAAGTTTGCCTTCACTGAAATAAATACTATAGATAGTGTAGACGTATATGTGGGCAGAGCAAAAAACAGCAATACCGTTAACAAGTTGGCAGCCACTTTGATCTACAACTATAGTGAGTGACGTAACGACTTTAAATGCCAGAAAAAATACCGATCAACTCAAGATCAAGGAGATCAAGGTGTCAGATCCAAAACCGAAACGCCCGGAGTGGGCAGCACGTACAACCCCTCGTTTACAAGGCAACGAACATTGGTGGCCAGACCAACTCGCGCTGAATGTATTGCACCAGAAACATCCCGACTCGAACCCTTTTGGCGCTGACTTCAGCTATGCCGATGCGTTCTCCGAAATTGATGTCGACGAGCTGACGGCAGATGTTGATGCATTAATGACCGACTCGAAGGACTGGTGGCCAGCCGACTGGGGCCACTATGGCCCGTTCTTTATTCGGATGTCCTGGCATGCGGCGGGCACCTATCGCGCGCTTGATGGCCGCGGTGGCGGCGGTACCGGCGCGCAACGTTTCGCGCCGCTGAACAGCTGGCCCGACAATGGCAACCTCGATAAAGCCCGGCGCTTGCTGTGGCCAATCAAACAGAAATATGGCGAGAAAATTTCCTGGGCCGACCTGATGGTGTTTGCCGGCAACCGTGCGCTTGAAACCATGGGGTTTCGTACCTTTGGTTTTGGCTTCGGCCGGGCTGACATTTGGGCACCTGAGGACGATATTTACTGGGGCCCCGAAACCGAGTGGCTGGCGACCAACGACGAGCGCTACACCGGCAGCTTCGAAGATGGCAACCGGGTGCTGGATAATCCGCTCGCCGCCGTGCAGATGGGCTTGATTTACGTTAACCCGGAAGGCCCTAATGGCATACCTGACGCGATGAAATCTGCCCAGGATGTGCGTGAAACCTTCGCCCGCATGGGCATGAACGACCGCGAAACCGTGGCGCTCACCGTGGGCGGGCACACTTTCGGTAAAATGCACGGCCGCGGTAAGGCCGACGCCGTTGGTGAGGCACCAGAAGCCGCAAAAATCCACGAGCAGGGCTTCGGCTGGACCAATAAGAACGAGACCGGGCTTGGCGAGTACACGGTCACTTCGGGCCTTGAAGGCGCATGGACCCCGACTCCGACCAAATGGGATAACTCCTACCTGGAGACCATCTTCGCCCACGAGTGGGAAGTGAAAAAATCACCTGCCGGAGCGAATCAGTGGGAGCCGGTTGAAGTGAAAGACGGCTACTGGGTTCCAGATGCCCATGTTAAGGGCAAAAAGAACCCGCCGGTAATGACCACGGCCGATATGGCCATGATCACCGACCCGGATTACCTCGAGATATCGAAAGAGTACCATGAGAATCCGGACGTGCTCGCCGATGAGTTTGCCCGCGCCTGGTACAAGTTACTCCACCGTGACATGGGCCCGCGCGATCGCTATCTGGGCCCACAAGTGCCAAAAGAAACGTTGATCTGGCAGGACCCGGTGCCTGAACACGAAGGGCCGCTGGTAAACGATGACCAGATTGCTAAGCTCAAGAAGCAGATCGCCGACTCTGGCCTCAGCGCTAAACAACTGGTGGGAACCGCTTGGGCGTCGGCCTGTACCTATCGGCAGACCGACCACCGTGGCGGTGCCAACGGCGCCCGGATACGTCTTAAGCCGCAGGCCAGCTGGGATGTGAACAAAAAAGCTGGCGTGGCCAATGTCATCGACCGTCTGGAGCAGATCAAAAATGATTCGGACGCGAATATCTCGCTGGCAGATATCATCGTGCTTGCTGGCAGCGTTGGCGTCGAAATGGCAGCCAAAGCCGCCGGCCATGATATCGAGGTGCCGTTCACACCGGGACGCACCGACGCCAGTCAGGATATGACCGAAGTCGATACGCACGCTTACCTGGAGCCGAAACACGATGCG
Source organism: Pseudidiomarina sp. (assembly GCF_033722695.1). Classification (GTDB taxonomy): domain Bacteria; phylum Pseudomonadota; class Gammaproteobacteria; order Enterobacterales; family Alteromonadaceae; genus Pseudidiomarina. The sequence goes on along the minus strand of NZ_JAWVYM010000029.1, from coordinate 9,529 downwards.
TTCCGCAACTACATGCAGGAGCAGACGACTTCGATTCCTTCCGAGCACCTGATGGTCGACCGCGCCTTTTTGCTCAACCTGAGCGTACCGCAGATGACCGCCCTGCTCGGCGGCATGCGCGCCATTGGCGCCAACGCCGGCGATAACAAGGACGGCATCCTCACGGATCGCCCCGGCCAGCTGACCAACAACTTCTTCGTGAACCTGGTCGATATGGGCACCGTCTGGGAGCCAATCGATGACAATGAAGATCGCTTCGAAGGCCGTAAGCGTGCGAGCGGCGAGAAAAAGTGGACGGCGACCCGCGTCGACCTGATCTACGGTTCGAACTCGCAATTACGTGCCATCGCCGAGGAGTTCGCAGCAAACGGTGGCGAAGATAAAATGATCAATCACTTCGTCAAAGGATGGGTCAAGGTCATGGAGAATGACCGCTTCGACTTACACCGTTAACGATAAAGCCCGCTGGCGGTTACTTCAGCCAGCGGGCTTTTTTTGCTTTCCCTTCCCCATAAAGCTCCTCATACTTGAAGAAACCCGCAAAATAGCGGCTAATGACAGGTACATGACATCTGAATGTCGTAACAAGATCAGGCGTTCGCTGTTAAATTTATCGCTCACTTTGAGACCAAATGACAAAGATGAGAAGAACAATGGAAAAGAATGCGATATCAGAACGGCTGGTTTACCAGCGCAAATTAAAAGGGCTTTCGCAGGAGCAGCTGGCTGAGAAAACCCAGGTGACGGTGCGGACTATTCAGCGCCTGGAAAAAGGCGAAGTGACCCCTCACTTACGCACGGTTAAAATGCTGGCGGCGGCGCTCGACGTTGAAGTTGATGATTTGCTGCAACTGGATGATCCGCGCAACGAGAGCATTCAGAAAAAATGGCTGCTGCTGTTACACAGCGCGCCTTTCGTCGGCTTCGTTATTCCCTTGATGAATATTCTGCTGCCATTGTTTATCTGGATTCATAAGCGCGAAGATAACCCGCTTTATGACCGCCACGGCCGGGCTGTGATTAATTTTCAAATCACCATGGCGCTGGTTTATCTGTTTACTTTGATTGCGCTGGTTACCATCCAGGGCTACGGATTCTTTTTCTTCATCGCTGTTATTCCCTATGCGGTGTTAGTGATGTTGGCCAATGTTGTCGCGGTACTGAAAAGCAATACCTGCTATTACCCGCTGGCCATTCCGTTCTTAAAGATCAAAAAGCCATCGCTGCCGGGTACTGCTGCGGTGCTATGCCTGGTCGGCCTGTCTGCTCTGTTTGCCAATCCTCAGGCTGCGGCGCAAACATCGGCCACGAAGTCTGAGATCACGGCGCAGACGCAGCAGTTTGAAGATTTCCTGCTGGCGTTTAAAAAGGAAAAATACATTCCGGGGCTTTCCGTGGCGGTTGTGAAAGATGGCCAGCTGGTTTATGAAAAGGCCCACGGGGTATCGCATCTGGAAGGCCGGGTTCCGGTAACCAATGACACGCCATTCTGGATCGCGTCCGTCAGTAAATTCTTTGTCGGCACCACATTTCTGAAGCTGGTCGAAGAAGGCGAACTGAGCCTTGATGACCGCGTCAGCGACATGCCGGAGTTCAAAGAGTATTGCCAGTGGTTAGCCGGATCAGGGATTATTTTTGGCAAAAATCTGCAGTGCGATCAGGTGTTCAAATTAAAGCATGCCCTAAACCACGTGGTAAACGGCAAAGTTGATACCGAGTTCTTTTACAACTCGATTTATTACTCGCGCCTGTCGCGCTTTCTGGAGGCTAAACGGGGCAACTCGATTGAAGAGGCCAAGGGACGCCACAACGAACTGGCCCAGGCCATTACCACCTACATTTTCGAACCTGCCGGCATGACCAACTCTATTGCCGGGCTCTGGGACGACAACCGCAAAGACGTGTTCTTCCGGCGCACCCGCGGCTATGCCATTGAAGATAACCACTATGTGATGCGACGTGAACCCGAGCGGCACATGGCCGGCGGGGCCGGTATAACCTCCACTGCCGGGGATATTGCCCGATTTGATATGGCCTTGGATGCCGGAAAAATCCTCTCACCTGAGTTTAAGTCCTATACCGAGACCCCGTACAAAACCGCCAGCGGCAAAGCTATCCCTTATGCCTATGGCCGTTATATCCAGTACGTTAACGGCGAAAAAATCATCTGGCACGCCGGCTGGGATCCGGATATAGGTTTTTCTGCTACTTACCTTAAGTTTCCCGAACGCAACCTGACAGTGATAGTCTTAGCTAATAGTGAAGGCCTCTGGTGGGGCAGCCCGCTCGACAAAGCGCAGATCGAAAAATCTGTGGTGTTTCGCAAAGTCAGTGAGATCTTCGCCCAATAAAAAAACTGTAAGCCTGTAACCGGAGACAAATGCCCATGATCGCAAAAGAAACTTCTACCGCATGGTGGCTGCTACTGGCGGCCTGGTTGGTGGCATTGGTCTCTAGCCTGGCCGTGCTTTTTGTCGGCGAAGTGATGGGCCAGACGCCCTGTGTACTGTGCTGGTTTCAGCGCGCCTTTATGTTCCCCTTAGCGGTCATCCTCGCTCTTGCCTGCTACCGTTCGGATTTTGCGGTCTGGCTGTATGCGGTGCCACTGGCGGCAATCGGCGCGCTCATTGCGCTGTGGCATACCCTGCTCTATGTTGGCCTGATCCCCGAACCGATCGTACCCTGCAGCGCAACCGGCCCGTCCTGCGCGGGTGACAACATGACTATCCTGGGTGGTCTGCCATTACCGCTGCTGGCTTTCATCGCTTTTAGCAGTATTATTGTTCTTCTTGTTATCGTTCGTCAGAATCAAAGGTTGCCCTCATGAACAAACGTATTTTAGTACTGAGCGTCAGCGTGCTGCTGATTGCGGCATTCGCTGTAGCTGCATATTTCCAGTTGGGCTCGACTTCACCGGAGCCGCAGGCCGCGCAGCCGATGCCTGAGCAAAATATACTCGTACGGGATCACTCACCAACCTTTGGTCCGGACGATGCGCCGGTCACTATTGTGGAGTTCTTCGACCCTTCCTGTGAGGCGTGCCGGGCTTTCTATCCCTTTGTTAAGCAAATACTTGCGGAGCATGAGGGCGATGTGCGCCTGGTGATACGCTACGCGCTGTTTCATCGCGGGTCAGAAGAAGTCGCGCGGATGCTGGAAGCCGCGCGTGAGCAGGATCTTTACCAGCCGGTGCTGGAAGCCGTGCTGATTACCCAGCCTGACTGGCATGATGATCCTGCCGTGCTTGCGGCCTGGGAAGCCGCCGCTTCAACTGGTCTGGATATTGAACAGGCCCGCAAGGACATGTATTCGCCTGAGATTGATGCGGTACTGCAAACCGACATGGCAGACATAAAAACGCTGAATGTGCGGGGCACGCCCACGTTTTTCGTCAACGGCAAACCGCTGCCCAGCTTTGGTTCGGACCAACTGCTGCAACTGGTACGAAGCGAGCTTGCCCGAGCCAAATAACGATTAGAGAATATTGTTTAACGCGATACCAATACCAAAGCGGGTCTGTTTATGGTTGTAATCAATCAGGCTTTCGCCGTAACCGGTGAAGATTGAGGTGTAGCCAATAAATTTACCGCCGAGCGGGAAGGTCCAGTTGAGCTCTGCTGAGCCCCGGCCCGTTTCGACGGCATGGCGAATCCGGAAGGTATACTCGAAGCCGCCGCTGTTGTAGGCAGTGGCGAACTCATAGTCGCCCACGTAATCGGTAATATTCGGATTGTCATCGCCACTGGATTGCAGCGGATCGGTCTTTTGGTCTTCCTGTAGCCGTAGCCATGGCTTGAGCGAGAAAACAAAGCGCCCTTTTTCAACGATAAACTGGGCGTAAAACCGGTTCCAGCTGCGCGACAGCGGCTGGCTGCGACCGTTCGACAGATGCTCTGCTCCGACAAGAACCGTGGTGTTGGTACCAAAAGGATGCCAGCTGGTTGGGGTAGCATAGAACAATTCTGGCATGTAGTTGGTTTCGCGGAACGGCTTAGAAATATTATCGGAATAGACCTGCCACCACGACTCTACGGTCAAACCGAAGAACATCCGGTCGTTTTCGAACAGCAGGCTCTCTTTGTTGAACGGCACCTTAAAGCTGACCTGAAACTTCGCCTCATAGCTTTCCAGACTTTGCTCGTATCCTTCAATATCTGCATACTGTAACCGGTTGATATTGCTGCTGGTAATAACCGGCAACAGGTAGTTCCGCCGATGAGGCGTTAAAACATAAGGGTCAAACTGGGTGATCTGCTCGCCTTTTATCCGGTTGCTTAAAGCACCGGGTTCTACCGGAGTAACATGAAGCTGTTCTTCACACTGAGAGCGAACGTCAGCCACAGTGGTATTGGCTTTCGCCCCGGTCATTTTATCCAGCAGGCATTGCTGCATGTCCGACAGTTCTTGCGCCTGAACACTAGCGGCGGTAATCGCGGTGACACTTGCTGTCACCATCCAGACCCATTTTTTCATAAGCGCGAACGTCCTCTACCAAAAATCGCTGTACTATTTTAACGGCTTGTTAACCAGAGTGTTAACCCAGCGCCGATAGCCATGCCCAATAATAATGTGACCAACATCGGCAGCGCGTCTAGCCAGCTCGGCGGACGCTCTGAATTCACGGTATTGTTGGTCGGCCGCACACTGGGGCTGGCCTCAATCACTTGCCGGTCAATCTCGTACACGCTGCATAAGGCTGCGACGGTTTCCTGCGAGGCAATGCCGTCTTTTTCCACCCTTTGGATTGTACGCAAGCTCACTGCGCAGGCGTCCGCCAGATGCTGTTGTGTCCAGCCCTGTTTGTTTCGTAGCTCGATGGCTTTAGCTGCATCAATCTGCATAGCCTACCCCATGAACTCTAGCGCTATAGTGGCAGCAAGATAACCAAAGACCATACCACCCAGGAAGAAGAGAATAAAATTACGTAGCGTAATTTTCTTATTCGCAAATGCGGAGTGCGTTTTGGTTGCTACCTCATTGCCGTTCGCCACCAATCTACATTCCAGCCGCGACAGCATAAACCCCCGAACCTTAAAATGTAGCTCGTACTCAGTGCCATCCACTACGAAATCATGGCGACTGGACAACCCCAGACTACGTTTTTTCGAAACCGACTCGCCATCGACCAGAACCTCTTCTTTACCGTTAATGCCCGAGGCATTGGCGGTAATGTTGTACCCGGCGTGCTCAAATTCATAACAGAACGTCAGTTTAAGTTTTTCGCTCAGTGATTGCTTCATGTGATTTACCTTTTTATCTTGTTGCAAAGGGTACACCGTTTGGGTGCGGTATAAAGCTATCAGTGTCAGAAAAATTGTGTGACGTCAGTTTTGAGTCTGTCATACGACAGTTGACTGTCATATTGCCTGTCCGATAATAGTTCCCTACTGGATTTATCCTTTTATATACCTCCTAATCCACAACTTTTGGAGCCAAGTTATGGCACGCGCACAAGCTCTACATATTTTGGTACAAACCCGCGAAGAAGCGGATGCGATAAAGCAGCAACTTGGCAAAGGCGCTAAATTTGGTGATCTCGCCCGTAAGCATTCGCTGTGCCCGTCTGGCAAAAAAGGCGGTGACCTGGGTGAGTTCCGGCGTGGCCAGATGGTACCCGCCTTCGACAAAGTGGTGTTCGGCAAGCCCACACTTGAGGTGCATGGCCCGGTGAAGACCAAGTTTGGCTGGCACCTGATTAAGACGCTTTCGCGCGGTTAAACAGTTCGATATTTATGTTTATCATAAACTTTTAATTGCATAACATAAATTTTTACCCTAATCTTCTTGTCACTGCTACAAGGAGATTAGCCATGAATGACAACCCTTACCCCTATGCCGGCGTTGCTGCGATAGTTTTAGCCATTCTGTTCCCCATCTACTGGGTTGCAACCTTCGGCTTTGCCGTCGGCGATGCGGAACTGGCATTCCGTGCCGACTTTCTTGAAATCAATGCCTGGGATCTACTCTTTGTAGTGATTGGCATACTGGAAATTGGCGTGTACCTGGCACTCAGTAAATACTTCAGGGATCAAATAAATGGCGGCTTCCCAGCGAACATGCTCATCGTGATGGCTTTCTTCGTGGCGCTGTTTCATAGCTCGGTGATTGTCGATCTGCTGCTGGGCATGGGCCTATATACCGAACACAGCGAGACCATTATCGATGTGACGCTGATCGCTTCAGTGGTTACCTTGTTTCTGTTCACTTTTGCCCTGCTGGCCTTTTCGATCGGCTTATTAGCGCGGTTCGCTACACTTCCAGCCGCACTCAAACTCTTTGCCTGTGGCGCGCTGATTGCCGGCTTGCTGCAGCTTACGGTGGTGTTGGGCGTGATCAATATTGTGCTCTTCCCTGCCCTGATGCTGGTGTTAGCTTTTCATTTCCTGGCCGGCGACCAGACCGTCGAAGTGGTGTAATGCGAAGAAGGAGCGATTGTGGCTATCCGGATTAATCTCGACGTGGAACTTGCTAAAAGCAAAATGTCGCTGACCGAACTCTCCGAACGGGTTGGGGTATCGATGACCAATTTGTCGTTGCTTAAAACCGGCAAAGTGAAAGCGATTCGGTTCAGCACGCTCGAAGCGATTTGCCGCGAGCTCGGCTGCCAGCCCGGGGATCTGCTGGAGTATGTGAATGGGTGACTACTCAGCTGTTAAAGCACACATTGACAGTGACAATGCGATTGCATTACCATGCGGCGTATATTAATAGCGTCGCACTGGAGGCAATCATGACCCATGCAATTATACAAAGCGAGTCAACCTTGACAGATCGCTATCAAACCACAGTTCCAGAGACTATAAGAAAAGCTTTGCACTTAAAAAAACGAGATAAAATCAACTACACCGTACTGGATAACGGTGACGTAGTTATTTCACGAGTAGTTGAAGAACAGTCTGATCCTGTTATCGGTAAGTTTTTGAGCTTCTTGGCGAATGATATTGAAAATAATCCCCAGCATCTACAATCTGTTGATGAGAATCTAGTCAACCGCATTCAATCCTTAGTTTCTGATGTAGAGCTTGATCTCGATGCTCCATTGTCAGATAAGGATGATTAATTTTGCCTAAATCGAAGCCATTAGTTGTTAATGGGTGGAGCATATTAGCCCACCCATTATTTTTAGAGCAGCTAGAAATATTAACCAGGGAAGTAGAAAATCTAAAAAAGAAAGATCCGAAGAACTACCATAAGAAGAATGCTACAAAGCGATTGGCCGCGATAAAAAAGTTAGCTTTTGAGGTCATTCCACAAGATCCAACGAGTACAGAGTTTCGACAAGGAAGAACACTAGGGCCAGAATACAAACACTGGTTTAGAGCCAAGTTCTTCCAACAGTACCGACTCTTCTTCCGTTACCACCAGGAAAGCAAGATTATCCTACTCGCTTGGGTCAACGACGATAAAACTGTAATCCCCCATTTTAAGCAGCAGTTATTCATAGAAATTAATGAACCGCTCGCATTAACTGTTTGGAAGGAGTGCCTCCGATGACGGCATCCGGCCTGTCGCTGTTATAAAGCCAAAGCCATTCAGTGACTCGGCACGAGCAATTTTCGAATCACCTCATATATTGCGGCTATCATTAATGCGATTAGCGGAACTATAAGCGTGAACTCAAGAAGATTTATCCATCCGCGGGCTGTCAGCTCTCCATCGACCCGCATCAGAACTCCGTTGAATGAACTCGTCATAGGGCTATCCATTAATTCTATATACATCCATGACTGAAGTAAGATGGCTGCGATAAGCGCAGCAAAAAAGGACACGATCATTAACCATTTGAAAGATAGTCGTTCATACCTGTCCATCAGCGCTCTACCTTCAGCGTAAGCTAATATGGCGACGCCAATACCAACATTTATCATCACACCGTAAATCCCGTACGTCGAAAGGAGCCTCGGGAAGAGGGCGGAAATAAGACTGACGATAAGGATTCCGAGCAATATTGGGCTGATAATCCCCGTGCATAAAATAAGAACTTTTTTAACACCCAACTACATGCATATTACCTCTTTAGCAGCTAGAGCTTGAAATGCAGCTTTAATACTTCTTCAAAAGATTAAACAGGACGAAGAAACTGTTAACGGTACTGGAGACTAGCCTCGCCGTTTTTCTGAGTCATTAGGCAGATGACAGTACCAGACTGAAGCAGGCAGGCCCTCACATATCGCAAGAGTTTGAGTGTCTAACTAGGTAAAGTATTAACAGTTAGGCTGGTTGTCGAGATTGTTTGATGTGCTCTTATCAGGATCGGTGCGAAGATGCCTTTCCCGTTTCGCTGAACAACCTTAATCTCGACTTCGCGATCATTTACTGTCACATAATATCGGTCAATCTTGTTCTCGATGTCACTGATTGCATCCACTTTTGGGAGCAGTTTCACAGGACACCAAGAAATATTAATCCTGCGTTCAGGATTACTTATTTGCCAAATTCACCAAACGTTTTAATCGGACAAAGATTGGCGCGAGACAGCCATTCGATCTGATCACCAGGATATCTATACGCGACGAAGGCTATTCTTTTTTCTTCAGGTTGAAGTATAAGAATCTTTTCTTTAACCACATTTTTTTCTCGTTTATCAAAGCCCGCCAGATAAATCTCCCGCTTGGTAAAATTGAGCGCGTAATATATGTCCCGGGACTTGTCAAAGTCTCGTAAGAAAACGAATCCATCGAATTCAAAATCTGCTGGATACACTTCTTTTGGCTTTCGCTCCATCAGCGCAGACAGCCGCGTTACCGCTAGGCCTGACTCATCCTTTATTAGCCCAATATCTAGATACGCTCCTTTGGTAAACCATATAAAGGTAAGGTTTGTTGCGGTGCCAGTACCGGCCAAAATTTTCTCTGCAGCGCCCCATTTAAGTTTAACTTGTAGATCTTCTAGACCTAAATGACTAATGGAGGTAACGCCATCAATATAAGTGTCTGCACACTGCTTCTGAGGAAACTTAGGCAAAGCCGTTTCACTCTGAATAGCCGAAACTTCGCTACTAAAATAAAAAGCGAGAAATAAAATTAGATGTTTTTGATATATCATTTTTCGGCCTCTTCTAAAATACCACGCAGTTTTTCAAATCTATCATAGGTGTCTAAAACTCTCCTAACGTTACGAGGCAAAGTAGCCTTAAAAGCATCAATCCCTGGATCTACATAGATAAGGCTTGCCGCATTTTTTCCAAGATCGTTAGCAAAAAGTAGAGACGTCTGAACAATTCCATCTTGATAGCGTTCTATAATAAAAATTCTAGTCAAATGTGGGTGGCTTCGCCAAAGACCTCCATCAGCAACCCCCATAATGCCCGCCAGCATATGAAGTTGCGCCCATTGAGTTTATTTACCGCACTCTCAAAATCAGCTTGATTCTCTATCAATTGACCTAGTCCTCTAATAGCTCTTAAAGCATTGATCAGGCTTCCAAAATCCTTAAGAGATAGGTCATGCTCTTTTAAGAATAGAGCCTGAGCTTCCGTCAGAGCTTCAGTCTGGGCCGCCCCAGCCATTTCATTTGTTGACGCAGTCAG
>NZ_JAWVYM010000028.1:0-20659 GCF_033722695.1 Pseudidiomarina sp. | reverse complement strand
GGTGGCTTCGGTACCCGAGTTAACCATGCGAACTTTCTCAATTGACGGCACTATGGCCTTAATTTTTTCAGCCATAGTGATTTCAATTTCGGTGGGGGTACCGAAACTCAGGCCCCGCTCAACCGCTTGTAACGTCGCGTTGCGGATGGCTGGATGATTATGGCCGAGAATCATTGGCCCCCAAGAGCCAACATAATCAATATAGCGGGTGCCATCGGCGTCGTACATATAGGCACCGTCAGCGCGCTCGATAAAGATCGGTGAGCCACCAACGCCATTAAAGGCGCGAACCGGTGAGTTCACACCGCCGGGAATGCTGTGCTGTGCCTGGGCAAATAATTCTTCTGAGCGGGACATTTAATTCCTCGTTGTATTTAGCTGATTACACATTGCGTTTATCGCTGTACCAGTTGACCTCACATTCGTGGCGATCAACCTGGTCGGTTACCCCAAGTGTGAGCGCGAATAAGGCCATACGGATCAAAACTCCATTGTCTGCCTGACGGAATATGGCCAAATTCGGATTTTGGTTCAGATCATTATCCAGTTCATTTGCTTCAGCGCGCGAATCGCGCGGCAACGGATGCATAATGACGGTGTTGGGTTTGTAGTGTTTGGTGTAAATTTCACTGTTCAGGCGGAACTTGCCACGGTACTGATTGGCTTCCTGCGGGCTGGTAAAACGCTCCTGCTGAATGCGAGTCTGGTAAACAATATCCGCATCCGAGATGCCGACGACCTGATCGGTAATGGTCACCCGATGCCCGGCTTGCTCGATCACCTCGAGAATACTATCTGGCATTGACAATTCATGGGGAGCAATCAGGGTAAAACGGATATTTTTGTACATCGACAACAGCCGCGACAGCGAGTGCACCGTGCGGCCGAATTTCAGGTCACCCATCATGCAAATATGCATACCATCAATCGCGTGGCCATGATAAGCCAGTTCCTTTTTAATGGTATATAAATCCAGCAGCGCCTGGGTAGGATGCTCATTGGCACCATCACCGCCATTAATTACCGGCACGCGGCTACCACCGGCAAACTCAGCAACCGAGCCTGACTTCGGGTGGCGCATGGCGATGATATCGCTGTAACTACTGAGCACCCGGGCGGTATCGTAGAGTGACTCACCTTTGGCCAGGGCCGAACTCTCCATGCCCGTGGTTTCGCGTACTTCACCACCGAGTAAGTTAAAGGCAGTACCAAAACTGATGCGGGTACGAGTAGATGGCTCAAAAAATAAGTTGCCGAGGATAGCGCCGTCAAGTACCCGGGTTCTTTTCTGGCGCCGGGCATAGGGCAACATCCGATCAGCGATTTCAAATATTTGTTCGGTGCTATCCCGATCAAATTGGTCGACTGAGAGGATATTTTTTCCGGTGAAATTCATGAGCAACAAACCTTACAGTGAAGAAAACACTGGGCGGATACTCTAGCAGAAACAGCCTGCAAAAAGAACGTATCAGGCCGTTAAAAGGGTTTCAGTATCGCCAGAATAATAATCGCTGCCAGCGCTACTACCGGTATTTCATTAAATACCCGATAAAACTTATGGCTGCGCCGGTTGCGGTTATGCCTGAAATCGGCCAATAGCTTAAAGCAGTAGCCATGATACAGATATAACCCGGCAACGATGACGAGCTTGGCGTGCATCCAGCCACTGTGTTTAAACCAGGCCATGCCATAACTATAGATCAGGAGTACCCCAAAAATCAGGGTCAGGATAGCGAAAGGCGTGATAAAATACAGTAACCGGCGCTCCATCACCTTAAACTGCTGATCGACCGCTGAGACATCGGTTTGAGCGTGATAAACGAATAGCCGCGGAAGGTAAAAAATGCCAGCAAACCAGGCCACCATGAAAATCAAGTGCAGGGCTTTGTACCATAATATATCCATAATTTATTTCCCGTGCTGGTGACTGATATTTCAGTTGCGAACTGATGGCTGGCTGCGTAGCATGACGCCGTTCAATCATAAGAAGTGTTGCCATGAATGAGAAGCAAAAAATCCCTGATTTAGCGAAACTGAACCGCTCGGCGCAGGTTGTGGTGCTGGCCGGTATGCTGGTCATCGGTTCGCTGCTCGGTTATTTATTGGGCAACTGGCATGTGTTTAGCCTGCAGAACGATGTTGAAGCGCTTGAGCACCAGGTCGCCGAACTCTATGATCAAACAGAACAGTTTGATTATCAACAGCATATGGCAAAAGTTGAGTTAGGTATTGAACAGGCAGCCAGCAAAAACCTGCAGCAAGAGCTGCTGATGGCGCAGGACGAAAGCTTTGCGCTACGCCGTGAACTCACGTTTTACCAAAAAATCATGGCGCCGGAGCTGGAAGCTAATGGCGTGGTCATTGATTCGCTGGAGTTGCAGCAAAACCGTAATGCAGACCATTATCACTTCCGTCTGGCTATCGTGCAGACCGACCGACAACGGAATCTGGCGAATGGTAAGGTTTCGCTGCAGCTAAGAGGACGGCTGGATGGCGCGGTAATGGTTTTTGACTTGCAGGAACTGGCAAATATTGAAGACAAAGATCGTAACTTCAGTATGCGCTATTTCACCGTTCAGGCTGGCGACTTTGTTTTACCGCAAGGATTTTTGCCGGAACGTATTGACGTTGAAGTGGAATTGAGTGGCAGTGATCGGGAAACCCTGACCCGCAGTTTTTACTGGAGTCAATTATTACCAGTCAAATAAGCCCCTGCCGGCGACAATACTTGACCCTTTTAGTCAGGTAAGCGAAAATAACACCAGATTTTCCAGAGGTACGACGAAATCATGACTGCAGCAGCGCAACCTATGCCCATCCAGTTTACCGATGCGGCCGCCAGTAAAGTAAAAACCCTTATCGCCGAAGAAGAGAACCCGGAACTGAAGCTACGGGTGTATGTAACCGGTGGTGGCTGCTCTGGTTTTCAGTACGGTTTTACTTTTGATGAGAAAGTGAACCCTGGCGATATGGAGATCGAAAAGAGTGGTGTGACTCTGGTAGTCGACCCGATGAGTCTGCAATATCTGGTTGGCGGCACTGTCAATTATGAAGAGGGCCTGCAAGGCGCCCGCTTCTTTGTGGATAACCCCAATGCCTCAACGACTTGTGGTTGTGGAGCCAGCTTCTCCGTTTAACCAGATGAGAATAGCCTCGCTTTCGGGTAGACTGTTGCTACATTTAACAGGCGAGGTTTTTTATGAGCGCATATGCGGACCATATTGCCACGGTCAGAGCCCGTTTTGACGCGGCTCTCGAGGCGACTGATTTCGATTCCGTGCTGGTGTATGCCGGCCAACCCCGATTAGCTTTTCTCGACGATAATCCCTATCCGTTTCGTGTTAATCCGTTGTTTAAGTACTGGATACCAGTAACCCAGAGCCCCAAAAGCGCGCTGTTTTATCAGCCCGGTCAAAAACCTGTGGTCTTCCTGTTCCAGCCGCGAGATTTCTGGCATGCCGATGTGAAGGTGCCGAAAGAAGAATGGCAGGACTACGTTGAGCTGGTCGTGATTGATGATCAGAAAAAAATCGCAAGCCATTTGGGCGATAAGCTGAAACAAGCTGCTCTGCTGGGTGAAGATTTCGCCGAGCCGGTGGCCAGCTGGCCGGTTCGGGCACGCAACCCGCAACCGTTAATTGATCATTTGCATTTTCACCGGGCTATTAAAACGGACTGGGAAGTGCAGAATTTGCGCGTTGCTAATGAACGCGCCGCCAAGGCACATCTGGCTGCCCGGGCTGCGTTCTTCGCTGGTGCCAGCGAGCTGGAAATTCATCAGGCTTATCTGCAGGCTATTAACTTTCGCGAATCGGAGGTGCCCTACAACAGTATAGTGGCGCTGAATGAGCATGGCGCTATCCTGCACTACGATATCTATGAAACCGAAGCACCGAGCGAGCCAGCACGGTCATTTCTGATTGATGCCGGCGCAACCTACCGCGGTTACTGCGCGGATATCACCCGCACTTACGCGCGGGGAAAAGGTTTTTTCCAGGATCTAATCGATGCTGTTGATGAAGCCCAGCAAGAACTGCTGAAAGAAATCAAACCGGGTCGTGACTACTATGAGCTCCATGTTTCCCAACATCTGAAAATCGCCGACATTCTGTCTCGCTTTGGCTTTGTTGAAGGCAGTGCCGAAAGTATTTATGAGCAGGGTTACAGTAGCGCCTTTTTCCCACATGGTTTAGGCCACTTCATTGGTTTACAGGTACATGACGTGGGGGGACACCTGCGCAATGACCGTGGTGACAGCTATGATCGGGACGTCCGCCATCCGTTCCTGCGTCTGCTGCGGCCTATTGAAGCCGGTCAGGTGTTTACCATTGAGCCAGGCTTATACGTGGTTGATCAGTTATTGGAAGATTATGCAGGTAATAAGGATTTCAACTGGGATCGCATCGCTGAACTCAGACCTTATGGTGGTGTCCGCATTGAGGACAGCATTGTCGTTGGTGAGAACGGGGACAATGAAAACCTCACCCGCGATGCCTTCGACAAGCTTAAGACCTAATCGGGCAGGTATAGCCCACCGAGTACGGCGGGCCGGCTGGCACCGGTGACCGCCGGCAGATTGCCGGGCAGGCGCAGCATATAGCGCTGGGCCAGCCAGGCAAAGGCCATAGCTTCAAGGTGCTGTGGATGAACTCCCAGCGCTTGCGTGGATTGCCAGTCACACTCCGGCAGGTTGCGTGCCAGTGCCTTCATTAAGACCGGATTAAAAGCGCCGCCGCCTGCCACATAGACGGTTTCAGGACGTGCCGGCAGCCACTCTTTCATCGCGCGGGCAACAGATGAGGCTGTCAGTTCAATTAATGTCGCCTGGATATCCGCCTCATCATAGCGATCAGGATCTCCCAGATGCTGCTCCAGCCAACTGAGGTTAAAGTCATCTCGTCCGGTGCTCTTCGGTGGTGCACGATGAAAATAGGGATCGGCCAACAAGGTTGCTAGCACTTGAGGGTTAAACTTGCCAGCTGCGGCTAATTCACCATTGGTGTCATATTCCGACAAACTATCCGGGTAACTGCGCTGATACCACTGGTCCAGCAGGGTATTCGCCGGGCCGGTATCAAAGCCGAGTACGCCGTCCACATTACCGGGTAGCCAGGTGATATTGGCAATCCCGCCCAGGTTGAGGACAGCCCGAGGCTCGCCCTTATTGGCAAAGAGTGCGTGATGAAATGCCGGCACTAAAGGCGCACCCTGGCCGCCGAGGGCAATATCTTTGCGGCGAAAGTCGGCGACTACAGGAATTCCCGTTAGCGCTGCCAGCCGGTTTGGATCGCCCAGTTGCAAGGTATAAGCGGGGTTTGCGTCAGGTTGGTGCCGCACCGTCTGGCCATGGCTGCCTATAGCTCGCACGGCGTTAGCGGACAGGCCTTTTTCGCTTAGTAGTTGATTGATCAAATCGGCACTTAGCGTGGCAAAGAGCTGATCAGCCGTTGCCCACTGATGCAGTTCATCATCCTGAGTCAGGCATAAGCCGTGAAGTTGTTGCGAGAGGGAAGCTGGAAAAGACTGGTGGCAATGGCCGAGTAACTCAGGCTGATCGCAGTCATCCGGAATCTTCACCAGTACCGCGTCGAGACCGTCCATGCTGGTCCCCGACATTAAACCGATGAATAACTCATTGTTCATCAGCGCATGGCCAGATAAACACGCTTGTTGTCGTTAATCACTGCCAGGCGCTGGTTGGCGATATCTTTAAAGCGCGGTAACTCAGTCTTGGCCAGCGATTCTGCTTTCGGTAATTCGACCGTACGCGGATTGCGATGTACGCCGTCGACCAGGAATTCATAGTGCAGATGAGCACCTGTAACCCGGCCTGTCGCGCCAACCCGGCCAATGGTTTCACCTTGTTTAACGCGCTGACCGTTCTTGACGAGGCGTTTGCTCAGGTGCAGGTATTTAGTGACATAACGCTCACCGTGCTGGATGAAGACGTAATGACCGTTGAGGTTATTATAGGCACTGGCAATAACCTTCCCGTCGCCGGAAGACATTACCGGAGTACCGACACTGGCAGCGTAATCAATACCATTGTGAGCCCGGATCTGACCGGTTACCGGGTGCAGCCGACGCGGGTTAAAGCTTGAACTGATATAGGTAAACTTAACCGGCGAACGCAGGAAAGACTTACGCATAGCCTGGCCATCAGCCGTGTAATAACGGTCGTTGTCATGCAGGATAGCCTGGAAAGAATTACCGCGGTTAACGAATTCGGCTGCCAGAATTCGGCCGTAGCCTATAAACTCGCCGTCCGCGTATTTTTTCTCAAACAGGATGCTGAATTCGTCGCCTTCGCGTAAATCTAGCGCAAAGTCGATATCCCAGCCGAACATATCCGCAATACTCATGATCTGTTGTTCAGTCAGACCAGCATCAATACCGGCATTCCAGAAGCTGGTTTTAATTTCAGCGAAAGCAAATGCGGGACGGGTCTCAACCGCTTTCTGCTCAATCTCGCTGACATAGCCGTCGGCGGTTTTGCTGATGATCAGGGTATCGGTCGCGTTTAGTTGATAGGCCAGCTGCACCAGCTCGCCGTCAGGGTCCTGAGCGAAGCGCAGGGTATCGCCGGGGTGAATCTTGCGAAGCAGCCTTTCGCTTTGTTTATCGCGGGTTACTTTGTACAGTTCCTGTGGCGAAAAGCCCATCATGTCGAATATGCGCGCGAGACTGTCACCGCTACGGATCTGGTAACCACTCCAGCGGACTTCAGGCTCACTGGTTGCAGCGACTGCAGCTTCCTGGGCGGCAAGCTCCAGTTGTAACTGGTAACGCTGGCCAAGAATTAACTGCTCGCCTTCCAATTCAGGCTCTGCACTGTGGCGGGAGGCGGTCGCGGGCTCGGAAGGCAGCAATAGCAATACCAGCGTCGCTGCGCAGACACTGCTCAGCAACACCTGATGCCGGCGGGGCAGCCGGGCAACAGTTTTCTTCAGTATTAGTGGAATTTGTTTCATAGCATTCCAACCGTTAGCGCATAATAATTGTTTAAACTTACGGCAGAATAATACGAAGCACAGGTTTTTTCCAGTCGCTTTACCTTTATTTACGCTTAAAACGCCCGGATAAATAGAATACAATGCCACTTCTGTAGCCAGCTTTATGATGTTCCGGGGAGAGTTCACAACATGAGTCAGTCAGTGGCGGATATGTTTGCAGCCATAGCGCGTGGTA
The DNA here is from genome assembly GCF_033722695.1 of Pseudidiomarina sp. Lineage (GTDB taxonomy): Bacteria > Pseudomonadota > Gammaproteobacteria > Enterobacterales > Alteromonadaceae > Pseudidiomarina. The sequence goes on along the minus strand of NZ_JAWVYM010000028.1, from coordinate 13,471 downwards.
CCGAAGAGATCTTGCTTGAGGATGAACTCAAGGACAAAATTGCGTCCGGAAAACCCCTGGTGATAAAAGCTGGTTTTGATCCCACAGCACCCGATTTGCACCTTGGTCATACCGTGCTTATTAATAAACTCCGGACATTTCAGGACCTGGGCCATCGGGTAATCTTTCTGATCGGGGATTTCACCGGCATGATTGGGGACCCGACCGGTAAAAATGTTACCCGCAAGCCGCTTTCCCGGGATGACGTCATCGCCAATGCCCAGAGCTACAAAGAGCAGGTGTTCAAGATCCTTGATCCGGAAAAAACCACCATACGGTTTAACTCGGAGTGGATGAATGAACTAGGTGCTGATGGCATGATTAAGCTCGCGGCGCGGCAGACCGTGGCCCGCATGCTTGAACGCGATGATTTCAAAAAGCGTTACAGCACCGGCCAGCCAATAGCGATTCACGAGTTTCTCTATCCGTTGGTGCAGGGCTGGGATTCGGTCGCTCTGCAAGCCGATGTTGAGCTGGGCGGTACCGATCAGCGGTTTAATTTGTTGATGGGCCGCGAACTGCAGAAAGATGAAGGCCAGCGTCCCCAAACTGTCATCATGACGCCGTTGCTCGAAGGCCTTGACGGCGTTCAGAAGATGTCGAAGTCGTTAGGTAATTATATTGGTATTACGGAGCCGGCTAATGAAATGTTCGGCAAAATCATGTCGGTCTCGGATGAGCTGATGTGGCGTTATTTTGAGTTACTGAGTTTTGTTCCGTTGGCAGAAATTGAAGACTTTAAAAAAGCGGTGCAGCAGGGTGCAAACCCGCGTGACTACAAAGTCCTGTTGGCGAAAGAAATCATCGCGCGTTTCCATAGTGCCGCTGATGCTGATGCGGCTGAGCAGGACTTTATCCAGCGCTTTAGCAAAAATGCGATTCCTGATGATATGCCGGAAGTTACCCTGACCAGCGATAACGGCGACATGGCTATTGCCAACTTGCTGAAAGCGGCCGATCTGGTCGGATCGACTTCAGATGCCATGCGCATGATAAAGCAGGGCGCGGTTAAAATTGACGGTGAGAAAGTTACCGATACCCGGCTGGCCGTTGCCGCGGGCTCGACCGCCGTGTATCAGGTTGGTAAGCGAAAATTCGCGCGCATTACCCTAGAGTAAATTTAGTCAGGACCAAGTTCAGGTCGGGCCGGCTGCGTATAGCGCCGGCCGTCGGGCCAGCTTAGCAACGTCATTTCATTTCCCCAGACACAACCGGTATCCAGTCCAATCACATCATCCCGGGCAGTTTGCCCTTCCAGTGCTGCCCAATGGCCGAATACCAGGGTTTTATCGGTAACCGGGGCAAGTTCAAACCAAGGCACCAGATCACTGTCAGAAGCTGTTTTGGGCGCTCCTTTAGCATCGAAGTTGAGGCGCCCGTCGTGATGGCAGAAGCGCATACGGGTAAGGGCATTGATAATAAACCGGGTACGATCGGCACCGCGCAACTCGTCAGACCAACGTGCCGGTTCATTGCCATACATTTCACTTAGCCATTCAGCCAGATGGTCATCGGCACAGGCAGTGCGCAGCTGGGCTGAAACCTCTCCGGCATAATTAGTTGCTTCAGTCAGCGACCACCAGGGATAAATACCGGCGTGGGTCATGACCAGATCATGGGATGCACGTAACAAGGGCTGTTGGCAAAACCAGCGAATAAGCTCCCTTTTATCATCCTCACCGAGCGCCAGGATAGCATCGAGCTTATCCGCTGGATTAGCCTTGCGCACTCCACAAAGTACCGCCAGCAGATTAAGGTCATGATTGCCCAGCACGCAGCTCGCGGCTTTTCCCAGGGAACGAATCAGCTGCAACGCTTTCAGCGATTCCGGGCCGCGGGCAACAATATCGCCAACACACCAGAGCTCATCGTAGTTCGGGTTGAATGATACTTTATCCAGAAGCTGTTGGAGTTCGTTAGCACAGCCCTGGACGTCGCCTACGATATAGCGTGTCATCGCGCGGCCTTAATGCAGAATATTAGGAACGGCGAGGCGGAAGGAAGGGATGGCCACTTTAAAAGATTCCCCTTTGCTGTCGATCATACCGTAATGCCCTTGCATCGATCCTAGCGGCGTTGCCATCACCGTGCCGCTGGTATAGCTGAATGATTCGCCAGGCTCCAGCCGGGGCTGCTGACCCACGACACCTTCACCTGCAACCCGCGTGACCTTACGATCCGCATCGGTGATCTGCCAGGCGCGGTCAATCAGCTGTACGGCTTCAGTGCCATTATTAGTAATGGTGATGGTGTAAGCAAAAACGTACTGGTTGTCAGCCGGAACCGACTGTGATGCCAGATACTGCGTGGTCACGCTGATATCAATATTATTCATGGTGCTCCTGTTGCTGGGTGCTGTACCAGTCGGCTAAGCGGCAGAAGTCGCTGACCGAGAGGGTCTCAGGGCGTGCTCCCGGATCGATGCCAAGGGCGTCCAACTGCTCGTCGTTCATCACTTGCTTCAGGTTGTTGCGAATCGTTTTACGGCGCTGGTTGAAGGCGATCAGACAGATCTGGTGCAAGGCCTTGCGGTCTTTAACCGGGTAAGGTGATTCCTCATAGGGCACCAGGCGCACCACCGCGGACTCAACCTTGGGTGGCGGGGTGAATGCGCCTGGCGGTACCATCAGCACCGGCTCAACGCGGCAGGCTTGTTGCACGCTGACACTGATACGGCCATAGGCTTTGCTGCCCGGCTCGGCGGCCAGCCGCTCCACCACTTCTTTTTGTAGCATGAAATGCATGTCACCGATGATATCGAGCTGCGCCATCAGATGAAAAACCAACGGTGTCGAAATATTGTAAGGCAGGTTTCCGAACACCCGCAGCTTGCCTGCTTCGGCAAACTGGCGGAAGTCAGTTTTCAGGGCATCACCACAAAAGATGGTTAACTTCGGCGATAAAAATGGATGCTGCTGCAGACGGGCGACCAGATCGCGGTCAAGCTCAACCACCGTCAGATGGCCAGCGCGTTCAGCAACCGGCTCAGTTAAAGCGGCGAGGCCAGGACCGATTTCGATCAGGTTCTGACCTGGCTGCGGGTTTATTGCATCAACAATGTCGTTAATCACAAATTGATCATGCAAAAAGTTCTGACCAAAACGTTTGCGAGCCGTATGACCCAGGTGGCTTTTACTCATTTGTTTACCAATTTTATTTTAGGACCATGTCGATAGCCGACTGCAGGGCATAATGCGCACTGCCCGAATCGATTTGTCCGGTGCCGGCCAGATCCAGGGCGGTGCCATGATCAACGGAGGTGCGGATAAAGGGTAGCCCCAGAGTAATATTTACCGCGTTGCCAAAGCCTTTATATTTTAGCACGGGCAGCCCCTGATCGTGATACATCGCAATGACAGCGTCGGCATGTTCAAGGTAGCGTGGCTGGAACACCGTATCAGCGGGCCAGGGACCGCTTACGTCAATGTTTTTACGCTGCAGGGCCTCAATGGCGGGCATGATGTGTTCAATCTCTTCGCGCCCCAGATGGCCTTGTTCGCCGGCATGGGGGTTCAGGCCGCACACCAGAATTCTGGGTTTGGTGATGCCAAACTGCTGTTTCAGATCATTGCTGACTATAGTTGCAACCCGTTCCAGCAAATCCTGCGTGACCGCGTTGGCTACATCCCGCAGCGGTAAGTGAGTGGTTGCTAAGGCAACGCGCAACCCTGGGGTTGCTAGCATCATCACCACCAGTTCGGTGTTGCTGAGGTCGGCAAAATATTCAGTGTGACCGCTAAAGGGTATGCCAGCGTCATTAATGACGCCTTTATGTACCGGACCAGTCATTACTGCAGCAAACTCGCCAGCCATACAGCCCTGCCCGACGCGATGAAGGGTTTCGATAACGTAGCTACTATTTACCGGATTAAGGTGCCCCGCGCTGACTCGAGCAGGACATCTTACTGGTAGGAGCGTCAGACTGCCGGCCGCCTGTGGTGTGGCCGGGGCATCGGGTTGGTAGTGGCGGAGGGTGAGAGAAATACCCAACTGCACAGCTCGCTGTTCTAATACGGCGTTATCGCCAATCACCACCAGTTCCACCGGCCAGCTCCGCTGACTGAGCATAATCACCAGGTCAGGGCCTATGCCGCTGGGTTCGCCGGGCGTAATGGCGACGCGCCTTACCGTCATTCGTCGACCTGTTCGATATAAGCCTGGTCGCGAATTTCCTGATGCCAGTTTTCCAGCTCTTCCTGATATTTACGGCTGAATAGCAACTGATAAGCGCGATTTTGCTTATTCCGTTCAGTGGTGTCCTGAACGCGGCGATCCATGAGTTCGACGATGTGCCAGCCAAATTCTGTTTTGAACGGCTCGCTGATCTCGCCGACTTCCGCGCGCATCAGTGCATCTTTAAAGGCATCCGCATAAATACCAGGCTCGGCCCAGTCAAGTAAACCGCCCTGAGATGCCGAACCCGGATCCGCCGAATGCTCAGCAGCCATATCGGCAAAAGTAGCCTCACCGCTCATCAGCTTTTCACGGATTTCGTTAAGCTTTTCCTGTGCACGACGGTCGGACAAAATAACTGAAGGCTTGATCAGTATATGGCGGGCTTTTACCTCTTCAACCTGAGTCGTTTCGATACCACGGGTATCCAGTACCTTCAGGATATGAAAACCGACGCCACTCTTAATCGGGCCGACAATCTCGCCGGCTTGTTTGTCACGAATCACTTCGGCGAACAGAGTCGGCATCGAGTTAATATTCATCCAGCCAAGGTCGCCGCCTTCAAGGGCTCTTGAACCAGACGACGTGGTAATCGCAGCTTCAGCGAAGTCAGCGCCGTCGCGTAACCGCTCCAGCAGCGCTTCGGCATTGCGTCGCGCAGTCTGGGCTTCTTCAGCAGTAGCCCGGTCAGGAACAGCAACCAAAATATGCCCAAGGCGATATTCAACCTCTTCCTCAGACATTTCACCCATGATCGTAACCAGGTTATTGATTTCCTGAGGGGAAACATAAACCCGGCGCTGAACGGCTGCGCGCTGAATTTCGCCCATAGTGATTTCGTTGCGGATGTTCTCGCGGAAGTTCGCCCAACTGGTGCCGGAGCGCTCAACTTCTTCACGCATTTCATCGATGGTCACACCGTTTTCACGCGCCATCCCCATTATGGCCTGCTGCAACTGGGCGTCACTAACCTGAATACCCATCCGCTCAGCCATTTGCAACTGCAACTGGCGCAACACCAGGCGATCGATAGCCTGCACCCGCAAGACCTCCTCACTGGGAAGATTCATGCCCCGTTCAGCTGCGTTACGTTTTACCTGTTGTATCATCTGGTCGACTTCACTCTCCAGTACAACTCCATCGTTAACCACTACTGCGACCCGATCCAGTGTCTCTTGCGAGTAGCTGACTGCACTGACCGATGCCAGTATCAGGACACAGAAAAACTTAGACATTTTATTCATGAATACTACCTAGTTACTCAGATGAAACGGGTGGCGATAGCCAAATAAACTTTGCTCAAGTAAATCAAGCAAGCTTCGGTTATCAGAACCCAGCCCTTTAATTATAAATTGCACACTGATGCCGTTATCAAACTCGGGGGCATCGACTCCCGCATTATTCTGTTGTACTTCAAGGTTGCGGTTAATGCGCCGATAGGCTCCAACCCGCATTGCCCAGCAACAATCGCTGTACTGTACCGCAAGCAGTCCGTCGTTGGTACGCTTGTATTGCAAATCGTAGTACCAGTTGGCCGCCAATTGCCATTGGGGGGTCAACTCCAGTACCGATTGCATGCCCAGCTGCTCGATATTATTGCCCAGAATATTGGTCGCCTTACGATGGCTTAACTGCAACAAATTCACCGGGCCTTTACGATACTCTATTGCGGTCTGACTCTTTTGAGTGCGATTCAGTTCCATGTCGTATTGCAAAGCTGCATTAAAATACCAGCGCTCGGCAATCCGAAAGCGGGTTTCCAGCGCCAGGTCTGAGCGGCTGGTTGTTACGGCACTATCACTGCTAAGCAATTGAGTCTGGGGTTCGTCAAAATAATAGATTTGGGCAGCGCTGAAACGAAAAACCTCCCGTGCGGCCTGATCATAAATTCCTGTGGACGCGCCAACAGTGACCTGATTCGCATCAGATATCCGATCCAGACCGGAAAAACGTCGGGCCCGGAATAACCCGCGGTAGTCGTCCTGCATCAGCGTGGAATCATAAATTCCGATGTTCGACTGATCTTTATATGGCGCATACAAATACTGCACCTGAGGCTGCAGGGTCTGGCGGTAGCCCCGCTTATTAAAGATGACATCACGCTCAAAATTCAGCCTTCCCCGCCAACGTAATTGCGGGATCCCGCGTTCAGGGTTTTCCGCTCGCCCCTGGCTGGTGGCATTCTGGTTGTAGCGGGTGTAGCTATAGCTCAGTTCCGCCAGCCAGTCGTAAGCAGGCGCTTCCACATGGTAGCTCACCTCAGGTTCGATATGTACGCGCGTGGCGTAGTCGGCGTCGTTATCCTGATTCTGGAAGTGGCTAATCTCGGTAAAGAGCCGGTAGTCAAGGCCTCTTGGACCCACCCACTGATACTCGCTGGCAATCTGCGGTAGGGTGCGGTAAGGTGAGCGATAGCTGCCAAGTAGTTCAAAGTCTTCGACCCGGATTTTTATCTGCCAGTCATCGGTCAGGTAATTAGCCTGAGCGTGGCGATACAACTGAGCATCGGCGCGCCCGGCAAAGTCACTGCCAAAATCGTTAAGGTAGTCATCATCGCTGATGAAAATACCGTTCACATACGACTGCCAGTGGGGGCTCCAGTCCTGCTGATGTTCTACCCGCCAGAGATAACGCGAGTTGTCGGTCTGCCAGCTTTTATCCTCATCCAGATAGGCCAGATTAAACTGACCACCGCCGGTTTCACTCAGGTAGCGGTATTCACCTTGCATTTGCAGGCCCCGTTCGGCCATGTAGCGTGGCGTGATGGTAGCATCCATATTGGGCGCTATAGCGACGTAATAAGGAACCTCAAATTCAAAACCATTCTTTTGTGACGAGCGGATCGTCGGAAACAGGAAGCCAGACTTGGCGTCGGCGGAAGTCGGAAAGCTCAGGTACGGGATATAGAGAACCGGCACGCCAAATAGTTCGAAGCGGGCATGTTGGGCTTCGCCCTGTTTGTCTGCTTCATCGAGGGTTATAGTTTCGGCCTTAAGCTGCCACGCCGGATTGTCAGTCGGGCAGGTCGTAAAAGTTGAACCTTCCAGAGAAACCTGCTGAGGCGAAACAGAAAGCACATCGGCCTGACCACGGGCACCATTTTCAGCAACCTGATAACGGGCACCGCTCAGATAAGCACGGTTCTCGCCGGAGTTCAGCCGGAAATTCTCACTGGCTACCTGCACATAACCATCAGTAAAGCGCGTCTGGCCGCTAGCGACGATGTTACCGGTCTGCTGATTGATTTGTGCCTGCTCGGTTCGCAGCTGTTGTTTATCAATCTGGACTTCGACATTACCGTAAAATGAGGCCACCGAGGTTTGCGAGTCGATATCGGCACGATTGGCAAGCACAGCGATAGCCCCGACGGGCAAATCAGCAATTGGAGTAAAAGGTTGTTCAATAAGCGGTTTTGGAATCGGACAGACGCTGACGAACTCGGACCCGGCCGGTGTCTGAGCCTGGGCTGCGCCAGTGCTGCCAATCAGCAACAAAGCCCCCCAGTTATATCGCCAAAACAATTTGCGCATTTATTATAATACCTGATTTTGTCCTTAACCTTGTGCAAGGTATGATAAAGCAATTTTTGCTGACCTGCCATTTGCGCGGCAATGGTTTTTACGAATTAAAGGAGTCGCCTTGGAAAATCAACGAGAACTTGCGCTTCAGGCATGGTGTGAAGCCGTAACCGGCCACGCCGCCGGTCGCCTGAAAACGGTTTCAGGTGACGCCAGTTTCCGGCGTTATTTTCGCACCAGCGACGGCAATCGCACACTCATCGCGGTAGATGCACCGCCGCCGCAGGAATCGCTACAGCCGTTTATGGCAATAGCCGCTGCCTACGGCAATGCCGGCGTGGCGGTGCCGGAAGTTGTCGCTTTCGATGAAGCTCAGGGGTTCATGTTACTCAGCGATTTAGGCTCGACGTTGCTGCTGAGTGAACTTAGCAATGCCAGTATGACTCGCTGGTACAAACTGGCGCTGCAGGACCTGCCAGCTATTATGCAAGTGACCGAAACCGCACAGGGGCCTTTACCGGCTTATGACGAGGCTTTGCTTCGGCGTGAGCTCAGCCTGTTCCACGACTGGCTGCTTGAACGTCACCTGGGACTACGATTAAACGCCAGTCAGCAGCTTATCTGGCAATCGTTTTGCGACACTCTGGTGACCAATGCGCTGGAACAACCGCAGGTGGGCGTGCACCGGGACTATCATGCGCGAAATATTATGGTAACCGGTGATCAGCAACTGGCGTATATCGATTTTCAGGACGCCGTTAAAGGTGCGGTGACTTATGACGCGGTCAGCCTGCTTCGTGACTGCTATGTGCGCTGGCCGCAAAAGCGCGTTAGCGACCTCTCGGCATTCCTGTTCAACGAACTGCAGCGACAAAACGTCATTGATGCCGGGGTTAGCCTGACCAAGTGGCAGCGTTGGTTCGACCTCATGGGCTTGCAACGACATACCAAAGCCGCCGGTATTTTTGCGCGGCTGTATCACCGTGACGGTAAAAGCGGATATCTGCAGGATGTGCCGCGCACCCTGGGCTACCTGCATGATGTGGCAGCCGCTTACCCGGAGTTTGATGACTATCGCCTTTGGCTGGCCAAGATGGTGATGCCGGCGTTGGCGGATTCACGCTGATGCGGGCAATGATACTGGCAGCTGGCCGCGGACAGCGCATGCGTCCGCTTACCGACCACCTGCCGAAGCCGCTGCTCAGTGTGCGGGGCCAACCGCTGATCGTTCATCATTTAAGTAAGCTGGCAGCAGTGGGCGTGGAAGATGTCGTAATCAACCATGCCTGGCTGGGTCAGAAAATCGAAGCGTACCTGGGCGATGGGCAGCAGTTTGGCCTGCAAATACATTATTCGCCTGAACCAAGTGGCGGCCTGGAGACTGCGGGTGGTATTATCAGGGCGTTGCCACTGTTGGGGAATGAGCCGTTCTGGGTGATTAACGGCGATATCTTTACCGACCTGGATTTTTCCGAATTGCCGGATGCGCTGCCGGTTGATCGTGACGCGCATCTGCTGATGGTGGAAAATCCGGGGCATAACCGGGATGGCGACTTTGCGGTCGTGGACGGATTACTACGGATGCGCGACGACGGTCAGAAAAATTATACGTTTAGCGGTATCGGGCTTTACCATCCGGCCTTCTTTGCGGACTACCAAGCGGGTGAGTCGCGGGTACTGGCGTTACGACCGTTGATCGAAAAACGACTATCGCAACAGCGGATCCTGGCTCATGTTATAACTGCCGGCTGGACGGATGTCGGCACACCAGAGCGCCTGCAACAGCTAGAGCGGCGATTACAGGAGAAATTATGATTTGGGGAAAAATTTTAGGCGCCGCGTTTGGTTTCCTGATGCTGCGAATCCCGGGGATTTTCATCGGGTTACTGATTGGCCACTGGTTTGATCATGCCCTCAAGCATGCAGCGGGAGGTCCTGGTGGCCAGGGCGGTTATCAGCAGCAATTCAGCACCACTTTGTTCGCCGTGCTTGGCCACCTGGCGAAGGCAAAAGGCCGGGTAACAGAACAGGACATTGGCTATGTGCAGGCGCTGATGAGCCACCTGCAACTCTCAGGTGAGGGGCTGGCCCAGGCGCAGGAGGCCTTCCGCGATGGTAAGCGTAGTGACTACCCGCTAACCGAAAGGGTACAGAAGTTTCGCCGCCAGTTTGCCTGGCGCCGCGATATCCTGCAGTTCTTCATTGAGCAGATATTGGTCATAGCCTTACATGACGGGCAGCTGGATCAGGCCGAATACGATGTCTTATTGCAAATCACCCGGGCGCTTGGATTTAACCGTGCACAGTTGGATAACTGGTTGCGCATGGCGCAGGCCGGGCAGCGGTTTCGTGGTGGCGCACACAGTGGCAATAGCGCGGCCGATCGCGCCAGTCAGCTGGATAATGCTTATGCGGTGTTAGGGGTTGAGCGCTCAGCAACTGCGGCAGAAGTTAAAAAGGCCTACCGTAAGTTAATGAGTAAACATCACCCCGATAAGCTCGCCGCCCAGGGTCTGCCTACCGAGATGCGGGAGTCGGCGCAGCAGAAAGCGCAGGAAATTCAGGCTGCCTATGAGCTCATTAAAAATCAGCAGGGCACACAAACGACATAGGCTTGCCGCTGACCGGGTGACTGAACTCGATACGCTCAGCATGCAGTAACAAGCGGTCGGCAGCGGCAAAAGCCGCTCCTTCCGCGTAAAATTTATCGCCCAGAATCGGATTGCCCAGCAGTTGCATATGCACCCGCAGCTGATGGGAGCGCCCGGTTACCGGGGTCAGCTCAACATCAGCACACTGCTGGTGCTGGTGCAGCACCCGATAATGGGTCAGGGCGTGGCGGCCCGCCTCGTGATCGACCATCTGGCGGGGGCGGTTAGGCCAGTCGCAGCGCAGCGGCGCGTTCACCGACCCCGCTTCAGCAGGGGGCTGACCCCAAACTCTGGCGCGGTAGCTTTTTGACACCAATCGCTTTTCAAACTGTCGTTGCAAAGCGGCCTGCGCTGGTTTGTTAAGCGCAAAGACCAGCAACCCGGAGGTCGCCATATCCAGCCGGTGCACCACGCGGGTGGTCGGTAATACCCGCACCAGCCGGCTCCAGGCAGAATCATAGTGTTCAAGCGCCTTACCGGGCACGCTGAGCAAGCCGCCCGGCTTGTTGATCACCACGATGTCATCGTCCTGATGCAGAATAACCAGGTAGGGATCTACCGGTGGATGGTAGGTCAGTAAGGTCATTGCAACAGGTTAATCATAATGCGCACTGAGTCGAGCTGCAGTACCGGCTGTTCAGTTGCCTGCAACAGCGCCAGCTGGCGCTGTTGCACCGCTTCAATTTCGCTATCCCGCACCAGCGGGTTACGTTGTTGTAACTCCAGTAACCGGCGGTGTTCGGCTGCCAGCCGCGTTTCAATGCGCTGGCGCGCGTCGCTCAGGATCTCCTGCTGCAGCTGCTCAGCCGGCGGCCAGGCCTGCTTAATCGCTTTTTGCGCAGCCTGACGCAACTCACGCAGAATCAAGCGGCTTTGCTTCTTATCGATAAACTGCAACTGATTATCCAGCGCTCCGGCCTTGACCTTGTCGGTCAGATCCCGACCCTGGCTATCCAGTAAAACCCGAATCGACTGGCGCGGATAGAATTCCTGTATGACCAGCTCAGCAGGTGCCAGCGCGACACTGCTGAAGCCCAGTTCAATAAACCAGGCACCAGTCGGCAGCGCTCGATTCTGGAGCATAGCCACACAAGTACTGCCGTACGAGTCAGTGGTGAGTAATTCAAGAGCCTGTTGCACTAACGGGTGATCCCAGCTGAGGAACTCGACGTCTTCGTGAACCAGAGCATAGCTGCGATCAAAAGTGACGGTAATACCTTCGTCCGGCAGGCCCGGTAGACTTACCCGCATATGCTCGGTAGGGCGCAACCAGCCACTGTCGTCATTCAACAGGTCAAAATCAATACCAAAGCGGGCCCAGAAATCCTGCATAAAGTCAGAAAGCTCGGCTGTATCGTTTTGTGACTCGATGGCTTCAATCAGGTCCGCTGCAGCTCCAGGCCGGAACGCGTTGAGTTCCTGCAGCCGGTCACGACCAGCTGCTACGTCAGCCCGCAGCCGCTCTGCCTCAGCTGCGGTTGCTTCAGCCAGCTCAGTCAACGCGGGCTCAGCCTCAGCTGGCGCGTCCATCAGCAGTTGCAACTCATCAGCGAAACGATCATACAGCAGTGAACCGATAGCATTGGTGCGGGTAAAGGCGGCCATACTTTCGTACCAGGCGAATAGCACCGCGTTGGCAGTGTCTTCAACTACGGGCACGTGGATTTCAATATCATGTTGCTGACCGAGGCGGTCGAGCCGCCCGATACGCTGTTCCAGTAGATCCGGATGGCGTGGCAGATCAAACAGAATCAGGTGCCGGGCAAACTGGAAGTTGCGCCCCTCGCTACCGATTTCCGAACAGATCAGCAGCGGACAGCCATCTTCCGGGCTGGCAAAATATGCAGCGGCGCGATCGCGCTCAAGCAGCGACAACTGGTCATGGAATACCGCGGCATGCATGCCAGTTTTCAGGCGCAATTGCTCGGCCAGTTGCAGCACGGTTTCAGTCTGCCGGCAGATCAGGATAAATTTGGTATTGCGATAGGTTCTCAGCAGATCGATCAGCCAGTCGACTTTGGCGCCAAACGCATCCGTGACATCGGTTAACGGGTAATGCTTAAGCTGGCGCTGCGGGAAGCCGCCAATATGGGCCCGGGAGTTACGGAACATCACGCGGCCGGTCCCATGCTGGTCAAGCAGTTTGTCCAGCAACTGGGTCGCCCCAGCTTTCGCCAGCGCATTGGCCAGGGGAGTTAACTGTCGGTAACTTTGTTGCTCGCGCTGGAACTGGTCAAAATCGGTGAAGCGATCCGGATCCAGTAGCTGTAGCCGGGCAAAGTGCGCCTCCGGACCGGCCTGTTCCGGGGTCGCCGTGAGCAGTAATACCGCCGGTATGGTTTCAGTAAGCTGGCGCAGAAATGCGAACTCATTCTGGTTTGGAGCAATCTGATGTACTTCGTCAACCACCAGCAGATCCCAGCTGACTTCCAGCAACTCCTGGCTCCAGAACGGGTGATTGAGAAGTGATTGCGGTATCACTACCTGTTGTTCAGTATTGAATACCGACTGGGTGTCGAGTGCGGCCTGTTCGCAGCGCTCGCGATCAAACAGACTGAAGCGTAAAGCAAAGCGGCGCTGTAACTCAACCAGCCACTGGTGTACCAGGCTGTCCGGCACCACAATAAGAATGCGCTGAGAACGTCCGGTAAGTATGCGGCGCTGCATAATGAGGCCGGCTTCAATGGTTTTACCTAAGCCGACTTCATCCGCCAGCAGCACGCGCGGCTGATATCGATCGGCAACGCTGGCGGCAATATAAAGCTGGTGCGGTAGCAGATCGGCGCGCGCTCCTAACAACCCTGCCACCGGACTTTGTTGCCAGCGGCGGTAAAGCTGTTGCGCCTGCAGGCGCAGGCGGTACATATCCAGGCGGTCGGCTTTGCCGGCCAGCAGGCGGGTCAGCGGATGGTTGGTGGCTACCTGTGCCGCCAACTGCGCTTCAGGTACTTCGACAGCTTCACCGGTGTCTTCGCGGGTACCGTGATAGGAATACACGCCCTTATCGGGCAGCGCCTGATCTACCCGAAAGTACCAGCCGTCAGCATGTTGACCGCGCTCTTCGGCCAGTAATTGGTAACGTGCCAGCGG
>NZ_JAWVYM010000027.1:0-21011 GCF_033722695.1 Pseudidiomarina sp. | reverse complement strand
GCGCTATCTTACCATAACTGGCTTGCAGGCTTAGCCTGTGGCATCCTAATTACTTATCGTTTTCAACCAAAGCAGCAGGCCGACTATGACCGCATCTGTACCAGAAAATCCGTTCATCCTGGTTGATGGATCCTCCTACCTTTTTCGCGCTTTTTACGCGCCGCCCCATCTGACCAACTCAGCCGGCGAGCCAACGGGAGCGATCTACGGAGTGGTTAATATGTTGCGCAGCCTGCTCAAAAAGTACGAGCCCAGTCATATGGCGGTGGTTTTTGACGCCAAGGGTCCGACTTTCCGCAATGAGATGTATACCGAATATAAAAGTAACCGGCCGCCGATGCCTGATGATCTGCGTCAGCAAATTGAACCGCTGCATAAAATCGTTAAAGCCCTGGGTCTGCCGCTGTTGTGTATTGACGGTGTTGAAGCGGATGATGTGATCGGTACCCTGGCCGAGCAGGCTGGCCAGGAAGGTCGCTTTACGTTAATCAGTACGGGTGATAAAGACATGGCGCAGCTGGTCAATGGCCATGTCATGCTGATCAACACCATGACCGATACCTTGCTGGATACCGAAGGTGTAGAGACTAAATTTGGTGTAAAACCATCCCAGATCATCGATTTACTGGCGCTGATGGGTGACAGCTCGGACAATATCCCGGGGCTGCCAAAAGTCGGAGAAAAAACGGCGCTGGCTATGTTGCAGGGAATGGGCAGTATAGACGCCATGCTGCAGCGGCCGGAGGCGTTAGCCGAGCTGGGTTTCCGCGGCGCCAAAACCATGCCGGAAAAGCTTCGCGAGCATGAAGATATTCTGTTGCTGTCGCGTGAACTGGCGACGATCAAGCTGGATGTGGCGCTCGATTTTACCCCGGAGCAATTACAGATTGAGCCGGCCGATCAGGAGCAACTGATCGAGCTGTATAAGCAATGTGAGTTTCGTCGTTGGCTGGCCGAAGTTCTCGAGCAGGGCCCAGCCTCTGATGCGGCTCAGCGGCGCAGCACCACCGCGCCGTCTGCTCCTGGCGAGACCGACGCCATCGCCCACGACGATTATCAGGTCATTACCAGCCAGGCCGCTTTAGACGACTGGCTGAAACAACTGAAAGCGGCAGATTATTTTTCCTTTGATACCGAAACCACCAGCCTCAATTATATGGAAGCTGAACTGGTGGGCGTGTCCTTTGCGATCAAACCGGGTAAGGCCGCTTATGTTCCCGTTGCGCACGACTACCCGGGTGCGCCGGACCAGCTTGATCGCAGTGAGGTGCTGGCCCAGCTTAAGCCGCTGTTAGAGGCGCAGAAGCCCGGCAAGATTGGCCAGAACCTGAAATACGATAGCCATATCCTCCGACGCTATGATATCCACCTCAATGGCATTACCAATGACACGATGTTGAACTCTTACGTTTTCAACAGCGTCGGGTCGCGCCATGATATGGACACGCTGAGTCTGCATTATCTGGGGCATCGGGCGATTAGTTTTGAGGATGTCGCGGGTAAAGGCGCGAAGCAGCTTACTTTTAATCAGGTTGGGCTGGAGCAGGCAGGGCCCTATGCGGCCGAGGATGCTGATATTACTTTACGCCTGCACGATAAGCTGTGGGAAGAAGTGCGCGCTGTGCCCTCATTACAAAACGTACTGACCGAACTCGAACTGCCGCTGGTGCCGGTGCTGGTTAATATGGAGCAGCGCGGTGTGCAAATTGATGCTCAGCTGCTGGCGCGGCAGAGTCATGAGATCGCCAAGGAGCTGCAGGAACTGGAGCAACAGGCTTACACTATCGCGGGCGAAGAATTTAATCTGGGCTCGCCCAAGCAATTGCAGCAGATCCTGTTTGAAAAACTGATGCTGCCAGTGCAGAAGAAGACGCCGAAAGGTGCACCCTCGACCGCCGAAGAGGTTCTACTTGAGCTGGCCCACGACTACCCGCTGCCTGACGTGATTATGCGCCATCGCGGCTTAAGTAAGCTGAAGTCGACTTATACCGATAAGCTGCCGAAAATGGTGAATCCGCGTACCAACCGCATTCATACGTCTTACCATCAGGCGGTTACCGCCACCGGCCGGTTGTCATCCAGTGATCCGAATTTGCAGAATATCCCCATTCGGACTGAAGCCGGACGGCGTGTGCGCAAGGCCTTCACCGCGCCCGCTGGCTACAAAATAATGGCGATAGATTACAGCCAGATCGAATTACGAATCATGGCGCACTTGTCGCAGGATCCGAATTTACTGGAGGCCTTTTCGAAAGGCAGGGATATTCACGCGGCAACCGCTTCTGAAGTATTTGGGGTCGCACTGGATGAGGTGAGCAGCGAGCAGCGCCGTCGCGCCAAAGCGGTAAACTTTGGCCTTATTTATGGCATGTCCGCCTTTGGCCTGGCCCGGCAGCTGGATATTCCGCGCCACGAAGCACAGCACTATATGGACAAGTATTTTGAACGCTTCCCGGGGGTACTGCGATATATGGAAGACACCCGCACCCAGGCAAAACGTGATGGCTATGTCGAGACATTATTCGGCCGGCGTCTGCAGTTACCGGAGATTCGCTCATCTAACGGGGCGCGTCGTAAAGCCGCAGAACGGGCGGCCATTAACGCCCCTATGCAGGGCACGGCGGCCGATATCATTAAGTATGCAATGATTGCTGTGTCCGACTATCTGCGCGATAACATCCGCAATGATGATGTCTGGATGATCATGCAGGTTCACGATGAACTGGTATTTGAGGTAAGAGAAAACCGGGTCGATGAAATGAAAAGCGAACTGGTGCGAGTGATGGAGCAGGCTGCGAAGCTTGATGTGCCATTGATTGCAGACGTTGGCGTCGGCAATAATTGGGATGAAGCTCACTAGAAATCAGTGTCTTATAGAAAAACTGAAAAATTTATGAACTTTTGTAAAGGGGCTGAGTCTGAATTATTGAAAGGCGCATTAAACGAGAATTACTGAGTTCGTTTTGTTATTCCCTTTCATAGATGTTCTCTCCCTGGATTGTTAGAACTTTTGCCCGGCTTTTACGCCGGGCTTTTTCTTTTCCGCCGGTTGGCAATCCAAACACCACTTAATATTGCCGCCATACCCATTCCATGCTGAATCAGGAACGGCTCGCCATCCAGTACGCCCAGCAACAGGGCAACAATAGGGATCAGATAGGTTACTGAGCTGGTAAAGGTGGTATTGGTCATCTTCACCACCGTATTGAATATAATCAAGGCTGCCGCAGTACCAATAATCCCCAGAATCAGAATTGCTGTAAGCGCAAAGGCAAACTGTGGATGCGCAGTCTGATCGGCAAACGGTGTGGCGAAAAACAGATAAAGAGCGGCTGGTGGCGCGACCAGAAACAGCGACACGCCGGTAATAGTCAGGGCGCCGAGATCAGGAATATGGTGTTTAATCAGATTCAGGTTCAGACCATAACAGATGGTGGCCAGAATAATCAGCAGTCCGTACCGGTTAAATTCAAAAGTGCCGGCGGAACTGGCAGTAACCAACAACACCGTTCCGCCAAGGCCAATAATGACTCCCAGCCACTGTTGTAGCCGGGCTGGCTGACGAAATAAAAAGACCCCAATAATCAACGTTGCCAGCGGCGTGAATGTATTGAGCACGCCGGTAACACCGCTGGGCAGCTCAGTTTGCGCGAAGGCGAACAAAAAAGCGGGAATAAAGCTGCCAACCAGGCCCACACAAATAAGCTTTGGCCAATGATGGCGTTGCACCCGGGCAAACCGGCGCAAAATGAAAGGCAGGAGTACAAAACCTGCTGAGGCAATGCGGATGGCGGCGAGCTGGTCGGGAGTAAAGGCGAGCAGACCTTTTTTAATGAGCAGAAAGGAGCTGCCCCAGATCAAGGCAAGTAATAGCAATAGTAACCATGCCTTAAAAGGCTGTACCTCACTATTCGTCGTCATCGCCTGGTTCTTGATCAGCGACCGGCTGATTCAGCCAGTCGCTGATAACAGTTTCGGCCTGCGGCAAACCAATTTTGGTGAGCGAGGAGAACATCTCAACCCGCACATCACCGCCAAATACCAGCGCCGCCTCGCGAGCCTGTAATAACGTCGTTTTGCGCGCGCCCGGTTTAAGTTTATCTGCTTTAGTTAGCAGCACCAGTACCGGAATGGCGGAATCTGTTGCCCAGTGCAAAAGCTCCTGGTCGACTTCCCGGTATGGGTGGCGGATATCCATTAAAACCACCAGGCCTTTGAGCGACTCGCGCTTTTGCAGGTATTCACTGAGCGCGCGCTGCCACTTTTCCTTAACTTCCAGCGGCACTTTGGCATAACCATAGCCCGGTAGGTCAATCAGGCGTTTACCCGGCGCGACCTCGAACACGTTGATCAACTGGGTACGGCCGGGCGTCTTACTGGTACGAGCGAGATTGTTCTGCCGCGTCAAGGTGTTGAGGGCGCTGGATTTACCGGCATTGGAGCGACCGGCAAAGGCAATTTCGACGCCTTCATCAGCGGGTAACTGTGAAATGGTGGCGGCACTGGTGACAAATTGTGTTGGCTGAAAGTTTAATGTGGTGTTCATAGACATGCATAACGTTGACAGAAAGCCGATAGTATCATGATTAGACGTTTAATCCGCACAAGTTTTGTGTAAAATAGCCTTTGTTACCAAATCCAGAGCAGAGATATCGCTTATGAAAAAAGTCGCATTGTTTGTTGCGCTATGTATTGGTTTATATACGGGGCTGTCCGCTAAAGCCAGCACCGTTGGCGGAGATGTAGAACGGGGGCAGGAGCTTGCCGGTGTGTGTGCCGCATGTCACGGGCCTAACGGCAATTCGCCGTCTGATATGTATCCGAAAATTGCTGGTCAGCACGCGCCTTATCTTCTGAAGCAACTGCTTGATTATCAGCGCGCCGCCGCGACCAATGGCGAAGAAGGACGGGCGAATGCCATTATGCAGGGGCAGGTTTCCGCTTATAATGAGCAGGAGCTGGCCGACCTGGCTGCTTACTTTGCGGCTCAGGATCCTGAAGTGGGCAGTACCACGGAGACAGCCGTTGCCTATGCTCAGCCGCTTTATCGTGGCGGTGACGACGAGCGCAACATTCCGGCCTGTACAGCTTGTCACGGACCACGTGGTGATGGCATGGGGCTGGCAAAATTTCCTGATATCTCTGGTCAGCATGCCAGCTATGCCCGGCAGCAGCTGGAAATGTTCCGCTCCGGCGAGCGGGCTAATGACCCGAATGGCATGATGCGTGACGTCGCAGCCAAGCTGACCGACAAAGATATCGAGATGCTGTCTAGTTATTTAGAAGGCCTGTACTAAGGTTCAGGCGCAATACTGCTAGGGTGAGCCCTGGTTAAAAAGGCAGCAGTCAGTGCTGCCTTTTTTTATTTTTGTTAAAGAATTAATAAAAAAAGACGTTATAAACCATGGCTTAAACAAAAAAGTAATAAGAAACCATTTTTATAGATCATAAAAATCATTGATAAAAAATTCGGAATCAGTAGTCTGAATGCCATCGAAAGCCGCCATGGCGGCCTTCCAAAGCTTTAATCCAGGGAATAACAACATGGCCAGGAGGCCTTCATAACCAAGCAGACGAATAACAACAAAGCTCGGTTAATGCGCAAATAAATAATAATAATAATAAAAAAGTCAGGGACGTTATAATTTTAAAACATGGAAGATATGACAACCGTTCTCAACATAACCGCGTGTGCGCTTTTGTGTAGAGAGAATAAATATTAGGCGATGGAGACATCGCCTTTTTATTTGCCCCCGCACTCAGGTAGACTATTATTCAGTAAATCCCTTTAAACTGGATAGTTTATGACCCGTCGTAAGAAAACCCGCAAAACCGGCCCGCTGGCCGCAGCTAAAAAACCTAAATCTGAATTAGAGCGCACTCCAACCGTTAGTAAGGTTACCCCGGGCAAAGGTCGTAAGCCTGGCAGCCGCATGAATGAACTTTCCGAAGCGACCCGACGTAAGTTATCAGCTAGTGAGAAAAGCCAGCAGGACCCTCGTATTGGCAGTAAGAAGCCGGTTGAGCTGGTCACATCGGTTACTGCGTCCGTTGCGCCTAAACCCGCGCAAAAGGCCTTTGACGAAGAAGCGGCCTTTGCTGAACTTCAGGCACTGGAGAACGATCCACGGCTGCAGTCCTTGCTGGAGCGCCTGGATCAGGAAGAACAACTAAGTGATGCCGATCTCCGTTATGTGGATGAGCGTACCGAACGCTTCAGCCAATTAGCTGAGCAACTCGGTATCGATTTAAATGATGATGATGAATGGGAAGACGATGACTGATTACGCAATACCCCTGTGGGGCTGGATTGTTATAGGTGCAGCAATAGCCGTCATTGTGGTGCTGGCATTTGTTGCCGGGCGACTGCTGGCTCGTCTCTATCACCAGCAACGCCGTCGTCAGGATGCCATGCATAAGCGCAACGAGAACCTCGATGAAAGTATCAGAACCATAGCCCGGGCAATGGAACAGGGGCAGTGCGATTTTTCTGAGGGCGCTCTGCGCATCGCGGTGCTGCTTGATCATCGCGCGGAGGTCGACAAGCCGGACTATCCGGCCAAATACCCCGCCGTGCATCAGATGTATGAGCGTATTAAGCATATGCCTACCCATGATGCACGCAAGCAATTTCCAAAAAAAGAGATCCGACGTATGGATGAAGAGCGTGAGGGGTATGAACGCGAGCTGAAGGACGCCATTTTAATCGACGTCCGTCAGCTACAGGAAGATTTCAGATTGGATAAAGCTTAATTTTTGTAAAGCACTCCATCTTTGATGACCAGGTCGATGGCGCTTAGCAGCGTAATATCTTTTAGCGGGTCACCGGTTACTGCAACAATATCGGCCCGCTTGCCAACCTCAAGTGTACCTATTTCAGTAACACCTAACAGCGCAGCGGCTTCTGCCGTGGCGCTGCGGATTGCGGTAAGTGGGGGCATACCGGCTTCGACCATGTAAATGAACTCGCGATAGTTCTCGCCATGATCAAAGACGCCGGCATCGGTTCCAAAAGCAATCTTTACGCCGGCTTTGTAGGCTTCAGCAAAGGTGCTCTGGATAAGTGGCCCAATCGCGGCTGCTTTAGGACGCACAATATCCGGAAAATAACCGTCAATTTTAGCGCGTTCAGCTACTGATTTGCCGGCAGTAATAGTCGGCACGTAATAGACGCCTTTGGCTTTCATCGCGTCCATAACTTCAGTGTCCATGTAGGTACCATGCTCGATTGAATCAACGCCGGCTTCAATAGCCCGCAGCATGCCTTCTTTGCCGTGCGCATGAACCGCTACTTTCATTCCGTAATCTTTGGCGGTAGCAACCACAGCTTCCAGCTCATCCATCATAAACTGTGGATTCTGGCCGCTTTTAGCCATGCTTAAGACCCCGCCGGTTACCGTAATCTTAATCAGGTCGGAGCCGGCCTGATAGCGCTCACGCACAGCCTGGCGCATCTCGTAAGGGCCATCACCAACACCATCGGCCGGGGTCGGGGATTCATATAAGCCTTCCCGTGCGCCATTAGTAGGATCAGCATGACCTCCCGTCGTGGCAATAGACTTACCGGAAGTGTAAACCCGCGGTCCGTCAACCTTGCCAGCATTGATGGCGTTACGAAGTGAAATACTGGCGTTAAAGGCGTCGCCAAGGTCACGCACCGTGGTAAAGCCGGCTAACAAGGTTTTCTCTGCGTAGTAAACCGAGTCCAGGGTTACGTCGGCCGCATTTTTGGTATAGCGTTCAATGTAACTGCCACGCGACATTTGCGAGGTCAGGTGCGTATGCATATCGATGAAGCCTGGCATTACAGTGCCGGCGCGGCGGTCAATAATCACATCGCCGACAGCAGCTTTGCGGAAACCTTTTTCCACCGCCACAATATGGGCGCCATCAATGACCACAGTCATATTTTGCTGCGGGGCATTGGCGGTTCCGTCGATTAGGGTGCCGGCGTAGACTAAAGTTTCGGCCTCGGCACTGTGCGCACAGGCGGCAATAACGGCAATAGCTATTAATTTACGCATGATGCTGTCTTCTCTTTTATTAGTTAGTGAATAGGTTAACCTTACGCTGGCAACCGCTATAAGATCAAGCTGGCTGCTGGCAACCTGCCCCATTTTCAAGGTCAGTTAACGCTATAGCACGTAAATTGATATACTAGCCAACAGAAACCCTGAGCTGACGGTATGACGATAGATGTTTACACGCATTCGTGAAGATATAAAAAGTGTATTTGACCGGGATCCCGCTGCCCGCAATTCCTTTGAGGTGTTAACCACCTATCCGGGGCTGCACGCGGTATGGTTTCACCGCCTGAGTCACAAACTATGGACCTGGCGCTGGTATTGGCTGGCACGCTTTATCTCGACGATATCCCGCTGGTTTACGGGCGTCGAAATTCATCCCGGGGCCCGCATCGGCCGGCGGTTCTTTATCGATCACGGTATGGGTGTTGTGATTGGCGAAACCGCAGAGATTGGCGATGATGTCACTATTTACCATGGCGTGACCCTCGGCGGCACGAGCTGGGATGGAGGGAAGCGTCATCCAACCCTGAAAAATGGCGTGGTGATCGGTGCCGGCGCCAAAGTGCTGGGGCCCATTGAAGTCGGCGAAAATGCCCGGATTGGCTCCAACGCTGTGGTCGTGAAAGCGGTACCTGCGAACACGACGGTTATGGGCATTCCGGCGCGGGTGGCCAGTTCGCCGCAGGACAGAGAAGCGGTGAAACGGCGTGAAGAAATCGCCAAAGAATATGGTTTTGATGCCTATGCGATTTCTGCCGATAACCCCGACCCGGTTGCCACAGCTATGGGGCGCATGTTGGACCATGTTCATGTGCTGGATCAGAAAGTCAGCGATTTATGTAAGGCAATAAATGAATTAGGTGGCGATGTGTGCGAAAAGCTACCCGAAGTTGAGCTCGATGATGTTGATTTTATCAATGCTGAACAAGCCGCTTCACAACGCCGGCAAACCAAGAAACAGGAATAAAAAAAGCCGCTCAATGAGCGGCTTTTTCGATAAAGAGTTCGCTTTACGCGAGCACCTTATGTCGTAATTACATAGGTACTACGTTTTCAGCTTGTGGACCTTTAGGGCCTTGAGCGATAGTGAACTGAACTTGCTGGCCTTCAGCCAGAGTTTTGAAGCCGTCAGACTGGATTGCACTGAAATGTACAAATACGTCTGCGCCTTGTTCTTGCTCGATGAAACCGAAGCCTTTAGCTTCGTTAAAGAATTTTACTTTACCAGTTACTGTAGACATGCTGTGAATTCCTCGTATTGCATGTGAAAATCTAGGGTATTGCTAATAAAAATACGTGTATTACTTGGGACTTACAAAACGAGGTACAGCAATAGACTTCGTAACAGACCACAATCCAACAGCCGAATTTTTCTAGCGACAATTAGTATACGCGAGAACAGCTTATTGTCAATTAAACTTTTATTAACGTGCTTTATTGCAGGGGGTTTTACCCCCGAATCCAGTTCTTGGTAATATGCCGGAACTGGTCGGTGGCACCTCGATGTAGCCATTCATAAGCGGCCATTTCCGATGAAATAACACAAATGCCGGCCTGGCGCAGTCGTGATAATGCTGTTTCTTTATCGCTGGGGCGACGCGATCCGACCGCGTCTTCCACGACATAAACCTGGTAGCCGCGCTGCTGCAGCTCCACGGCGGTCTGCAAAATACAGACATGAACTTCCATACCCATGAGGATAATCTGCTTCGGCTTGATTTCATCCAGCGCATCGCTGAAGTTCGGCTCCTGCACCGCACTAAAGTGGATCTTTTCAACTACTCGCGCGTTCTCAATGACACCGGCCAGATCCGGGACGCTGATTCCCAGCCCCTTTGGGTATTGTTCCGTTACAATCACAGGTACTTGCAGCTCATTAGCAATTTCGCCCAGCCAACGCATACGTGCGATGAGTTGATCGCGCTGATGGATGACCGGCGCCAGCCGTTCCTGGACGTCAACAATAACCAGCAGGCTTTCGGCAGCTTTCAGTAGCATAGATTTAAATCCCCAAATGGTTGAAACAAAGTTGGTGAGATATTAGTTGTCTATTGTGCCGCAAACGATTTGCTATTCACAGTTGTAGGTTATAGTTTAAACAGAACGAAGCAGTATGACCTGGCTAGACCCGCCTGGCGAACCATTAGCTTGAACGGATAAAGACCATGAATTCAGCACATATTGATACAGCATCATCAGAACTCAGTCTCTGGCACAACTTCCGGTTGCAGGCTATGCGCCTCATTTATGTCGGGGTGGGCCTGGTACTGGTAGGGATCTCGGTTTTTCTGGCGCTCGACAGCAAACTCGTTGGCGGAGCGGCGCTATTGGTCGGCAGTGTCGGTTTTCTGGCTGCTGGTTATGCTTACCGGCGCAAGCCGGCACCACAGTGGCTGAATTTTATCTTTATTTGCGTACTGGGTGCGTTGGTGAGCATCTCCATGCGAAATACCGGCATTCTCGGCGTTTACTGGATGTATCCAGTACTGGCCATGGTCTTTTTCATGTTCGATAAGGCTATCGTTGTCCTTGTTATTATGCTCATTTATGCACTTTTCGCCGCCGTTACTTACTGGTTCCTGCCATTTGATTATGCCTGGCGCATTGCCTTGTCGATGCTGGTGCTGATTGGCGTTGGCGCGATTTTCCTGATTCTCATGTCGCGTCTGCAGCGCAATCTTGACCGCGCCACCGCCACCGATACACTAACCGGTTGCTATCAACGCGATTACCTGGCGGATTTGTTGCAGCAGGCAATAAGCCGCTCGACGCGGAAAAAAGAGCCGCTATCGGTGATGGTGCTGGATCTTGATTCCTTTCAGTCGGTGAATGACAAATATGGCTATATGTTCGGCGACAAGGTATTGCAGGAAACGGCAGAACGAATTCGCCGCTCGGTGCGCGATAATGACGTGGTGATTCGTAGCAGTGGCGCTGAATTTACCATAGTGATGCCCGGCGTGGCGCTTCATCAAGCCGCTGAAATTGCCGCTGATGTGCTAAACCGGATCCGCCATGAGCCGTTCGCGGTTCGGACCATGATGACGACGGTGACGGCGAGCGGCGGGGTTGCTCAGCATCAGCGCGGACAAAGCTGGAGTAACTGGCTGGAAGCCGCTGAGGATGCGATGGGAAAAGCGAAGTCCCAGGGCCGTAACCGGCTGAAGATCGCGCAATAAATTTGCACCCGCTGGCGAGGCTGGCTACAATTCGCACCTTTCCCAAAGGAGCACCTCATGGCACCTGTACTTATTCTGATGGGCTCGCAATCAGACTGGCCCGTAATGCAACATGCCGCGCAGATGTTAAAAGATCTTGGCGTTGAATGGCGCGCTGAAGTGGTTTCTGCTCATCGGACCCCCGATTTGTTGCAGACCACTATGCAGCAGGCGGAACAGGATGACGTACCTGTGGTCATTGCTGGCGCCGGCGGCGCTGCTCATTTACCGGGTATGCTCGCGGCCTTTACCGCGATTCCGGTGTTAGGTGTGCCGGTACCCGGTAAGCAACTAAAAGGTCTCGATAGTCTGCTTTCTATCGTACAGATGCCAAAAGGCGTTGCCGTGGGCACCCTGGCTGTTGGCCCCGCGGGCGCTGCTAACGCCGGCCTGCTGGCCGCTCAGATTATCGGTGTCAGCGACAAAGCCGTTCGCGATCGCGTGCAGCGCTTCCGGGCCCAGCAACGCGAAAAAGTAATGAGTGGAGCCAAACTGGAGCTGCCGGAATGAAGCTACTCTTTATCGGTGACGGACAGCTCGGCCAGATGCTGGGCGCGAGTGCGGTAAGTCATGGCCATGAATGCCTGCTTTACAGTACCCGCACCGAAAAAGTAAAACCGCTGTCGGCACAGGTTGATCTGCAGATGAGCCTCAATGAAGCCATTGCCTGGGCGGATGCCGTCAGTTGGGAGCATGAAGATATTCCAGCCGACATTATCGCTGCCGCCCACGATAAGTTTCTGATGGATCCGGCACGTATCAAAAGCCTGACCGATCGTCGCGCGGAAAAGAAGTTATTTGATGACTGCCAACTACCAACCGCCCCCTGGAAAAGCTACCACACCGAAACTGAGCTGCAGCGTTTGCTGGAGCAGAGCGAATACCCGCTGGTGCTGAAAACAGCACGCGGTGGTTATGACGGTAAAGGGCAATGGCGCTTTCAGGCCGGTGATGATACCGCTGCACTGGCAGCCGAAGCTGGGGCTCAGTCGGGCATCGCCGAACAGATGATTCCGTTTCAACGCGAGGTGTCTCTGGTTGGTGCCCGCGGCAAAGATGGCAGCGTTTGCTGCTATCCATTAATTACCAATGTTCATCAAAGCGGCATTCTGAGCTATAGCCTGGGTGCAATTGATGCAGTGCCTGAGGAATTGCAGCGTCGCGCTGAAAGTTGCTTCCGGCGCCTGACCGATGCATTGAATTATATCGGCGTATTGGCGATTGAGTTTTTCGTGGTCGGGGACGGCGATGATGCCCGCTTACTGATCAATGAAATTGCGCCACGGGTGCACAATTCCGGGCACTGGACCATGACTGGTGCGAACTGTAGCCAGTTTGACCTGCATATCCGGGCGCTGACTGGCATGACCTTGCCGGAGTTGCGGCTTGAGCCCACCTTAATGATCAACGTTATTGGCGCGGAAAAAATTCCGGTCGGGCTGTGGCATCACAGTGACACCCATTGTCACTGGTACAACAAAGAAGCACGGCCAGGGCGCAAAGTCGGTCACGTTAATGTACGTGTCACTGACCGCGACAGCGCGTTGCGCTGGGTTAGCCAGTGGGCCGGAAAACTGCAGGTGCTGGCGAGCTAATCCAGCACTTATGCCAGCACCTTAGTTAACCACCTGCTGATTTCCTGAATCTGTTCAGGGCACACCTGGTGCTGCATATCAAAAGCCTGATACTCCACCTTATAGCCGCGATCCATAATCCAGGCCTGCGCCTGCTGACCAAGCCGTTCGGCGACGACCGGATCCTGTCGACCATGCTGAATCATAACCGGGATATCCTGATTGGCTGGGTGCAATTTAATGGACGGCGCTGTGGCCAGGTAACTGGACAACACCAATAAACCTGCCAGCCGCTCCGGGTGCGATAAAGCCGCCTCGTATGCGACCGCACCGCCCTGCGAAAATCCGGCGATAACGATGTGCTCACTGGCAATTCCGCGCTCATTCTCACGCGCTATCAGATCCGTGACACGGGCGGCTGAGGCACTTAGCTGGTTGGTATCTACTTTGCGGTCAATGGCCATATCGGTAATGTCATACCAGGCTGGCATGACCATGCCGCCGTTGATCGTGACAGGGATCTTAGGTGCATGGGGAAAAATGAAACGCACCTGAGCCGAGTCGGGCAAGGTTAAGTGGGGCACCAGCGGGGCAAAATCATTGCCATCGGCACCCAGCCCATGCAACCAGATAATGGCGCGGTTGGCAGGCTGTTCCGGCTCGATTTCAACACAAGGCAAATACGACATCAGGCTATCAGTCCTTATTTTTTGGAATGGTTTTATTCTTGCCCAGACCAGCGCTGATAGTCAGCTGCATGGCATCGGCCGGGGACATATCGAGGGGCTGTATGCAGTCGCGGGAGACAATAATGGTATAGCCGCCGACGTTATAACTCATGGGCAGCAATACCGCCACATGGTCTTCGTCGAGCAGCGCCGACAGGCGATCACCCTTCAACCCGCTGCGCTTGGTAATAATACCGATTAGCCGCACATCGCCGGGCAAAGTGACCAGCACCACCGACTCATCAGCAAAACTCTTACCCGACATCAGGTCAACGGCTTCGGTCAGGGTGCCGTAAAGATTGCTCAGCACCGGCATGCGTTCGATCAGCATGCCTGGCAGCGCCCAGAATTTACTGACAATACGCCACCGGGTACTGAAGCCGATAAACACCGCAATGCCAAGAAAGCTGACAAAAGCCAGACCCGGCAGGTAATAGTCTTCGCCGATGAGGCCAATCCATAGCGGACGTAACCAGGCCTCGACAGTTACCAACAGCCAGTGCACCAGGGCAATGGTTAACGCAATAGGTAATAAAACCGCCAGACCTTTGAGTAAATACTGAAGCGCTCTTTTCATTATGCTAATCTCTTCGACAACATACCTATAGCTTAACGTTTTTCAGGACTCAGTATGAAGTTATTTGGCAGTTATACCTCGCCGTATGTGCGTCATTGCCGCATTGTGCTGGCTATGAACCAACAGAACTACCAGTTAATTCCGGTGGATTTTTCCACAAGTGCCGGCCAAAGCCCGACCAAGCGGGTGCCTTACTTCGAACATAACGGGGTTAAGTTGCATGATTCTGCCCCGATCATCCGCTATCTGCGCGATCTTGCTGGACAGCCGTTTTGTGCAGATGCGATAGACTTTGATCTCTTTTGTATGGTCAGCACGGCGATGGACACGGAAATTAATTTATTCTTGCTCGAGCGTGACGGCTTAACGCCTGAGCACAGCGCCTACCTGCAACGTCAGCGGGACCGCATCGACAGCATCCTGGCCGATTTGAATGACCGGGAGTTACCGACAGAAGGTCCTTATACCGATGGTCAGTTGCGGTTGGCCTGCTATCTGAGCTGGGCCCAGTTCCGACAACGTCTGGACATTCATCAGTGGCCCGCATTACAACAGTTTTTGGTGTCGTTAAACAGTCAGCCGTGGTTTGCCAATACCCACCCGGCGCTGAGTTAGTCTTCCGGTATTGAGAGTCTGTTATTAACAACAAAGCGTTTATGGAGTCAAAGAATGAAATACCTTTCGGTAATGATTGGCGCGGCCCTGCTAGCGGGCTGTTCGCCACAGCAAGAAAACAAAGAAGCGGAAACCTCCGTGGATACTGAGGTGACCTACCCGGTCACTTATCGCGGTAACGTCAGTGACACTTATTTTGGCACCGTGGTGGCGGATCCCTACCGCTGGCTGGAAGACGATCGCAGCCCGGAAACGGAGGCCTGGGTTGAAGCGCAGAATGAAGTGACTTTCAACTACCTGGAGAAGATCCCCTATCGTGATGATATTCGTCAGCGCCTGACCGAACTGTGGAACTACGAAAAAATCAGCGCGCCTTTCACTGAGGGTAATTACACCTATTTTTATAAAAACGACGGTCTGCAGAACCAGTATGTGGTTTACCGTACCGACGCCGAAGGCAATACCGAGGTGTTCCTTGATCCCAATACCTTCAGCGAGGACGGCACCACCTCACTGGCCAGCCTGAGCTTCTCGAAAGACGGCTCGCTGGCAGCCTACGCGATTTCAGAAGGCGGTAGTGACTGGCGCAAAATTATCGTTATTGACGCGGAAACCAAAGAACAGCTGGAACCTGAATTGCACGATGTTAAATTCAGCGGCATTTCATGGTTTGGCAATGAAGGCTTTTACTATTCAAGTTATGACAAGCCAGAAGGCAGTGAGCTGTCAGCAAAAACTGATCAGCACAAATTGTATTATCACCAGCTGGGCACAGCCCAGGCCGATGATGAAGTGGTATTTGGCGGAACCGAAGAGCAGAAACACCGCTACGTAAGTGGCACG
Organism: Pseudidiomarina sp.; assembly: GCF_033722695.1. Lineage (GTDB taxonomy): Bacteria > Pseudomonadota > Gammaproteobacteria > Enterobacterales > Alteromonadaceae > Pseudidiomarina. The sequence goes on along the minus strand of NZ_JAWVYM010000027.1, from coordinate 5,429 downwards.
GTTACTGAAGATGATCGTTACCTGCTTATCTCTGCTGCAGTATCAACCTCTGGTAACAAGCTGTTTATAAAAGACTTAACCAATCCAGCGGCGCCGATGGTCACGATTCTTGATCATACGGCTTCAGATACCTACCTGCTGGATAACCAGGACAGCACCTTGTATCTGGTGACCAACCTGGACGCACCCAACAAACGTGTGGTCACAGTGGATGCAAGTACTCCACAGCCAGCCAACTGGCAGGACTTTATCGCCGAAACCGGCAACGTATTAAGCCCATCAACCAGCGCTGGCTATATCTTCGCTGAGTATATGGTTGATGCGATTGCCCAGGTTAAGCAGTACGGCTATGACGGTACATTGATCCGTACTGTCGATTTACCCGGCGTGGGCAGTATTGGCGGCTTCCGTGGCGACCGTGATGATGAAGAAGTCTATTACACGTTCACCAATTACAATACGCCATCCACCATTTACGAATTTGATCCGGAATCTGGTGAGTCGGCGGTTTACGAGAAATCACAGGCTGATTTCAACAGTGATAACTATGAGTCGAAGCAGGTATTTTATACCTCTAAAGATGGCACCAAAGTGCCGATGATTATCACCCACAAGAAAGGCCTGGAGCTGGACGGGACCAATCCGGCGATGTTATACGGCTACGGCGGTTTTAACGTCAGCCTGACGCCGTCCTTCAGCGTAGCCAACGCGGTATGGCTGGAACTTGGCGGTGTGTATGCTGTGCCGAATCTGCGCGGTGGTGGTGAATATGGTAAAGACTGGCATAACCAGGGCACCCAGATGAAGAAACAAAATGTATTTGATGACTTCATTGCCGCTGGTGAGTATCTGATTCAGGAAAATTACACCTCAAGCGATAAGCTGGCGATCCGTGGTGGTTCCAACGGGGGCTTGCTGGTGGGCGCCGTGATGACGCAGCGTCCCGACCTGATGCAGGTTGCGCTGCCAGCAGTGGGCGTACTCGACATGCTGCGCTATCACACCTTTACTGCAGGTGCTGGCTGGGCTTATGACTACGGTACCGCTGAAGACAGCAAGGAAATGTTTGAGTATCTGTATGGTTATTCACCGGTTCATAACGTGAAGCAGGGCGAACGGTACCCGGCCACGCTGATCACCACGGGTGACCATGATGATCGTGTAGTACCAGCGCACTCATTTAAGTTTGCCGCTGAACTGCAGGCGAAAGATAACGGCCCTTATCCGCAGCTTATCCGCATTGAAACCAATGCCGGACATGGCGCCGGTACGCCGGTATCCAAGACCATTGAGCAGTGGGCTGATATCCACAGCTTTACCCTGTATAACATGGGTATTAAAGAGCTCTCAGAAATACAATAAGACATGACGGAGATTGCTCTTTTGAAACGACAAAGCCCGCGGTTAAACGCGGGCTTTTTTATGGTTATCCAAAAACAGGCTTAGCCTTGCTTGGGGCCGTGGATGGTGGTCACCGAGATAATGTTCTCACCGATAGCGCCGGGTAAGTCGTTCTCGAGGCGTTTACGCGCTTGCGCAAACGGCTGGTTCAGTTCCATCACGCCCCAGGCCTGGTTACGGCCGTAAACTTTACCGGCATAAAGCGCCAGATCAGCCAACTGCAGGGTCTCTTCCCAGTCCATTTCGTTATTGTCGAGATCGGCAAACGGGAAGCTGATAAAGCCGGCCGTTGCGGTAACCGGGATGCTATGATCTTCATGGGAAACAGGTTCAGTGCCAATCACGTCAAGTACACGCTGGGTTAAACGGGGCAGAGCATCGTGTTCGGCATTAGACAGATAGATGAGGAACTCCTCACCGCCCCAGCGCACGACTTTATCGGACTCGCGGGACACCTCTATCAGGCGTCTGGCAATCTCCACTAACACCGCGTCGCCGGCGGTATGGCCGTAGTGATCATTGATGCGCTTGAAGTAATCGATATCCAGCAGAATCATGGCATCTTCGCGTTTCCTCTGGCCCTGCTCCCGTTTTTGCCGCTCCAGTTCCTGTTGAATAGCCCGGCGGTTTAGCAGGCCCGTGAGCGGGTCGCGAATAGACTGATCGGCCAGCATGGCGTTGGCATCTTTCAGTTTCAGATTAGACTTGCGGGCAGCGCGGTAAAGGAAATAAACCAGCACCCCGGCGATTAACGCCAGAATCACCAACAGAGTCAGGATTAACTGACGTTGCTCTTCGTTTTTCAGCAGCTGTTGTTTGAGGTCGTTTTGCTGCTGCAGTAACTTAATCTGTTGCGCTTTATCTTTGTTGTCGTAAAGGTTCTGCAATTCAGTCAGGTTTTTTTGCAGCTCCAGACTGAATACTTTATCGCGCAGGTCACGTTGCTCTAGCAGTATTTGCGCCTGCTGCTCATACTTTCCGGCCATTCCAAGCGCTTCTGCGTATTCGCCAAGCACGCCTTCAAATTCGGAGTCAATCCAGGTGTCACGGAAATGATCAACGGCGGCTTTCATGGTATTCAACCCTTGCTCATGTTCACCCTGATGAACATCGACAAAGCCGAGATTAAACTTAAGCAGCTCGGTGGCAATTTCATCCTTCTGCGGTTCTGCCAGCAACAGCGCCTGATTTAGCAGCGCTTCGGCGTCATCATAGCGGCCAGTACGGATGTCGAGATCGGCCATATTGTTTAGGATGATACCGTAGAGATCACGGTTGTCTTCATCATCAGCATAACGATCCGCCAACTGCTGATAAACCGTCAGGGCCTCTTCATAGTTGCCGCGCTCGGTTTCAGTAATCGCCTTTTGCAGTAAAATTTCGCCATAAAATATATCAGCCAGTTGCAGCGACTCGGCCTGCGCGAGTGCTTCATCGGCATGGCGAATGGCTTCTTCATAATTTTTGAGTTGTGTCTGCAGCTCAGCGATGCGTAGCTTAATGTGGATACGGCGAATATGCGTACGCGAGTCATCGGTTTCGTCGACGGCATCAGCCGCCTGAATCAAATGCTCGAGCGCCCGTTCATACTGACTTTTATTACTGAAGACCCGGGCCACGAGGTTATGAATATAGTAGCGTACCCGCGGTAGGGTAGCGTCCTGCAGCGGCACTATTGCCTCATTTAGCAGGGTATAGGCTTCAGTTAACTTGCGCTCGATCAGCTTGAGTTCAATGTGATTGGCCGCCGCTTCGGCAATCGCATCGGGAATGCCCGACTGTGCCGCCAACTCTGCTACCTGGGCATGAATTGCATAAGCTTCCGTCATTTTACCGTTATAAGCCTGATACATAGACAGATAGGACAGGGTGCGCACGCGGCTCATTACCGGAGTCCTTTCGCTAAGGCTGTCGGCAATGGCTTCGAGCTCAGTCACAGCGTCTGCAACAGTGTTGGCATTGTTTAATAACTGATCAAGGCGGAATTCAATCGCAGGCTCAACCGCAGGTCGTTGCTGTGCCTGCACCGTCGGCGCGAAGGCAAACATCGCAATCGCCAGAGTGACGCAGAGGAAAGCGTTATAAAAACAGGGCTGTTTGCCGGTCCGTAGAGCAATCACGAATTATCAGGTTCCCTATAAAACAGATGTCGGATTTTATACGGACAAAGGCACGGGGTCCGTTTTTATTTAAACTTCGAGTATGAAGAATACCGAAGTGGTCAGACAACTTCAATTGGTCATGCGATGAACAGCACCTATACACGATAACAAGTTTCCTTGTTATTTCAATGTTAAGCCGAAATATTTTTTTACACTTAGATGGTGCTTTTTGGTGGTTTACTGTGAGATATATGATCATCGCTTCTGTAACCGAGAACCTGATTATGACAACTACCCTTTCGAAACAGCGACTGCTGGGGCCCTCGTTGATATTAGCGCTATTGCTGAGCGCTTGTTCTGGCGAAACGCCGCCAGCGCAAACTGCGGCACCGGTTGCCGAACAAAAGCCTTATATTGTTGCATCGCCCCATGGTGATCGCGAGGACCCTTATTATTGGCTGCGCGATGATGCCCGGGTTGCGCCCGAGGTCATTGCTTATCTGGAAGCGGAAAACGCTCACTATGACAACTATCGGGCGGATTACAGCGAACTGACCCAAACCCTGGAGCAGGAAATTATCGGCCGGGTTAAGCAGGATGACAGCTCAGTACCTTATTCGAAGGGTGATTACAGCTACGCGGTTAAATATGAGCAGGGCAAAGAATACCCCATCTATACCCGCACCCATCTGGAAACCGGCGCCGAGCAGGTCATGCTGGACGTGAACCAGCTTGCTGAAGGTGAGGCCTTTATGCAGGTCGGTAATTTGCAGGTAAGCCCGAATCAGCAGCTACTGGCCTACATGGTTGATCATACCGGTCGCCGGCAGTACCAGTTGCGCGTTCGTGATCTGACTACCGGCGAGGATATCGACAGCCAGTTGGCCGGGCTGTCGTCAGCCATTGCCTGGGCCCAGGATAACCAGACCCTGTTTGTGATTGAAAATGATCCCCAGACCCTGCTGTCGACCCGTGTACTCAAGCATAGAATCGGTGATCCGGCGGACGCTGTTGAACTGGTATATGAAGAGCAGGACAATACCTTTTACATGTGGGTCAGCAATAGTACTGATGGTGAGTACATCATGATTAACCTGGACGCCACGGTATCTGATGAAATCCATGTGATGAATGGCAATAACCTCGAGGCTGGTTTTCAGGTCATCGCGCCGCGCGAGCGTAACCTGAAATATGAAGCCGACCATCTCGATGGCCGCTGGATTATCCGTACCGATCTGAACGCGCCAAACTATCAGATCATGCAGGTGGCAGCGGACCAACTGGGTGACAAAGCCAACTGGCAGCCGTTAGTGGAGCACAGCAGCACGGTCTTCATTCAGGATTTCACCGTATTTAAGTCGCATCTGGCGCTGAATGAGCGCAATGACGGCTTGCGGCAAATCCGGGTTATTCGTTGGGATGATATGGCCAATTCCACCATCATCTCAGCCGATGAGCCAGCCTATGCCATGTACTTTGAGCGTAACGTTGAGCAGGACACCGATACCCTTCGCTATACCTATACTTCGCTAAAGACGCCGGCAATTGTTTACGCTTATGACATGAACTCTGGCATGCGCACGGTGCTGAAGCAGCAGGAAGTCCCCACCTATGATGCCAGCCAGTACGAAACGGCGCGCACCTGGGCACCGACTGCTGATGGCGTAAAAGTGCCGGTGTCATTGCTGTACAAGAAAGGCTTCAAAGCCGATGGCAGCGCGCCTTTATATCAATACGCTTATGGGTCCTACGGATCGACCGCTGAGCCTGGCTTCCGCTCGACCATATTCTCATTGGTTGATCGCGGTTTCGTTTATGCCATTGCCCATATTCGTGGCGGCCAGGAAATGGGCCGCGACTGGTATGAAAGCGGCAAGCTGCTGAATAAGAAAAATACCTTTACCGACTATATCGCGGTAACGGATC
>NZ_JAWVYM010000026.1:0-22714 GCF_033722695.1 Pseudidiomarina sp. | reverse complement strand
GGTACACCGTTCTCGTTTTGTTTCAGAATCGCTAAGATCTGACTGTCTGTGTATCGTGATTTGCGCATAGAAAACTCCTTCGTTTTAGTTTAATGGAATTTTCTACTTATAACTGCTCCGATTTTTCGGGGGGATTACACAATGAGTTTCGACTCCTTTGAGCAATGGGCGAAGCGCATTGATGTTTCCTGGCCTGCCATCAGGATTCAGCTGCAGGACGTCATGGAAAGGGCAAGAACGCTGTGGCCGGCAATGTTGGATGAGTTACCTATGCTCGAAAACCATAAAGCTAAATTAAGAGCGCACTGGGGCAACCTGAAGCAAGATTTCAGAATCACTAGTTAAGCTGTCTGGCTTTAGTCAGCAGCACCCCAAATCCGGAACCGCGTGATGATGTACCACGCCAGGCCACCGATAAACATGACCAGAGCGATCACATTGAGTTCGCCGCGTTGCTCGTATTCTTCGCCGGTGAAATAGAACCAGGCCAGGCCAACAATGAGGGAAATGAGAGCAACCACACCTTGAATCTGCAGACTCTTCGGTGTGTCTTTGGTGGTGATGCCGGTGTCGCCGGGGTGGCTCGTTTCACCATGCTGGTCGCGCTTCACGTAGCCGCAGCCGGGACAGCTGAATTTATTATCCAGTACCTGATTTTCACACTTCGGACACTTCTCAACCATTGTCGAAATACCTGTTTTATTGATAGGGGTTTCAATACTCAGTATAGACAAAGGAACAAGAATTCGCGTACTACCAGTACTGCTCCACGGTCACGTTGCCGGGTTTGCGGCGCAGGTTCTTTTCCAGGCCTTTTTCGTTGAGCACTTCTTTGGCGTGGCGGATCATTTCGGGGTTGCCGCACAGCATCACCTGGGCGTTGGTATCCAGTTTGTCGCCGACGGCGGCTTCGAGTTCGCCGGATTCCATTAAGCCGGGGATACGACCGCGCAGGCCGCCCGGGTAGTCTTCGCGGCTTACGACCGGCTGATAGGTAAAGCTGCCCGGATGGTCGGCTACCCAGCCCTGAATCTGGTCCTGGTAGGTGAGATCCGCGGCGAAGCGAACGGCATGAATCAGATGCACACGCTTAAAGCGCTGCCAGGGGATGCTGGTGTGCAGCATGGACAGATAGGGCCCGATGCCGGTGCCGGTAGAGATCAGCCACAGGCTGTCGCCGTCCGGCACTTCGTTAAGGGTGAAAAATCCACTCGGTGGCTGGCTGACTTCAATGTGCTGGCCCGGCTTCAGATCATGCAGCAGTGGCGACAACTTGCCGCCTTCGACGCGGCTGACCAGAAAATCCAGCACTGGGTCTTCCGGGCTATTGACCAGCGAGTAGGCGCGCTGAATGCGTGCGCCTTCGTGCTGCAGTCCCAGACGCACGAACTGGCCGGCGATAAACTCAAATGGCTGCGCTTTCACCCGGATACTGAAAAGCTCCGCGTTCCAGGCGTAATTCTCGATAACTTCCCCGGTTAACCATTGTGCCATTGCGTATTGTCCTCCAGCGCGCCGCCGAATAACTGAATGTTCACCTATGGTAAGAACTTAGCGCCTGTTTTACCAGCCAATTTACGGGCCGGTTTAGTCGGTTATGTTATGCTATAGACAAAGTAGTAATTGGAGTTACCTTTTGTGAGTTATGCCGTGAGTTACCCCATTAAATACGTCCTGATTGGCGGCGCGATGGCGCTGCTTGCCCTTAGTGGCTGCAGCGAGCAGCAGCAGACAGAAGCCGCAGACACCGACGTGGTGCAGATAGATCCGATTGAATACAGTGATCCGCGGGTCTGTGACTTTGCCCGTGAACTGGCGGTGTTGGATGCTGAGCAGCCCGACCTGGCGCTGCTGCGCTATTTAAACGAGCAGTGGCGCGATCTGAAACGCACCGATGCTATGTCGTTAATTGAAGAGCGCGACAGCCGGGCGCTGCTGACGGATTTCAATTATCAGTTAGCTGAACAGAGCATCGAGTTACTGAAGCAGGTTGCGGCCATCACCACAGAAACCTGGGATCGTATTGAAGGCTTGCGGCGGTTTGCCAATGATCCGGATAACATGAAGGTACCTGATTCGATCATCCGTGATTTTGTGACTCAGCTTGAGGCATGCTGCCTGAGGCCACTGGAAGGTAATGCGGTGGCGCTGTTAAGTGAAGATAAAGAAAGTGTGCTGTACGCTATCGGCCGGCGCGCTTATTTTGTTGAACGGGATGTGAATCAGATACTGAACAATGACCGGGACCTGGCCGCCTACCGCGGCAAAATTGATTTGCTGGAAGCGCAGCTGCCGCCAGCGCCTGCGGTAGACGCAGACACCGACTGGGTTAGCTGCCCGGCAACTTAATCGTTCTGCTTGTGGTAAGCAGCGACCTGCTCTTCCAGTTGCTCAACGCGCTGGCGCAGACGCAGCAACAACTGTTGCTGCACATCCATCTCTTCGCGCGTTACCACATCCAGCTTGTTCAGCTGTTGTTGCAGGATTTGCTTGATGCGTTGTTCCATGCCGTCGGCAAAGTCTTTCACACCCGATGGGATGCTATCGTTGATCTGACGGGCGATATCTTCAATTTTTTTGGCGTCCATAACCACTCCTGTTTAACTGGGCCGAATTACCTTTAAGCTTAGCAGGAGTTTGCGGTAAAATCTGCCGCTCATTCAAGCGCACCGCTAACCAGCAGGATCATGATGCAGTTAAACCCCCGACAACAGGAAGCCGTACGTGCCATCGCCGGGCCGGTGCTGGTGCTTGCTGGTGCGGGAAGCGGTAAAACCCGGGTGATCACCGAGAAAATCGCCTACCTGATCACCAAATGTGACTATCAGGCGCGCCATATCGCGGCCGTCACCTTTACCAACAAAGCCGCCCGGGAGATGAAAGAGCGGGTGGGCAAGACGCTGGGCCGGCAATATACCCGCGGCCTGACGGTATCGACCTTTCACACCCTGGGCCTGAATATCATCCGCAAGGAAGTCACGCGGCTGAATATGAAGCCGGGTTTTTCGCTGTTTGATGATCAGGACAGCTTTGCCCTGCTCAAGGCGCTGACCGAAGACGAGCTCGATGGTGACAAGACCTTACTTAAGCAGTTGCAGCACCAGATCAGTAACTGGAAAAATGCCATGCTGCAGCCGGATCAGGCGCTGGCGCGGGCCACCCTGCCCGACGAGCAGTTGTTCGCGGAGTTTTACCGGCGCTACCAGCAGAATATGCGCGCCTGCAACGCGCTGGATTTTGATGACCTGATCCTGCTACCGACGCTGCTGCTAAGCCAGAACCAGGAAGCACGCGAGCGCTGGCAGAAGAAGTTCCGCTACCTGCTGGTAGATGAGTATCAGGATACCAATACCAGTCAGTATCAGCTGGTGAAGCTGCTGGTGGGTGAGCGCGGCCGCTTTACCGTGGTTGGCGACGATGACCAGTCGATCTATTCCTGGCGCGGTGCCCAGCCGCAGAACCTGGCGCTGTTACAGAAAGACTTCCCTAACCTGCAGGTGATCAAGCTTGAGCAGAACTACCGCTCGCACGGGCGGATCCTCAAAGCCGCTAACATCCTGATTGAAAACAACCCGCACGTGTTTGAGAAAAAGCTGTTCTCGGAGATGGAATACGGTGTGCCGCTGCGGGTGATCTACGGCCGCAACGAAGAACATGAAGCCGACCGCGTGGTGGCGGAAATTGTGCGGCGGCGGTTTCTGGAACGCACACCCTACAGCCAGTTCGCGCTGCTATACCGGGGCAATCATCAGGCCCGGGTATTTGAAAAGGCCATGCTGACCAACCGTATTCCGTATCGCATTACCGGCGGCCAGAGCTTCTTTGCCCGGGCTGAGGTGAAAGACATCATGGCTTACCTGCGACTGCTTGTGAACCCCACCGACGACACCGCGCTCATCCGCATTATTAATATCCCGAAGCGGGGTATTGGTCCTGGCACCGTGGAGCGTATCGGTGATCTCGCCAATGAGCTGCATATCAGTCTGCTCGAAGCGGCCCAGCATCAGGCGCTGAAAACCCGTATGGGCAGCCGCGAATATCAGTCGGTACAATATTTTACCCATCTGATCACTCAGACCGCGCGCCGCTGCGATCATCGCGAAGAGGCACCTTCAGCGCTCTATGATTTGATCCGCACGATTGGCTACGAAGAGTGGCTGTATGAAAGCAGCCCCAGCGTCAGCGCGGCCGAGATGCGCTACAAAAATATCAACGAGCTGATCCGCTGGGTTACCGAAATGCTTAAAGGCGATGACGACCATGAGCCGTTGGATCTCGAGCAGGCGGTGGCCAAGCTGTGTCTGCGCGATATGCTGTCGCGCAACGAAGAAGACGAGCAAGGCGACCAGGTGCAACTGATGACCCTGCATGCCTCGAAAGGCCTGGAGTTCCCCCACGTGTTTATGGTGGGCATGGAAGAAGGCCTGCTGCCCCACCAGTCGAGCGTGGACGACAACATGGTCGAAGAAGAGCGCCGGCTGGCTTATGTGGGCATTACCCGCGCACAGCAGTCACTGACCTTTACCATGGCCCGTGAGCGCCGCCAATATGGTGATGTGGTTAAGCCGGAGCCCAGCCGCTTTTTATACGAGTTGCCGGTGGATGATCTGGAATGGGAAGATCAGAAAGTAGTCACGGAAGAAAGCAAAGCTGCTGAGCGCGAAAGCGGCATGGCGATGTTGCGCAACGCGCTGAAAAAGTAGCTATCAGGCGTAGTTAGCGTCCGACTTTAGCGAAGTCGGTTGTGAAGAAGTTTGTGGCTTTACCCGCTCGGGTTCTCCAAATAATAATCCCTGCGCGATTTTTACGCCGGCACTGAGCAGCGCATCGCATTGGGTCTGGGAGTCGACACCGGCTGCCGCCAGCTCGATATTGAGTTCAGCGCAAAGGTTGACCACATTACGCACTGTTGTTTGCGCTCGCTTACTGGAAGCCACGTCAGCCACGAACCGCGGGGCAAGCTTCACATGAGTAAAGGGATAGTTCAGGATATAGTGCAGGGCACCGGTGCTGCGACCAAAATCGCTCAGCGCCAGTCCTACGCCGGCCTCGGCTAAATGCCTCAGGCACGTGAGCTGGCGTTTTGAGCTGTCACTGAGTTCCATTTCACTGAATTCGAGTACCAGCTGCTCTGGTGCCACACCCGAATCCCGGATAATCGCCAGCAAGACTTTAATGTCAGCCAGTTTAAACAGGTGCTTGGTCGATACACTGACATAAACCTGCTTGCCGGGCTTCTCTTTTACCAGCTCGCAGCAACGCGACAGCATCCATTGATCAACGGCCATGATCATGCCGGCCTTTTCAGCGATATTGAGCAGGTGTTCAGTGGGTAGCAGAGTGCCATCCAGCTGCCAGCGCACCTGAATTTCACGGGCCTGCGCCTTGCCACTCCGCATCTCTACCAAAGCCTCTTCCTGAAGGATAAAATCTTCATTGAAATCGGCGTGCCGTAACTCGGTTTCACGGGTCAGCGAGGCGACCAACTCGTTATGAATGCTTTCATCAAATACCACAAAGCGGCCGCGACCCATGCCTTTGGCCTGATACATCGCGGCATCAGCGTCGCGCAGCAAGCGCTCGGCGGAGTCGTTACGGGCTTTACACTCGGCAATACCAACACTGGCACCGGAGTAGTGTTCATTTGCGCCGAAGACAAAAGGCTGACGCATTTTCTCAATGATGCGCGAAGCAATTTCCTTGGCATCGTCGACATGTCGGATCAGATTTAGCAGGATAACAAATTCATCGCCACCTAAGCGGGCCACGGTGTCATTGTCGCGCACGCACTCGCCGATGCGGCGGCTGGCTTCCTGCAGGAACTCATCACCGGTGGAATGCCCAAGGGTATCGTTGATATCTTTAAAGCGATCGAGATCGACGAATAATACCGCAAAGTTATGATTCGGATAGCGTTTCTTTTGCTTCAGCGCCTGTTGCAGACGCTCCGTGAACATGGCGCGATTGGGTAGTCCGGTCAGGGTGTCGTGATGGGCATCATAGAAAAGTTTTTCTTCGATTTTCTTACGCCGCTCGATTTCGCTGACCAGTTCTTCGGTGCGCTCGGCCACTTTTTTCTCAAGGTAGGTGTTCACCCGCCGGATTTCATCGGCGTTGCGGCGCCGCTCAATGGCCACGGCCACGTGCTGGGATACAAAGTTCAGGAGTTCAAGGTCGTCCTGCTTATAGGACACATCATCGCTGTAGGTTTGTACCGAAAGCACGCCGATCACTTCATCTTCAACAATCAGCGGTGAGCCCAGCCATTGCTTCGGGCGGGTACCATAATATTTGGTGCGCGAATCGCCGTTGCCCCGGCTCATGACTTTTTTGTATTCATCTTCGTCAATGAATACCGGCTTTTTCAGCTTGATGACATGTTCCGTCATGCCATGACCTAATGGCCGAGAGGCGCGCAGTTTTGTGTCGCGCTCATCCACATAATAAGCAAAGTGGATATTTTTCTTCTCATCGTCCAACAGCGCAACAAAGAAGTTATCGTTGTTCATCAGTTGGCCAATGTGGGCATGCAGGTGTTTGAAGAAGCTATCCATGCTATCGGAGGTATTGGTCAACTCCGAAATGGCATACAGCACGGCGGAGACTTTCTCAGCCCGTTTGCGTTCAACAATTTGTAGCTCGAGGTCGCGGTTAATATCGCGCAGGTTTGCGGTTTGCCGGTTGATCTCCGCCTGCAGGAATTCGCGCTGGCGGATCCGCTCCAGGGCGTTGACGATGTGCTGCGAAACGAACATTAACAGTTCTTTATCGGCGGTACTGTAAAACACGTTTTCGGTATAGCTCTGGACCACCATGGCACCGATGGTGCGCCCGCCGGACTGCAGCGGCACCCCTAACCAGTCAACAGGTGGCGCGCCTAAGTCGCGGATCTCGCCCTGCGCAACCAGCGCGTCAAAATCCTCTTCGGTGTACAGGAATGGCCGCCCGGTGCGCATCACATAGCCGGTAATACCGCGGCGCAGCGTGTCAGCAGGAAACTGTTCCAGGGACGGCATATCATCATATTCATCCACGAAGTAAACAAACTTCACCGTATCGTCGTTTTCGTCATACAGACAGATGAAGAAATTCCTCGCCATCATCAGTTCGCCGATAATGGCATGGACAGACGAGTAAAACTCCGACATATCCCGCACAAAAGAGGCGAGTTCTGATATTCGGAATAAAGCTTTCTGGACAACTTCGGACTGGCGGTACTTGAGGGTCAGCTTCTTCAGGCGCACAACAGCCTTGCGCAGACGCGCAACTTCTCTTAATCGTGACTGTTCTGTTTCCGATTTGAGCATTATTGTTATTTTTCGTTATTGGCGAATTTATTTTTTTACTGTTTTATAACGATCCATGGCCGAGTATATCCTCACCCGTTCGGTGTGAAAAGGCTTTGCGGCTAAAAAAAAACGCACAAAAAAAAGCCGCTGCTGCGGCTTTTTTTACCGTAACTGAATTTTCAGATTAAATATCTGAAACCATGTAGTCAATTGCGGCCTGGATCTCTTCTTTGCTACAGTCACCGCAGGTACCTTTTGCCGGCATCGCGTTATAACCTTCCCAGGCATGCTGAAATACTGTCTCCATGCCCTGCGCCAGACGCGGTTCCCAGTCTTCAGCGTTATTGATACGCGGTGCGTTCAGTACCCCGGGGGTATGACAAGCTGCGCAAAATTTATCATAAACTTGTTGGCCTGAACGTGGGCCGGCAGCCGCTGTTTGCGAGCCGGAGCCTGATTGCGCACTATCACCGGCTAAACGGACTTTGCCGATGGGCGCGATGCGTTCCTTAATGGCGCTCTCGTCATCTTGTTGTGGCATCATCACGGCGCCGGCGCTTCCAACTACAAAAGCCAGTGCGAATGCAATTAAACGACCCGATTTTACAACCTGTACTCGATTCACTTGAAACTCCTGATATGAGCTGATGAGCTTGCGCGCTCCAATAGTTGTTGCGATTATAGCCGTATTCCAGCCAAGGATAAACACTTCCGTTTTGTGTAGTCAATTATGTCTTTAACCATCCCTGATTTAATACGTAAATTTGCGCTTTTGGATCTCGATGCCTTTTTTGCCAGCGCCGAAGTCTTGCGTGATCCAAGCCTGCAGCACCGGCCGTTTGCGGTCGGCGGTGGTGGCGAGCGGGGGGTGGTGGCGACGGCCAATTACCTGGCGCGAGAATTCGGCGTGCGCAGCGCGATGCCGGGTAGTCATGCCCGCCGGCTGTGCCCTCATCTGCATTTCGTGACCCCGGATCACGCTTATTACCGGCAGCTTTCGCGACAGGTGCTGGCTATCCTAAAAGAAGTCACCGACCAGGTTGAGCCGGCATCGATTGATGAGTTCTATCTGGATCTGTCTGCCAACACACAGTTTCAGGGCAGCGCCAGCCTGACCATGGAAGCCATTCGCGCGCGCTTGCGCGACGAGTTGCGCCTGACCGCCTCGGCCGGTATCTCAAATCAGAAAATGGTGGCGAAAATCGCCAGTGAAGAGCGCAAGCCCGACGGTCAGTTTGTGGTGGCGCCGGATCAGGTCGTGCCTTATATCGGCCAGCTGACGCTCAAACGCATCCCCGGCGTTGGCCCGAAAAGCCTGGAGCGCCTGAACCAGGCGGGCTTTTATCTGGGCCGCGATGTTCAGGCGGCCGAGATTGCCGCACTGCAGAGTATTCTGGGGGACAAAGCCGGCTGGTTGCTGTATCAGCGTTGTCAGGGCATCGACCCGCGTTCGATTGTTACCGAGCGCGTGCGCAAAAGTGTCGGCGTAGAGGAAACCCTGCGCACCGATTTGTTTCAGTTGCGCCAGATCGATCTCTTTGTGAATGATGTGCTGCTACCGCAATTGCTGCGCCGCCTTGGCACTTCGCGCTGGCAGGACACCCATATCAAAACCCAGACCGTGAAGCTGAAGTTTACCGATTTTCAGCAGACTACGGTGTCGCGTACCGGTTCGAAAGCGTCGCCGAGCATATTTTATCAGCTGCTGCGCGAAGCCTGGGATCGCCGTGACGGCCGCGGTGTACGCCTGATTGGGCTGAGCGTGGCGTTGCCGGATCCGGATGATCAGCTACAACTTGAACTGGAACTCGAATAACCGGCTAGGCCATTTTCCTGCGCCGCTGCCGCCACACCCAGAACCACACGCCGCTAACCGGCAACACAATCAGCGCAATCCCGCCTGCTACCAATACCGTCAGTAAACTCACTCCGCCAATCGCCGATACATGCAGCGGATAAACCATCTGCGCCAGCTGCGCACCGTAAGCCTGGTTGCGAATATCCTGCCAGCTCACCAGCGCCCTGGTTACCGGGTCAAACTGCATATAACTGCGGCCGTTGGGATGCCATTCGTCGTCATATTTTAGACGGATGCGGGCTCGGTCCAGATACACCAGTCGGGCATCCATTTCCGGGAACAGCTGCTCAGCCACCCGCAGACGTGCCGGCCAGTCAGTCGCGGCCGGTGCGGTATCCGGCATACTGGTTACCTGCTGTTGCTGCGGGAATAGCCGGGTCAGCGTATCCGATACCACCGCCGAGTACATGATCGCGGTGCCCGTTATCAGCAGAATAAGAATGGGAATAAGCAGCACCACCCCAGTCACCCGGTGCAACTGCCATAAGGTGGCGCGGAAATTTTTCTGCCAGGGCCAGGCCCAGCGAATGGTGAATAAGCGGCGGCTCCAGGTTTGCGGCCACCACTTCACTAACCCCGCCACCACGAGCAATAAACTGGCCAGGCCCAGATAACCCTGAATGTCCTTGCCGAGCTCGTCCAGCAGCAGGTGATGATGAAACTCAACAAACCAGGATATCCAGTCACCCATGTGCTCGCGCGAAAGTATGTGCTTACCTTCGGCGTTAAAATACTGGTGGGTGCCGCTGGCATCGACGACTTCTATCCAGGGCTTGTCCGCCCGGGGCAGAAACGCATGACCGGTATCGAAGCGATCAAATACCCGCGCAGCGTCCTGCTGATCAGGGATATCCGTCAGCTTCAGCTGCGGGTATTTGAGTTGCAGTAATTCCGTCTTATAAAAAAGCAAAGTGCCCGTAAGTGATACGAGCACCAGCCAAAGGCTCAGCGCTAAGCCGAGCCATCGATGGAGTTGACCCCAACCCGGCATGATCAGAACGCGTACTGCCAGTTCAGGCTCACTGTACGACCACGACCAGCGTAGTTGGTGCTATCCGAACCAGCCGTCTGGGCGTAGTACGTGAAGTAGAACTCGTCGGTCAGGTTCTCGACGCCAACCGAGAAGATACCGTAATCACGGGTTTCTGCCTGAACCTGCAGATCCAGCGTCTGGTAGCCATCAAAGTTATTAATGGCCGCCGCGCCGTCATAGATGTTGCGGTCGAACAGTTTGTTCCACTGCAGGCGGCTGCTGATCATCGGGCTCCACTGCTGGCTCCAGTGCAGGTTCAGACGCTCAGGCGCGATATTACGGCCGCCCAGTTCTGTATCAACCTGCTGATCGCCATCGCTGTCATATTCACCGCTGGTTTTGGCATAGCTCATACCCACACTGGTGTCGTTGGTCAGCGCGTAGTTGGCTGACAGCTCGTAGCCGTCGATTTCAGTGCGCTCACGTTGTACTGAGAAGAAGCCGTCGGCATCCGCCTGTAAGCGCGTGCCAAAATCCGAATCCGAGCGGAAGTAGCTCAGACTGGCGTCAAAGGCGCTGTCACGGTATTCGATACCGATTTCGTTGTTGTCGGCGATAACCGGACGCAGATCCAGGAAGCTATCGACGCTCAGACCCGGCGTGTTGATACCGCGCAGTACCCGGCCCACATCCGGCATGCTGAAGCCTTCAGAGAAGCTGGCGAAACCACGCAGCGTGTCGGTGAATTCATAAACGATACCTATGCTCGCCAGCAGTTCGTTAAATGATGGATCGCCGCCTTCTACCAGAACGCTGCCGTAGCTGTGCAGGGTGGTGAAGTCCTCCACTTCCAGCCGGCCATATTCATAACGCACACCGCCGCTTAGGGTCAGACCCTGATGCTGATAGCGCAGCTGTGCAAATGGTGCCCAGTTGTGGAAGCTGGTTTCCGGAACCCATTTGCGGCCGGTTTGCGCCAGCTCCTGGAAGGTGCGGTCTCGCAGGTAGTCAAAGCCAGCACTGACATCAATCGGGCTGTCCGCTACTTTGCTCCAGTTCATGGTCAGCCGTGAACCCAGCTTGTTCGAATCGTTACGCGACTGATCAAAAATATTGGTGCCGTAGGCCGGATCCTGGAAGGTCGCGAAAGTGCCGCCGCCATATAAGGCAGAGAAGTCCTGACTGAACAGTTGCCAGTTCAGATCGGCACCCGCGATGTTCGCGTGGCGGTAGGTCAAGGTGGCGGTAGTGACTTGGTTCTCGGCCGGATCGCCTTCTGAAGGCTGCTCGACCGCGCGGGTCGCAATACCCATGTCGCGGTCGCCAGGCACGCGCGAATAATCGCCGTTACCCTGCAGGTTGAAATGATTGACCATCAGCTCAAGGTGCTGATCGGCCGCCAGCTGGTAGCCAACTTTGGTGAACAGGTCGTAGCTTTCCGAGTCCATGACATCGCCCTGGGTGACGTCCACGCCAATCAGGTCGCCGTTGCCATCAACGTACATACCGGTGCTGCGCACGTGACCACCGGCCACCACCTCCCAGTTGCCTTCCGCGGTGCGGAACAGGTAACCGGTACGGTATGACAAGCCTTCGCTGGTCTCACTGGTTGGCGCGCTTACGCCGGCGACCACTTCATGGGTGCTGCCAGTGCTGGCAGACTTGGTAACCAGGTTGATGATACCGCCGCTGGCACCCATGCCCTGAATCGCGCTGGCACCGTGGATAATTTCCACCCGCTCGATCATCAGCGGGTCGATGGTGTAGCTGGCACGGGCGCCGTTACGCAGCGGGTTCGATTGCGGCACGCCGTCTATCAGGTACAGTGGCTCGCGACCACGCAGGGTTTCACCCGAGCTGGTCAGTTTCTGCCGTGACGGCGAGAATGCCGGCACCAGGTTACCTAGTAAATCCGACAGTGAATCGGCTACTGCCAGTTGCTTACGCAGCTCTTCGCCATCAATAACGGTGACAGTGGCCGGAATAGCACTTTCCGGCTGGCTGGTACGGCTGGCGGTGATGGTGATGCGCTCAGCGACTGCGGAGTCGTTTTCCTGGGCGCTTTCCTGGGCAAAGACAGGAGCAGCTAATAACGAAGCAATGGTGAGACTGATGATAGACTTGTTCATAAAACCCTTATAATCAGTGAGCTGGAAATTATTTGCGCTAATGATAATGATTCGCATTTAAGAAGCAAGCGCCGGATGAAAAATTTATGCTTTATTGAATAATTCCGATGCGGGCGGCAATATGGCGGCTGGAGATTCTTAATTTTTCACTTATAAGGCGTATTTATGGGTTGGCTGTCGATTCTGCCACCACTGGTTGCCATTATCGTCGTATTCTGGCGCAAAGAAGTTATCGTCGCCCTGTTACTGGCGATTTTCACTTCAGAGATCCTGCTGACAGTTGCCGGCGACGCGCCCGGGTACTTTGCCGCCATCGCGACCATTGAACGCATTGTCAGTGTGTTTGAATCGCCCGGAAACACCCGCATCCTCATCTTCAGTCTGCTGGTGGGTGCCCTGCTTGCTTATATCCGTGAATCCGGCGGTGTTGCCGCGTTGGTCGAATCGCTGCTAAAGCGCGGCTACGGCACCACTAAGCGCAGCGCCAGCCTGATGACGGTATTTACCGGTATTTTCGTATTTATTGAATCTAATCTGAGTGTGCTGACCGCCGGTATTCTCTCGCGCGGCCTGTTTGAAAAGCTCGGCATGAGTCGGGCGCGGCTGGCCTATCTGATCGACAGTACCAGTGCCCCCATTTGTATCCTGATCCTGCTCAACGGCTGGGGCGCTTACGTGCTGGGCATGCTTGAGCAACACGAGGAACTGCCCGGTACGTCGGTGGGGATTCTGATTGGCACCATTCCGCTTAACTTTTATGCCCTGGTGACACTGGCCGGTGTGTTCTACACCGCCATCTCGACCCGGGTGCACGGTCCGATGCGGGCAGTCGAGGCGCAGCCCCAGCCGACTCAGGATCTACCGGCCGAGGTACCCACCAACAGCAAAGCCCGCTATATGCTGGTGCCGCTAATGGTGATGGTGTTTGGTATGGTCGGCTTTATGATTGGTACCGGCGGCGGCGATATTACCCAGGGCGACGGTGCTAAGTCGGTGCTTTATGCCACCACCCTCGCCTGTGTGGTTGCCTACCTGATGCTGCTGATCAGCCGTCGCAACACCCATCAGCAACTGGTATCCATGGGCTTTAAGGGCATGGGTGAACTGCTGCCGCTGGTGACTATCGTATTGCTGTCGCTGGCGTTGGGCAGTAGCCTGCGCGAACTGGGTACCGGGCTGTTCTTGGCTGGCCTGGTCGGCGAATTCTTGCCGCTGGTGCTCATTGCCCCTATGTTATTTCTGGCCGGTGCACTCATTTCATTCACGACCGGCACCTCGTGGGGGACCTTTGCGATTCTCATCCCCATTGCCGCTCCACTGATTATTGCGCTGGATTTGCCGGCGCCACTGCTACTGGCCGCGGTGCTGGGTGGCGGTGTATTTGGCGACCACTGCTCGCCAATATCCGATACCACCGCGGTATCATCACTGGCATCAGGCTGTGATTTATTAGAACATGTACGCACCCAGCTGCCCTATGCACTGACCGCAGGTGGTATTACCCTGCTGCTGTACTTGCTGGCTGGCTTCATCATGCTCTGATTTTCGGCAACTAATTCTCTGTAAACTGGATTTTTGATCTATGGCTAATGGTCTACATTTTCGTACCACCCGCGCTGAAATTAATCGCGCCGCCCTGCAACACAATGCTGGCATCATCCGTGATCTGGCCGGTGAAGCGAGCGTGCTGGGCGTAATCAAAGCCGATGCCTACGGGCATGGCATGGTAAGCGCCGCGCAGGCGATTGCCGGCGAGGTTGATGCCTTTGCCGTAGCCTTCCTCGATGAAGCCTTAGTGTTACGCAGCGCCGGCTTTACCCAGCCGATTGTGTTGCTGGAAGGCTGCTTTTCTGCCGCCGAACTGCCGATTTGTGCGCACCATAACCTGCAGCCGGTCGTGCACGAGCAGAGTCAGCTGGACGCTATACTCACCTCCCGTCTGATTCATCCGCTGGCGGTGTGGCTGAAGGTGGATACCGGTATGCACCGCCTCGGCTGGGCACCGGATCAGGTGCGCCGGGTTTATAAAGAGCTAAATGCCAGCTCGCAGGTGGGCTCTGTGACGCTGATGTCGCACTATGCCAATTCCGGCGACAGCGAGCACCCTGTTACTCAGCAACAAGAAAAGCAGTTTTATGACCTGAAAGCAGAGACCAGGCTCACGGATCAACTGAGCCTGGCTAACTCCGCGGCCTTAGTGAGCGCCAGCCGCGACTATGAGCAATTTGATCGGCATTGGGTTCGCACCGGCATTACCCTTTACGGCATCAGCCCGAACCCTGAGCAACCGGTCAGCGCTGAACTTAAGCCCGTGATGCGCCTGGTGGCGCCGGTAATCGCGCTGCGCGATATCGCGGCCGGGGATTGTGTTGGTTACGGCAGCCGCTGGAAGGCCGAGCGCGACAGTCGTATTGCCACCCTGGCGATTGGCTACGCGGATGGCTACCCGCGCCATTGTTCCAGCGGTACACCCGTGCTCTTAAACGGCCAGCAGGTGCCCATAGCCGGCACGGTATCGATGGATATGATTACGGTGGATGTGACCGATCTGGAAAAGGTACAGGTAGGTGATGAAGCCGAGCTGTGGGGGCCTGAACTCTCTGTTCACGAAATTGCCCGCCACGCCGGCACCATCAGTTATGAGCTGGTCACCCGCGTCTCAGCGCGGGTGCCGCGGGTCGAAATTTAAATCAGAGGTTATCGCCCGGCTTGCGGGTGATTTTATCCAGGTAACCCATCGCAAAAGCAGAACCGACAAAGGTCAGGTGGATAATCACATACCACTTAATCTTCTCAGGCTCGATATTTGCAGCGTTCATAAACACTTTCAGCAAATGAATCGATGAAATCGCGACAATTGAGGCGGCTACCTTGCTCTTGAGCCCGCCCGAATCAATCTTACCCAGCCACGACAGCTTTTCAGTATTGCCGGTAATATTCAGCGCCGAAACGAAGTTTTCATAACCGCTTAGCATTACCATCACCAGCAGGCCGCCAACCAGGGCGATATCAATCAGGGTCAGGGTCAGCAGGATCAGATCCACTTCCGGCATCGCCAGGATATTCGGAAAAGCGTGGAATAATTCCTGAAAGAATTTTATGCCCAGCATCAGTACCGCCAGGCTCAGGCCTAAATAAATCGGCGCCAACAACCAGCGCAGGCTGTACATCAGGTTTTCGAGTGCGCGTTCCATGAGTTACCTCAGCAATAATTTAGAGCAGCAAGTTAAAACAACTGCATGATACCAAGTAAGATAGCGTAGCGGCCAGCCTTACTGATAAATACCAGGATCAAGAACTGCCAGAAACTTAAGCGCAGCATGCCGGCTATGAACGTCAGCGCATCACCGATAAAAGGTGCCCAGGCCATCAGCAATGACCATTTACCGAAGCGTTCAAACCAGCGGTGCCCGCGCGCCAGACTAGCGGGTTTGAAGGGGAACCAGCGGTGATCCTGGTACTGCACCAGATACCGGCCCAGCACATAATTCACCACCGATCCCAGGGTATTACCGATCGACGCCAGCCACCAGATGACCCATACGTCGTAGCCCAGTCGCTGGGCCGCCACCACTACAAACTCAGACTGAGCAGGTAGTACAGTGGCAGCCAGAAACGACGTCAGAAATACACTGAGGTACATCGGCGCTTAGTCTTTCCGGTAGCGCTTAAACCAGGCCAGAGTATGTTCAATTTTGGCAATCATATGCGATGGCCGCGCGGTAACAGAGTGCGAAGCTTCGGGCACCCGAACCATAGCGGTATCGACCTTGCGCAGCTGCAGCGCCTGATAAAACTGCTCAATTTCAGACATAGGTACCCGGCGGTCCTGCTCGCCACTGAATAATAAAGTCGGCGTATTCACGTTACCTACCAGAGATAACGGCGAACGCTCCCAGTAATGCTCATAATCTTCCCACGGCATGGCCGGAAACTGATTGGTGATCTGGCCGATGGAACTGTCTGCCGTAAGCGTTTTGCTGACCCAGTTGATTACCGGGTTGGTGGCTGCCGCGGCGCGGAAACGATCGGTCAGGCCAACCGCGAAGGCCGTGGCAATACCGCCGGCCGAACCGCCAGCAATAAACAGGTTGTCCGCATCGGCGATGCCTTTTTCAATCAGCGCGTCTAAGCCCGACATATGGTCAGCGAAGTCTCGCTCCGATGAGTAATAGCCATCCAGCAATAGTGCAAAGTCCTTGCCGTACGATACGCTGCCGCGATAATTGTTGTAGAACACCACATAGCCTTCGGCGGCATAACGCTGATGCTCAGCGGCGAACGACGGGCCATACGCCAGATGCGGTCCGCCATGAATTTCAACCATAGTCGGGTAGGTTTTGGCCGGATCATAATCGGGCGGCAGAATGTACCAACCATGGATCTCGGTACCATCGAAACTTGATTTATAAGTAATTTCTTTAACTTCTCCCAGCTTGCGTTGCCCCAGCACATCGGCGTTCAGTGCGGTATGGATCTGCTTCGCTTCGCGTTTTTTCATGCGGGTAGCATAAGTGGCCACATCAGCCGGTCGGTGCGAGGTGCTCTGGGTATACGCCAGCACGCCGGTTTGCGCTGAGACAGAGAACGAGCCACTGAGATAAGGACGGCTGATGTACACACCACCCACATCGTCGACATAATCCGTGCGCTGGTTATTCATGGTTACGCTGGCCAGTTTATACCGGCCGCGGTCCGAATACTGAAAAGCGATCGCGTCGTCGCTCAACCACTGGGGGCTTTCGACTGAGCGATCAAAATCCTGGAGTAAAGCCGTGCGCGGTTGTTGCTGCCAGTTCAGCACATGCAGCTTGCTGTTGTGGTAGGGCTCCGGGTCGTTGGAGCGATGCAGAAACGCCATCTTGCTGTGATCCGGCGACATCACCGGCGAAAACTCCTCGCCCGGCATGCTGGTCAGCTGCGTCATTTCGCCGGTCTGCACGTTCAGGTGCCAGAGATCGCTTTCATTAACCTGATACTCCCAGGCGTCGTTGCGGTTGGCCGAAAGGATCAGCGACTGGCTGTTGCCACGCCAGGCCAGCGGTCCGCTGTGATCAAAGGCGCCTTCGGTCAGCTGGCGGGCGGTGCCACCCTCCGCCGGCACCACAAATACATGACGATATTGCGAGGGCATCACACCCTGGCCGTCGCGCTGATAATAAGTGCGTTCAATAACCAGTGGTTTTGGTCCCCACTCTGCTTTATCAGGGCGCTTCGGCTGTGTGACGGACTTGGCATAGTCGGTTTGGGGTGCCGGCTGGTTCATGATAAAAGCGATTTGCTCGCCGTCGGGCGACCAGCTCAGATTACCCGGGCTCTGGCGTACGTCAGTCACCTGCGCCAGTTGCTGCTCGGCCAGCCAGTAGACAAAGATCTGATTACTGCCCTGCCGGTTTGAGGTAAACGCCAGTCTCGAGCTATCGGGCGACCAACTCAGGTTGCCATAGCTGAACTGATCGGCGAACAGCGGCGTATGCTTGCCGGTTGCCAAATCAATCAGCCACAGGCTGCGGGTGCTCTTGTCTTTCATCACGTCGAAGCCGGTGCGTACATAAACAATATGTTTGCCGTTGGGGGAGATCTCGACCTGGCCCGCATGTTCAAGATTAAAGATATCTTCCGGCTGGAAGGTCTTCTTCCCCGCGGCGGCCTGGGTCACCTGGTCCACCTGTGCGAGCGTCAGACCCGGCGCGAGCGCCGCGGTCAGTAAGACACCTGAAACAACTGCAGTTACTTTATTCATTAGCTGGTTCCATTCGTTATTAACTAATTAGGGATTGTTTGCTGCCTCTACCTAAACAAACCCGGCCGGCTGATGCAATGCATATCCGACCAACCCGGGGGGATTACCGATAAACAGTAGCTGGTTATGTTGATTAATTAGGGTATGCTAAATTCAGTAAAAATGACAAAAACTGCCCTGCTTCGAGGAGACAGACTATGCCCCGCCTTACCTTCGGACTCATTTTATCCAGCGCGCTAATGCTAGCCGCCTGCTCGCCCCAGCCGCCTGAGGGCCCAGCCCTGATTGAAGCAGACCAGGCCGTGGTCAATACCTCTGTGATTGACTTTGAAGGCCGCAAAGCGGTGGTCAGGGAGCAGCAGACGGTACTGATTAAAGGCGACCGCATCGTGCATGTGGGCCCTACCGGTGAAACCGTTGTGGATGATGACGCGCTGGTTATTGAGGGCGACGGCCGCTATCTGCTGGCCGGGCTCACCGAAATGCATGGCCATGTGCCGCCGGCCTCCAGCTTCGGCGAATTACCAGAGCGCTACCTGGATGACGTTCTGTTTTTGTACGTGGCAAATGGCGTGACCACAGTACGTGGCATGCTGGGTTACCCCCATCAGTTGCTGCTGAAAGACGACATCGCCAGCGGCCAGCGCATCGGCCCGACCCTTTATCTGGCTGGGCCCAGCTTCAGCGGCAATTCCGTCGAGTCGGTAGAGCAAGCCACCCAGCGCGTAATTGAGCAGCGCGACCAGGGCTGGGATTTACTGAAAATCCATCCGGGTCTGACCCTTGAGGAATATCTGGCGCTGACCAGCACCGCAACGGCGGCGGATATGGAATTTGCCGGTCACGTACCTTCGGCTGTTGGTCTGGAAGTTGCGTTAAAAGCCGGCCAGCGCACCATTGATCATCTTGATGGCTACCTGGAGCATGTTGATGCCCTGACCCGCCCCATCACCGAAGAGGAATTACTGGAGCTGGTGCAGCTCACTATTCGCTATGAGGCTGGCGTGGTGCCAACACAGGCGCTGTGGGCAACACTTATCGGAGCATCACCTGCTGAGCGATTGCGTACCTATCCTGAGCTTAATTTTGTGCCGCGTGCGGTGCGTAAAAACTGGCTGGACTTCCTTCGCAACCCAACCACCAGTTATTTTAATCCAACCACTGCCGCTGTTCAGCAAGAAAACCGACAGCGCTTACTGAAAGCGTTACAGAATAGTGGCGCCGAGATCCTGTTTGGCACCGACGCACCACAACTGTTCAGCGTACCCGGGTTTTCAATTCATCGTGAAATCGACATGATGGCGGCGGCTGGGTTAACGCCGGCCGCGATTTTGTACAGCGCGACCGTGGCAACGGGTGATTATTTCGCTGCGCAGGATCGCTTTGGCCGCATCAGTGCCGGTCATCGCGCCGACTTTATCCTGTTACCCGGCAACCCGCTTGAAGATGCCGACGTGCTCCGTGACCTGGAAGGCGTAATGATTCGCGGCGTCTGGCTGGACCGGGCCACCATTGATATACGGCTGGCGGAAATTCAGGCCGCTTACACCGCGACTTCAGCAGAAGGAGTACTCTGAGCCATGAGCTGGAACTGGTACCAAATTGAAGGCCCGACCGTTATCGTTGATAAGGCCAAAGCGGTGCGCAATATTGAGCGTATGCAGGCCAAAGCAAAGTCCGCCGAAGTCCGGCTGCGGCCACACTTTAAAACCCATCAGTCCGACGAAATAGGCAGTTGGTTCCGTGCTACTGGAGCTAAGCATATCG
This sequence comes from Pseudidiomarina sp., assembly GCF_033722695.1. Taxonomy (GTDB): domain Bacteria; phylum Pseudomonadota; class Gammaproteobacteria; order Enterobacterales; family Alteromonadaceae; genus Pseudidiomarina. The sequence goes on along the minus strand of NZ_JAWVYM010000026.1, from coordinate 2,955 downwards.
CGGTATCTTCAGTGCCTATGGCGCAGCAATTCGCCGCTGCGGGCTGGAACGACATCCTCATCGCTATCCCACTTAATCCACGCCAGCTCAGCTCATATAACCAGCTAGCTATCGAGGTGCGGCTGGGGCTCACAGTTGAGCACACCGATGCGCTTGAAGCTATCAGTGAGCTGACCACCCAGGTGGATCTCTATATTGAAATTGACGCTGGCTACGGCCGCACCGGTATTCTCTGGACCGAGCACGTGCGCATTGATGATTTGCTCCATGAAGCCCGACAGTTACCGCAGGTGCGCCAGCTTGGTCTGCTGCTGCATGCCGGTAACAGCTACAACCGCGACGGCGATGACGAAATAGCACAGATCCACGAGCAAAGCCTGGGGCGCTTAAGCGATCTGGTGTCGCGACTAACGATACCCCGCGAAGAGCTGCTGATTTCCGTTGGTGATACGCCTACCTGCAGCCGCATGGACAGCTTTCCCGGTGCCGATGAAATTCGTCCCGGCAATTATGTTTTTTACGATTTGATGCAGCAGCAAATTGGCGCCTGCGACTGGCAGGATATCGCGCTGGCCGTCGCCTGCCCGGTTATCGCGCGCTATCCCGAGCGTGGCGAAGTAGTGGTACATGGCGGCGCGGTGCATTTCAGCAAAGACCGCGTGACCATCAATGGTACGGACTATTTTGGTCAGGTGATGCAGCTCACGCCTGAAGGCTGGGGCGAGCCTGTTGCAGGTGCCCTGCTCCATGGGCTGTCGCAGGAACACGGCAAGGTAAAGGTCCCGGATGAGATGCTCAGCAGACTGGAACTTGGTGACCTGCTGGTGATTGTACCCGCGCATTCGTGCCTGGTGATGGATGCATCAAAAGGCCAGTGTCAGATCATTGAATAATGGCACTGCCATACTTTTATTCATGCGACCCATACTATTAATCCAGCGAATAATTAGCCAGTTACCATGATCTTTTCGGGATAGGGCGTATACTCCATAGCAAGTAATCGCTTAGGAACACGACATGTTTGAATCGTTCGATGCCTTGACGTTAGCGCGGTTTCAGTTTGCCTTTACCGTGGCTTTTCACATCATTTTCCCTGCCTTTACTATAGGCCTGGCGAGCTACCTGGCGGTGCTCGAAGGGCTTTACCTGAAAACCCGCAATCCGGTTTACCAGAAACTATTCCGCTATTGGGTGAAGATCTTTGCCGTGGCCTTCGGTATGGGCGTGGTATCGGGCATCGTCATGAGTTATCAGTTCGGCACCAACTGGTCGGTATTTTCGGATCGCGCCGGCCCGGTTATCGGCCCGCTGATGGGCTACGAAGTTCTGACCGCCTTCTTCCTTGAAGCGGGTTTTCTGGGTGTGATGCTGTTTGGCATGAACAAAGTTGGCGAACGCCTGCACTTTTTCGCGACCCTGATGGTCGCCATTGGCACCGCCATCTCCGCCTTCTGGATCCTCTCCGCCAATAGCTGGATGCAAACGCCGACCGGGTTCGGCATGAACGATGTCGGCCAGTTTATCGTGACCGACTGGTGGGCGGTGATCTTTAATCCGTCATTCCCCTATCGCCTCGCCCATATGCTGCTCGCCGCCTACCTGACCACCGCCTTCGTGGTTGGCGGCGTGGCCGCCTGGCATTTGCTGAAAGATAAGAGCAACGCGGCAGCCCGGAAAATGTTCTCCATGGCCATGTGGATGGCACTACTGGTCGCGCCCCTGCAGGTGCTGGTTGGCGACTTACACGGGCTGAACACCCAGGAGCATCAGCCGGCTAAGGTTGCTGCTATGGAAGGCCACTTCGAAACCCAGACCCAGGCACCGCTGTACCTGTTTGGCCTGCCCCAGCAAGATACCGCGGAGGTGAAGTACGGACTCGCTATTCCAGGGCTGGGTAGCCTGATTCTTAAGCATGACATCAATGCCGAAGTCACTGGCCTCGACGCTTTCCCCCGTGACGAATGGCCGCCGGTAGCCATCGTCTTCTGGGCCTTTCGCATTATGGTGGGCATCGGCGTGCTGATGCTGGTCATCGGCATCTGGTCGGGCGTACAGCGCTGGCGCGGCAAACTTTATGACAGTCCGCTGCTGCATCGTGTGGCCGTACTTGGGGCGCCCATGGGCTTTGTCGCAGTCATCGCCGGCTGGGTGGTCACTGAAGTCGGTCGCCAGCCCTGGGTGGTTTACGGCCTGATGCGCACCGCCGATGCCGCCTCACCCATCGCCCGCGAAGGCGTTGCGGGCAGCTTGCTGGCCTTTATCGTCGTTTACTTCCTGGTATTTGGCGCCGGCACCTTCTACATCCTGCGCAAAATGGCCGGCAATCCGGACAAAGTAACGATCCCTGATTATGCGAAAAAACAGCACGCTATGGCCGCTGAACGCATGTACCACGAGGAGGACTAAGCGATGGATTATGCACTGATTTGGGCCATTCTGATCGCCGTCGCGGTATTCGCATACGTCGCGCTGGACGGCTTTGACCTTGGCGTGGCCATGCTCTTCCCCTGGTTTAAGCGTGAAGATCACCGCGACGTAATGATGAACACAGTCGCACCGGTGTGGGACGGCAACGAGACCTGGCTGGTGCTGGGCGGCGGCGGCTTGCTGGCGGTATTCCCGCTCGCCTTCGCGGTACTGATGCCGGCTTTATATATGCCGGTTATAGCCATGTTGCTGGGGCTTATTTTCCGCGGCGTAGCCTTTGAGTACCGCTTTAAAACCAAGCGCGGCAAGCCCATCTGGGACCTTTCGTTTATGATCGGTTCGTTGGTGGCGGCGCTGAGCCAGGGCATCATGCTGGGCGCTATGCTGCAGGGCATCAAAGTGGTGGACCGCTCGTATGGCGGCGGCTGGTTTGACTGGCTCACGCCCTTCTCCCTGTTCTGCGGTATCGCGGTGGTGATTGGTTATATGTTGCTGGGTTCCACCTGGCTGGTGATGAAAACCCGCGGC
>NZ_JAWVYM010000025.1:0-22964 GCF_033722695.1 Pseudidiomarina sp. | reverse complement strand
GTTTGGGACGAATAGCCTTTCTCAGGGCTGAGTAGGTAAAATCGGGTCGATGTTTTTTTGATACGTTGAACTAATTGGAATTTCATCAGATATCATTTTTAACTTGATAGAACGCTTTCGTTTCGGGCCAACAACTTCTGATACTTGGATTGGGTTAACCAGATACGAGCGATGCACTCTTATTGTCTCGGGAATTTGCTGCTCTGTTTCTTGAAGTGTTATTCGCACGAGTTGTCTGACCACATCGTCGTTAGCGCCTTTCAGGACGAGCTCAACATAATTTTGCTGAGCCTTAACATACATAAGCTCAAACAAATGAAAGCTAATGTCTTCGTCATTACTTTCTCCTTTAATTGTGACAATCCGAGAAAACCGATGTTCATTTTCTGGAACTGTCTTAATTCCCCATCGTTGGCGCAGGACGAAGAGTATCGGAAAAATAATTAAACAGAACGGCAGGGAGAAAAACAACGCAAAGAAAACAAACTCGAGTAATGATTTAAAGCCGTCACTGAATACCCAGCTGTGATAAAAACTCGATAGAACAGTCGATAGGGAAAATAGTATCAACAACGACAGCGCTTCATCTCGTTTTCGCCATCGCTTTTGGTTGTAGGTAAACCATTATAATTCAATAGCATGAACGATAAGATAACTGGTAAAGACAATGAAGCCATAACCGGCTAATTCAAGAACGTCTCCTAACGTGGTAGGTTGCTGCGTATCGAAAGGCTGTAGTAGTACGTGAACGATAAAGACAAAGCAAAATAAAATGAGTGCTATACGAATGGTTATCAACCAGTCATATATGAAGTTCAGCTGAGCATTGTTGTGCTCTAGATTTTTCTGACTTTTCATGGCGTCAAATTGATACTCTGTTTTAATATCGATACAGAATAGCGTTTTATCCTAAACTCGTCACGACCATTATCGTGAACGATTTGCAAGTCACCTATCTTTTGCTCTAACTTATATTAAACAAGGCTTCCGCTACTGGCACCAAGCAGACAGTGAACCTAACGCCTAACTCTCGCATGCTCCAACAATACTGTCGGGCCGTTACTTCTATTTATTAACCTCCGCTTGAGCTGCTGATGGCTGCGCTTGTGCTGCCACCTCAACAGCGGTTATGACGTCTCTTGCGGGGGCAACTACAACCGGGTCCATCCGGCAGACAGGATCCCGCAGTAACTGCTCAATAACAGGCCATGAATTATCCTGCGCCTGCCGATTAGCCGCCTCACTGCCACCAAGTACAATTGTCTGCCCGCCGGAAAGCGAAACCTCAGTCGCCGCAGCAGGATCCCCGGGGCTAATGGCATGACCAGCGCCTTCATACTTAAGGTGCTGAACTAGCCGCGCCTTTCCATGCGCCTGTAGCCGCGCAACAATAGAGTCAGCCATTTCATCGCCTGGCCAGAGCCTGTCATCGGTACCTGAAATCAATAAGATCTGTCCGGCAATATCTTCGACAGCAATCTGCGCCGGCACAGCATCAGGATGGCGGAGATCTTCTGCAAAATAATCACGGCCGACAAAGCGCTCAACGTCATAGTCAGGCGCAGAGTGGCGGGGCACATAAGTAATAGGCGCACCTGCGAAGGTCCAGGCCGGGCTTGAGCTGTCGCCAATGGCGCCCCAAACATGCGAACTTGGGGCAATCGCCACCACCGGCCCGTAGGCACTTTTAACAGATGCCAGCAGCAGGGCAAGTTCAGCACCGCGTGAAGCGCCCAGCACGGGTACCTGGTCACAGGTATTGCGGTGTAAACGAGGATTTCGATCAATGTAGTCGATTGCCGCGTCAAAATACTCAAGCGGAATGCTGTTCAGGCTCTGCGGCAGGCCCGGCTCCCCGAAATAGGCAACAGCCAACGCGGCAAAGCCGGCTTCGGCAAGCTTTTGGGCGGTTGCAACTGAGCCATAGCCACCCTGAGAACCGCCTAAAATCAGCACGGTATTAAGAGGTTCATTCGTTCTGGGCGTCACCAACAGTGCCTGAAACCCATTCTCAGATACGGTTTCTGCTTTAAGATGAGCGGGAAATCCCGGCTCATTGCAGCCCGTCAGCGCGATCAGCGCGCCAAAAATCGCTATCGCCCTTGTCAGCACGCGCATTAGTCAGCTCCGTTATTATCACTTTACAAAGTTATGTAAGGTTACCGTAAAAGGCAGTTGTCTCAAAAACTTAGGGCGTACACTGAAGGTCGAAATTGTAAGTTTTTGTTCCAGAGGTGCTATTGGGCGCAAGATCTGATCCCGGCGCTGACAACGCATGTTTTCTGATCAGCTGCTAACCTTAGTAGATAGATCGCGGTGCAGTAACCTTTGTCCGCGCTCACCGTATTTTGAAGTTTTGAATGAAAGACAAGGAGTTCGCGTATGAAAAAGCTCATGGTAGCAGTAGCAATCTCGTCAGCATTGATCGCTGCGGGTTGCACAAGTCAGGCAAGTAACACACAGAAAGGCGCCACTATTGGCGCAATCGCCGGAGCCCTGATCGGTAAAGGTACGGGCGATCACGATAAGAGCCGCTATGTTTGGGGTGCCGCAGTAGGTGCCTTAGCCGGTGCTGCAATCGGTAACTATATGGACCGTCAGGAACAAGAGTTCCGTGAGGAACTGGCCGGCAGCGGTATTGAAGTGATTCGTGATGGCGACAACATTCGCCTGCAGATGCCAAGCAACATTACGTTCCAGACCGGCAGCTCTGCGGTTAGTCCGAGCTTCGAGCCGATCTTGAGCGATGTGGCCCGGGTGCTGCAGAAGTACGAAAAAACCACCATGATTGTGGAAGGCCATACCGATAGCACAGGTACTGCCGAATATAATCAGCAGTTATCTGAGAACCGTGCTGCGGCTGTTGCCGGTGAACTGATGGAAGAGGGCATTGATCGTCGTCGCCTGACCGTAATCGGTTATGGTGAAAGCCAGCCAATCGCCTCAAACGATACTACCGCCGGTCGTCAGGAAAACCGCCGCGTCGAGTTGCGTATTCTGCCAAATAAAGAATAAAACCTTCAGTGAGGGCTTGGTTACTCCAGGTCCTCAATTAATCGTTTAAAGTCAGGGTTGCTAAGCAGCAGTTCGTTGCCAACCCGGATGAGGGTGTCGGTTTGTTCGACGCTGAGTGACATGGAGGTCGGTATCTGGTTCAGGAACATACGCTTTTCGGGCTGCTCGATGGCGTCGAAGCTGAGTTCGATCAGGTAGGGCTCTACCGGTGCCCAGTACTCCGAAAGTTCGTCGGACCAGCGGTTCATGCTCTGGCGGATCAGGCTGATGGTGGCTGAATTATAGCGATGCAGCTGCGCGTCTGTGGCGGCGTTGACTATGGCCTGCAACGGAGGAACCTCTTTGCTTGATTCAATGGCGTAGCGGGGCTTTGTGGCTGCGTTTACGCTGATGATGACCAGTTTCGATGACGGCTTATTACCAATCCGCTTCATAAAGGCTTCAATGCCGCCCCCGATTTCTACCGTTTCATAGAATGCCATTAATCCCAGGTTATCGGTGATGCCGCCGTCTGCCAGGTGGATAAATTCGCGTTCGTCTTTGTTCTGGTAGGTTTTCAGTCCGTCGACGGTATCCAGCAAGTGCGGAGCCAGAATGGCGCGCTCGATTTTACTCACATCAAGATTCTTGAGATAGGCCTGTGCCGGGTTGGCGCAGCCTTTGTGATTTTTGAGTACCACCGCCAAGGTCGGTCGCGTTCATAATGATTAATGGTGCCCGGGCTTTATGCAGATCAGAGAAGGTCGCGTTGCCAAATAGCCGCTCCTCATAAATGCGCGAGGCAAGATCGGTTCGGCTTTGACTGGAAAACCAGAACAAAGGGCTGGCGATGGCATACAGCCACTCGCTCATATAGTCGGGCTCCAGAAAGTCAGTGCGAAAATTATCGAATAGTTGCTCACCGTACAGGCCATAGTAGGCGGCGGTAAAGCTGCCGCCGGATACCGAGGTGATCATATCAATCTCGTCCAGCAACCGGACTTCTTTGCCATCGAGCATGACGCGGGTGTCGCGCAGTGATTCCATGACGCCGTACGAGAATGCTGCCGCGCGGCTGCCCCCGCCGGAGAATGCCAGAATCAGGGTGATGTCATCGGAGCGCGATAAGTCGGTATTGTAGCCCTGCAGTGAATAGCCGCCGTTTTGATCCGAGCTTACCAGCGATTCATTGTCGATGGCGGCGATGGACGAGCAGCCGGACAGCACCAGTAAACTGGTAGCGATCAGGATAGTGCGCAAATGCGTCATAGTTATCCGGTTATAGCAGGCGAAAAAACATCCCCGTAAGCAGGATCAGGAAGCCGACGATAAACGCCAGCAGCAACCAGAGTAACACGGCTCTGGCCCAGTTCTTTTTGTTGGGATTGGTTTCATCGCTGAAACTCCAGATAAACAACATGATAATGCCTATTACCGGAATCGACAGTATCAGTAAGCTAATGAACCACTCACTGGTGCGAATCACTGGCTGGGGTTTGTCAGTGACATGACCTTCCATAATGACTCCTTCAATAAAGACTCTGCTTCATTGACCCTAGGCAAGGGGGCGAGGGTTGTCAATAAATGGCTACAGCCTGGCGCGCAGAAACTCCATGGTCACTTTCATGGCTGCACTCATATGCAGGCGGCTGCGGTAAACCAGATGAACCGGCGTGGCGGCCGGAACGAAATCAGCCAGTAACTCTGTCAGCTTACCAGCGGCTAGTTCTGCTGCCACCTGATAGCGCGGCAGAAAGGCGATGCCCATATGGGCCAGCAATGCATGTTTCAGCGCCAGGTTATTGTTGGCACAGAACGGGCCGGTTACCGCAACGCTGACAGGCCGGCCCTGCTCATAGAGTTGCCACCGGCTTTCGGCGGCGTGAAACCCGTGCAACAAGCACTGGTGTTGACTGAGGTCGGCCGGTGCTTCGGGCGTGCCCTGCTGTTTAAGATAATCCGGCGTGGCAACCATAGTCAGCGGTAAGTCGTTGAGCCGGCGGGCGATCAGGCTGTTCGGCTCGAGCACGCCACAGCGCAGCGCCAAATCGATATTTTCCTTAACCATATCCACCCGTTTATCGTCCAGCACCAGCTCAGTTTTAAGCTCGGGATAGGTCTTTAACAGTTCTGGCAGCAGGGGGGCGACCTGAATAGAGCCAAAGGTGACCGGCGCGGTAATGCGGACTATCCCTGATGGCTCGTCACGAAGCGAGCCCAGGTGGTGCTCGGCGGCTGCCGCTTGACTCACTATCTGCTCGCAATAATCATAAAAAGCACGGCCCTCCAGCGTTACTGTCATGCGCCGCGTAGTGCGTTGCAGCAGGCGCAGATTCAGATGCTTTTCCAATCGGGCAATTGCTTTACTGACAGCGCCCTTAGATATATCGAGAGCCTCGGCGGCTGCGCTGAAGCTGCCGGCTTCGACCACTTTGGCGTAAATCGCCATGTCACTTAATCGTTCGAGCTTCATGAGAGGTGGCTTTTGCTTGATTATTGTTTGCGTATGGAAACAATGATTGTATTTCGAGGTGATTAATTAAGCAATAAAGAAACAGTAAACTGTGTTCATCAGGTCAGCAATGACCGTTATTTTCACTCTGAGATAAGGATTAGCATCATGAACACAGCAACCAACACTATCAATAGCAATGAGCACTTAACTTTAGTGGTCAGCGATATCGCCCGCAGCCTGGATTACTACCAGGGCAAACTGGGCTTCGAAGTATTATCCCAAAGTAATGAATGCGCGCAGTTGCGGATTGCTGCCGGCCATGTGCTTAATATCTGCCAGCAAAGCGCGGTTACGGCCTCTTCAGGGTTACGTCAGCGCTGTCTCAGGCTGAGTCAGCAGGGCCTGCAGGAGCTCCTGCAGTATCCACAGTTGCTGGTACGGCCGTTTCTCGCGATTCGCTCACATGCTGGCACTAAGCTGCCGCTGCAGTTACAGGATCCTGACGGTAACCGCCTGGGTCTTTGTCTTGATAAGCAGCAAGCGGCAGAAAGCGCGCGGACAAAAATTTCAGGTGGCACGGGATTCCGTCAGGGTTTGGTCAGAGTTTTTAGTGATTTAGCCGCGTTTCACGGTTATCGCCGCTGAAGACTGTGCTAGAGTTTAATCATGAAACATATAGCCATTTTCGCATTGATTATAGGACTAATGATGAACTCTGAACCGGTTAAAGCCAATGAGTTTACCTTGTACTTTGCCCGTCATGCAGAGAAAGAAGCGGCAGCCAGCAACCCGGGGCTGAACGTTCAGGGCCAACTGCGCGCTCAGCAGCTGGCGGACATACTTGAACAGGCTGGCATTCAGGCGGTGCTGAGTACCGATTTCAACCGCACCCGCGAAACGGCGGCGCCGCTGGCGGCACGGCTCAGGCTGGACACTGAAACCTATCCGGCGAAGGATAACGAAGGCCTGGTCCGCCGCCTGCTTGAAGACAAGAAAACGGTTCTGGTAGTCGGCCATAGCAACACCATCCCGGAACTCGTCCGTCTAGCGGGGGGGCAGGCACCGGATCTGACCGAGCGTGACTACGGTGATATTTTTCAGCTGACGTATGTCGGCGACCGGGTTATTACAACTCGTCTGCGGATCCCGGCCTATGAAACCACTAATTAGTTATATCACCCTGGGCGTTGATGATCTGCAGCGTTCACTGGCTTTTTACCGTGATCTGCTTGGTTTTCCGACCGACGGCATAGTGGGTGAGGCATACGATTACGGTGCTGTGGTGTTTTTTAAAATGACTAACGGCCAGGTGCTGGCGCTATGGGAGCGCAAGAGTATCGCGGCAGATTGCGGCGTCACTCAGGGGACACCCGATCCGACCGCCTTCATGCTGGCGCACAATGTGTCCGGCAAAGATGAAGTTGATCAGCTCATGAACGAACTTGCCCGCGCCGGCACCCACATCTGCAAGCCAGCCCGTAAACTGGCCTGGGGTGGCTACGGCGGGGTATTTCAGGACCCTGACCAGCATCTGTGGGAAGTGGTCTATAATCCGAACTCGTGATCAGCTTGGCTGGGCGACTTTAACCTGGTTACGGCCCCCATGTTTGGCGGCATAAAGTGCTTTATCGGCGCGCCGGACGAAGTTAGCGGCGGTCTCATTTTGCTGATAGTAAGCCAGGCCAAAGCTGGCGGTAATGGATAAATCTGGTGCCAGATCAGAAAAGTCTGTTTCTGCGATATTTTTCCGCAACCGCTCACAGATCTGCTCGGCTGATGCCGCCGAATCCCCTGATAACAACAGTGCGAATTCTTCGCCGCCCCAACGGGCCAGCAGGTCGCTGTCTCGTGCCGAGTGGCTGATTTCAACCGCGATACGCTTTAATACCTGATCGCCGGTGGTGTGCAGGTAAAGATCGTTAACCTGTTTGAAGTGATCGAGATCCAGAATAACCAGGGCCATCGGCTGAGGCGCATGTTTTTGCTGTTCAACCGACTGATGCAGGCGCCAGTCAAAGGCGCGGCGGTTCGCCAGCCCGGTCATGCTGTCTTGATTGGCCAGTTTTGACAAGGTGCGGGTTTGTTCTGCAACCAGGGTTTCGAGATGGTTGCGGGTTCGTGATAAAGCGCGCAACCGCCAGCGGACGGCGGCAAATATTCCCGCAACGAGCAGCAGCGCAATGATAAACCAGACCAGCGGCCGCTGATAAAGAGCGGGTGTTTTGGTGAAGCGAAAGGTGGTGCCACTGCTCCAGCCGCTGCCGGGGTAGGCGGCCTGTACCTCAAGTGTGTAGGCGCCGGGCGGAAGGTAGGTATACTCGACATCGAGACGATCATCGCGGTCAATCCAGTCGGTGTCATAACCGATAAGCCGCGCGCGATAACTGATGCCTTCGGGATGCTGATAGCCCATACCTGCGTAATTAAAGCGAATCCGCTTCGCGTCTGGCCCGACAGTTCCAGTTTCAGCAAGCCGGTTACCGTCCACCAGTACATCGCTGATGACTACCGGCGGCGGCACCGGGTACAGAGTGCGCAGGTCCGATGGTTTAAAATGGCCCACGCCTTTTGCTGTCGCCAGCCAGATGCTGCCGTCGCCCGCCTGATAGACAGAAGGGCCGCCGGGATTTAATTGTGCGCCGGCCAGCCCCTGGGATTCAGTGAAATACTGATATTCAATGCTGTTACGGGCCCGCGCAAAAATCGCTTCAACCTCGTTGCGTGGGGCATATATAAGGCCGCTGGGCGAGCCTAGCCAGAGATTCCCCTGCAGATCAAAAGCAATATCAAAAAACGTATCAAAGGGCAGACCGTTCAGGCTGGTTAGGCTACCCCAGCGGTTTCTGGCGTGCTCCCAGGCCAGGATCCCGCGATCGGTAGCGAACCAGACATGGGTGCTGTCTTCCTGGATGCCAAAAATGATCTGGGCATCGCTAAAGCTCTTGGTGTTGACCGGAACGATTTTGTTGGTTTCACGGTCCAGTTGCGAGATGCCAAGCATGCTACCGATCCAGATCTGCTGGTTGCGATCTTCATGCAGAGAATAAATAATGTCGTCTGGCAGGCCGTCGGCCATGGTGTAGTAGTTCGGGTTACTGAGGGTGCCATCAGGGTGGCGATCGGCGACCATCAGCCCCTGCAAGGTTGCGGCATAAATCTTGCCATCTGAAGCGTGAATAATTTTACGGATATCATAACCCGGAAAGCCACTCGTTTCGTCGTAGTGAGCGACCAGCTGTTCATCGCGCAGAACATAAATGCCGTTGGTAAAAGTGCCCACATAGAGCGTGTTATCGGCGGTCATCATCAGGCTCAGAACCGACTGGCGGTGCACAGGCACAGCCGTGGCGTAGCCTCTGCTGGCTTCGCCGTCGATAACACTCAGGCCCCCAAGTCCGCCGACCAGTATTGATTTATCGGGCAATTCGGTTACGGTGCGCACATAACTGAAGCCCAGGCCGTCCGCTTTTGTATGGGTGTGTAACAGGGCTTTACGAAATTGCACCAGGCCACCGTGTGTGCCTACCCAAAGATTGTCTTCACGATCACTGAACAGGCTCAGAATGTGGTTATTGGGCATGCCCTTAGAGGTATCTGTCATCTGCGGCGGTGTTTCAGTTAGCTGAGTAATGCCGTCTTCGTGCGTGCCAATCCAGATTTGCTGATGGTTATCTTCATGCAGCTCAGTAATGGTGCTGGGGTAGGATACCGGCCAGGGTGAGAAATCAAGCGTGCGTACATCGCTGACAAAAACGCGCTTATCGGAACTGAGCAGGATGCGGCCATCCGTGGTTTCGATAATACCGAGAACGTTACCGGCGGGCACACCGGCAACCGGGTCAAAGCGGTTACGCTTTTCGTTGTAAAGCGCTGCGCCCTCGCTGGTACCTAACCAGATGCGGCCCTGTGAATCCTGCATGATGTGCAGCACCGCATTAATCGGCAAGCCGTCGGCGGTAGTATACTGCCGACGATTGCCATCAGCATCTTCGACGGTGACACCCGAGTCCAGCGTTGCGAACCAGCTGCGACCGGCGGTATCAAATAGGGCATAATCAACGCGATTGGCGACCGGTGGTTTGGGTTGCCACTTTCCACCGTCAAAATAACTGATACCTCCGCGGGCACCAGTTACGACCAGATTGTCGGTGCGGGGATCATTGGTGATAAACAGAGTGCCAACATCGGGTAGTCGCGCGTCTTTACCAATCACTTCAAAGAACCGGCCATTAAAACGCACCGGGCCACGCCAGCTGGCTATCCAGATGTAACCTTGTTTATCCTGAGTAATGTGATTCACTGAGCCGTGCGGCAACCCATCCTGGGTGGTCCAGATGCGCATGGCGTGATCGCTTAAGGGTCTCGGAGAATTCGCGTGTGAGTGGGTCGCTACGGATATTCCGATTAAAAAAAGAAAGGTGGTTACTAAGATCTTCAATATAAAGTCACTCGCAAAATCCTGTTGCAGGTCTTTTTATGCCTGTTCATAGGAATACCATTAACCTTGAGTGGCATCAATAGTCAATTCGACTAACAGAAGATTATAATTTACGAGATTTTAATTCGTTATCAATAGCGCATTTGCAATAGAATTCTGATTAGTAAGTAGCCTGTCCATAGCCGCGAAATCTGCAATGAAAACAGAAAAAACTCTGGCTGAGTCCATCGAAATTATCCCGGACGCCGCAATGTACGAGGCAAAGAGCCAGGGTAAAAATCAGATCAAGATTGCTTCGTTGTAGTTTTTGTATGATTTTTCAGGAAGTTCACAAGCTGGTCAATGTTCATGGGCCGCGCATACAGATAGCCTTGTAACTCCTGACAGCCTTCTTTTATCAGGAAGTTAGCCTGACTGGACGTTTCCACACCTTCCGCAATGACTCGCAAATTAAGCGCTTTTGCCATAGCCAGGATAGTGCGGACAATCTGTGCATCGTTCGGATTGCTGGCAATATCCGCAATAAAAGACTGATCGATTTTAAGTTCCTGCATCTGTAACTGGCGCAGGGTACTTAATGACGAATAACCGGTACCGAAATCATCCAGTGATACCTGCACGCCGCGTTGAGTCAGTGAGTTCAGTACTTTGCGAATCGCGGGCATGTTCATGAGCGCGGCGGTTTCGGTCAATTCAAATTGGGCGACCGACCAGTCACCGGGCAATGCTGCCAGATTTTTAGCAAATCGTTCTTCGCTTTTATCTGAATTAAAATCGGCTGCTGACACATTAAAAGAAACACGGTGGATATCGGTGTAAAGCAGATCCGCGTCAATCAGTTCCTTAATCGCAGTCTGCATGACAAAGTCGGTAATGCTGCAAATAAGGCCATGTTGTTCTGCCAACGGAATAAACCGCGCCGGGCCAATCCAGCCATCGGCTTCATGATGCCAGCGTACGAGTACCTCAACACCAGTAATGCGTTGAGTAGAGGCTCCGAACTGCGGTTGATACACCACGCTGAGATGTTGGTTCGTTATTGCAGATTTCAGATCAAGGAGCAGTCGGGCGCGTTCAGTAGCAGTTTCCTGCAGCTTAAGTTTATAGGAGCGAATGCAGCCGGGCCCATGGGCCTTGGCCTCCTCCAGCGCCAGACTGGCTGAGTTAATAAGTTCCTTGCTGTTCTCACCGTCGGCAGGAAACATTGAAATGCCGATACAGGCAGTCATTTGCAGTTCGTCAAGCTCTTCAATGTTTATATGGCGAATTCGCTCCTGCAATTGCTCGGCTTCAGGAATCACGTCTTCGGGCCAGATTGCGCCGGGCAGAACCACAGCAAATTCATCACCCGAAATACGACCGAGAATAACCTGTCGCTTGAACTGTTCCCGCATTTCGTCAGCGACTGATTTTAGGAATTCATCGCCGGCGTGCATACTCAGGTTGCTATTAATTTGCTTGAAGTCATCAATATTGATTAGCATCAGCACCAGCGGCTTATCATTTTTCCTGCATACCAGCAGCTGGCTGTCGAGCTGCTGGCGAAGCATATGCCGGTTAAGCAGGTGGGTAAGTGAGTCATCTTCAGACAGGCGTCGCTCTCGTTTCAGTGCGACATAGATGAGGATGTACAGCATAATCGCTGTTACCAGCACATAGCTCGCACCTTTAAAGGTCTGTAACGTCGTTAGCAGCGCCGAGTTATCAACAAGTTCAAGTAATGCCCGGTCTGACATGAAAATCCAGGCCAGGCCGGCAACCAGATAAATAGTAGTCAGTAGCGCTGCGTTTGCTTTTGGCGACATAGAGGCTTGGTCTTCCCGTAGTAAACACTTGTATAACCCTAGCACTAAAAGCTACTTTTTACCAAAGTACGACAAATACTTAGCGTGGAACCGCAGATGCTCGCCAATGAAGCTGGAGATAAAGTAATAGCTGTGGTCGTAGCCCTCCTGCATTCGTATCTGCGCATCCAAACTTGCATCGCTACAGGCCTGTTTCAGAGCCTCGGTGCCCAGCTGTTCAGCCAGGAAATTATCGGCGGTGCCCTGATCAACCAGCAGTGGCGGAGCTTGCTGACGTTCTTTGATTAACAGGGTGGCGTCATAATCGGCCCAGGCTGCTTTATTATCGCCCAGGTAGCCGCTGAACGCTTTGCTGCCCCACGGGCTGTCGGTTGGGTGGCAGATAGGCGCAAAGGCAGAAACGCTTTGGTACAGGCCCGGATTTCGCAGGGCCATAACCAGCGCGCCGTGGCCACCCATGGAATGACCACTGATGCTGCGTTCACCGTTTAACGGTAGTTCCCGTTCAACCAGTTCGCGCAGTTCAGTGACGATATAGTCGTACATCTGATAGTGCTGCGCCCAGGGCTCTTCGGTGGCATTTAGATAAAAGCCGGCACCTTTGCCGAAGTCATAAGCGCCGTTGGGATCATCGGGCACATCCTCGCCGCGCGGGCTGGTGTCCGGGATGATCAGCGCAATACCCAGCTCTGCCGCCACGCGCTGGGCGCCGGCCTTGGTGCTAAAGTTGTCATCGGTACAGGTCAGCCCGGACAGCCAGTACACCGCCGGTACCCGTTGCTGTTGCGCCTGGGGGGGCAGGAACACGCTGAACTTCATGGTGCAGTTCAGCGTCTGTGACTGATGCTCAAACTGGATCTGCTCACCGGCAAAGGCTTTAACTGAACTGATCTTATTTATCATAGTGAATCACCGAGCGAATCGATTTGCCTTCATGGAGTAAATCAAAGGCGTTATTGATGTCATCAAGCCCCATGGTGTGGGTGATAAAGGTGCTGAGTTTGAATTCGCCGGCCAGATAGCGCTCAACATAGTCAGGCAATTCGGTGCGACCTTTCACTCCGCCAAAAGCGCTGCCGCGCCATACCCGGCCAGTAACCAGCTGGAACGGGCGGGTGGAGATTTCTTCGCCGGCCCCGGCCACGCCGATGATGACAGATTCGCCCCAGCCTTTATGACAACACTCCAGTGCAGAGCGCATGACTTTAACGTTGCCGATGCATTCAAATGAGTAATCAACGCCGCCATCGGTCATCTCAACGATCACATCCTGAATCGGACGCATGTCATCGTTGGGATTGACGCAGTCGGTGGCGCCAAGTTTGCGGGCCATATCGAATTTGGACTCATTAATGTCGATAGCAATGATGCGGCTGGCTTTAGCCATTACCGCACCGATAATCACCGACAGACCGATGCCACCCAGGCCGAATACCGCAACAGTATCGCCTTCCTGAACCTTGGCCGTGTTCTTCACCGCGCCCATGCCGGTGGTCACGCCGCAGCCCAGCAGGCAGACTTCTTCCAGCGGTGCTTCTTTATTGACCTTAGCCAGGGCAATTTCAGGCACTACGGTGTATTCAGAGAAAGTAGAGGTGCCCATGTAGTGATAAATGGGTTTGCCGTTTTTTGAAAAACGCGTGGTGCCGTCGGGCATCAGACCTTTACCCTGGGTGCCGCGGATTGCCTGGCACAGGTTAGTTTTGCCTGATTTACAGAACTTACACTGGCCGCACTCAGGGGTGTATAAAGGAATGACATGGTCGCCGACCTCAACTGAGGTCACGCCTTCGCCGACGGCTTCAACAATGCCGCCGCCCTCGTGTCCCAGAATAGCCGGGAAGATACCTTCAGGATCAGCACCCGATAAGGTATAGGCGTCGGTATGACAGACGCCGGTGGCGACAATACGGACTAATACTTCGCCACGCTGGGGCGGCATCAGGTCAACTTCTTCTACCGAGAGAGGTTCGCCCGGTGCCCAGGCCACAGCGGCTTTGGTTTTGATTGTTTCCATGAGTTAAATCCTGTGTTTTTTAAATTTATTGGATGTGTATAGGATAGCAGGGCAAGTGCATAAAAAAAGCCGCTCCGAAGAGCGGCTTACACATTAAGAATTCAGGGAGAATTCCGAACTTTTTCTTACAGTGGTACACCATCGTTGTCGAGCTTGATGACTTCACCAAGGTTCAGTGAGCGGATATCCGCTTCAATCTTCTCAAGATCGCCAACGATTACCCAGGTCAGGGCATTGGGACGCAGCACCTGGTCAGCAGTGTCGCGAATGGTCTCGAGCTCCAGCGCGTTAATACGCTGACCGTAAGACTCCAGCCACTGCATGTCTTTCTCTTTTTCCAGAGTATCTACGATAGCCCGCAACAGCGCTGCTTTGGTTTCATAAGCACCTGGCAGTTTCGCGGTTTTGTTGGCTTTCACCTTCTCAAGTTCTTCAGCGGTAGCCGGATTTTCATCCAGGTAGCTGTTGAACTCTTTCAGGATCTCCTGAACAGATTCTTTGGTTTTATCGGTCTGTACCGGCGCGGTAGCCATATAGATGCCCTGGGCTTCAGCGTCGAACCAGGTTGAACGGGCACCATATGACCAGCCTTTATCTTCGCGCAGGTTCATGTTGAGGCGACTGGTAAAGCTGCCGCCGATAATGGTGCTCATCACGTCAATGGCTTCGCTGTTTTCAGCCTTACCGGATGGTGCCAGATGACCCGCGATAATGGTCGACTGCGGTGTGCCTGGCTGATCAATCAGGTAAACCCGGCTGGTTTGCTGTGGGCTCACGTCTTTATAGTTTTTCTCTGGCTTGGGGGTGGCCGGAGCCTGCCAGTTGGCCAGATACTTCTCTAATAATGGTTTCAGTTGCGCTTGTGTGGTATCACCAACCACCACCAGGCGGGCGTTGTCCGGGCGCAGCCAGGTTTGGGTATGAGCAACCATGTCTTCGCGGGTCAGTGAATTAATCGATTCATTGGTGCCTGAACCGGTTAACGGCACGCTATAAGCATGGTCATCGCCGAACAGCAGACCCGGCAGTACGCGCAGTGCCTGTGCCCGAGGCTGGGCTTTTTCTTTCTTGATGTTTTCTAACCAATTACTGCGCTTACGCTCGATCTCTTCCTGCGAGAACGCCGGGTTTTGCAGAACATCAGCAAATAGCACCAGGCTCGCATCAAGGTTGCTGGTCAGAGCATCCATCATGATGGAGGAGCTATCCAGGCTGGCGGAGGCATATAGGTTGGTACCTAAGGTCTCCAGTTCACGGCTTAGCGTCAGTGCGTCACGATTGGTAGTCCCTTCGCGCAACATGCTCATGGTGAAGCTGGCTGTACCCACTTTGCCCCCATGGTCAGCAGCATATCCACTATCGAATACCAGGTTCATCTGTACCGTTGGTACATCAGCTCGTTCGGCCAGGTGAACTTCAAGGCCATTAGATAAGGTAAAGCTGTTCAGCTCAGGCAGGTCGAGCTTCGGTAAGTCACCCACGGCGGGTAACGCGGAGCGATCGGCCTGCGCTTCGGTGGTGGTATAAACAGGCTGGGGAACCACATTGAGTACAAAGGCGCCATCGGATAACCAGCGCTTCATGGCGTCCTGAATGTCTGCAGGCGTTGCTTGCTCGAGGGTGTCGAGGGTCTTTTTATAATAACCCGGGTCACCATGGTAAACTTCGCCGGCTGCCAGGATGTCGGACTTACCGCCAAAACCGCCGATGCGCTCAGCGCCGCGTACAAATTCTGCTACGTTTTTGAATTTTACCCGCGCCAGTTCTTCAGCGCTCGGGCCTTCTTTCATCAGTTTGGCCAGTTCTTCGTCGATAATGGCTTCAATTTGCTCCAGCTCAACGCCGGGTTTAGCGTCTGCGATAACGAAGAATTGTCCGGCCAGAGTACGTTCGTACTGGAACGCTGATACCATACTGGCGATCTGCTCGTCATAAACCAGGCGCTGGTACAGACGTGAGTTTTTGCCGCTGGCAAAGATATCGACCAGCAGGTTCAGGTATTCTGAATCGGCAGTACCCATCTCGGCGGTATTCCAGAGCTTGTAAATACGCGCTGCAGGTACCTGGTCTTCCATGGTCGCACGCTTAGTACCGGTGCTTTTAGCAACCCAGCTTTCCATTTTCTTCAGCGGTTTACCGGCATCGATATCACCAAAGTATTTTTCCATCTTAGCTTTGGCTGTTTCAACGTCGATATCGCCCGCTAGCACCACAACTGCGTTGGCTGCGCCGTAGTAGTCATTGAACCACTGATGAACGTCATCCAGCGAAGCGGCCTCCAGATCTTCCATTGAGCCGATAACCGACCAGGAGTAAGGGTGCCCGGCAGGGAAGGTTTGCTCAGCAAGATAGCTGAATACGCGGCCGTAAGGTTGTGCTTCGCCCTGGCGTTTTTCATTCTGTACCACGCCACGTTGCTCATCCAGTTTGTCCTGGGTAACCGCGCCGAGCAAATGGCCCATGCGGTCTGATTCCATCCACAGCGCCATATCGAGGGCCGGGGTCGGCACGTTCTGGAAATAGTTGGTGCGATCGTTGTTGGTGGTGCCGTTCATATCCGTAGCGCCGGCGCGTTCAAACGGACCGAAGTATTCGTCGTCGTAGTTTTCGGTACCGTTGAACATCAGGTGCTCAAACAAATGAGCAAAACCGGTCTGGCCTTCTTTTTCGTCTTTAGAGCCCACGGCGTACCATACGTTTACGGCTACGATCGGGGCTTTCTTGTCCTGATGCACAACAACCCGCAGGCCGTTGTCCAGGGTGAAGCTTTCGTAAGCGATGGTTACTTCAGGCAAATTTTGTTGCTGCACAACTTCAGCGACCGGGTTCTTGTTATTGTTGTCGGCAGAGGGGTTGCAACCGCCTAGTAATACAGTGGCTACAGCTACTGCAGTCAGTGTTTTGGTAAAACGCATGTTCTTGTTCCCAATCAGTAAGTAAAAAATCGTTATTAGATGATAGAGGACTGTCATCACGTTGCAATCACCGCTTAACTATAAAATGTAACAAGATTGGTCAGCGGGCTTCTGCACTTCCAATTAGCCACTTTATCAACGATAATTGCCGGCTCGGGTGGAGCAATAAAAAGACGTGTAGCGTGGAAAAAACGACAATTATCGCCATTGCCGGCGCTTCGGCATCGGGTAAAAGCCTTTTTGCCTCAACGGTTTATCAGGAACTGGTAGCAGAGCTTGGCGGCCGTGGTATCGCTATTCTGGCTGAAGATGCCTATTACCGTGATCAAAGCCATCTGAGTTTTGAGCAGCGGCAACTGACCAATTATGACCATCCGGCGGCGTTTGAACACGAATTGCTGGTTGAGCATCTGGAACAGTTGCGCAACGGCCAGCCCGTTGAAATGCCGCAGTACAGCTACAAAACCCACACGCGTATTGATGCAACCATTAAAGTTCAGCCTGGTCGGGTTATCATGGTTGAGGGAATTTTGTTGCTGAACGACCCTAACTTACGTAAGTTATTCGATATTTCAGTGTTTATGGACACGCCGCTTGATGTTTGTTTGCTGCGGCGGGTATTGCGAGACGTTGAAGAGCGCGGCCGCTCGATACAGTCCGTTGCTGAGCAATATGAAGAAACAGTACGTCCTGCTTTTTTTGAATTTATTCTGCCCTCGAAGCAGTTTGCTGATTTGGTAGTAACCCGCGGTGGCCAGAATGAAATTGCCATTGACCTGATTAAATCTAAGATCCGCCAGCTTCTGGCTGAATAACTATAACAAAAACGGTCCGATTTTTATGAATAGCTTTCTTGGCATTGCCATTATTTTGCTCGTTGCTTATCTATGTTCCACCAGCCGTAAAAGCATTCGCTGGCGTACTGTTGCCGGTGCGTTCGCGATTCAGGTGGGGCTGGGTGCTTTTGTTCTCTATGTGCCGTTCGGCCAGGACGTGCTGTATGCGGTAGCCGCAGGCGTCGCTAAAATCATTTCCTTTACCAGTGCCGGCATCAGCTTCATGTTTGGTGGGTTGGCATCGCCAGAGTTTGGCTTTGTTTTCGCCATTCAGGTGCTGAGCGTTATCGTATTCTTCTCGTCACTGATTTCCGTGCTTTACTATCTGGGCATCATGAAGTGGATCATCAAAATCCTCGGCGGTACCTTACAGAAAGTGATTGGCAGCAGCCGGCCGGAATCCATGTCTGCAGCTGCTAACGTGTTTGTCGGACAGACTGAAGCGCCGATGATGGTGCGTCCGTTTATTGCCAGCATGACCCGGTCAGAACTCTTTGCGGTTATGGTGGGTGGTATGGCTTCGGTATCGGGGTCGGTACTGGCCGGTTATGCCGGAGTGGGGGTTGAACTTAAGTACCTGATCGCGGCGAGCTTCATGGCCGCGCCGGCGGGCCTACTGATGGCCAAAATGATTATTCCGGAAACCGAAAAACCGCGGGAAGACCTGGACACTATTATTGATGGCACCTCGACCCAGAAGGGCGGAGAAGTGCAGGTTGAAGACCGTGCCGTTAACGTCATTGATGCCGCTGCTGCCGGCGCTTCGAGCGGCGTACAACTAGCCATCAATGTGGGTGCCATGCTGATTGCTTTCGTTGCTCTCATTGCGTTAATTAATGGTATTTTCGGCTGGGTCGGCGGCTGGTTTGGTTATCCGGAGCTGTCTTTGCAGGAACTCTTCGGTTATATCTTCCAGCCGGTAGCCTACGTGTTGGGCGTGAACTGGGACGAAGCTCAGCTCGCCGGTAGCTTTATCGGTCAGAAGCTGGTGATCAATGAGTTTGTCGCTTACCTGGATTTTGTGAATTACAAAGACCAGCTCAGTGCCCATAGCCAGGTAATTATTACATTCGTACTTTGTGGTTTTGCTAACTTCTCGTCGATTGCGATTTTGCTGGGTGGTTTAGGTGGTATGGCGCCAAGCCGCCGCCATGATATCGCCCGGCTTGGGCTTAAGGCGCTGCTGGCGGCGACCCTGGCCAACATGATGAGTGCTGCGATTGCCGGCTTTTTCTTTACTTTAGGTGCCGGCTAAGTAGCCAGCACCTGCCTTTCTCTTATTGCTTGCGGGGCGTCTTGTGTTTGCGCATGACGCCTTCCTGAATGGTCGAAGCCACCAGAACGCCATCACGGGTAAAGAACTGGCCACGAACGAGGCCGCGGGCACCACTGGCTACCGGGCTGTCGATAGCATAGAGCAGCCAGTCGTCCATCCGGAACTCTTTATGAAACCACATGGCATGGTCGATGGTCGCCATCTGGATATCCGGCTGCGCGAAGCTGGTGCCATGGGGCTGCAGGGCGGTTGGCAGAAAATTAAAATCTGACGCATAGGCCAGCAGATACTTATGAATTCTGGGGTCATCAGGCATAGGCCCGTTGGCGCGGAACCAGACATACCGTTCAGGTTTATCTACCCTGGGCTTAAACGGATTATTGGCCGTTACAAAGCGCATTTCGATGGGCTTTTCCGAAATGAACTTGTTGCGGATCTTCTCCGGAATGAGCTCAGCATGTTCCCGGTATATATCCAAATCCGAGACCAAACCTTCCGGACCCGGGACCTCAGGCATGGCATCCTGGTGTTCAAAACCGGGCTCGTCGATCTGGAATGAAGCCGTCATATAGAAAATTGGTTTGCCGTTCTGGATAGCCTGTACCCGCCGCGTTGAAAAGCTTTTGCCATCGCGGATGTTTTGCACATCATAGACAATGGGCTTGTGGGCATCGCCGGGGCGTAAAAAGTAACTATGCAATGAATGTACTTTACGATCGCCGGGTAAACTATCTTTGGCTGCCGACAGTGCCTGGCCAATCACCTGGCCACCAAATACGGCGCCGAAGCCTAAATCCTGGCTCTGGCCGCGATAAATGCCGGTTTCAATTGATTCAAGCTTGAGCAAATCCAGTAGATCGTTAAGTACCTTACTCATTCAGTTCATCCCTAATCGTAAAGGTCGCCAGTTAAAGAGGTTTTATTATAGGTTGCTGCCGAGCGGGAACAAAGTGAAGCTCAGCAATATTTACTATAAGCCATAATGATTTGGTCTAATGCGCTGCCCGGCGCGGCGGTAAACTAATGCGACTTTCCGGTGCCAGGAGCATTTTGAGCTATGCCAAGCCAGACATACCAAATTCAGCAGCAGACAATTGAGCTGGCGCTGGATGAACGCGTATTCGCCCCCAGTGCCCACGGCCTTTACTATGCGAATAATATTCGGGTGGCCGCGGGCGAGCAGGTTATTGATATTGGCTGTGGTAGCGGTATATTGGCAGTCTATGCGGCGCGGCAGGGGGCCAGCGTGCTGGCCACTGATATTTCGGCGGCAGCAACTGAACTCACCGCCGCCAATGCGTTGCGTAACGGGGTCGAGGTAGATACAGCCACGGGCGGCTTTTTTGCTGGCAGTGACGCCACCTTTGATGTGATTCTGGCTAATTTACCGCAAGAAATTGTCATGCCTGACTCAGCACGAACACTGGGCGAGCGCATAAGTGAAATTGACGGCGGGTTGCGCGGTAATGACCTGTTGCTGCAGTTACTGGAGCAGGCGCCGGCACATATGCATAAGCAGTCGCGTCTGTATTTGCCGCTGCATACCCTCAGCGATTACCATCATTCATTAAAATCTGCCCTGCAGAATTTCAACGTAACTTTGATTGCCATTGGCGATTTGCCCGCTAAATCATTCGTTACCGACCAGCTCGGCTTTTATCTGGAGCTTGCCGAAGCGGGCGTGATTCGCCTGTTTAAACATAACGAACAGTGGTACACCAACATCTATGTTATTGAACTTACTTTAAAATCAACCGAATAATTGACGTTTTCGTGGTCTTCTCAGGTTGATCTTTAATACGCTTACTCCCATAGTGAATATAAGGACAAAATATGGCTGGAACGCAAATTTGCGACTACCCTTATTGAATTAGCAATTTCATCGAGGAGGAGCGAAATATGTCGAGTAACGACAGCTTTAAGACCTTAAGTACGTTAGAGGTTAACGGCAAAACATATCATTATCACAGCTTGCCAAAAGCTGCTGAAAAACTAAAAAATATTGGCGACATTGACCGGCTGCCAGCATCGATGAAGGTTCTCCTGGAGAACTTACTGCGCAACGAAGACGGCGATACCGTCACTAAAGAAGATATTGAGGCAGTCGCACTCTGGCTTGCCGATCGCAAGTCAGACCGTGAAATTCAGTACCGCCCGGCGCGGGTATTGATGCAGGATTTCACCGGTGTGCCAGCTATCGTAGATCTCGCTGCAATGCGGGATGCCATGCAAACGGCAGGCAAAGATCCAAACCAGATCAACCCCCTATCAGCTGTGGATCTGGTTATTGACCACTCGGTTACAGTAGATAAATCCTCCTCTCCGGAAGCGTTTGAAGAAAACGTACGCATTGAAATGGAGCGTAACTTCGAGCGCTATCAGTTCCTGCGCTGGGGTCAGAAAGCTTTCGAAAACTTCCGCGTAGTACCGCCGGGCACGGGTATCTGTCACCAGGTAAACCTGGAGTATCTGGCTAAGGTTGCCTGGCCTAAAGAGCAGGGCGATAAGACCTGGGTCATGCCAGACACCTGTGTGGGCCTCGATTCGCACACCACTATGGTGAACGGCCTCGGTGTACTGGGCTGGGGTGTTGGCGGTATCGAAGCCGAAGCGGCCATGCTAGGTCAGCCGGTTTCCATGCTGATACCGGAAGTTATCGGCTTCCGCATGACTGGTAAGCTGCATGAAGGCGTCACTGCGACTGATCTGGTGCTGCATGTAACGCAAATGCTGCGTAAGCATGGCGTGGTGGGTAAGTTTGTTGAATTCTATGGCCCGGGGCTGGATCATTTGCCACTGGCTGACCGTGCCACTATCGGTAACATGGCGCCCGAGTATGGCGCGACCTGTGGTTTCTTCCCGGTTGATAAAGAAACCCTGCGTTATCTGGAGCTGACCGGACGTGATCAGGAAACGATTGATCTGGTTGAGGCTTATTACAAGGCCCAGGGTCTCTGGCGAGAAACCGGCAAAGAGCCGGTATTTACTGATTCGCTTGAACTGGATCTGAATAATGTTACGGCATCACTTGCCGGGCCCAAGCGTCCGCAGGATCTGGTTGCCATGCCACAATTAGGCAGTAACTTTGACCTGATGCTGGAAACCAGTGGTCAGAGCGACCAGAAAGATAAAGAAGTGGAGGTCAAAGGCCGCGACTTTAAACTCAACCATGGTGATGTGGTTATTGCCGCCATTACGTCCTGTACCAATACCTCGAACCCGAGCGTGTTGATGGCTGCTGGTTTGGTGGCTCAGAAAGCGATCGAGAAAGGTTTGCAGCGTCAGCCTTGGGTAAAAGCCTCACTGGCGCCGGGCTCACGCGTCGTTACCGACTACCTCAAGAAAGCGGGTTTCACCCCTTATCTGAATGAGCTGGGCTTTAATCTGGTCGGCTACGGCTGTACTACCTGTATCGGTAATTCAGGTCCGTTAGACGAAGAGATCAGCAAAGCCATCACTGATAATGATTTGATTGTGTCATCGGTGCTTTCTGGTAACCGTAACTTTGAAGGGCGTATCCACTCTGATGTGAAAGCCAACTGGCTGGCCTCACCGCCGCTGGTGGTGGCGTACGCTTTAGCCGGTACCACCCGCATTGATTTAACTCAGGATCCACTGGGTAAAGATCAGGACGGCAATCCGGTTTACCTGAAAGACATCTGGCCGAGCAACAAAGAGATCGCTGATGCGGTTAGTCATGTGAATGGTGAGATGTTCCGTAAAGAGTACGCTGAGGTGTTCGAAGGTGATGACGAGTGGAAGTCGATTCCGGTAGCAGAGGGGAATACCTATGCCTGGAGCGATTCTACTTATGTGAAGAAGCCGCCGTATTTCGAAAAGATCGCCGAAAAAGTGCAGGCCATGAAGGACATCAAAGATGCCCGGGTACTGGCCATCTTCGCCGATTCAATTACGACGGATCACATCTCGCCAGCGGGTGCCATCAAGCCATCGTCACCGGCGGGTAAATATCTGCAGGAGCATGGCGTTGAGCCGAAGGACTTTAACTCGTATGGTTCGCGCCGTGGTAACCACGAAGTGATGATGCGCGGTACGTTCGCCAACATTCGTATCAAGAACCAGATGTTGGATGATGTCGAAGGCGGCTATACCTGCCATGTACCAAGCGGCGAACAAATGCCGATTTATGATGCTGCTATGAAGTACCAGAAAGAAGGTACGCCACTGGTGGTGTTTGCCGGTAAGGAATATGGTACCGGTTCCAGCC
>NZ_JAWVYM010000024.1:0-25163 GCF_033722695.1 Pseudidiomarina sp. | reverse complement strand
TTTGACGTGATTGGTACCGTCAACGCCCTCGAACAGCGGCTTGAAGACGTAGTGGTGCCGATGGATGTGTCCATTATTGGCTGCGTGGTCAATGGCCCGGGCGAAGCCCTGATTTCGCACATCGGCCTGGCCGGCGCCAAGAGCAAAAGCGGCTTCTACCTCGATGGCGAACGCCAGAAAGAGCGCCTCGATAACACCGACCTGGTTGACCAGCTGGAGCGGCATATCCGCGCCAGGGTCAAACGCCTCGAAGCCGAGCAGATTCCGGTGAAGCAAAGCTAAAGCTGCGCTATACTAGTCGCGATTTTTAAACCGGTTTTCACCGATCAACAACAGCAGATGTAATTACCGTGGCAAAAACGATTCAGGCAATACGTGGAATGAACGACATCCTGCCCGGGCAAAGTCCCGCATGGCAGTATGTTGAAGGCGTGATCCGCAAAGTGGCAGCGCAATACAGCTATCAGGAGATCCGCATGCCGGTGCTGGAAAGCACGGAGCTATTCAAGCGTTCCATCGGCGAAGTAACGGATATCGTCGAAAAAGAAATGTACACCTTTGATGATCGCAACGGCGACAGCCTGACCCTGCGTCCGGAAGGCACCGCCAGCTGCGTGCGCGCCGGTAACGAACATGGTCTGTTGTATAACCAGACTCCGCGGTTATGGTACATGGGGCCGATGTTCCGCCACGAACGCCCACAGAAAGGCCGCTACCGCCAGTTCCACCAGTTTGGTATCGAAGCTTTTGGTATGGACGGCCCGGATATCGACGCCGAAGTGATTCTGCTGTCAGCGCGGCTGTGGCAGGAATTTGGCATCGCCGATCAACTCGAACTCCAGATTAACTCGCTGGCTTCGAACGAAGCGCGCGCCCGCTATCGCGAGGCCTTGCGCGACTATTTACGTGAACACGAAGAGGCGCTGGATGAAGATTCCAAGCGCCGCTTAGACAGCAATGTGCTGCGCATTCTGGACAGTAAATCGCCGGAAACCCAGGCGCTGCTGGTGGATGCGCCGCGGCTGTCAGATTACTGGGATGACGAATCCCGTGCGCATTTTGAAGGCCTGACCGCGCGCCTGGAAGCAGCCGGCGTAAAGTGTGTATTCAATGAGAAACTGGTGCGCGGCCTGGACTATTACAACCGCACTGTGTTTGAGTGGGTGACCACTGAACTGGGTGCCCAGGGTACAGTTTGCGCCGGTGGCCGCTACGATGGCCTGGTGGAACAGCTTGGCGGCAAGGCGACCCCGGCGGTGGGCTTTGCTATGGGGATTGAGCGGCTGGTGTTGTTGCTGGAAAGCCAGGATCGCATTCCGGCGTCGACAGTGGTTGATTTATACCTGCTGGCCGGTGACGAGCGGGCGGAACTAAAACTGCCGGCTGTTGCCGAACAAGCTCGTGATCAGCACACCGACTTAAAAGTAATGCTGCACTCAGGCACTCAGAATCTGAAGAAGAAGCTGATAAAAGCCGATAAGTCAGGGGCTACTTATGCCCTGATTGTCGACTGTGATGTGAATGGGCAACTGGAATATCAGTTCAAGCACCTGCGGAAGCGGGATGCGGACAAAAACTTTACCGACCTGGCTGAGCTGGCCGGGTTAATTGGCTAACGTCGAATAACGTATAACGATTTTTAAAGAGGATTAAGCGCGTGGAAACTGAAGACCAACAAGTTCAGCGAATAAAGGATTTCTGGCACGAGCATGGCAAAGGCATTATCGCCGGTCTGGTGATTGGTTTTGGCCTGTTTTACGGCTGGCGTTACTACGACGCGCATACCATGGCGCAAAAAGAAGCGGCCTCAGAGCAATTTGAAAGCCTGGTTGCCAGCCTCGAAGCTGGCACTGAAGGAGCGCAGGTTGATGCCCAGAACTTTATTAAGAACAACAGCGACGACACCTACGCGCACCTGACTGCTTTTGAACTAGCCCGTCAGGCAGTAGCGGCTGGTGAACTGGCCACTGCGGTGACCGCGCTGCAAGCCGTTCGTGACAACGCCAGTGGTGAACTGCAGGCGGTTGCTGATGTGCGGCAAGCACGTGTATTGCTGGCGCAGGAGCAGCATGATGCGGCCCTGAACGCGATTGCCGAAACCTCAGAAGAAGGTTTCGCGGCCATGGTGGCCGAACTGCGTGGTGACATTCTGCTGGCCAAAGGCGATCAGGCCGGTGCCCGCGCGGCTTATCAGGCAGCGATCGACGCCAGTGAAAACACCGCGCCGCTGGCCGAAATTAAACTCAACAGCATTCCGGCGGAATCATGAGCTTAGCTAAAACAATCTTTACGAAACCCCTGAAATTCGGTGCGCTCGCCCTGGCAGCAATGCTGGCCAGCGGCTGTTCTATTTTTGGCGACGATGAACTGACCTACAAAGAATTGCAGCCCATTGATGCGACGGTCACTGCGTCAGTCGTCTGGGAAGCGTCAGTGGGTAAGGGCGTTGGCGAATACTATTCACGGCTGAACCCGGCGGTGGCAGGTGACGTAATTGTTGCCGCTGACCGGCGTGGTGTGGTACAGGCCTTTAACCGGGTTTCTGGCGCCAGTTTATGGCGGGTGGATGTACGCGAAATGATCGGGGCTGACACCGGTGGCTGGATGATGCCGGGCGACAGCGCACGCATCGCGGGCGGTCTGGTCGCTAACGATGAACGGGTATTTTTTGGTACCGAAAACGGTTCGGTGATGGCCCTGAGCATGGCCGATGGCAGCTTAGTCTGGCGCACTGAGATCGACGGCGAAGTGCTGGCCGATCCGGCCGTAGGCGAAGGTTACCTGGTGGTTAACACCACCGCCGGTAAGCTGGTTGGTCTGCTGGAAGAATCCGGCGAGCAGCAGTGGACTATGGATACCGAAGTGCCGCCGCTTAGTCTGCGTGGCACCTCAGCACCGACCATTAGTAGTGGCGGCGCGCTGTTCGGCACCGCGACCGGCAAACTGACCGTAGCAGTACTCAATAATGGCCAGCAGGCCTGGGTTGCACCGCTGGCAGTCCCGCAGGGTGCGACCGAGCTGCAACGTTTGGTGGATGCAGATGTGCAGCCGCAGGTACAGGGCAACGCCGTTTACAGTATCGCCTACAACGGCCAGGTTGCCGCAGTTGAGCTCTCCAGCGGCCGGATCCTGTGGCAGCGTGAGTATGCGTCTTTCAATAACTTTGATTTGAGCATCACCCGGCTGTTTCTGACGGATACCGCCGATACCATTTATGCTCTGGATAGTAATAACGGTGTTGAGATCTGGAGCAACAGTGATCTGACCGGTCGTCAGGTGACTGGCCCGGTGCGCTTTGGTAACTATGTGGTGGTTGGTGATGCCTTTGGTTACCTGCATTTTCTCAATGCCAGTACCGGTGTTATGGCCGGTCGGCTCGAAGTCGGCAATTCTGTGTATGTCAGCCCGGTAGTCGCAGGCGATACACTCTATGTTCAACTACGCGACGGCAGTTTACTCGCGGTAAGGATTTAATTCGTCATGTTACCCGTTGTGGCCCTGGTCGGCCGCCCCAATGTGGGCAAATCAACCCTGTTCAACCGGCTTACCCGTACCCGGGATGCTCTGGTCGCTGACTTTCCGGGCTTAACCCGCGATCGCAAATACGGCCAGGCCAACTACGACGGCTATCAGTTTATTGTTATCGACACCGCTGGTATTCACGGCGACGAAGAGGGCGTCGACGCGGCCATGGCCGGTCAGTCACTGCGCGCTATCGACGAAGCCGATGTGGTGCTGTTTATGGTCGATGCCCGCGACGGCATTACCGTAGCCGACAGCGCGCTGGCTGAATATCTGCGCAAAGTGGATAAAAAAACCTATGTGGTCGCCAATAAAATCGACGGTATCGACGCTGAAGTCGCGCAGTCCGATTTCTTCGAAATGGGTTTAGGTGACGTGTACGGCATCGCCGCTGCCCATGGCCGCGGCGTTGAGCAACTGCTGGATAAATGTTTTCGGCCGCTGCTGGACGACTACCCCGAACTTCGGGTTGAAGAGGGGGGGGCTGACACCCCTGAAGATCTCGCCCACGATGAGATCGACTACGAATCCCTGCCGTTAAAACTGGCCATTGTCGGCCGTCCGAATGTGGGTAAGTCAACACTAACTAACCGTATCCTCGGCGAGGAGCGGGTGGTGGTGTATGACATGCCGGGTACCACCCGCGATTCGATTTATATTCCGATGGAGCGCGATGGCAAACAGTACATCCTGATTGACACCGCCGGCGTGCGCCGTCGCGGTAAGATTGACGAAACCGTTGAGAAGTTCTCGGTGATCAAAACCCTGCAGGCGATTGAAGATGCCAACGTGGTGTTGTGTATCGTCGATGCCCGCGAGACCATTTCAGACCAGGATCTCAACCTGATTGGCTTTGCCCTGAACGCGGGCCGCTCGATTGTTATCGCGGTGAATAAGTGGGACGGCTTGTCATCGGATCACCGTGATGAAATTAAACGCGAACTGGATCGCCGCCTGGGCTTTGTGGATTTCGCCCGGCTGCACTTTATCTCAGCCCTGCACGGTACCGGCGTCGGTAATTTGTTTGACTCGGTGCGCGAGGCTTATGAGAGCGCGACGCAGCGTATTAATACCTCGAAATTGACACAGATCCTTGAAATGGCAGCCGATGAACATCAGCCGCCGCTGGTCAGTGGTCGTCGCGTGAAGCTGAAATATGCTCACGCCGGTGGCTACAACCCGCCACGCATCATCATTCACGGCAACCAGGTCACGCGCCTGCCCGGTTCGTACCAGCGCTACCTGATCAACTTCTTCCGCAAGGCGCTGGGCATCATGGGCACGCCCATCAAAATCGAATTTCGCGACTCGGAAAACCCCTTCGCCGGCCGCAAAAACAAGCTCAGCGACAGCCAGGTCCGCAAGCGCAAACGCCTCATGCGCTACATCAAACGCAAATAACCCCGTGGTAAAACCACGGGCTACGGTTGGGGGTTAATCCTGCTCTTTGAAGCGCATCAATTGGCGGCGTTCGCGTTTGTCGGGTTTGTGGTCGGGGTGGGGGCTTAGCAGCGCGTTCATCTTGCGCAGCTCAGCATTTTTTTCGCGGCGCTCCGCCGACTCTTCGGTTTCGCGATACAACTTCTGCGCCTCGGGCGCGCCGCGGCGTTGTTCGCTCAGCTCCAGCACCTCGACATCCATCACATCGTAACCGCGCGGCAGCTTGATCAGCTGACCGACGGTGATGGTTTTGGCCGGTTTGGCCTTCTGCCCGTCAACCTGCACCTTGCCGGCCTGCACAACCTGCCGTGCCAGGCTCCGCGTCTTGAAAAAACGCGCTGCCCATAGCCATTTATCTAATCTGACATTATCCATAATTACCGCTCGTGAGATCCGAATACATCATCCAGTGTTTTACCCGTGGTAGAACCACGGGCTACATGTTTACAAATCGTTGGGGCCGAAGCGGTATTCGGTGCGGCAGTATTCGCAGGTCATGCTGATGATGCCTTCGGCGGCGAGGATTTCCTGCAGCTCGTCGGCGGGCACGCTGGCCAGCGCCTCAAGAGTGCGTTCGCGCGAGCAGCCGCAGCGGAAGCTCACCGGCTGAGCGGGATACAATTCCACCTGCTCCTCGTGGTATAAGCGCACCAGCACCTCCTCGCCGGGCAGGGTGAACAGTTCCGCCGGGGTAATGGTGTCGGTCAGCGTCTCCAGATGCCGGAAGCCCTCCAGGTCTAATCCGGCCGACGGCATCACCTGCAGGAACATACCGGCAGCGTGTTCACCATCGGCAAACAGCCACAGCCGCGTATGCAGCTGCTCGGACTGGGTAAAATAGCCCTCGATAATTTCCGCAATGCTGTCGCCTTCGCCGCTGACCACACCCTGATAGCGCTCGCCACGGGTCGGCGTTAAGGTGATGACCAGCTGTGCCTTGCCCATCAGGCTGCGCAGATTATCGTGATGCGGCTCCAGGTCAGCGCGCAAACGGGCAATGCCACGCAGTTGCTGATCATGCTCGCCATTTACCGCGATAAAGTTTACCGGACCATCGCCCTGCAACTGAATGGCAATATGCCCCTCAAATTTCAGTGTCGCGACCAGCAACGACGTGGCCGCCATCAGCTCGCCGAGCAACCGCTGCACCGGCGCCGGATAGGAATGACCCAACAGCATTCGCTGGTAGCTGCTGCTCAGTTGCACCAGCTCACCGCGCACATCGCGGTCAATGAAACTATAGCGTAGGAGTTGGTCAGTGGGATAATTCATAGCGTGTCATCTTATGGTCAAAAGGTGCTGATATAAAAGTGCCTTCATTATATCAGATTTCGACCAATTTGATCTGTTCAGCTAGATACGAAAGGGCTAGAATGGAAATGGACTTGCTACTTCACAAAATTATAACGAAAGCAGAAACAGAGTATCGGACCAACAATGAATCAACTGATTAACCGCCTGCGACCGCCGACTTTATGGCGCTACGGCCTGTGGACCCTGACGGCCATCGCGGCACTGCTGGCCACCTGGCTGCTCGCGCGGCTGACATGGCAGTTGCTGACCCCCGTGGCCGAGCCAGTCAGCGGGCCTTTAGCGCCCGCGCGTCAGGCCAGCAACCCGCAGATAAACGTAAGCACCATTGCCGGTCTGAAACTATTCGGCGATGCCGCCGCACCGACACAACAGCGCATCGCGTCGGCGCCCAAAACCAGCCTTAACGTGCGGCTGCTGGGCGTATCCGCCAGTAATTACCCGCAGCATTCCGCCGCCATCATTGAACGCAGCGGCCAGCAGGAAGTCTACGCCATCGGCGACCAGCTCAGCGGCTCACAGGTAACCGTTGAAGAAATCTACGCCGACCGCGTTATCCTCAATAACCAGGGCCGCCTCGAAACCCTCGAACTGGAAGGCATAGGCGAACTCGGGCCGGGCCTTTCTTTGACTTTAGAGAGGGGGGCTGACACCGGCCGGCCGGTGTCAGCCCCCTCCTCAGTGGTTGAGGAGGTGGCGGAGAATCCGGCCAGCATTCTTGAGTATGTATCGATTTCGCCGGCGCGCGATGGCGCTAAGATTGTCGGCTACCGGCTGCGTCCGGGGCCCACGCCAGAATTATTTAACCAAGCCGGCTTTGTCAGCGGGGATTTAGCGGTGGCCATCAATGGTCAGGATCTGACGGATATCCGCACCGCCATGAGCATGACCCGCGATCTGGCCAGTATGGACAGCATCATCGTGACCGTAAATCGTGACGGCCAATATATCGACCTCGAGCTCACCGTTCCAGATGAAGCCCGGGGCAATTAGAATAAAAGGAACAAGCATGCGCACAATTTTTCTGACAACGACAGTGGCCATGAGCCTGGCACTTATTCTCGGTACCAGTGCCAGCAGTATTGCCGAAGCGGCTCCGCAGCAGCAGGGCGCCCAGCAGAACCCGCAGCAGAACACCGGCCCGGTCGAATATACCGCCAGCTTCAAGAACACCGACATCAGCGAATTCATTCAGGTTGTCGGCCGCAACCTCGGCCTGACCATGATTATCGACCCTGATGTGCGCGGCCGTATTGATGTGCGCAGCTACGATGTGATGACCGAAAGCCAGTACTGGCAATTCTTCCTGAACGTCCTCGATGTGTACGGTTTTGCTACCGTCACCATGGAGTCGGGCGTCGTTAAAGTCATGCGCGACAAAGACGCCCGCAACGGCGCGCTGCCCGTAGTTGATGACGACAGCCTGGCTGGCGATACCCTGGTGACCCGCGTCGTACCGGTAGAAAACGTGAGCGTGCGCGAACTGGCGCCTTTATTAAGGTTGCTGAACGATCAGGCCGGTGGCGGGAACGTGGTCAGCTATGATCCGTCGAACGTCATCATGCTGACTGGCCGCAGCGAAACCATTCAGCGCCTGGTGGAAATTATTGAACGGGTGGACCGTGCCGGCAATCAGGACGTCGACATCGTCAACCTCGAATACGCGTCAGCATCCGAAGTGGTGCGCATCGCC
The DNA here is from genome assembly GCF_033722695.1 of Pseudidiomarina sp. Classification (GTDB taxonomy): domain Bacteria; phylum Pseudomonadota; class Gammaproteobacteria; order Enterobacterales; family Alteromonadaceae; genus Pseudidiomarina. Next base: position 17,197 of record NZ_JAWVYM010000024.1, on the reverse strand, counting down.
ATGACACTTTATGAAAAAGCCACCGACGGCACGCCGGCATTACTGATCCCGAAAGTAGTCGCTGACGAGCGCACTAACCGGGTGATTATCAGTGGCGACCCGCGGGCGCGTGAGCGGGTGGTTAAGCTCGTGCGGCAGCTGGATAAAGATCTTAAAACTGAAGGCAACACCCGCGTTTACTACCTGAAATACGCCAAAGCCGAAAATCTGGTTGAGGTACTTAAAGGCGTCAGCGACAGCATTGCCGCTGAGAGTGGCGTGGCAACAGCGGCCGGAAATGCCGGTCAGCGCCGGGGTGGCAAGGACATCAGCATCACCGCCCATGAGTCGAGCAACTCGCTGGTTATTACCGCGCAACCGGATCTGCTGAGCAATCTTGAGAACGTCATCCGGCAGCTGGATATCCGCCGTGCGCAGGTGCATGTTGAAGCCATTATCGTTGAATTGATGGAAGGCGACGGCATCGATTTAGGCCTGCAGTGGATTTCCGAAGACGGCGGCATGGTGCAGTACAACAACGGCCGGCAGGTCCCTATCGGGCAACTGGCAGCGGGCGCCTACATGGCCCAGGAACGTGACCGCGGCACCACCACTACCATCGTTGATGGCAACGTGGTCACCACCGAACAACCGCCTGAGCGCGGTAACGTCGAATTGCTGGCCCAGTTGCTGGGCAACGTGAACGGCATGATGATCGGCGTGGTCAAAAATGACTGGGGCGCGATTTTGCAGGCAGTTTCGACCAACACCAATTCCAATATCCTGGCGACGCCCAGCATTATGACCCTGGACAATGAAGCGGCCGAATTTCTGGTCGGTCAGTCAGTGCCCACTATCACGGGATCAACCGCTGGCGATAACAATTCCAACCCGTTCCAGACGGTGCAACGGGAAGACATAGGTATCAAACTCAAAGTGACGCCGCAGATCAATGAAGGCAATGGCGTGCAGATGGTCATCGAACAGGAAGTATCGAGCTTAAGTGGCGCGACCTCGGTGGATATCACGATCAACAAACGCCAGTTGAAAACGGTGGTTATGGCTGATGATGGCGAGACCATTGTACTCGGCGGCCTGATTGATGAAGATGTGCAGGAAAGCGTGTCCAAGGTGCCGCTGCTGGGTGACATTCCGCTGCTGGGGCATCTGTTCCGCTCCACCTCGACCTCGCGCCAGAAGCGTAACCTGATGGTGTTCCTGAAACCCACGATTGTGCGCGACCGCGCCACGGCGCTGGGTATGAGCAGTCGCAAATACAACTACATCCGCGCCGAGCAGTTGCTGCGCCAGGAAGAAGGCGTGGATCTGATGCCGCGCACGCCCACCCCGGTGCTGCCGGAATGGGATGGACCGCTGACACTGCCGCCGGAATTTGAGCAGTATATGAATGATAAGAGCAAGCAAGAAATGAACGAAGGTTCAGGCAATGACTGAGATCGCTGAAGTCGCCGCCCGCATCGCGCCCAAACGCCTGCCATTCGCCTTCGCCAAGCGTTTTGGCGTCGTCGTCGCGATCGAAGAAGAGGGGGCTGACACCATTTCTGAAGAGGGGGCTGACACCACTAAAGTGGTGTCAGCCCCCTCTTCCTCCTCCTCCTCCTCCGCGTCCGCGTCCGCGAGGTATGTGGTGCATTGCCGGGAGAGTGTGACGCCGCAAGCCCTAAGGGAAGTGCGGCGGGTGTTGGGGCAGGCGTTCAGCGTGCAGCGGCACAGCAATGATGATTTTGAGGCGATTCTGACCCAGGCGTATCAGCGCGGCTCGTCCGAAGCCAAACAGCTGATGGAAGATATCGGCAACGAGCCGAATCTGTTCTCGCTGGCGGACGAACTGCCACAGACCGAAGATCTGCTGGAAAGCGAAGACGATGCGCCCATCATCAAGCTCATCAACGCCATGCTGAGCGAAGCCATTAAGGAAGGCGCCTCGGATATCCATATTGAGACCTTCGAAAAAGAATTGCTGGTGCGCTTCCGAATCGACGGCGTGCTACGCGAAGTCATCCGCCCGAACCGCAAGCTGAGTTCACTGCTGGTGTCGCGGATCAAGGTTATGGCGCAGCTGGATATCGCCGAAAAACGCGTGCCCCAGGATGGTCGCATCAGCCTGCTGATCGCCGGTCGCGCCGTCGACGTGCGGGTATCTACCATGCCGTCCAATCACGGCGAGCGGGTGGTGCTGCGTCTGCTCGACAAAAACAACGCGCGCCTGAACCTGGCGCAGTTGGGCATGACCGAAGCCAACCGTAAGGTGTTTGCCGAGCTGATTAAAAAGCCGCATGGCATCATTCTGGTCACCGGCCCCACGGGCTCGGGTAAAAGTACCACCCTGTATGCCGGCCTGGCGGAGATAAACTCGCGCGATCGCAACATTCTGACGGTTGAAGACCCGATCGAGTACGCGATTGAAGGCATCGGCCAGATGCAGGTGAACCCAAAAGTGAACATGACCTTCGCCCGCGGATTGCGCGCCATACTGCGGCAGGATCCCGACGTGGTCATGGTTGGTGAGATCCGCGACGTGGAAACCGCGCAGATCGGCGTACAGGCCAGTTTGACCGGGCATCTGGTGATGTCGACATTGCACACAAATACCGCCTCCGGCGCCATCACGCGGCTGGAAGATATGGGCATCGAGCCGTTTCTGCTGAGCTCATCGCTGCTGGCGGTGCTGTCGCAGCGCCTGGTGCGCACCCTGTGCACCCACTGCCGCGAAGCTTATGAACCCAGCGCTGAAGAACTCGCAATGTTCGACGGTGCGCCGGTCGGAACCTTGCACCGCGCCAAAGGTTGCGACAAATGCAACCACACCGGCTATCGCGGCCGCACCGGCATCCATGAAGTGCTGGTGGTGGACGAGAAAGTGCGCGACCTGGTGCACACCGGCCATGGCGAGCAGGCTATCGAAAAATACATCCGCCAGCATACGCCCAGTATTCGCGACGACGGCCTGGCCAAAGTAGCCGCCGGCCTGACCACGCTCGAAGAAGTATTGCGCGTAACGCGCGAGGAGTAAGCAGTGGCGGCATATGCATATCAGGCGCTGGACGCCGCGGGCCGCAAGAAAACCGGCGTACTCGAAGGCGACAACGAGCGCCAGATCCGCCAGCAACTCCGAGAGGGGGGGCTGACACCATTTCATGTCGAGATAGCCGAAGAGACCCGCAAAGCGTCGAGCGAAAGCAAAGGCCAGAAATGGTGGCAACAAGGGCGGGTACGGCGCATCAAAGCATCAGATCTGGCCCTGATCACCCGCCAGCTGGCGACGCTGATCGCATCCGGCATGCCCATCGAACAGTGTCTGCTGGCGGTGGCTGAACAAACCGACAAGCCGCGCCTGCAAAACCTGCTGATGGCAGTGCGCTCCAAGGTCGTCGAAGGCTACTCCCTGGCCGAGGCCATGGCCGAATATCCCCATGTATTTGATAAGCTGTTCACCGCGATGGTGGCCGCCGGCGAACGCTCGGGCCATCTCGAGCGCGTACTTGAGCGCCTGGCTGATTACACCGAACAGCGCAACCGTCTCAAAGGTCAGCTGATTCAGGCGCTGGTATACCCGCTCGTGCTAACCGCGGTGGCGATGAGCGTGATTATCTTCCTGCTGGTGTCGGTGGTGCCCAATATCGTTGAGCAGTTTTCGACGCTGGACCAGACGTTACCGCCGACCACGACATTCCTGCTGGCCGTCAGCAACTTTTTGCAGACCTACGGCATCTATGCGCTGATCGCGCTGGTGATTGCACTGCTAGTAGGCAAGCAACTCCTGCGCGAGCCGAAACGGCGCGACAAATTTGACGCCATGGTGCTGAAAATGCCGCTGGTCGGGCGGGTGATCAAAGGCGTCAATACCGCGCGTTTTGCCCGTACCCTGAGTATTTTATCCGGCTCCGGCGTGCCGCTGCTGGACGGTTTGCGTATAACGGGGCGGGTATTAACGAACCGAGCCATGCAAATTGCTGTCGAAGATGCAGCGGCCCGGGTGCGCGAAGGCGCGTCGCTGCGCGCAGCGTTGGCAGAAACCAAATTATTTCCGCCGATGATGCTGCACATGATTGCCGCCGGCGAGAAAAGCGGTGAGCTTGAGCAAATGCTCGCGCGTGCCGCCGACAATCAGGACCGCGATTTTGAAACCACCATGAATGTGTCGCTGAAAATTTTCGAGCCCGCACTCATCGTGGTCATGGCAGCCATAGTACTGCTGATTGTGATGGCGATTATTCAGCCGATTCTGCAGCTGAATCAAGCCGTCGGACTGTAACGCGTTGGCGCATATTGATGATTATCCCCGTGGCAGAAACACGGGCTACACATTGGAAATGAGGTACAGATATGAGAACGAAACAACAAGGTTTTTCACTGCTCGAGATCATGGTGGTAGTGGCCATTATCGGCGTGCTGGCATCGCTGATTCTGCCAAACGTCATTGGCGCCGGTGAACAGGCTGACCGCCAGAAAACCATCACCGACATCGGCCAGCTGGAAAACGCACTGGACCAGTACCGGCTGGACAACAGCCGCTATCCGACCACGGAACAGGGCCTGGAAGCACTGGTACGTGAGCCAACAATCGACCCAGTGCCACGCAACTACCGTCGTGGTGGCTACATCAAACGTCTGCCAACCGACCCATGGGGCTCAGAATATCTGCTGCTGAGCCCGGGCGAGCACGGCGAGGTTGATGTCTTCTCAGTTGGTCCTGATGCCCAGGCCGGCACCGAAGATGACATCACCAACTGGAACCTGGACGGACGTGACCAAGGCTAAAACAGCCGCCCCGCACATGCGGGGCTTCAGCCTCATTGAGATGATGGTCGTGATGGTCATCGTCGCCCTGATGGCTATGGCAGTCACCTTCGTCATCCCCGACGATACCGATGAGGGGGGGGCTGACACCGCCCTCGCTTTGCACACCCAGCTGCAATACGCCCGCGAGTACGCCATGGTGCGCCACGCGGTGCTGGCACTGGAAGTATGGGAGCAGGACTACCGCTTCGTGCAATGGAAGGAGGGGCAGTGGCAGCCGTTATCGAGCAGGGGGCTGACACCAAATTCTATCCCGCAGGATATGCGGCTGGAGTTGCGTGTAGACAGTGTTGATCTGCTGACGCAGGACGACGATCGCGATGGCCTGTTTCAGCCCGAAGATGACGGTGAAGGCCGCGACAAGAAGGCGCGCGAGAGCGGCGAAATGCTCTACATTTTTGGCAGCGGCGGGCTGCCGGTATTTAATCTGAAGCTGATTAATATGATGGATGCCGGAGCGGTTAGCTGGGTGATTGAGTCGGTGGATGGGTATGAGTTGCAGGTGCGATCCAATGTGGATTAAGGGTCAGACCCGAAGTGGAATACCGGGCTACCAGGCGTGCCAGGGTTTTACGCTGGTGGAAGTGATGGCGGCGCTGGCAATTTTCGCGCTGGCCGCACTGGCCGCGGTGTACGCCAGCAGCAACCAGCTGTCAAATCTGAGCTATATGCAGGACAAGACGCTGGCACGCTATGTGGCGTCCAACGTGCTGGCGGAGCAGTCGCTGAAATATCCGCCGAAAGACAATACTACGGGCAGCGAGCTGTTCGCTGATCTGCAATGGCACTGGCATCTCGACGTGACCGAAACCGCCACCGACGATGTGGTGATGATGGTGGTGCAGGTGCGACTGGAGCCCGACGGGCAGGTTTTGCATCAGGTCGGGCGGTATCTGGGGCCACCGCGCGAGGGGGGGGCTGACACCATTACTGTAACCACGGGCTCCGGGGCGGCGCCATGACCCGGCAGCGCGGCTTTACGCTGATTGAAGTGCTGGTGACCATCGCGATTCTCGCGATTATCGGACTGGCGTCTTCGAACGTGGTCAATACCATGGTGCGCAGCAGTGAGCAAAGCGAAGAAAGCATCGCGCGGCTGCAGCAGTTGCAGTACGCGATGCTGACGATTGAGCAGGACATCCGCCAGATCGTGCCGCGGGCGAACGCCACCGGACGGTTTTTATTCTATGATGACGAGCGGCTGGCTTTCGTGCGCAGCGGCTGGTTCAATCCCGCGGCACTGCTACCGCGCAGCGAATTGCAGCCGGTGTTTTACACAGTGCGCGACGAAAAGCTGGTGCGTGAGCACTTTCTTTATGTCGACGTGAGCGGCAGCGAAGAGCCCATCGAACGAGTGATCATGGATGGTGTGCGGTCGCTGGAGGTGCGGTTTCATCCGCCGGTTGAGGGGGGGGCTGACACCACTTCCACGTTCAGCGGCGGTGGGTCTGGCGGCTGGAAAGATACCTGGGAGCAGCCGCAGGCGTTGCCTGACGCGATTGAAATTACTTTGGATACTGAACGTTGGGGCCTGATGCGGCGGGTATTTTTACTGAATGGCGGGCAATTCGAAGAAAGGGTGTCAGCCCCCCCTTCAGAGGTGTCAGCCCCCCCCTCTGGCGGGGGAGGAGGGCAGCCATGAAGCAGCAACGCGGCGTTGCACTCATCATCGTAATGCTCGTGGTCGCGCTGGTATCGGTGATCGCGGTGAACATGAGCGGCCGGATGCAGACCAGCGTGGTACGCACGGCCAATTTTCAGGAAGCTGAACAAGCCTACTGGTACGCGCTGAGCGCCGAAGAAATTGTCAAAGATCTGCTGCTGACTGAAATAAAGGATTCCGAGGGCGTGGTGCATCAGGGCCAGCAGTGGTATCAGCAGAGTCAGAACGCCCAGCTGTATCCGGTTGAAGGCGGTGCTATCGGCGGGATAATAACCGACTTGCAGGCCTGCTTTAATCTCAACGCTTTAAGAGTGCCGCAGGACAACGGAAATTTACTGATACGGCGCAAAGCCCAGCTGCGCATGCTGATGACTGAAGCTCTCGAAGAGCCGGACAGTTATACAATCGACGTGGTGGTGGACAGCCTGGCCGACTGGCTGGATGACGACAGTGAGCTCAGCGGCAGTTACGGTGCCGAAGATGCCGATTATGAATCGCTGCGGTTTCCGTATCGCGCGGCAAATGGCATGATGAGCCATATCAGCGAGTTCCGGCTGGTGCGTGGTGTGTCGCAGGATCTGTATCTGGCGCTGCAGCCCTACGTTTGTGTACTGCCGCGTGACACTAAATTGCAGCTGAATGTGAATACCATAGACGAAGACCACGGTGCCTTGCTGTATGCCGCGACCCTGGGCGCAATGAGCCTGGATGATGCGGCGAGGTTTTTGGCGGGTCGTCCTGATTCGGGCTATGAGTCGCTGGATGACGCCCGTGGCGCGCCGGAATTAACCAGCGCCGCCGCCGCGCAACTCAACCCGAATCTGGGGGGCGGCGCGCAACCACCGGTCGCGTTGAATTTAGGCACAGCCCTTGACGATCTGAACGTCACCAGTGAATATTTTGGACTACAGGCGGAAATCCGGTTCGGCGAACTGACCCTCGGCGCCCAGTCACAGTTTTTGGTAACGCCCGAAGGCGTCACCACCGTTTATCGCGGGTTTGGAGAATAATATGGAACAGTTATTTATACGCTTGCCGTCTGTTGAGGGGGGGGCTGACACCATCGAGGGGGGGGCTGACACCACCACCGCACCCGTCAGCTGGCTGATCTGGAATCCGGGCCAGCGCGAGCTGATCGCGAGCGGCGAACTCAATAGCGTCGTCGATCTGGGTCAGCTCGAAGAGCGCGCCCGCCACCGCGAGGTCATCGTATTTGTGCCAGGCCAGGATGTGCTGCTGACCCAGGCCGTGCTGCCTGCCGGCTCGCAACGCTTGCTGCCACAACTGGTCCCGAACGCGCTTGAAGACGAATTGGCCAGTGATATCAGCGATTTACACTTTTCCTGGCCCGCCGGTGCCAGGCCCGGCGGCATTGAGCGTCCGCTGCCGGTTGCCGTGGTCGCGCATAGCGCCATGCAGCGCTGGCTGGAATGGCTCGATAAAGCCGGCATCGATGCCGACGAATTCTATCCCGACGTGTTTATGTTGCCGGTGCCCGGTGGCCATCAGTTATTCGCAATGCAACTCGGCAACGACGTGATTGTGCGCACCGGCGCCTGGGACGGCTTCGCCACCGATGCCAGCACCTTGCACGAGATGGGCCTGGAGGGCTTTACCGAGCTTCCGCTGGATGATCCGGGCGCACAGGCTCCGGTGCTGACCTGTTTCGGGCGGGCTGAGCTGAATATGGTGTCAGCCCCCTCCTCAGCGATCGCCAAAGACCAGGCCGACATCGAAGTGCCGCTCAGCATAGTCGCCAAAGAACAGGCCCTGAGCATGGGGCTGACACCAGGTCGTAGCCAGGCTATCAACCTGAGACAACAGCAATACCGGCCCGTGCGCAAGCGCCGCAAAACCAGTGTCAGCCCCCTGCCGTGGAAGCCCGCCGCCGCCGCCGCTGCGCTGCTGCTGGCGATTGGATACACCACGCAAGTTATTGAATACGTTAAACTTGGGCAGCAGTCCGCCGCGCTTGAGCAGGCGATCGAAGACACCTATCGAACGGCCTTCCCGGATACCCGGCGCATCGTCAATGTGCGCTCGCAGCTGCGCAATCAGATGGCGCAGCTAAGTGGTGTCAGCCCCCTCCTCAATTCGCCGCTGGTCATGCTCAGCGAACTGGAGCCGGCCTTTAAAGCGGCCAGCGATGTCAGGCTGGAGCTTTTGCGCTTTGACCAGGGCACATTAAGGCTGCAGACACGCGCCAATAGCTTCGCAAGTCTGGAAACCTTTCGCACGGTGGCCAACAGCAGCGGACGGGTAACCGTAGAGCAGGGCCCGGTGAGCAATCAGACCAACGGTGTGGCCGGCACCCTGATAGTGAGGGCTAACTAATGACCGCATCAAACGCAAAACAAGCATTCAAGCAGCAATTCACCGATCTTAAAACTCGCGGACAGCATCTGGTTGGTCCGCACTGGCAGCGGCTCAACCAACGCGAGCGGATGATTGTTCGTATCGCCGGCGTGCTTATGCTCATTGCCATTGTGTACTGGTTGCTGTGGAATCCTATCGCCAGCGGCATCGAGCAGCGCAAGCAGACCATAGCCGCCCAGCAGGAAACTCTGCAGTGGACGCGCGAAAATACCGGCATCTACCTCGCCGCCCGGGAGCAGGGGGCTGACACCACCTCTGACACCACCTCTGCCGGCTCTCAAACAGGCAGCATCACCCAGCGCGTAACCCAGCTGGCCGCCGCCAATAACATTCAGATCACCCGTATGCAGCCGCAAAGCACCGGCCTGCTGGTGGTCATCGACAGCGTCGCGTTCAGCCAGTTACTGAGCCTGCTTGACGCCCTGCAAAATCAGGGCCGCCTGACCATCGACAATCTTGATGTGGCCGAGGGCCCTGAGCCAGGCATCGTGCGTGTCCGCCGACTGCAGGTGAGCGGCGTATGAGCTGGCGCTGGTTACTCTGGTTACTTCCGGTTTATCTAATTGGCCTGGTGGTGCTGGCGCCGGCGCAGCTGGTTGGCTGGGGTCTACAGCAATTCGGCGGCGGCATGGTGCAGGTGCAAAATCTCAGCGGCACCATCTGGAACGGGAAGGGGGGGCTGACACGCATTATCCTGCCCACCGGCACCGCGCTCGAACTCGAAAATATCGAATGGGGTGTCAGCCCCCTCCTCCTGCTGAAGGGGGAGCTGGGGCTGAACTTTGAAATTCCTCAGGCAGGTAATGTGATCAGCGGCAGCGGCCAGCTGCAGCTGACGGGGCAGGGGCTACCGCTGTTTGAAGCTGAACTTCAGGGGAATATCGCGCAGTCGGCAGCAGCTCTCAATCTGCCGCTTCCACTCACCATTGACGGCGACTGGCAACTCGACCTAACACGGTACAGCCTGAATGATTTCAGTAGTCCCGGCTGGTGTGACACGTTGCGCGCGACCGTGCTTACCGAGCAGGTCCGCGTCCGGCTTAATAGCGTCTGGCGGCCGCTGGGCGACTTTCGCGCCGACCTCGACTGTGGTGATCCGCAGACGATAAATGTTAGTATTCCTTCTGAGAACCTGCTGGGACTGCAGGTCGACGCTGCCGTGCACGGCACGCGCAGTTTGCCGCGGGTACGGTTGCAGGGCAGTATCAGACCGACCCTTGAAACCCCGGCAGAAGTCAGCGAGTTACTGGTTTTAATCGGTCAGGCCGATGCCAGCGGACGCTATACGTTCAGTTTTAATTTATAATTTATAGGACACCAGAACATGGACCACATCATCCAATGGGTCAAAGAAAATCAGGAGCTACTTATCAGTTACGGGGTGAGCTTCCTGGTTGCCATTGTCATTATCATTGCGGGTATTATCGTCGCCAACAGCGTGGTGAAGGTGATGAGCCGCGCAATGCATCGCAAAGAGATGGACGGCGCGGTGATTTCATTCCTCAGCGCTATCATCAAAGCTGTGATCTTTATCGCCGCATTGCTGATGGCACTATCGCAGGTTGGCGTGCAGACCACCTCTTTTATCGCCATCTTAGGTGCGGCCGGTCTGGCAATCGGTCTGTCGCTGCAAAGCTCGCTGTCGAACATCGCATCGGGAGTACTGATCATCATTTTTCGGCCGTTCCGCGCCGGTGAGTATGTCGACGCGGGTGGCGTATCCGGCACGGTGCAGGAAGTGAATATCTTCCAGACCATTATGAAAACGCCTGACAACAAAGTGGTTTTCGTCCCCAACGCGCAGATCACCAGCAAGCCGACGACCAACTACAGCCGCGAAGACACTCGCCGCATCGACTTGGTTATCGGCGTCTCCTATAAGGCCGACCTGCTGAAAACCAAAGAAGTTCTGATGGAAGTTGTCCAGGCCGACCCGCGTGTAATGGCTGAGCCAGCCATCAACATTCAGGTCCACGAACTGGCCGACTCGTCCGTCAACTTCATCGTCCGCCCGTGGGTCGCCGTCGGCGACTACTGGCCAACCCGCTGGGACCTGATGCGCGAAATCAAGATCGCGCTCGATAAGAATGGTATTGGGATTCCTTTTCCGCAGCGCGATGTTCATTTGTATAAGCAGGACTAGAGGAGGGGGCTGACACCACTTCTAGATCTGGAGAAGGGGGCTGACACCGGTTTTTGGTGTCAGCCCCCTTCTTGTTTTTGGTTTTGTCGAAGCCTCAAATCATCCCCTTTACCACCTGCTGCGCCAATTTCAGCATTTCGGTGTCAGCCCCCTCCTCACTGCAGGTATCCAGTACCTTCTGCAAATGCCAGTACTTCAACCCCGTCCGCGCGCACAGGCTCTTGTGAAACTCCTCATCACCATACGCCGCCAGATGCTTCTGCGCGGTATTAATCAGATGCACCTGAGCCTCGTACATCGACTTCTCCGTGCCACCAGCTTCACGCACCAGCTCGCGGTAATTGTGCAGTCGTTCGTCCTCGTCGATGCCGAGCAGGCGATAGGCAGGATGTGGTGTCAGCCCCCCACTCGGGACCCCGCGGGCATTGGTGTGATAGCTGCTCCAGTGATACTGCCGGGGCCCGCGCACCAGGCCCGCCCGCACAGGATTCAGCTCGATATACCGGTAAATATGCAGCGCATAGCGCGTCGACTGCACCGGCAGACTGCAGTAGCGCGATTCCCATATCGTGCCGGTGCGCTCGTAGCGCGTATTGAAGTGATAGCCGTAGGCGGCTTTCAGATACTGCATGAAATGGCTGAGCCCTTTATGCGTTAACGGCGTCACGAAAAAATGAAAATGGTTAGGCATAACCACCCAGGTATGGATCTGAACCTTGCATTCCTCGGCATATTTAAAGGCTTTTCCCATAAAAATAGTGCAGTCCTTGTCGTCGAGAAAAATCCGCTGGCGATTGTTGCCGCGGTCGTATACATGGTAGGAATCGCCCGGAAATAGAAGGCGGCGGGGGCGGGGCATAGCGACTCTCCTTGTGCTGTAAACCTCTGGTCCGTCGCACCAGCATAACAAATTCCGGAACGTCAAAATGGGTAAGGAGTAGGGGGCTGACACCAAGCCCTAGACACCAAATCCCTAAAAGCATTCGGTGTCAGCCCCCTCCTCAGGTGGTGTCAGCCCCCCACTCAAGGCCGCACGCTCTAACGTGCATATGGTGTCAGCCCCCTTTTCCATGCTAATATTCACCCAACAATCAAGGACAGGAACAAGAGCAGAATACCTATGCAGCACATAGAAACACCGCATCTTAATCTGGATTACAGCTATCAGGGACTGACGGCAGAGGAACTCGAAGCGTACGCCAACGAAAGGCTGCCGCAAGATTTTGCCAAGCTGAAAAACCAGCTAATCAAAGGCGAATTCAAAAACCACACGGAAAACCGCAACGTCAGCCATGTGCTCAGCCGCAGCATCCACAATGTGGTGAAGGCCGGCAACGGACGCAACCGCTTCAGCGAAATCGTCAGAATGCTCAGAAGCGGACAATGGTTAGGCGCAACCGGCAAGCCCATCACCGATGTGGTCAACATCGGCGTGGGCGGCAGCGATCTCGGCCCGATGATGGGCAGCTTCGCGCTCAGAGAATTCGCCGACGACGCGACACTGCATGACCTCAAAGTACATTTCGTCAGTTCCATGGACGGCGGCCAGCTCTACGCTGTGCTGCCCATAGTGGACCCGGAAACCACGCTGTTCATCATCGCCAGCAAAAGCTTCGGCACCACCGACACCATGGCCAACGTGCGCACCGTGCGCACCTGGGTCGAACCAACGCTTACGCAAACCCAGTGGCTCAGTCGCCACGTGATCGGCGTCAGCGCCAACAGCCAGGCAATGGAAGATTTCGGCATCCCGGCCAGCCAGCAGCTCAGCTTTTCGGCTGATGTCGGCGGGCGGTTCTCGCTGTGGTGCGCGATCGGCCTGCCCATCGCCCTGACCATCGGCAGCCACCAGTTCGGTAACATGCTCGACGGCGCCCACGCCATGGACGAGCACTTCGCGAGCCAAACCGACCCAACCCAAAACATCCCCGTTGTCATGGCCCTAACCGGCGTCTACAACCGTGAAGAGCGCAACATCAACAACCTGGCAATACTGCCGTACGATGGCCGCTTACGTTACCTGCCCAACTACCTGCAGCAGCTGGATATGGAATCAAACGGCAAACAGGCCACCTATCGCAACGAAGAGCTCGAGCACCCGACCGGGCCGATCATCTGGGGCGGTTTTGGCCCAAACGGCCAGCATGCCTTCTTCCAGCATCTGCATCAGGGCTTCGACAGGTTCGCCGCTGATTTCGTTGCCGTGCTGCATCGCAAGGCGCCGGGCTTTCATCCGGCCGTGCAGGAACAACTTAAAGAACAGCAACGGCTGGCGGTATCCAACTGCCTGAGCCACAGAAGACTGATATGGTTTGGCGGCCAGAACAACGGCAGCCCGCGCGACCATTACCATGGCGAGCATCCGTCCAACCTGCTGTACGTCGACGAGCTGACGCCACAAAGCTTTGGCGCGCTCATCGCGGCCTACGAGCACAAGGTATTTACCCAGGGCGTGATCTGGCAGCTCAACAGCTTTGATCAACCGGGCGTCGAGCTGGGTAAGAAAGTCGCAAAAGACGTATTAAAAGTCATCGATGGCAATGCGGAGCAGAGCTTCGATCCGTCCACCGACGCCATCATCAACAGAATGTAAAAGAATATAAACCAGCATGAGCAACGCAACAGCAAACACCAGCAAATGGTACGTGATCCGCTCCAAGCCCAGGCAGGAGCGGCGCGCGCTCGCTAACCTGGAAAACCAGGAGATCACCACCTTTTTGCCGGAAATCACCATCACCAAACTACGCCGCGGCAAACGCACACCGATTACTGAGGCGTTATTTCCGGGCTATCTGTTTGTGCAGCTGGACGACTATGAAGGCAAGTTTTACAAGATCCGCAGCACCTACGGCGTCACCAAGATGATCACCTTTGGCGACCAGCCGGCGACTATCCCTGATGCGCTTATTGAAGAACTCAAACAAATCAACGAGACCTCTGACAGCATAAAAAAGACGATGAGCGAAGCCATTCTGCAACCCGGCGATCAGGTGCAGATCAACGATGGCCCCTTTGCCGGCTTTATTGCAAAAATTATAGAGCTCGACGGAGATTCGCGCTGCATTGTGCTGCTCGACTGGCTGCAGAAAGAGGTGCGGGCCAGCTTCGACTATAACCAGTTGCGCAAAGCCTGAATGCGTGCAAACAGCTGTCTAAAAAATGCTCAGAAAATGCTTTAAAAAAAAAGTTCCAGCTGATATTCTTTAAAACACCTAACAAAAAATTAAAAATCGTTGAATCAGGACCTTCTATTGAAAACATTAATCGTTTTATTCACTGCATTCGCTCTGCTCGCATCGCCCGGCCTCCAGGCTGCTCCACAGGTTGATGTGGCGGCTGTTAAGGCCAAATTACAGTCTGAAATTCAAAAGACTGTTCATCAGGCTTTCCGTTCTGACATGTTAGCTGAAGCATATGCAGAGGCTGTAAAGACAGGTGATATAGAGGCTATAAATGAGATTAACCAGTTTGCGAATAGTTATGAACGTGTTACAGAATCAGATCTGATTGCTCGCGGTGTGCACCCGGATTCTTTTAGGTATGTCATTGACATGGAGAATTATCGGATTAGAGAATTAAAAATGTGGAACAAAAGTTTTTATAGAAGGGCGATCGCCCAGGTCAAGGCGTCAGTCGCATCCGGCGCTATGACAACAGCCAAATGGAGCGCTGCTGCGGTCGCTCTCGGGGTTACTCTGGGGGTCCTGACCAAGAGCGATACCGAGGTTCCGACGCAGGTGTCAACCACCACCACCGCGACAAACTAAGTTTCGCTTCAGTTGCAGAAAATAGCTCATATCAAAAAGCCGCTGGAAACAGTGGCTTTTTTCATACCCCAGGTAAAATAAGTTATGCTCATGATTAACAGCCTGAAAGCCCGGTTCAATTTCTTGTTAATTGCAGGGATGTGCCTGAGCGTACTCACTTTGAGTGCCTGCTCGTCTGCGCCCGATGCAGAGGTTGACGCGGTTGAGGCTGATGAGCAGACTGAAGAGAGTCCGGCATGGGCCTGGCTACTGGGCGAGGACACCGCGCAAGCGCTGGAGTTTGCGTTCAAAGGCGCTGAAGATGTAACCATCAAACCGGAGCACGCCCGCAACTTTCCGTTTACAGCATCCTATGTACAAATCGATGGCTTCCCGCGGGTGCTGGTGTATTTACTCCGCGCCGACGAGCTTGGCCTGAGTTCACCGCGGCTGCAGTGGCTTTCGGGTTCAGGCGAGATCCTGGAAACCCTGAATGGCCGCGTTGTCGGTATTCACGGGCTGACCAATGACCGCGGCGGCTTTATCGCTAATCGCCCGCAAGTGCTTGAGTGTTTTCAGAAGGCTGCCAGGGCCAGCAACAGGGGGCAGGCACCAGATTCCTGCGCGCAGCAATATCAGGGCGCCGACTGGGCGTTTGATATGACCGCACGCACCCTGTACCACAGCGTGTATAATCCGCATCTGCGTTATAACCGCATTCAGGCGCAGCTGAGCTATCAGGTGCTCGACAGCAACTATCAGCTGCCCATGCCCAACGGCGACACCCTGACCACTTTGCGGTTGCAGGAAACCTCAGTCGAACCGGCATTTACCAACGAATTTTATATCGATCGCACCAGCGGTCGCGTAGTGATGAGCAAGCAGTGGCTGGGCAAATCGCTGGGTTACATCCGCATCCAGAACGTGAAACCCTACCAGCCGGAAGAGGGGGGGCAGACCCCGGATTCTCCCTACCGCTATGTTGATAAAGGAGTCACAGATCCATCCAGCTGGCCGGAAGGTACGCTGACGATGAACGTAAACACCACGGACAACAGGCAACTGCGGGTACACTTTAACGGCGAGCCGCGCATGGCGCAGGTGATCAACTCACTGCCGGCCGATGGGGCGGGCTGGTTTTATCAGCCGCTGACCCGGCTGCACAGCGGCAAGCTCGATCAGGAATTCAGCGCCCGCCGGCAGGGCATGCGGCTGCGCTTACTGATGCTGGCACAAACCTATCGCGCTGAAGGCGAAGCCGCACTGGCCGACGCCGCCACTGAACTACTCAGGCAGTTCGACAGCTGGCCGCTGCGCGGCACCTATATCCACGGCTTTAACCTGGGCGAGGCGCGCACTAACCTGGCGCAAGACCACAAATTAACCTTTGCCGACGCCCGCAGCAGCGAAACCGGGCCGGCCTGGTACGAATTACAACTGAATGTCAGCTCGCAGGACGCAATCGAAACCGGCTTAATCAATCATCCGCTACGCGAAAAAGCGCTGGTGTACACAGTGGATGCCAAAGGCACCATCACCCAGGTCCCGGTGGCCCCGCATAACAGCAATGCCGCATTAAAGGCCATCGCGAAGCAGCCAGGTGCAGTCACGCTCTACAGCCTGCCCGATGACAAACTCCCCAACGGATTTCGCGACCTGAATTACCAGCTGTCGTTATTCTTACAGCACTGGGACTTCTCACAATGAGCCGGTTATTTAAATTATCGTTACTCGCCGCGGCGCTCACTTCGCTAACGTACGCCAGCAGTGCAGCAACAACCAGGATCGGTAAAACGCCGAAAAAATAAACAAAAAATTTATTTGCAAACCCTTTAACTATTGATAATCTATTAACATTAAGAGCAACATGTACTCAGGATAAAAAAATGAAAACGTTAATCGCTTTATTTACTGCAATCGCTTTATCGGTAGCGCCGGTCGCATTGGCAGCACCACAGGGTCAAACTGGAGCTGGAGCTGGTGGTGCCGGAGCTGGAGCTGGAGCTGGATCTGGTGGTGCTGGTGCTGGTGCTGGTGCTGCTGCTGGTGCTATGCCTGGTGCTGGTGCTGGTGGAGCTGCTGCCGCAGCCGGTTTGGCCGCTGGCACCCTGTCAACGGTTGCCCTTATCGGCGGTATCGCATTAGCAGCTGGCATTGCCGCAGTTGCTGCCACCGGTCCTAATGATAATGAGCCCGTAGTTCCACCACCTCCGGCACCAACGAGTACAAGTTAAATCCAAAGGTCGCTGACATCAGCGGCCTTTTTTTTGCCGGTATCTTCGAGCCCGCACACCCAGCGCGGTAGCGTCCCTCAGGCTTAGCACAGAACTAAAAGTAAAGTTAATAAGTTTGCAATCAGGCACAGCGCTGCTATCCTTTAAAGTACTTACGGAAAAAACTCAAAGCGTTCGAACAATTCGATCAAGGACTCCATTATGAAAACATTAATCGCTTTATTTACTGCAATCG
>NZ_JAWVYM010000023.1:0-27815 GCF_033722695.1 Pseudidiomarina sp. | reverse complement strand
TTTAAAATCCCTCGCTGGTAACAGCGTGCCGGTTCAAGTCCGGCCCCGGGCACCACTTCTATTTCTGATTATCCGATATTCTCAATCCCAATCCGGTGCGAAATCGGGATCAATTATCCGCTCGTTTCGATCCAAGCCGTCGATGTCGGCCATGTCCTGAGCCGTCAGCTGTATCTTTTGCGCCTTGAGGTTGCTGCGCAAATGCTCGGTTTTCGTGGTTGAGGGGATAGTGATAAAGCCCTTTTGCATTTCCCAGGCCAGGGTAACTTGCGCTGCAGTTACATTATGCTGAGCCGCTATGGCACGCAGCGTATCGTTTTCAACCACTTCGCCTTTGGCAAGGGGCAGATAAGCCGTCACCTTAATATCATTGCTTTCACAGGCATCAGTCACTTTTCGGTTTTGCATAAATGGATGGACTTCAATTTGATTGGTCATGATGTTGTCGGCACCGACATGTGCGATGGCGCGATCCATTAAATCGATAGTGAAGTTAGATACGCCAAAATGCTTAATCAAACCCTGCTCACGGGCTTCAGTCAGTGCATCCAGCGTTTCTTCCATTGGCACTTCGTCGTTAGGTGACGGCCAGTGAATCAGCGCCATGTCGATGCAGTCGCGCTGCAGTTTGTCCGCACTTTGCTTAAGGCTGTCTAATACTTGCTGATGTTTAAAACTCTCAAACCAGACTTTTGTAGTGACAAATACGTCCTCGCTCCTGGTTTGCGCGAGACCTTTACCAACGTCGGCTTCATTTTCATAAGCCTGCGCGGTATCAATATGCTTGTAGCCCATCGCGACCGCTTCTGTAATCAGCTCGGTCAGTGTTGGGCCTTTTAGCCGGAAGGTTCCCATTCCAAAATTAGGTATCATCATGCCTCCTTTTTTATGAGTCTCAACCGAAAGCATAGTAAAAGATCGCTGCTTTTACTTCCCCCGCTGCTAAAGTAGTAAAACCATTATTATGCGATCCTGACCAGGCCCCAGATAATCACACCGTCTTTCCGTTTCTTTAAAATTTAATTTTTTATACAGCGCAATCGCTGATTCATTATCTGGTGATACGCTCAGTTCTATTCGTTGATAGTTCAGCGACCGTGCCAGAACTACTGTTTCCCGCAATAACGTTGCGCCCAGCCCCATGCCCTGATATTCCTTACCGACCAGTACTGACATCAGTGACAAGGTGGCTTCAGAAACGGGTACCAACAGGCTATAACCTGCCACAATTTCTTTGCGTTTCACTATAAGGAAAGTCTCAGGCCATTGCCTCAGGGCCTGATAAAAGAAGAGGGAGGGATAAGCATCATCGGCATAAACTTGTGTTTCCAGAACGCTTACGCCGGCGATATCGTCGTAACCCGCTGGTGTAACTTTAAACTTCTGAGAATCGGTTTTGCTCATAATTTTATTCTGTACTTGCGGCTAATTTATAGTGTGCATGTACTTTAACGTATCGGGGTAAGCGGTAATAGCTAACGCGGAGTTATACAGTAACCAGATGCTTCATCCATTCCAGTAACACCGTTGACAGCCGTTCAGGCTTCGTCAGCATTGCGTACTGATGGGTACCAAATATGCGAGGCAGGTAGTTAGCCGCCTGGCGGTCGATGGTAAGGCAAAACGGGGATATTCCCTGTAACCGGGCTTCGGTGACGGCCTGGCGCATATCTTCGACGCCGTAGCGGCCTTCGTAGTCGTCTTTGTCGCTTGGCTTACCGTCGGAAAGCACCAGTAATAATCGGTGAGCGGCCGGTTGCTTCATTAAATCTGCGGTTGCATGACGAATAGCTGCGCCGGCGCGGGTATAGTACTGTGGTTCAAGCGAACTGATCCGCAGTGCAATGTCATTACTGAAGCTCTCTTCAAAACCTTTAATCTGTTGCACAGTTACCGCATGCGGCCCTTCGCCAGAAAAAGCCTGCACCGAATAAGGCTCACCCAGCCCCTCCAGCGCGATACATACCAGCAACAGCGCTTCGCGCTCAACGTCTATGATGCGGCGGTTTTCTGAAATCCAGCTGTCGGTTGAGCCGCTGATATCAATCAGCAGGGTAATTGCCAGATTACGGTCGGCAGTGCGTTGGACCTGGTAGAGGGCGTCGGACATTGACTTGCCCGCGCGAAAATCGGTGTAGCTTTCTATGTAGGCATCAAGGTCAATTTCATCGCCATCCTGTTGGCGACGGTGCCGGACACGCCGCGCCTGTAACATTTCAAACCGCTTGCGGATGGTATTCAGCATAGATTCATGTTCACGACGAGTGTCATCAACCCATTGCTGCGATCCATGCTGCGGAGACAACAGACGCACAGTGGCGCCGGATTCGTTATAGCAGCTGTTGCGGTAATCCCACTCGGGGTAAAGGATGCCTTTGCCTTCGGCAATAGCTGCTTTCAGTTGTTGGCGTGCTTTTGCGTCGGGTGGGTCGTCCGATAACAACACCTCTTTTGGTTGCCCGGGTGTTGCCACCAGTCTTGCTTCGGAAAGCTCAGATACCATGTCACCGAATTCTTCGGCACTAGTCTCATCATCCCGATCGGTGGGGCGCTGCAAGCCCAAAGGGTCCTCGGCATGCTGGTGCGGCTCATCGCCCTGAACCATCCAGATCCCATCTTCCGGCTGGCTGTCATCTTCGTCCTCAACGGCGTCACGTTCTTCCGGCCTGCGGTTCAACCTTGCGCCACGAGGCACTTCGCTTGTTTGCTGGTCATCCTCTGCTGCGGCCGATGATACTGCTATCGAAATTTCGTCAGCAGGTACTCGGTAATCGCCGGTCCACCAGTCGCGAACCAGCGGACGAGGCCCCAGCTTTTTTGCAGAGATTGTTGGTGGTAGCAATGCACCGGAATGAATTATTTTGCGGGCATAAGCGAGCGACTGAGCAGGCGTTGTCGTTACCGCAATTTCCGCGCTTCCGGTCCTGTAATCCAGGGTCAGAAGCTTGCGTGCAAATTGTTCCAGGGGTTGGCGAACACGCGAAAACTGGTTTAATGGCGGGCGTTTATTTAAACAGTGGAGTCGCAGCTGGTTTAGATGTCCCTTCATGCCCGGCAGCAGGTCTATAAGTTGATGGTCAGCCGACCAGGCTTCGATCAGCAGGTAAACATCGGCCAGTAGCGGCGACGAAACGATCTGATGATAACTAGCGGCACTGCCGCGCCGCGCCCGGACCACCTGTTGTAATGCCATCACCCGAAATAAGTCAGTGCCTGCAGCATGGTCAGTGCCATCTGCTTCCGGAGGCAGCCATATGGAGGTGTCATTGGTAGCAGGAATTTTTATTTGTTGCCGCGGTTTTTTGTCATGGCGAAACAAAATACCCAGCATAGTCGCGCGGGCAGGGTATTGTGTCGGCCGGATGGGATAACTGGTGCCGACAGCGGCGTGAATAAACAGATCCAGGCGCGCTGCGATATCTGTCAGGTATAGTCTAGGTGGGGAGCCCGGCGGTCGCCGGTGTCGTTGCCAGAAGCGGCGAATATAGACGCTGGCATGGCGGACAAGGTCGCTGACGACTTCTTCGGCTTCAGCCATCACAGCCTCCTGGTAAAATCACACAAAAGTGGCGTTGACGAGATCGCGCATTGCAGCCACCAGAGAGTCATCATCAGATAGCGGCGAGATCAGTCCCGCATAGCAGGCCTCTATAATTGGAATACCATTTTTTGCCAGTAATGCTGTGGCGATAAGCAGGCGCGTGCTGGGTACCTCTGCGAGTCCCCGATCGCGAAGTGAACGAATACGGTGGGCCAAGCTAACCAAAGCGTGTGCGGTAGCGTGATCAGTGCCGCTTTCCTGCTGGACGATTTCAATTTCCTGTTCAGAACCGGGAAAGTCGAGGTCCATCGCCACGAAGCGCTGCCGGGTGCTGGGTTTTAAGTCCTTAAGCATGCGCTGGTAGCCCGGATTGTATGACACCACTAACTGAAAACCCGGCGCCGCCTGAACCGTTTCTCCGGTTTTGTCGATGGGTAGGATACGCCGGTGATCCGTGAGTGCGTGCAGGATTACCACAGTATCCTGGCGCGCTTCAACCACCTCATCGAGATAACAGATTGCCCCTTCGCGGGCAGCGCGGGTAAGGGGGCCGTCTTGCCAGCGGGTGCCTTCATGGGTTATTAAAAACCGTCCGATCAAATCACTGGCAGCTAAATCATCATGGCAGGCAATGGTGATTAGCGGTCGCTTCAGGCGCCACGCCATATGCTCCACAAAGCGCGTTTTACCGCAACCTGTCGGGCCTTTCAGCATCACTGCCAGGCATTGCTCATGACAACGTTCGAAAATCTCTATTTCATTGCCGGCAGGCAAATAATAGGGCTCTGCCGGCGTCATCGCGGTAACCGTCATTGCTTCCTCGTGACAGTCGCTTCCGGCTCCACCGCTTCTTCATTGGCCTCAAAACGCGGCCGGTAACGGAAGAAGTCATAAATGTAGAAAGCAACCCCAAGCGCAAACAGGGAACCCGTGGCAATCAACATCAGAAAGTGCACCTGAATTTTCAGCTGCGCGTCCAGATAGCCCATGCCCATGATACGCTCGAGATAAACCTGCCCAAGGCCTGCTGTGGCAAAGGACAGGGTCATGCCGAACATACCGGAAACCTGTAGCCAGAACGCCCAGTAGCCTAAGGTACTTCCTTCTTCCGCGCGGCCATGGGTAAGCTTCGGCATCGCGTAGGTAATCATGGCGAGCACGATCATGGCATAGGCACCGTAAAATGCGGCATGCCCATGCATAGCAGTAATTAACGTACCGTGAGTCCATTTATTCACGGCCGGGAAGGTATGGGCAAGCCCCAGCAGACCAGCCCCGAAGAGCGCAAAGATGGCACTCCCGACAGTCCAGTGCAGAGCAAGACTGTTTGGATGGGCAAGGCCTGAGCGCCGCATCGCTGAATAAGCGTAGATTGCCATGCCGGCCAGTGCTGCTGGCTCAAGAGCGCTGAAGATGCCGCCAATCGGTAACCAGTATTGTGGTACACCAACCCAGTAATAGTGATGAGCGGTGCCCAGGATGCCGGCAATAAATACCAGACCAACGATCACATATAACCATTTCTCCATAACTTCCCGGTCAGCGCCGGACAACCGGATTAGCAAATAGGCGAGAAACGCGCCCATGATCATCATCCAGACACCTTCCACCCATAAGTGGATGGTCCACCAGCGGTAGAAGATCGACACCGTGTAGTTTTCGTAATAAAGCAACGCCGGGAAAAAGAGCACCGCAGAACTAACCAGACCGATGAGCAGCACGCCTTCAGTGGTGGTAAAACGCCCTGATTTTTTTATCGTCATGCCAATGTTGTACAAGAAAATCAGCATACAGATAACGATCACGATCTTATGGGGCAGGGGCTGCTCAAGTAGTTTGTTGCCGGTCCCATAGCGGAATAGGTAGCCAATAATGGCGCTGACACCCATTAGGGTCCACAGAATCAGCTGGATGTACGCGAGTTTTACACTATGTAACTCGGTACGGGATTCATCGGGGATCATCCAGTAGGTAGCCCCCATAAAACCGGTAAGCACCCATACGATGAGTAAGTTCGTATGTATGACCTTGGTCACGTCAAAGGGCAGGATGTAAAGCAGCGGATCCGGCCCCAGGTATTTAGCTGCGGATAACAGGCCAAATACCAACTGCAGGCCGAATAGCACCATTGCCACAGCAAAGTACCAGTATGCAACTGACTGCGATTTATACCGCATTGTTATTCTCCCTAATTTTTACCCATCATTTAAGCGTTGCCAGATAGGCAACCAACTGGTCGATTTGTTCTGGCGTTAAACTGTTATCGTACCCCTGTGGCATAAAGGAGGTGCCGCCAGCGGAATACATACTGCCCGGTACCAGATAGGCGCTGGGCGCAACGATGGATTCACGGATATAGCCTTCGACATCTTCTGCCTCACCCTGGTAATCAGCTGAGCGAATAATAGCCTGAGCTCTGGTCGCTAATCCGGCGAGCGTTGGCCCGGCCATATCGGCGCCCGGCTGCGTTGAATGACAGGCGGTGCATGCGGGTGACGCGGTGCGATAGACATATTCACCCTGGGCGCGCGGGTCATCCGCTTCGGTAACTGGTGTTAAATCCCCGGTTGTGCCCGTTAGGTCTTCGGTATCTTCCGCGGTGTCAGCAACAAATGCTGAGGATAGGGTGCCGCCTGTTACCATAATCGGCCGCGGTGGCCAGCCCTGGTTATCGACGTTTGCTACCCAGTCAAGAAAATCGATCAAATCAGAAATTTCCTGTTCACTGAGGTCTTGGGTGGGCATTAACCGGCGGTGTTTTTGTTCATCATAAAATTGTGACGGGTCACGCATGTAGGCTTTGAGATAGGCTTCACCCCGGTGCTGGGTGATTTTGGTAAGGTCTGGTGCGTAATAAGCGCCTTCGCCGAACAGGGTATGGCAGTTGATGCAGTTGTATTTATGCCAGACATCCTTACCACGGGTTACTTCCGGCGTTATATTTTCCGCATTAGTGAGTTCGCCGAACTGCCGGTGGCTATCAAGGGTCAATATCAAAAATATCAGCGCCGCAATTAAGGTTGATGCAATTGCAAAGATCCGAGCTTGCCGGTTCGTCATGATGCCGCCTCCGATCTAGACGTTAATACCTGTCCAGTGCAGGACAGAAATGGAGGCCGCATAAATAACAGCTGTGGCCATTAGGAGCAGGACAATAAAACTCAGAATCCTGAGTGGCGTGTACAGTTTTTTCTGGTGCATAAGACCTCCTATCTTGAGCGTTGTAATGGCCAGTCATTTAAAAAGAGGCGTTGAAGGTTACCGCTGTACAATTATCGACCATCCCGTAGTAATTGCATTGAGAGTAGTCAAGCTTTATGTAAAAAACAAAAAATAATCCTTGAAGTAATTTGTTAACAGTCAGGCGGGCTTGTTGAAACGTTCAGGGGGCAGTAAAGTAAAGGGTATAGGGCTATTCACCAGCGTGGAGAAGGTATGACTGACAACCCATGGATGAATGCAAATACGCTACTGCTCGTCGCGCAATGGCTATTTGGAATATTTGTTCTGTTACTGTTCGCGGGAATCATCGCCGTCGTGGTTATGTATATTGTTGACCGCACTCAGGTAAAACATACCGTGAGGCGGAACTTTCCGGTTATTGGACGCTTTCGCTATCTGTTCGAAACCCTGGGTGAATTTTTCCGTCAGTATTTTTTTGCCATGGATCGCGAAGAGATGCCTTTTAATCGCGCGCAACGCTCCTGGGTATACCGCGCCGCTAAAAATGCTGATCGCACTTTACCCTTTGGTTCTACCCGCGATATTGGCGTTAACGGCACCATTATTTTTGCCAATGCGCCTTATCCACCGCAGGCCGAAGATCAAACCTCTCCTGAACCCTTAACCATTGGCCCGAATTGCCGTGAACCCTATTCGCCGGTTTCCTACTTTCATATTGCCGGAATGAGTTACGGAGCGCTATCGTCGGTCGCTGTTCGGGCGCTGTCTAAAGGCGCAAAACAGGCTGGCTGTTGGTTTAATACCGGCGAGGGCGGTCTTAGCCCTTATCATCTGGAAGGTGGCTGCGATCTGGTATTTCAGATTGGCACAGCAAAGTATGGGGTACGCACCGCTGACGGTAAGCTTGACGAAGAAAAACTGGAAGAGCTTGGTAATCACGAGCATATAAAGATGTTTGAAATCAAGCTTAGCCAAGGCGCCAAACCCGGTAAGGGCGGCATTTTACCTGGTATCAAGGTTACTGAAGAGGTCGCTGCCATTCGCCTTATTCCGGTCGGACAGGATTCTATTAGCCCAAACCGGCATCCTGAAGTGAGTAACAATAGTGAGCTACTGGATTTTATCGACAAAATACGAAAAATCACCGGTAAACCAACGGGTATTAAATTTGTGATGGGCGACCCGAGCTGGATCGACGAACTGGTTGATGAAATCCATACCAGAGGCACGGAGTGCGCACCAGACTTCATCACCCTGGACAGCGCCGATGGCGGCACTGCCGCATCACCGCAACCACTGATGGATTACGTTGGTCTGAAGCTATCTGAGAGTCTGCCGGTGCTGGTCGACAAGCTGATTGCCGCCGATTTAAAAGAACGTATCAAAATAGTCGCATCGGGCAAAATGATCACTCCGTCTGATGTAGCTTGGGCACTCGCAGTTGGGGCCGACTTCATCGCTTCAGCGCGGGGCTTCATGTTTTCGATTGGCTGTATTCAGGCGATGCAATGTAACCGTAATACCTGTCCAACGGGTGTAACGACTCATGATAAGAAGTTAATGCGCGGTCTTGATCCGCACGAAAAAAGTGTGCGTGTAGCCAATTACCATAAGTACATGGAATACGGTGTGAATATCATAGCGCACTCATGTGGGGTTTCTGATCCGCGGCAGCTCAACCGCCGTCACGCCCGCGTTGTTACCCATACTGGTGACAGCATCAGCCTGGCGCAACGCTATCCGCCGGTAGTGGCGCGGCGCCAGTAGGAGATTCATGAAGCAGTACTTGCGGTTGCTGGCAAAGTATCCGGCATTCTTAACCTTTGGATTTCTGGCAACCTTCGCGTCAAGTTTCGGGCAAACATTCTTTATCGGTTTGTTTAATGACGCCTTACGCGAAAGCCATAATCTGAGTTACGGTGATTTCGGCGCGCTTTATGCGGCCGCGACCTTCGTTGGTGGTGTGCTGCTGATGCGCATCGGTAAAAAGTTGGACGTCGTGCCGCTGTCTGCCTTTACTTGTTTTACATTTGGCGGGTTAATCCTCTCAGCCGTACTCATCGCGGTTGACTGGCATGTCGCGCTGCTGTTTGTTGCCTTAGCCGGGCTACGCCTGTTCGGGCAGGGCTTTATGGGGCATATTGCTATGACCAGCATGGGCCGGTATTTCAGCAGCGATCGCGGTAAGGCCATCGCCATTGCAGGCATGGGCTTTCCGCTCGGCGAAATGATCCTACCGATCCTCGTGGTTATGCTATTTGCGGCTATTGGCTGGAAATCTACCTGGCTGGTATTCGCCGGCTTGCTGTTGTTAATGCTACCGTTGATGATTAGCCTGCAGCGCGACAAACCTGATCAAGCCGAACAAACACATGGTGTTCATAAAGACGAACTGGCTACGCTGATTCGCCAGCGCGATATCGTGCGCGAACGAACGTTCTGGATGGTGCTGCCGGCGATGCTTGGCCTGCCATTTCTGGTTACCGCATTATTACTGAATCAGTTATGGCTAGCGCAGGAAAACGACTGGCCAGTCGCGGCTGTAGCGAGTGGAATCCTGATGTTTTCTGTTAGTCGCGTGAGCGTTTCATTAATTGCCGGCAGTTTAATCGATCGCATTGGCTCGGTACGTCTTATCGGGGCTAATATTCTGCCTGCTACTCTCGGGGCTGCGTTATTACTAATTGTACCCGGGTTTTGGGCCTGGTGGCTGTTTCTTGCGCTGGCGGGCGTAAGTGCCGGAATCAATTCAGCGTTGTCCGGTACGCTCTGGGCTGAACTCTATGGCGTTACCCGACTGGCAACAGTGCGGGCACTGGTCCATGCGCTTATGGTCTTTGCTACTGCGCTATCACCTTTGTTGATGGGATTAATGATTGATACAGGGCTAAGCAGTTCAGCGGTTATCAGCTCTTTTATTTTGTTGCTGCTGCTCGCCTGGGTCAATGCTCAGCGACTGAACCACAAAGATTAACGCAAACTTGCCTGTAAGCGGCTTTCCAGCCATTTGCTGAAGGCCACCACCGCCACTGGCTGGCGCTGGCGACTTTTAACCGATAGCTGTACAGTTTCGGGCAAAGACACCTGATGTTCCGTAAATTGCTGATAGCTAGTTAGTTCCGGGTGCTGCAGAAACAGGCGGTCGAGCAGGGTGATCTGCGCTGTGCCCTGTATCAGGTCAATGGCAATATTGCTATTACTTACCGGTAATATAGCGACACGTTTACTCAGCCGCGCCTGTACTTTACTGAATTGCTGCCAGGCGGCAGATTGCGGATCGATCAACCAGTTACGCTCATCCAGCTGCGCGGCTTCAGTTTTGGCGGCAACCGGAATATATACCGGGGTATAGAGACTCTGCTGACGAATACTCTTATCGCGTAAACCGCCGTAGTGAATGGCCAGGTCCAGGCCTTCGTGCTGCAGCGCGCTGCTGAGCAGGGATCTCTCGGTGCTGTCAGGAAATAATGCTACAGTACTGAAGTGCAAACGAATATGGGGATAGAGCGCGTAGAAGTCGGCTAAGCGGACTGATAACCACCAGCGCAAAAAGCTTTCAGGCACCGCCAGACGCAAAGTCGTCAGCTCGCTGTCACCAATATCGCGGGTGCGTTCAACGGTACGTTCAAGTTCCCGGAAGATCCGTTGTAACTCTGGGGCGAGGGCTTGTCCGGCTGGGGTAAGAGCGTGGACTCTGTTATCGCGTTGAAAAAGCCGCGTTCCCAGTTGTTCCTCCAGCGCCTGCACCTGGCGGGTCACGGCCGACTGAGAAACGCCAAGTTGTTGTGCGGCTTGCTTAAAAGAAGCGGCATGAGCAGCGACTGAAAATACCCGTAACGCGTTGAGTGATGGCGACTTAGTACGCATTGCAGCGCCTCCGCTAATAATAGATAAAGTTAATCTGAATTAATTAAAACTAAAGCTAACAGAGTTATTAATCAATGTATTTAGAAGAATTTATAATTATCGCCGTCTACCACTTGATGGCCGTCGCAAGCCCGGGCCCAGATTTTGCCGTAACAATAAGATACAGCTTGAGTTATGGCCGCCGGATCGGCCGCTGGGTCAGTCTTGGCATAGGCACAGGTATTTTGCTGCACGTTGCTTATTCAGTGCTCGGTATTGCCCTGGTAATCCACCGCTATCAGTGGGTTTATGCAAGTTTATTGCTACTGGGAGCCAGCTATCTCGGCTGGCTTGGCAGTCAGGCGATTCGATCTGCACCGAAGGGCGAACTGGAACCCGGTACAGCGGCTCCCGCTGGTGATTTTTCGGCTGGTAAGGCGTTTCGGATTGGCTTTTTTACCAATGGTCTGAATGTCAAAGCCACCTTATTTTTTCTGGTGCTGTTTAGTACTGTGATAGCGCCGGAAACGCCGACCAGCGTCAAAATCGGCTATGGGTTGTATATGGCAGTAGCTACTGCTGTCTGGTTTGCCGGGCTGGCGACCCTGATTAACTGGCCGCCATTGTTTCGCCGGCTCTGGCGCGTCAGCCACTGGATTGATCGGGTGATGGGGATTGCGCTGATAGCACTAAGCCTGAAATTAATTCTGGACTGGCTGCAGTTAATCGAAGTTCTCGCCTGAGGGCTGGTAGTGATATACTACAGCACCTTGGTAGATACCTTTATTTACATAAAACGACAGAGCAGGTTATGCAGTTATTTGTAAACGATCTGACAGTGATCGACTTTTCTTATTTATGCCCGCAACGCGGTATTGTCGGTGAGAGCTGGATCGTTGATATTATTTTAGATGGCTCACTGAACGAGCAATCCATGG
The DNA here is from genome assembly GCF_033722695.1 of Pseudidiomarina sp. GTDB lineage: Bacteria > Pseudomonadota > Gammaproteobacteria > Enterobacterales > Alteromonadaceae > Pseudidiomarina. The sequence goes on along the minus strand of NZ_JAWVYM010000023.1, from coordinate 16,307 downwards.
TGCTCGATTTTGGCCGTGTCAAAAAGCAGATCAAACGCATCATTGATGGCGCAGTGGATCATAAGCTTGCTATTCCTGCTGAGCACCCTTATACCCGGGTCAGTTATCACCCTGACGGCAACAGCTACTGGGTTGACTTTATGCGGCCTGACCATCGCAGTATTCACTTATTCTGCCCGTCTGATGCCTTTGCTTTTATTGATGCCCAGCAGGTAACGCTTGAGTCTATAACGGAATATCTGCGCGCGGTTATTAAACGCGAACTGCCGGAGAATGTTGCCGGCCTTAGCCTGCAGCTTCGGCCGGAGGAGATCCCCGGGGCTTTCTACCATTACACCCACGGACTTAAAAAGCACGATGGTAACTGTCAGCGTATTGCTCATGGTCACCGGTCGCGCTTATATATAAGCCTTGATGGCCATCGTGATACCGATCTTGAAACCCAGTGGTGTGAGCTTTGGCGGGATATCTACCTGGGCTCCACTGAAGATGTTGCACCGTTAACTAAACTGCTGCGCTCGTCCAATGCTGGAGAGATTAGTGAAGATACCCATATCGGGTATAGTTACAGCGCTGATCAGGGGTTATTCGAACTGATAGTACCGCGCTCGGAAAACTACGTAATTCCGACGGATTCAACGGTTGAATGTATCGCCGTTTATCTGGCCGAAAAAGTGAAACAACAGTGCGCCGACAAGAACGTGCAGGTGACCGCGTTTGAAGGCGTTGGCAAAGGAGCGATTGGTTATGCGTAAAACGGCTTGGCTGGCTGCCTTATACGCAGCATTCATTATTTTTAGCCCTGCAGCAGCGGCGGGCGCAGAGTCGATAATTCGCTTTTCAGGTGCCTTTACTCCTGGAGCCCTGATAATAGGCACCACCGCGATTAATAACCGGGTAAGCCTGGAAGGTGAACCGCTAAAAGTTACTCCTGCGGGCCAGGTCGTATTCGGGTTTGGCCGCGATGCTGAAGGCAGTAAAACGATTCAGGTACAGACCCCGGCGGGCGAGGTGCATGAGGTTGTTATTGAACTTGCGCCCCGATCTTATGCTATTGATCGGGTTGATGGCGTTCCACAAAAAACGGTAACACCGGATCCGGCTCAGGTTGCCCGGGCCCGGGCCGAAGCAGCCAAAGTATGGCAGGCCCGGCAGGTATTTAGTGCGCGCGAAGACTTTTTGCAGCCAGTGATTAAGCCAGCCGAAGGACGTATTAGCGGCGTTTACGGTAGTCAGCGAATTTTTAATGGTCAGCCCAGAAACCCGCATTTTGGCTTAGATATCGCGGCGCCCACCGGCACGCCGGTTAAGGCTCCGTGGCCAGGTATCGTGGTACTGGCCGAGCCCGATCTGTTCTATTCCGGCGGCACCCTCATTATCGATCATGGTTATGGCGTTACCAGCACCTACATTCACCTACATAAGCTGCATGTAGCGCCCGGTGATGAAATTGCTCAGGGTGATGTCATCGCTGAGATCGGTGCCACCGGGCGAGTTACCGGCCCCCATCTTGACTGGCGCATCAACTGGCAGCAAGAACGTCTGGATCCGGCGTTGGTGCTTGAGCACTTTAGCTCTTCGGAATTAACCACCCCTTAAGCTGTTCCGGGCGTTTAATCCGCAACACGCGATTATTCGTCCGCGGCTTGTCCCAGACCAGCTTCAGACTAAGTAGCTCATCCCGGCGAAACGCATGGACAGTCACTTGCTGATCCGGCTGATACCGCTCAAAGACTTCTTTCACGCTCTGGTCCGTGACCTGCAACCGATCAATGGCAATGATCCGATCCTGCGCACTTAACCCGGCCCGTTCAGCTGCCTCGCCGTTATAGACGGTTTGCAATTCCAGCCCCTGGGATGACGCTTTGTAGCGCGCGCCAAGTGCTACCGGCATGCTTGCGCTGGCAGGCTTACCGCCTATGGTATTGTCATCGGCGGCCAGCTCATGGGTCAGTTCAACGCCAAAGTGGCTGAGCAAATCATTCAGCGGCAAGGGGTCGGTGCTATACAAAGCACGCTGCAAAAATGCTCCCAGTTTTACTGAATACTTTTGTTCCACAAAGCTGGCAAAGCTATCGTCCTCGGTCCCTTTGCCGCTCGCTCCGTATTCCAGCCAGTAGTCGCGCATTACCGTTTCCAGCGTTACCTGACCCTCGGTATCACGGCGCAATATCAGATCAAGACATAGCGCGATGAGACCACCTTTGGCGTAGTAGCTAACAATGCTGTTAGGAGAGTTCTCGTCCTGCTTATAAAACTTCGTCCAGGCATACAGACTCGAATCTGTAACGGTCTGTCGGTTGGCTCCGCTGCTGCGCTGTACCCGTGCGATGGTGTCACCAACCAGCTGTAAGTAGGCTGGTGCATCAATGAGGCCGCACTGATGCAGTACATAGTCGTCAAAGTAAGAGGTGATCCCCTCATAAAACCAAAGCTGTCGGGTATATTGCTCTGCCGCCAGCCGGTACGGAATAAACTCACGTGGCTTCAGTGTTTTTATGTTCCAGCTATGAAAGTATTCATGGCTACACAGGCTGAGAAAGCCGCGGTAGTCATTATCGATGGTGTTTTTTCCGGCTAAGATCAAATCTTTACGGCTACAGAGCAGGGCCGTTGAATTGCGGTGCTCGAGCCCACCAAAGCCCTTGCCGACCACGATCGTCAGGAACAGATAATTGTCAAAAGGTACCTGATGATCAAATAGCTCAATCTGATACTCACAAATATTGGCGAGATCGCGGCTGATCCTGCTGAGATCACCGTAGTGGTGCCCGGCTACGACCAGGCCATGCTTAATGCCCCCGGCGATAAACTCCTGGATGGCTAACTGCCCCATAAGTACCGGATAATCAACCAGCTCTTCATAGCTGGCGGCGGTAAATACGCCACTTCCAAACTGTTCGCCCGATTGTCGCGGCATCCCTGTGGCAAGCTGCCATGCTGACTCATCATTCGGCATGCTAATAGCCAGGGTACATGATTGATTAGTCTGCCCCTGCACAGCAAGGCACAGGCTGCTGTTATTAAAAAAGCCGAAGTACTGGTCCAGATAAGCGCTGCGCACGGAAAGGTCAAAGGCATAAACCTGATAGTGCACAGTGACCGGATCATCGACAGGCTCAAGTTGCCAGGTTTGTTTGTCCACTGCGGTAACTTTTACCGGCTGACCATTGGCCTCGGCGCGCAGATCGATAATGTTACGGGCAAAATCCCGAATCATATAGCTGCCCGGGATCCAGGCGGGCAGGGTCAGTTGTACCCCATCGCGAGCGGGTTCGCCTATTTCGAGCGCGACACTGAACAAATGGGCATTTAAATCAGCGGGGGTTATCGAATAATGCAGCACAGGTACCTCGTCAATAACTTATGTCGTAGCTCTGAATACTAGCATGGCTCGTTTCGGCTATACAGCAGCCTGCGTGCGATAAAAGGTCGTCCCCCAGCGGTTACTTCGCGGTATAATCCGAGCTGATGGCAATCTCACAGATGCGAGGCTGTATGAGCAGCAACTGGAAAATTATTTTTGATGATCGCAACCGGTTCTTCTGGCTACTGCAATCGGCTGGTTGGTTTGGTTACGCGCTGGTGCACTACATTGGCTCACTGATGCATGAAATGCGAGACATCTACATACTGGTTATCGTATTGGGTGCTTACGCCGGCTTATTGCTAACCCTGCCGTTACGCCATTTATATCGTCGTATCTGGGATAGCAGCCCCTGGCTATTGATACTAGTCGTGCTGGTCGCCTCCTATCTGTCCGCAGCAGCCTGGGCGGTCATTGATAATGCGACTTACTGGGAAATTTATAAATTCGGCTTTCGCCCTGAGAGCAACTGGTTTTACTTTAAAAATACCATCGCTAAGTTCTACATCATGCTGAGCTGGAGCGGCCTTTATTTTGGTATTAAATATTACCAAATGCTACAGGATGAAAAACAAAAAGCGCTGATGGCCACTGCCATGGCGCATCAGGCACAGCTGAAGATGCTGCGTTATCAACTTAATCCGCATTTTTTATTTAACACCCTGAACGCGATTTCTACCTTAATCCTGATTAAGGAAAATGATCTGGCAAATAAAATGATGTCGAAACTGAGTCTGTTTTTGCGCTTTTCGCTGGATAACGAACCGATTAAAAAGATCCCCCTGGAACAGGAAATCGAAGCACTGATGCTCTATCTGGATATCGAGAAAGTGCGGTTCGATGAACGCCTTCAGGTCATTATTAATATTGACGATGACGTAAAGCAGGCCATGGTGCCCAGCCTGTTCCTGCAACCCCTTATCGAGAATTCAATAAAATATGCAATTGCCCGCATGGAAGAGGGCGGGCGTATTATCATAGCCGCGCATCGGGTTGATAATGACTTACTGGTTAGCGTGATCGACAATGGACCTGGTTGTCGGACTCCGGCCCGTGAACTTATTGAACGCGGCGGGGTGGGATTGTCCAATACCCGAGATCGCCTTCAGGCCTTGTATGGAAGGAATTACTCCTTTACATTAGCGGATAACGATCCGCAGGGCATGCGGGTTGAAATCCGTATCCCCTTGGAGCAAGTTGAAACCACATGATTAATAAAATTCGCACGCTGGTCGTCGATGACGAAGCATTGGCGCGCCGGGGTCTCATTGTGCGCCTACAGGACTTTCCACAGGTCGAGTTACTGGATGAATGCCAGAGTGCCCGGCAGGCGCTGGAGAAAATCATCGAGCTTAAACCGGACCTGGTATTCCTTGATATTCAGATGCCCGGCATGAATGGTTTTGAATTATTGCGCGAAGTTCAGGCGCGCGGCGCCCCGTTACCTTTAGTCATTTTCGTCACCGCGTATGACCACTATGCAATCAAAGCCTTTGATGTCCGTGCCATTGATTACCTGCTGAAGCCCGTAGATCATGAGCGTATAGCCCGCAGCCTTAAGCGCATCGAAAATAATCTCGCCCAACGTGAACAAAATACCCAGCAGCAACGTATTTTAAATTTACTTGCAGATGCAACCGGTGAAGACTGTGAAGCTATTCTGAAGCGTCTGGCTAGTGGCGAAGACATTGGTATGTCCCGCTACCCCGAGCATATTGCTATTAAAGAAAGCGGCGAAATAACCCGCGTGGCGATTAATTCTATCGAGTGGGTTGATGCTGCCGGCGACTACATGTGTATTCATGCTTGCAATGAAACTTACATCCTGCGCCGCACTATGAAAGAACTGGAAGATGAGCTGAACCCGAAACGTTTTCAACGTATTCATCGCTCAGCCATTGTTAACCTTGAACAAGTAGAAAAACTCTGTAGCAGACAAAATGGTGAATACCATCTGGTACTGAAAAACGGCAAAGAACTGAAGGTTAGTCGCAGTTACAAAGATCGGATAAAAAAACTGATTCTCACATCCTGACCAGGGAGCCTTGATATGAAGCAGCTGTTTACATTGATTCTAATCGTATTCGTGTTAACCGGCTGTTCTAATCGTCTGGGCTATCGCTTTGCCGATACGCTGGTTGAGTGGAAGCTTGATGACTACGTAGACTTATCCGGAAACCTGGAGCGCGATGTCAGCGCCAGCATCGATGAATTACATCGCTGGCATGCGCAAACCCAACTGCCTGCCTATCGTGATCTCCTCCTTAAAATTCGTACTGACCTGACCCGCGAAGATCTTACTGAACAAGATTTACTGCTTATCAGCACCGCTATCTATGGCCTATGGGAAAATATTCAGCTTCAGGTTGAACCTTATGCTCAGGTTTATCTGCCGAGGCTGTCAGCCGCTCAGCGCGACCAGCTGGTTAAGACGATTCAGAAGGATCTGAACGAGGACATTGAAGAAATTAAAGAACAAGGGTCATATGAAGACTCGCGCGAGAAGCGCTACAAACGCATGCAGGACAGCTTCTCAGAGTGGCTGGGAACAGTAACGGAGGCGCAGCTGCAGTATATAAACCAATGGCTGGATCAGCGCGACGATATGCGCATGGACTGGGTCAGCTACCGGCAACGCTGGCTGAACAATTTCGCAGGGGCGATTAGTGAGCCCTCTGCGGCTGATTATCCGCAGCGAATTTACGCGCTTATTGTTCAACCAGAGCAGCTCCGTAGCCCTGAACTGCAAGCCCGTATTGAAGCCAACCGGGCCGCCTCAATTAAACTGGTTCATCAGGTCTATCAGTCAATGACCGCCGAACAGAGACGGCACCTGCTGGATACGATCGACGGCTACCTGGAAGATTTAGATAGCCTGATCGAAACGTTTTCTATCTGACCTCGATGATCTTGCAGGTATTGGTCGAGCCTACGGTTTCCATAACATCACCGTGGGTCAGCACTACTAAATCGCCCGCGCCAACATGACCCCGCACCTTAATTTCATTAATGGCTTCGTAAACGAGCCGGTTAGGTTCACATTTAGTTGAATCGAAGGCAATCGGATAAACGCCGCGATACAGGGCACAGCGCGACCGGCTTTCCGCATGCCGTGATAACGAAAAGATGGGTAGGGTGGTATTAATCCGTGACATTAATTTTGCCGTCGAACCGGACTCAGTTAAGGCGATGATGGCTTTAACGCCAGCTAAGTGCGTTGCGGCATAGATAGCAGTAATCGCACTTGCTTCCTGAATCGTAGTAAACGCCGCTTTACCCTCACCGTTTGCAAGTGGCGTAATCGGATGCGTTTCTGCGCCAAGACATATTTCAGCCATAGCTTTTACCGTTGCCACCGGGAACTTACCGGCAGCGGTCTCAGCGGACAACATGACCGCATCCGTGCCGTCGAGCACGGCGTTGGCTACGTCCATAACCTCTGCCCGCGTTGGCATTGGGCTTTCAATCATAGATTCCATCATCTGAGTTGCGGTTATTACAACCTTATTCAATTGACGGGCGCGCGCGATGATCTTTTTTTGCTTGCCAACCAGCTGTGCATCACCAATTTCAACACCTAAATCACCACGAGCGACCATGACTGCATCGGATGCACGGATGATATCATCGAGCGCATTATCGGTTGCTACTGCTTCAGCGCGCTCAATCTTGGCACATAGCAGGCCCCGGCCATCGGCATCACGCAGCAAGCGTCGGGCTTTTTGCATATCGGCACCACTGCGCGGGAACGATACCGCCAGATAATCAACGCCAATTTTTGCCGCTGTAGCGATATCACGATGATCTTTTGTGGTCAGCGCTGCAGCAGACAGGCCGCCACCCAGGCGGTTAATACCTTTATTATCAGAGAGCTTGCCGGCAACAGTGACGGTGGTGGTGATCTTGGCGCCACTGACATCTTCCACTTTAAGTTGGATGCGGCCGTCGTCCAGTAACAGGATGTCGCCAACCTGCACATCCTGCGGCAATTCCTTATAATCAATACCGACGCGCTGCTGGGTACCAGCGGTATCCTCAAGTTCAGCATCAAGAACGAATACGTCGCCTACATCAAGCGTAATGGCGCCATTTTCGAATTTGGCAATGCGGATCTTGGGCCCTTGCAAGTCACCCAAAATCGCCACATACACGCCCAGCCGCTGAGCAATCTCGCGAACCTGATTGGCACGGCGGATATGGTCCTCAGCCTTGCCATGGGAGAAGTTAAGCCGGACCACGTTGGCGCCTGCCTGAATCAATTGCTCAAGAACCTTAGGGTTGTCAGTGGCGGGACCCAAAGTGGTAACTATTTTGGTTCGACGTAACATATGGTAATTCTCCTGACGGACTGAACGACTTAAGTATCGTAAAATTATACCACGGCTATCACGGGTATACAGAGAATCTGGCACTGACAGGCGCTTTTCAGTACAATACGCGCACTTGAATTGTTAACCTTCATTTTCCACGCAAAACTTAAAGGTAACCGAATGAGTGATCAGCAGCAGGATCTGACTTTACGCAGTTGGCAGGAGCGCCAGGAATACGCCGAAATGATGCAGCCATTAATTGGTCGCCTGTATCGGAACTATGGTGTTGAGACCGTTATTTATGGTCGTTCGATGCTAAACGTCGATACCATTAATATTATTAAAGCGCACCGCCTGATCCGTCGTCATGAAGGCACAAAGTTGCGCCTGCGCGAAAGTTTCCCGTTTCTGGAAGCGCTGAGCAAAATGAAGCTTGCTCCGGCTCGGGTCGATATCGGCAAGCTGGCGTTTAACTATCTGCATAAAGACGCAGGTAAGGGCGACTCTATCGAAGCCTACCTGAAGCGTGAACTTTCAGACATCGTTGATAAAGCTGATGAGATTCCGGCTCAGGATGTAGTATTGTACGGGTTTGGTCGTATCGGCCGGTTACTGGCGCGACTACTAATCGAGCGCAATGGCAGCAACAATAAAATGCGTCTGCGCGCTATCGTCGTTCGCGGTGGACGGGATGGCGATCTGGAAAAACGGGCCAGTTTGCTGCGTCGTGACTCTATTCATGGCGCCTTCAATGGCTCGATTACCGTCGACCATGAAAATTCCGCTATTAAAGCCAATGGCACCAGTATAAAAGTGATTTACTCGAATGGTCCGGATCAGGTGGACTATACTCAGTACGGTATTAATGACGCGATTGTCATTGATAATACGGGCATCTGGAAGGACGAAGCTGGCCTTGGCTTGCACCTGAAATCCAAAGGTGTGAAAAAGGTACTGCTGACCGCTCCTGCAAAAGGTGATATCAAAAATATCGTGTTTGGTGTCAATCACGAGACCGTCAAACCAGACGACTTAATCGTTTGTGCGGCAAGCTGTACCACCAATGCCATCACGCCGGTGCTCAAGGTTATTCACGATGAATATCAAATCCGCAACGGTCATGTAGAAACCGTACATTCTTACACCAACGATCAGAACCTGATTGATAATTATCATTCAGCTGAACGGCGCGGCCGCTCAGCACCTCTGAATATGGTATTGACTACTACCGGCGCGGCGAAAGCGGTCGCCAAAGCACTGCCGGAACTGAAGGGTAAACTGACCGGCAATGCCATCCGCGTGCCAACCCCTAATGTTTCTATGGCGATCATGAACCTTAACCTGACTAAGGCTACCACCAAAGAAGAGTTAAACGAGTTTATCAAGCATGCAGCACTGCACTCTGAACTACAGGCACAGATCGATTACACCGCCTCGACAGAAATCGTTTCCAGTGATTTGGTCGGTTCGCGTTACGCTGGCATCGTCGATTCACACGCCACCATCGTTGAAGACGATCGTGCCGTGCTCTACGTCTGGTATGACAATGAGTTCGGTTATAGCTGCCAGGTAATCCGTGTTGCCGAGCAAATGGCTGGCCAACAGCTGTTAAATTTACCGCGTTAGAAATAAAAAACCGGTTCAAAAAGCGCCATTCATGGCGCTTTTTACTAACTAAAATAAGGAAGCGCTGATGTTTATTACTGCCCAGTTTGATAGCGGCAACATTGAAGTACTGGAAGCTAGCCAGCCGGATCAAATCAAGCTCGCTATTCGTAAAGATCACCAGTCTGATTTTTATCAATGGTTTCACTTTAAGCTCTATGCCGAAGCCGGGGTAGAGCACGTCATGCAAATCACCAATGCTGGCGAGTCTGCTTATCCAGACGGCTGGAAGGATTATTCAGTTGCCGCTTCTTATGACCGTGATACCTGGTTTCGGGTTCCTTGTGAGTATGATGGTAAAAACCTGACCATACGCCACACACCGGAGCAGGAAAGTATCTATTACGCTTATTTCACCCCTTATTCTTACGAGCGTCATCAGGACCTGGTGCAGTGGGCGCAGCAGTCAATTGAATGTCAACACGTGCTATTGGGGCAAACCCTGGACGGTCGTGACATGAATCTGCTGGTTATCGGCGAGCCGGATGAGCAGAAAAATAAGATCTGGGTTATTGGTCGCCAGCATCCGGGCGAAAGCATGGCCGAATGGTTCATTGAGGGCATGCTCAGCCGGCTGCTTGACGATGAAGATGGCGCGGTACGCAAATTACTTGAAAACAACGTCTTTTATGTTGTTCCGAACATGAACCCGGACGGCAGCGTGCGCGGCCACCTACGCACTAACGCGGTGGGTACCAACCTCAACCGTGAGTGGGCTGAACCCAGCCTGGATAAAAGCCCCGAGGTTTATTTCGTGCTGAATGCCATGGAAGAGTCCGGCGTCGACTTTTTCCTGGATGTTCATGGCGATGAAAATCTGCCATATAACTTCCTGGCGGGCAGTGAAGGCGTGCCGTGTTACAGCGATTTACACCAGCAGTTGAGCGCCCGCTTTAAAGATACGCTGCTGGCAATAACTCCTGAATTCCAGACCGAGCATGGCTATCCGGTAGATGAACCCGGTCAGGCCAACCTGACCATTGCCAGTAACTCGGTTGCCGAGCGCTTTAAGTGCCTGGCGTTTACCCTGGAGATGCCTTTTAAAGACAACGCAGATCTGCCGGATCCCGACTTTGGCTGGTCAGCCAACCGCTGTCAGCAATTGGGTGGTGATGTTTTAAGTGCAATTTACTCAGTGGCAAATAACTTGCGCGGTTAACCCGCGCAGGTTAGCTTAACCAAAGATAATAATAACAAACTGGCAAGGGGGTCACCTTGGAACTTATTAATAACTTTTTGCTGCTGCTCGACAGCTATTTAGGCTCGGCAGTTTACTTCCCGTTTATTCTGTTAGGTGTTGGCTTGTTCTTCACCCTATACCTGGGGTTTCCGCAAATACGATTTTTTAAACATGCCTGGAAAGTCGTCACCGGCAAGTTTGACCGCAAGGGTGCCAAAGGTGATACCAGTCACTTCCAGGCTCTGTCCACTGCTTTATCAGGTACTGTCGGTACCGGTAATATCGGTGGCGTGGCCCTGGCGATATTCTTAGGTGGACCAGCTGCGTTATTCTGGATGTGGATCACCGCATTCCTGGGCATGACAACTAAGTTCGTCGAAGTTACCCTGTCGCATAAATACCGTGTCCAGACTGAAGACGGCACTATGGCTGGTGGTCCCATGTATTACATGGATCGCCGCCTGAACATGAAGTGGCTGGCGGTAATTTTCGCTGTAGCGACCATTATCAGCTCGTTCGGTACAGGTAACATGCCGCAGATCAATAACATCGCGCAAAGTATGGAAATGAGCTTCGGTATCGACCGGATGCTAACCGGTGGCGTATTGGCCATATTGCTGGCCATGGTCATCATCGGCGGCATCCATCGGATCGCTGCGGTGACTTCGAAGATCGTTCCGATAATGGGTCTGCTATATATCGTCGGCGCGCTCAGCGTAATCTTGTTTAACTTTGATCAAATTGGTCCGTCATTTGCCGCTATTTTCTCTGATGCCTTTACGGGCTCGGCAGCTACCGGCGGATTCCTTGGCGCAACTTTTGCCTACGCATTTAACCGTGGTGTAAACCGTGGTTTGTTCTCAAACGAAGCGGGTCAGGGTTCTGCACCTATCGCCCACGCCTCGGCACGTACCGATGAGCCGGTTTCAGAGGGTATGGTTTCTATCCTTGAGCCCTTTATCGATACCATTGTTATCTGTACCCTGACCGGTCTGGTTATTCTGTCTTCCGGCGTGTGGTCTGAAAAGCATGAAAATATCTTCTCACGCACGGATCTGGAAGTGGTGGCGGGGCAATATGATGATGCCACCGACGCTGACCGCCAGGCGTTGTATCATTACCTGAACAGCACCGCTGAAAGCACCATTGAGAAATATACTGGCACCATAGTGGTACAAAATGGTGAACCTGTGTCAGATGGCTATACCTTACTGCATGCCCGTTCAGTCGCTGAAGACGTTAAGTTCATCGTCGCTGGTGAGGACCCTTACACGGGAACTCTGCGGGTTGATGAAGGAAAGATCGTCAAAGAAGACATCACTATAGTCGGTGAGTCACTGGTGCATTCTGCAGCACTGACCTCACTGGCCTTTAGCCAGGGGTATTTTGGTGCCAACGGTGAATATATAGTGCCAATCAGCTTGTTGTTGTTTGCCTTCTCGACCGCCATCGCCTGGTCGTACTATGGTGACCGAGCGGTAGTCTACCTGGTGGGGCAACGGGGCGTTATGCCTTACCGGATACTTTATGTAACCGGTTTCTTTGTCGCCTCGTTTGCGGACACCACGCTGGTCTGGACTATGTCCTACGTCGCAATAGTACTGATGACCTTGCCCAACTTACTGGGAATCATCCTGCTGCGGCGTGAAATGAAAGATACCGTTAAAACCTACTGGCGCCACTTTGACGCTGAGAAAGCGAAGAAAAAGAGCGACTAACTGTTTTTAACAACTGTTTTAGCCTTATGAACCCGCCATCCGGCGGGTTCATTTTTTCCGCAAAACCGTTGCTGCGCTTGAATTTGCGCCGGAAACCCTTATATTGCTAGATCTGAACGAAAAACCGAGAGGAATACATGGCACTGACGAATTGCCCATCCTGCAATAAGCGAATTTCTGATAAAGCTGAGGCATGTCCACACTGTGAGTTCCGGCTGTCCGGTTTATCTGAGAATGAACTGAACCGTGAATGGTCCCGTGTTGCCCAAGCCCGGCGGGATAGGCTCCTGAGTCAGTCGATGCTGGCTTTATTAATTGCCATCGCCGCCTTTACCTACTTCTTCATCGAGCAGCCCATACCGGGCACGTGGCAGTCGCACACTGCGAATGCGCTGATGCTAATAGGAGTTATCTGGTTTGTCATTAACCGCATTCGTATTATGTTTTTAAAGCGGAGTAGACGCTAAAATGCAATTTGATGATCTCGTCGCTAGTATAACCCCGGCAACCTTTGAACGCTTACTACAAGCGGTTGAAACCGGTAAATGGCCTGATGGTGTAGCACTTTCTGAAGCCCAGAAGGAACACTCGGTACAATTAGTGATGGCCTATCAGGCCCGTTATTGTCCGTCGGACGAGCCGTTTCGGATTGGCGCTGACGGCCTGCTGGTTACCCGCAGCAAACGAGAAATGAGAGACTCGCTTAAATCCGAAACTCAAATCGCAAGCTTTTCCCTCCATACTGATGAGTCCTGAATTGTTATGCAACAAACCGATTATGCGTTATTAATTGAACAGGCCAGGGCGATCACTGAAGGTGAGCCGGATCTGATTGCCAACCTAAGTAATATTTCTGCTTTAGTTTACGACACCTTAGCTGATGTGAACTGGGTCGGATTCTATTTAACTCGCGAGCCTGAGACACTGGTATTGGGTCCGTTTCAGGGAAAGGTTGCCTGTTTACGCATTCCTTTCGGTCGTGGCGTTTGTGGGGCAGCAGCAGCCAGCCGCGAAACCCAACGTATTGTCGATGTGCATGAATTTGACGGCCACATTGCCTGTGATGCAGCATCAAATTCAGAAGTGGTAGTCCCGTTAATCGTAAATGGCTCGGTGGTTGGCGTTTTCGATCTGGATAGCCCGTCAATAGGACGTTTCAGTGAAGCGGATGCGGCCGGATTAACCCAAATTGGGCGTTTTATTGAATCCCTGAATTGGCCAGTGTAGCTTACCTATGTATAGCGAATTCGATATTTATGCCTACTTGGTGAGCCGCTCAGATACAGTATTTTTTGAAGACCATGAAGAAGAAGCCGCTGATCAGTTAAACGAAATGTTGCACTACATTGCGGCAGAAATCGAACCTGATGATACGCTCGAACAGCTGGAAGAAGTTGTCCGCCGTACACTTTACGAGTGGGTTGAGAATCCGGTTTTACTCGAATTAGATAGTGACGAAATGCGGGCTTATATAATCGAACAACTGGCTGAAGTTCGCCAGCAGGATAATAATGACGATGACTGAAGTAACCAAACTGACGAAAAATAAAGACGTACTAGCCTACCTGGTAGAAAAGTTTCCCCAAAGCTTTTCGCTCGAAGGCGAGCCAAAGCCGCTCAAGATCGGTATTTTTGATGACCTGGCAACGCGTCTGGCTGACGATGACAAGGTCAGTAAAACCCGCTTACGCACTGCCTTACGCCATTACACCAATAGCTGGCGATACCTGCGGGCGGTGAAAGCCGGCACGCCGAGAATTGATCTAGATGGCAATGCAGCGGGTACTGTAGAAGCTGAGCATCAGCAACACGCAGAAGAAACCCTGGCGCAATCTAAGTCAGTAGCTGCAGAACATGCGGCTAAAAAGAAACAGGAAGAAGCCGCCAGTAAAAAAACTGAAACACCACCTACAACCAAACCGGCACCACGCAAGACCCGTAAGCAGCCGCCCAAACGTGGCGCTGGCCCAGCCAAAGCCGCTCGCCAGCCTAAAGCAGCTAAACCGGAACTGGAGCCAGCCACGGCGAATGAACTAAAAGTAGGCCAAAAAGTTCATGCAAAAGTCGGCAATTCGTTTATTAGCGGCGAAATTGTTGAGTCGGATCGAAATGACGTGCAGGTGCAACTTCAAAATGGTTTAACGGTCAAAGTGAACACTGAAGCAGTGTTTATAGCCAAGCAGGAGTAGGTCGTATGCTTAAGAAATCGATAATCACAGTTGCTGTTAGTGCATTGATGGGCCTGGGTGCTTTAAACCCGGCTGTCGCCGTGCCGCCAACACATACGCCGGATGAATTGCCCGAACTGACTCCGAGTGAACAGCACGGCACTGCTAGTCAGCGCATCACCGGGTACTTTACCCGTTATCATTTTAAGCATATGGAACTGAATAACGAACTTTCAGAACAGATTCTGGATCGTTATCTGGAGATGATCGACTACAACAAAATGTTCCTGTTACAGGAAGACGTTCAGCGCGCCGAAGAATACCAGCATTTGTTTGATGACATGATTAGTTCCGGCAAGCTGCAGCCAGCGTTTTCTTTGTACCAGGCCTTTCTTGACCGCCGTTTTGAGCGCTATACCTACGCCCTGTCGCTGCTGGATGAAAATCAGCCTTTTGACTTCGGTGTTGCTGATGATCGTTATTACTTTGACCGCAGCGAAGCTGAGTGGGCTGAGTCGACCGACCGGTTGAACGAGCTATGGCGTCAGCGCGTCAAGTATGACGCCCTCAATTTGACCCTGACCGGCAAAGCGTGGCCAGAAGTGGTGGAAACCCTTGGCAAGCGTTATAACAATGCTCTGAAGCGTTTAACTCAGACCAACAGTGAAGATGTCTTTCAGACTGTGATGAATGCATTCGCGCGCAGTGTAGAAGCGCATACCAGCTATTTGTCACCAAGTAATTCAGAGCGTTTTGAACAGAATATGAACCTGTCACTGGAAGGGATTGGCGCTGTGTTGCAGTCAGAATATGACTATACCGTTATTCGTAGCCTGGTTCCCGGTGGCCCGGCCGATAAAAGCGGCGAAATCGCTCCGGAAGACAAGATCGTCGGCGTTGCCCAGGGTGATGAAGATGATGCTGAATTCGTCGATGTGGTTGGCTGGCGACTGGATGACGTGGTCGAATTGATCAAAGGGCCGAAAGGCTCAACGGTGCAGTTACAAATACTTAAAGGCAGCCAGGCAGGTGCCGCAGCACCCAAAGAGATATCCATCGTTCGTGACAAGGTCAAACTTGAAGACCGCGCGGCAAAGGCAGAAATTAAATCGCCGGAAGGTAGCGACTACGCTGATCGTAAGATGGGTGTCATTACCATTCCCGGATTTTATAACAATCTGACCAATGACGTGATCACGCTTATCAAAGAGCTTGAAAGCCAGGATACCGAAGGGCTTATTATCGATCTGCGTGGTAATGGCGGTGGTTCGCTGCAGGAAGCAATCTCACTGACCGGGCTTTTTATTGACAAAGGGCCTGTTGTGCAAGTCGCCCATGGCGGCGGCCGTAAAGAAATTAGCGGCGATCGCGACGGTAAAGTTTATTACGATGGCCCGGTAATGGTCCTGGTGGATCGCTACAGCGCTTCAGCATCAGAGATTTTCGCTGCCGCCTTGCAGGATTACGGCCGGGCAGTAATTGTCGGCGAGAATACCTTCGGCAAAGGAACGGTACAGCAACATCGTGGACTGGCGCGGCGTTTTGACTTTTTTGACGAGCCCCTTGGCAGTGTTCAGTACACTATCGCGAAATTCTACCGGATTGACGGTGGTAGTACCCAGATGCGCGGCGTTAAGCCTGATATTTCTTTACCGGCCTTTACCGATCCGGAAGAGTTTGGTGAAAGCAGCCAGGACAATGCACTGCCATGGGATAAACTTGATGCAGCGCAATACGACAAAGTTGCTAACCTGAGCGAAGAACGCCTGGCTCAGTGGCAGGTTACAGTGAATCAAAGAGTACAGGCCAATCCAGAGTTTCAGTTTGTCCTGCAGGATATCGCCGAATATCAGCGCGAAAAAGACAAAACCTGGGTTAGCCTTGTGTTAACTGAGCGCG
>NZ_JAWVYM010000022.1:0-29061 GCF_033722695.1 Pseudidiomarina sp. | reverse complement strand
TGATCTTTTGGACCGATAAACAGGGTAGAGCGGATTTCGGCTGAGGCACCGGGTGCGACCATGGTCACCGGATATTGCATGCCCATAATCGCCTGATCGCCGCCGATTACACGGGAATAGAGCTGTTTAGTACCATCAACGCGTGGTATCCAGGCGGAAACGAAATAATGCTCGAGCATCGCGACCCAGCCATTTTCGGTGGCCCGGCTCAGGCGTTGGTCACGCATGTCGTCGAAGGCATACTTTTCGTAACGGTCTTCATCCCAGGAATATGCGCCACCGCGATAGGTTGGCATCATCATATTGCCCGAGCCTTCAGTGATAAGTTGTTTCAGCTGAGCGTAGTATTGCATTTGCTTATGCGAAGTGCCGGCATTGCGAATGGTGTAGATTACGTCAACCGCATAAGAACCGCGTGTCAGCACAAAGGTTTTAGTGATGGTGCTGCCGTCTTCCAGGTTCAGGTGGAAGGGAACTTCGAGACGGTCGCCAGTCATGGTGTACTCAGACTGTTCTACGTGGAACAGTGGGCGGCCTTCAGCAGAATCGGTGCCATCGGCGCCAACCAGGCCGGACTGAGCAATGTAAAGCTGGTTTGGATCCGAGTGCAATAATTCAAACCGGGCAGCGGAATCCTGCGTGCGAGCGAACTCCAGCAACTGAGCGTTGACGACATCGCCACCGCGCGGGTCAATATGGATATCCAGAACGTCAGTCATGATGCGCACCGGCTGCTGACTGATATTGGTCTGCACAGGTACACTGGTAGACGCATCGCTGGTGATTGAGGTCGCTTCAGGCACGGCGCTGTCGATAGGTTCAGGCACCGGGCTTTGCTGGGTACTTTGCAGGGTATCCTGGGCCTGCTGCGCGCTACGTTGCGTGCCAGGAGCGGTATCGACTACCCAACTCTGGTAGAGGAAAAAGGTGACAACCAGAAAGGCTATAAACAAGATAGAACGTGGCGAATTCATAAAATCTTTCGTCTCTGTTTTACTTTGATTCGTTATTGTCCGGTGCTGGGGTAGTGCCTGGCACCGGGTCGAAGCCGCCCGGGTGCCCCGGATGACATTTCACTATGCGTTTGCTGGCAAGCCAGAAGCCCCGCATCATACCATGCTTTTGGATAGCTTCTATGGCGTACTGCGAACAGCTTGGCTGAAAACGACAACGCGGACCTAACAGCGGGCTAATTAGCCACTGGTAGAGTCGGATGAGGCCGACAGGTATTGCTCGCAACGCTTGCTTAAAGTTCGCCATAAATAGTCTAACCGCTGCTGCAGATCTTCATTAGACAGATCTGTAACACCGCTTTTTGCAATTACGATGATATCGAATGCCGGTATTTTATACTGTTTTAGCCGAAAAGTTTCGCGAATCTGACGCTTTATACGATTTCGATCAACGGCGCGTTTGGCACGCTTTTTTGAGATGGTGACACCGAGGCGAGGATTGGCGAGATTATTGGGAGTAGCTAATGCAGTCAGTTCGGCCGTAACAGCCTTAACCGGGGGGTTATTAAAAACGACCTGGAAGTGCGCGGGAGTTAGTAAACGTAACTCCCGCCCATAGGAAAGCTTCTTCAATTACGCTGACAGGACTTTGCGGCCCTTGGCACGACGACGGGCCAGAACTGCGCGGCCGTTTTTCGTTGCCATGCGCGCACGAAATCCGTGAGAGCGCTTACGCTTTAGTACGCTTGGTTGAAATGTTCTTTTCATAACGTTAGTCCGTATTCGGGTTGTCTAAAAATTAAGAGCGCGAATTCTATCGAGAATCTCGGGTAAAGTCAACGACAAAAGCTATCCACAAATAGGATTTGATAACGATCAGTATTGTGGATAAGGCCCCTGTCGATCGTCGGATTATTTTGGCTTTAGGCTAGCGATCAGAGCCTCATTTCAGTACAATCAAGGTATCCTATAAGTGCTGTTTAGCAGTGACCCCGCGTTAGTATTTTATCGACCGGCCGGGCGCTCTCCAACAGCCAGATAAATAAATAAATAAAAAAAATATTCAGGGAGACAGGTGTGAATAAATCGCTTTGGCAATATTGCTCAGAACGACTGCAGAGCGAGTTGTCGACACAGCATTTCAATACCTGGATTCGGCCATTACAGGCTGACCTGTCAGATGATACCTTAACGCTTTACGCCCCGAACAGTTATGTTGTTGATTGGGTTAAAGATAAGTACCTGAATCTCATAAATGATTACCTTGGCGAACTCGCTAAAGAGAAAGGCGGGCGGGCACCGAATGTAGCTTTCACTGTCGGTGGCATGCAAGCCTCCTCAGGCAATGGTTCAACGCGACCCGCACCGGCTCAGCAACAACGACCTGTCAGTCGGCTTAACGGTGCTACCCGACGTCAGAATCCATGGGATCGTGACGAGACTCCGGCCCCGGCTTTTGAATGCAACATCCATCCCGAGTACACCTTTGATAACTTCGTAGAAGGTAAGTCCAACCAGTTGGCTCGCGCTGCAGCGCTGCAAGTCGCTGAAAACCCTGGTGGTGTGTATAACCCGCTATTTGTTTATGGTGGCACCGGTTTAGGTAAGACCCATTTGTTGCATGCCGTAGGCAATGCCATTATGGGCCATAAGAAAGACGCGAAAGTGTTTTATATGCGCGCTGAACGCTTCGTTCAAGACATGGTAAACGCGATTAAGAACAACTCGATTAATGAGTTTAAACGGTACTATCGCTCGGTTGATGCATTGCTCATTGATGACATCCACTTTTTTGCCAACAAGAAAGGCTCTCAGGAAGAATTCTTCCATACTTTCAATGCCTTACTTGAGGGTAATCAGCAAATCATTATGACCAGCGACCTCTATCCGAAGGAAATTGAAGGCGTTGAAGACCGCCTGCGATCGCGGTTTGGTTGGGGTCTTACCATCGCAATCGAACCGCCGGAACTTGAAACCCGTGTCGCCATTTTGATCCGTAAAGCGCAAGAGCGGGGAATTACCCTGCCGCACGAGGTAGCGTTCTTTATTGCCAAGCGATTACGCTCCAACGTGCGCGAACTAGAAGGTGCCCTGAATCGCCTGGCCGCTAACGTGAACCTTACGGGCCGGCAAATCACCATCGACTTCGTCCGTGAAGCCCTGCGTGATTTAATCGCGGCACAGGAAAAGCTGGTTACTATAGACAATATTCAGAAGACAGTTGCCGAATACTACAACATTAAAATGGCGGACTTACTATCTAAGCGCCGTAGTCGTTCGGTTGCCCGCCCCCGTCAATTGGCGATGGCGCTGTCAAAAGAGCTCACCAACCATAGCCTGCCAGAAATTGGCGATGCTTTTGGTGGCCGTGACCACACCACAGTTTTACATGCGTGTCGAAAAATTCAGGAATTAAAAGACGCGCAACATGATATAAAAGAAGACTACAGAAATTTAATACGTACCTTATCTGCGTAGTACTTGCGGAAGTAGCGTTTTCAACTGATAACAGGGGAATGTGGGGATGAAATTTACCATCAGCCGTGATGCTTTTTTAAAGCCGCTTCAGGTTGTAAGCGGTGCCGTTGAGCGCCGTCATACGATTCCGATTCTGTCTAACGTACTCATTCAGGTGAGCGATTCAGAAATCCGGCTGACGGGCACAGACCTTGAAGTTGAACTGGTATCGGCTTGCGACATTGATAAGGGTACCGAAGGGCAGGTCACAGTGCCGGCTAAGAAATTGCTCGACATCATCCGCAGCTTACCCGACGGTGCCCCTATTGAGCTGAGTGCATCGGAAGACAAAGCGACGATTCGTTCAGGGCGCAGTAAATTCACGCTGGCGACGTTACCGGCGGAAGATTTCCCGAACATCGATGACTGGGACAGCGATATTCAGCTGGTCACCAGCCAGGCGGTGCTCAAAGATTTGATGGAACGCACACACTTTTCGATGGCTAATCAGGACGTGCGCTATTACCTGAATGGGATGCTGTTTGAAACCGATGCGAATATTCTGCGTACCGTAGCAACGGACGGTCACCGGCTTGCCATGAGCAGCTGTGAGATTGGTCAGCCAAACCTTACCGGGCGCCAGGTGATTGTGCCCCGCAAAGGCGTGATGGAATTGCTGCGCTTGCTCGACGATGTCGATAACGAAGTGAAGGTTGCCATCGGCAATAATCATATCCGTATTGAGACCAAAGGTATCAGCTTTACCAGTAAGCTGGTTGACGGACGTTTCCCGGATTACCGGCGCGTACTGCCTCAGGGCGGCGATAAGACTGTGGTTGCCGATCGTGAATTACTTAAGCACGCATGCTCGCGGGCAGCCATTTTATCGAATGAGAAATACCGGGGCGTGCGTATTGCGCTGAGCCCGGGGGAGATGATCCTGACTGCGAATAACCCGGAGCAGGAAACCGCTGAAGAAATCATTGAAGTGGAATATCAGGGCGACAGCTTAGAGATTGGCTTTAACGTGAGTTACCTGATTGATGTGCTGAATACGATTCAAGGCAGCAAGGTAAAGCTGACGCTCTCTGGTCCTGACGCCAGTGGTCTGGTGGAAGACAACGATGATGATTCGTCGCTTTACGTTGTGATGCCAATGCGTCTCTAGTCGTTCATGTATATTGAAGCTCTGGCGTTAACTCAGTTCAGAAATTTTGCTGCGGCAAAGTTAGCACCAGGGAAGACGGTGAATCTGGTTATCGGAGATAACGGTAGCGGTAAGACAAGTTTATTGGAATCGATTTATTGTCTGGGTTTTGGTCGCTCGTTTCGGCCCGGAACCTACAAGCAACTGATTCAACACGAAGCCGAACGCTTCACGGTATTTGCTAAAGTTATTGAGCAATCAGGGCGGCGACACCAGGTTGGTTATCAGAGGGATGACACAGGTGAAGTGCAGTTGCGCATTGACCAGGAAAAGGAAAGGCGGTTTTCCGCTTTAGCGCGGCTGGTTCCTGTTCAGTTGATGACGCCAGAAAGCATCGAACTGATTCTTGGCGGACCAAAACAGCGCCGGCAGTTTATAGATTGGGGAGTGTTCCACGTGGAACATTCCTTTTATAACGACTGGTTAAACTTTTCGAAAGTGCTTAAGCAGCGAAATAGTTTGCTTAAGCAGCGTCGATTTGAGGCAGAACGTGCATACTGGGATAAACAGTTCGCAGCCTATGGAGAGCGGATAAAAGAACATCGGGAAGATTACCTGGAAGGTTTTCTGCCGGTTTTGGAAGAGCGGCTCGGTGAATTTCTTCCGCAATACCAATTTGAGTTTTATCTGAAGAATGGCTGGGACCGTGAAGTTGCTTTATCTGAAGCTCTGATAAAGCACCAGGATCAGGATTTGCGTTATGGCCATTCGACGGTTGGTCCTCATAAAGCTGAACTAAGAATTCAGGCCAATGGGGAAGATGTCAGGAATTTGCTGTCCCGTGGACAGCTAAAGTTGTTGGTGGCCGCACTGAAGCTTGTTCAGGGTGAATACCTACAACACAAGACTGGCGTTCAATGTATCTACTTAGTGGACGATATTACCGCTGAACTGGATACTGAAAGCCAGGCTAAATTCTGTGATGCCCTAGTGGCATCGGAATCACAGGTTTTTGTATCAGCGATTGAGGTGGGTGAGTTAAATCAGCTACTACAAACACCCGATACCAAAATGTTCCACGTGGAACATGGAACCATCAAGGAACAATAGAGAAACTAGTTATGGCAGAAAATGATTACGGCTCGTCCAGTATAAAGGTCCTTAAAGGGCTCGACGCAGTACGAAAACGTCCTGGGATGTACATAGGTGATACCGATGATGGTACCGGCCTGCATCACATGGTTTTTGAGGTCGTCGATAACTCGATCGATGAAGCACTAGCCGGCTATTGCAAAGACATACTAGTCACCATCCATAGTGATGGCTCAGTATCAGTGCGCGATGATGGCCGTGGTATTCCTGTTGATATCCACGAGGAAGAGGGCGTTTCCGCTGCTCAGGTTATTATGACGGTACTTCATGCCGGCGGTAAGTTCGATGATAACTCGTATAAAGTATCAGGCGGCTTGCACGGCGTAGGTGTCTCTGTAGTCAACGCACTATCAGAGAATCTGCAGCTAACGATTCGTCGTCAGGGCCATGTCTACGAGCAGTTCTATAAGATGGGCGACCCGGTAACGCCTCTTAAGCAGATTGGCGATACGGATAAAACCGGTACCGAACTGCGCTTCTGGCCAAGCTCGGATATTTTTGCTGATGTCGAATTTCACTATGACATCCTGGCTAAGCGCCTCCGCGAACTGTCATTCCTGAACTCAGGTGTTTCCATCATCCTGAAAGACGAGCGCTCAGATCGCAGTAACCATTTTAAATATGAAGGTGGTATCTCGGCATTCGTTACTTATCTGAATGATAAGAAAAATCCGATCCACCAGAGCGTGTTCCACTTTACCCATGAGCGTGACGACGGAACCACAGTTGAAGTTGCAATGCAGTGGAATGACTCTTTTCAGGAAAGCATCTTCTGCTACACCAATAACATCCCTCAAAAGGATGGTGGCACCCACTTAGCTGGCTTCCGTTCAGCGCTGACCCGCACCATGAATACCTACATGGAAAAGGAAGGACTGAACAAGAAATACAAAACGAATGCGACAGGTGACGATGCCCGTGAAGGCTTAACCGCGGTTATCTCGGTTAAAGTTCCTGATCCCAAGTTTTCGTCACAGACAAAAGAAAAGCTGGTGTCCTCAGAAGTTAAGACCGCTGTTGAGCAATCAATGAATGAGAAGTTCAGCGACTTCCTGCTCGAACAGCCGAACGATGCCAAGATTATTGTCGGTAAGATTATCGATGCTGCCCGTGCCCGTGAAGCAGCTCGTAAAGCCCGCGATATGACCCGCCGTAAAGGCGCGTTGGATATCGCTGGTCTGCCAGGAAAGCTAGCCGACTGTCAGGAAAAAGACCCGGCACTTTCTGAACTCTATATTGTGGAGGGTGACTCTGCGGGTGGCTCTGCGAAGCAGGGCCGTAACCGCAAATTCCAGGCTATCCTGCCACTTAAAGGTAAGATCCTGAACGTTGAGAAAGCACGCTTTGATAAGATGCTTGGTTCACAAGAAGTCGCCACCCTGATCACTGCATTAGGGTGTGGTATTGGCCGTGATGAATACAATCCGGATAAAACCCGTTATCACCGTATCATTATCATGACCGATGCTGACGTCGACGGCTCGCATATTCGTACCTTGCTGTTGACCTTTTTCTATCGCCAGATGCCTGAGCTTATTGAACGGGGCTATATGTACATCGCTCAGCCACCGCTTTATAAGGTGAAAAAGGGTAAACAGGAGAGCTACATCAAAGATGACCCGGCATTGATCAGTTATTTGACCAGTCTGGCTTTGGATGGTGCCTCCCTTCATGTTACCGCTGATGCGCCCGGGATTACCGGCGCACGGCTTGAAACTCTGGTAAATGAATACCAGTTGGTGCAGAACAGTATCAAACAACGCCTTTCACGCCGGATGCCGGAAACTTTCCTGCAACGCCTGGTTTATGCGCCACGTTTAACCCAAGAACTTCTTAAAAATCAAGAAGCTATGGAGTCATGGGTGCAAAGTTTGCAGGGCGACCTGACCACCCGGGAGGTGAATTCAGCAACTTATACCATTTCGGCCAGGCATGATGCAGAACGCCAGCTGCATTTGCCGGTCGTGACGGTACGTCAGCACGGTATTGATACTGATTATCCGTTGAACTATGAATTCCTGATGTCCCGTGATTATGACCAACTAGTCTCTATCGGCGAGAAAATATTCGGGCTGGTTGAGCCGGGCGGGTACGTCCGTCGCGGTGATAAAGAGAAACCTGTTAACGATTTCGTTGAAGCGGTTGAGTGGCTGATTAGTGAGTCGAAGCGTGGAATTTATATCCAGCGCTACAAAGGTCTGGGTGAAATGAATCCAAGCCAGCTTTGGGAAACGACTATGGACCCGGATACCCGGCACATGCTGCAGGTCACCATTGAAGACGCGGTTGCCGCGGATCAGCTATTTACCACGCTGATGGGTGATGATGTTGAGCCGCGTCGTGCTTTCATCGAAACCAACGCTCTGAAAGTTGCGAACCTGGACGTTTAACATCCACGGTTAGCCGCTTGTCGGGAAATAAAAAAGGAGCCTTCTGGCTCCTTTTTTTTATAACGTAAAACGTAGACGTTAGTTAAGAACCGAAATATCGGCAATCCGCAGGAACAGCTCGCGTAAACGCGATAGCAGGGCAAGGCGATTACGACGCACGGCCTCATCTTCAGTGTTAACCATCACATTATCGAAAAAGGTATCCACCGGCTTCTGCAGGTCGGCCAACGCTTTCAGAGCGCTGGTATAATCGCCTGATTCGAGTGCCTTGGATGAACTGATGCGGGCTGCGCTAACAGCCTTAGACAGCTCGATTTCAGCGGCTTCAGTGAGCAGGCCCTGATCGACCTCCTGAATGATGGAGCCCTCAACCTTCGCGAGGATATTGCTTACGCGTTTATTCGCTGCGGCGAGTGCCGACGCTTCAGGCAGTTCACGAAACGCCGTCACCGCACGCACACGTTGGTCAAAATCAACAGGCCGGGTGGGCCGTCGGGCCTGGACAGCCTGGATCACATCAACGGCTATATTCTGTTCCTGATACCAGGGGCGGAAGCGACCCAGCAGGAATTCTACAACGTCATCTTCAACAGTTTCTGAGGTCAGGGTGCCTGTTTTAAAGGATGATTTAGCGGCTGCAACCAGCTCCTGTAAATCCAGCGGCAGGTCTTTTTCTACAATAATCCGCAGCAGACCAATGGCAGCACGACGCAGCGCGAACGGGTCGCGATCGCCTTTGGGTACCTGACCGATACCGAAGATACCAACCAGGGTGTCGAGCTTATCGGCAAGGGCTACGGCACAGCCGGCAACACTCTGCGGCAGCCGATCACCGGCAAAGCGCGGCAGATAGTGTTCATAGATGGCTTCAGGCACACCATCAGGTTCGCCATCGTGCCGGGCATAATGCATACCCATAACGCCCTGGGTTTCCGGGAACTCCAGCACCATCTGGGTGGCCAGGTCGGCTTTACAAAGCTTACCGGCACGTTCAGCAACTGCGGCATCTATACCCAGAAGTTCCGCGATTTTGCCGGCTATTTCGGCGATACGCTCGGATTTATCCTTAACTGATCCCAATTGTTTCTGAAAGAGGACGGATGATAAGGCTTCTAGGCGGTTGGTTAGTGGTATCTTCTTATCACTTTCGAAGAAAAACTGCGCATCAGCCAGCCGGGGCCGGACCACCTTCTCATTGCCGAGAATAATTTGTTGCGGATCGTTGCTTTCAATATTGGTAATAAAGATAAAAGCAGGCAGCAAATCACCGTTGTCATCATGCAGCGGGAAGTAGCGCTGGTCGTCCTTCATGGTGACGATAAGGGGCTCTTTGGGGACCGTCAGAAATTGACTGTCAAAGGTTGCCGACAGCGCCACCGGCCACTCAACCAGCGCAGTGACTTCGTCGATCAGCGCTTCATCAGCGATAACCTTGCCGCCAAGTTTGTCGGCAAGCGCGCTGATGCCGTTTTGGATACGCTCACGGCGACGCGCAAAGTCAGCAATAACCCAAGCTTTCTCTAAAATCTGCTCATAATTGTCGGCATGCTCCAGTTCGGCGCCTTCAGGACAGTGAAAACGGTGGCCCTGCAAATGGGTTCCCGAGGCGACACCCATGAGTTCGCCGGAAATTAACTCGGCACCATAAAGCATGGTTATGGTATGCACCGGACGGATAAATTCAGCGGTGGAACTACCCCAGCGCATCGGCCGGGGAATAGGCAGACGTTTCAGCGCCTGTTCGACGAGTTCTGGCAGCAGGGCGCTAAGGGCTTGCCCCTGTACTTCAGCTTTATAAAGCAACCACTCGCCTTTATCCGTGACCAGCCGTTCGGCATCGGCCACGCTGATACCATTAGAGCGAGCCCAACCTTCAGCGGCCTTCGTTGGATTGCCGTCTGCATCAAAAGCCACATCCACGCCCGGGCCGCGCTTCTCAACCACTTTATCCGGTTGCTGTGCGTCAAGCTCTTTAATCTGAACTGCCAGGCGCCGGGCGGAGGCGAAGCTGCGGACGCTGCCAAAATTGAATTCCTGTTCCCGGAGCAGTTGTAGCAGCGCATCGGTAAAGGCATCACTCAGGCTTTTTAGGGCCTTTGGCGGCAGCTCTTCAGTGCCAATTTCTACCAGTAATGTATCCTGTCGCACGGTTTAAGATCCTTGCTCTACGAGTGGAAATCCAAGCGCTTCACGCGCCGCATAGTAGGCTTCAGCACAGCCTTTGGCCATGGTTCGCACCCGCAGAATATAGCGCTGCCGCTCGGTTACCGAGATAGCATGGCGGGCATCCAGCAGGTTAAAGGCATGGGAACCGCGCATGACCTGTTCGTAAGCGGGCAGCGGAAGGTTGTGTTCGAGCAAATGCAGGCACTCCCGTTCGCAGGCATCAAAGCGATCAAACAGCACGGCAACATCGGCATGTTCGAAGTTATAAGTCGACTGCTCCACCTCGTTTTGATGGAACACATCGCCGTACAAAATGGTACCGCGGGGGCCGTTGGTCCAGACCAGATCGTAGATACTGTCAACGCCTTGGATATACATCGCCAGGCGTTCCAGGCCATAGGTAATCTCACCGGCCACTGGTTTGCACTCAAGCCCGCCGACTTGCTGGAAGTAAGTAAACTGCGTGACTTCCATACCATTGAGCCAGACCTCCCAGCCCAAGCCCCAGGCGCCAAGTGTCGGCGATTCCCAATTATCTTCGACAAAGCGGATGTCGTGCACCAGCGGGTCGAACCCAAGCAGCTTCAGCGACCCCAGGTAAAGTTCCTGGATGTCACTGGGTGAGGGCTTCAGAATCACCTGAAACTGGTAGTAATGCTGCAGCCGGTTCGGATTCTCACCATAGCGTCCATCAGTAGGCCGGCGGCAGGGTTGCACATAGGCAAAGCTTGCCGGTTCGGGACCAACCGCGCGCAAAAAGGTCATTGGGTGGAAGGTGCCAGCCCCCACTTCCATATCTAACGGCTGCACCACGGCACAGCCTTGCTGTGCCCAGTAATCCTGCAGGGCCTGGATAAGACCCTGGAATGTCTTTACATCATAGCTCGCCATGCTCTTCTCTTGCTGCTTTTTAGGTCGAATTGGCGTAAATTATACCCTGTGTTTACGCACGGTTACAGGACACCATGCAAAATGGCGACGACAATTAGGCGATGTAGCTGGTGTGGCACCCATGACGATTACGTGCAATACCATGATGAGGTGTGGGGGCGCCCGGTAAAAGACAGCCGCGAGCTGTTCGAAAAACTATGTCTGGACGGTCAGCAGGCCGGTCTGAGCTGGCTTACCGTATTGCGTAAACAGGTGGGCTACCGCCAGGCTTTCTGCAATTTTGATCCGAGCCGGATTGTTGCGTTACCGGAAAGTTATAAAGATGAACTCATGCAAAATGCCGGCATCATACGCAATCGCCTGAAAATCGAGTCCATCTTTAAAAACGCCCGCGCTTTTCTTAAGTTGCAGGACCAAGGCATCGAATTTAATCAGTTTCTGTGGCAGTTCAGTGACGGGCAGCCACGGATTTTCAGCCGCCAGGGCGGTGACGTACCCACCTCAGATGCGGTTTCTGATACCATGGCAAAGGCACTCAAAAAAGCCGGTTTCACGTTTGTCGGAACGACGATCTGCTACGCCTTTATGCAGGCGGTGGGCATGGTGAATGATCATGTGGTCGACTGCCACTGTTACCGGCCGGTCAGTGATCAGATGCGAAATTTCAACTTAAATTCATACCCTTAACTATGAGAAAACCATGTTAGAGATTACCTTAGCCGATTATCACAATCCCAGGCATCGGCAAGCCGTTGTCGCTATGCTCGACGATTACTCCCGTGACCCAATGGGTGGCGGCACTGCGTTACCCGAAGCGACCCGCCAGAATCTGGTGGATGAAATGGCTAAACGGGAACACGTGTTCTCATTGCTGGCTTTCGTTGATGATGAGGCGGTGGGTCTGGCGAACTGTGTCGAGGGCTTTTCAACATTTGCCGCTAAACCGGTGATGAATATCCACGATATCGCTGTTACCAAGGCGTTTCGCGGGCAGGGTATCGCCAAGCGGTTATTAGAAGAAGTCGCCACCCTGGCACAGTTCCGGGGCTGCTGTAAGCTCACGCTGGAAGTGTTGCAGGGAAATGAACCGGCCAAAATTGCTTATGAAAAATTCGGCTTCGCGCCTTATCAGCTTGATGAAGCTATGGGCAAAGCCGAGTTCTGGCAGAAATCGCTCTGATACCAGCTCAGGCAGACTCGCCTTTGCGGATCAGATAGGTGTAAGGCGGTGCTGAAGTCGCTGCCTGTACCAACTCGTGATCCATGAAGCGGCAGAAGCTGGGGATATCACGGGTGGTGGCCGGGTCATCGGCAATAACTTTTAATAACTCTCCTGGCGCCATCCGGCGGATAGCAACACGGATCAGCATCACCGGTTCGGGGCAACGTAACCCAAGGGTATCTAACTCAACATGTGTTTCAGGCTGTTGGGTGTCGCTCATCAGTTTTGCTCTCCAGGCAGTCCAGTTAGAAAAGCCACCGCCGGTAAACCGGCAGCGGCTTTATTGTACTACTTATTTTATTGCAAGTTGACCAAAAGACGATCAGTTAATCCGCTCATAAACAGTGGCAATACCCTGACCAAGGCCGATACACATCGTAGCCAGGCCCAAGGTTGCGTCACGATCTTCCATCAGATTGATAAGCGTGGTGGAGATCCGTGCGCCAGAACAACCTAAGGGATGCCCAAGAGCTATAGCGCCGCCATTCAGGTTTACCTGGCTTTCCATTTTGTCATAGATGCCCAGGCCTTTAAGTACCGGCAGTGATTGCGCCGCGAACGCTTCGTTTAGCTCGAATAGCTCAATGTCATTGATATCCAGGCCGGCGCGCTTCAGCGCCTTCTGCGTGGCGGGTACCGGGCCATAGCCCAT
Organism: Pseudidiomarina sp.; assembly: GCF_033722695.1. GTDB lineage: Bacteria > Pseudomonadota > Gammaproteobacteria > Enterobacterales > Alteromonadaceae > Pseudidiomarina. The sequence goes on along the minus strand of NZ_JAWVYM010000022.1, from coordinate 16,031 downwards.
AATGGATGGGTCACAACCGGCGACTGCCATACCGCGGATGCGCACGCGCGCCTTTAGCCCCAGCGCTTTGGCTTTATCTGCTGACATAATCAACACCGCGGCCGCCCCATCGGACAACGCCGATGAGGTACCTGCAGTTACCGTGCCGTTAGCCGGATCAAACACGGGACGCAACTGCGCGAGCCCTTCGACTGTGGTTTCCGGACGAATGACTTCATCGTCTTTAATCATCCGCAACACGCCGTCGGCATCATGGCCCTGAATGGGCAGAATCTCTCTGGCGAAACGGCCTTCAACCGTGGCTGCATGGGCCCGCTTGTGAGAGCGGGCACCAAAGGCATCCTGGGCGGCCCGATCCACATCAAATTTACGGGCCAGCAATTCAGCAGTCATGCCCATCATGGCGGCGGCGCGAGCCACCGATTTATTCAGGCCGGGATGAAAATCGATGCCATGATCCATAGGTACGTGGCCCATGTGTTCCACGCCGCCGGCAATAAAGATTTCACCATCACCGGCCATAATAGCCCGGGTGGCATCATGGATGGCTTGCATCGAAGAGCCACACAAACGGTTCACGGTAACCGCCGCTACATGGTGGGGGATACCTGCCAGCAGCGCGGCGTTACGGGCTACGTTGAAGCCTTGCTCCAGGGTTTGCTGTACACAGCCCCAGTAGATGTCTTCAAGCTCGTTCACATCTACCTGCGGGTTGCGTTCCAGCAAACCTTTCATCAGGTGCGCGGATAAGTCTTCGGCGCGCACATTACGGAACACACCGTTCTTAGAACGACCCATGGGGGTCCGAATACAGTCGACAATTACTACGTCTTTCATAAATTCCTCCGTTAGCTCTGCGCTGAATTAACCGGCCAGATACGATTTACCTGACTTGGCCATGTCGCGCAGACCATCGGTTACCTGATACATTTCACCCAGATGGGCGTAGTTGTCAGCCAGTTCGATAAATTTGTCCAGGCCCATGGTTTCCAGATAGCGGAACGGGCCACCGCGGAACGGTGGGAACCCCAGACCGTAAAGCAGGGCGATATCGCACTCGGCCGCCGATGCGACAATGTCTTCTTCCAGACAACGGACACATTCATTGACCATAGGCACCATGCAGCGGGCGATGATCTCATCAGCGCTCAGCTCTTTACCGGAAATACCCAGCATCTCATACACTTCCGGTGCTTTCTCTTTCACCGGGCGACCTTTCTTATCGACGCCGTAGTTATAAAAACCTTTGCCGTTTTTCTGGCCGTAGCGGCCAGCTTCGGCCAGCTTAGCAATGGCGCTGCTGTTATCGCGCGGCATACGCGAAGGGAAGCCTTCGGCCATCACTTCGGTACAGTGATCAGCGGTATCAATACCGACCACATCGGACAGATATGCCGGGCCCATAGGCCAGCCGAACTGCTTTTCCATTACTTTATCGATGCCGGCAAAATCAACGCCTTCATCAACCATCAGTGAAAAGCCAGCCAGGTAAGGGAAGAGCACCCGATTGACTAAAAAGCCAGGGCAATCATTGACTACGATAGCGGTTTTACCCATGCGGGCGGCGTAGGCTACCACCGCGGCGACGGTCTCATCAGAGGTGTCTTTCCCGCGAATAACTTCCACCAGCGGCATTTTGTGCACCGGATTGAAGAAATGCATACCGCAGAAGCGTGATGGATCCTTCAGGTTCTTCGCCAGCCGGTCGATTGAAATGGTCGAGGTGTTAGAGACAATAATGGCGTCTTTATCCACCACAGATTCAGTCTGTGCCAGCACCTTACCTTTCACGTCCGGGTTTTCAACCACGGCCTCAACGACAATATCCACGTCTTTGATGCTTTCGTCGAGTAAGGTAGGAGTAATAGACGACAGCACCTTAGCCAGTTTTTTGTTATCTATTTTACCGCGTTCAACCAGTTTACCCAGAATCTTGCTGGCTTCGTTCATGCCTAAATCAAGGGCATCCTGGCGGATGTCCTTCATCACCACAGGCACACCTTTATAGGCCGATTGGTAAGCAATACCGCCGCCCATAATGCCAGCGCCTAATACGGCGGCGCGTTTGATTTCTTTGGTTGCCTGTTTAGCGGCTTTCTTCGCTTTGCCTTTCACTTTCTGATCAGCAAGGAAGATACCAACCATGGCCTGGCAGGCGTCGGTCTGGGTCAGGCCAACAAAGGCTTCGTTCTCGGCGTTCAGGGCCTTTTCGCGATGCTCGCGGGCGCCTTGTTCGATTGCTTTTATCGCAGCGTGCGGGGCCGGGTAGTGCTTGCCCGCTTTGGCAGCAACCATCCCTTTGGCGGTAACCAGCGTCATTGTCAGTTCGGTATCATTGGCCCGCAAAGGTTCGAGCTTCGGCTGGCGCTTGGCTTGCCAGTCCAGTTCACCGTCAGCGGCCTGACGCACGATTGCCAGCGCGGCTTCGCGAAGTTTTTCAGGCGCTACCACTGAGTCGACCAGGCCAACTTTCTGCGCATCTGTAGCGCTGTTGTTTTTGCCGGTGGTAATCCATTCCAGTGCGTTATCCGGACCGATAATACGCGGCAGGCGCATGGTGCCGCCGAAACCAGGGATCAGACCCAGTTTCACTTCCGGCAGACCAATGGTCGCGGTGGTATCAGCAACCCGGTAATCACAGGCCAGCGCAGCTTCACAGCCGCCGCCTAAGGCGAAGCCGGTAACCGCTGCTACCGTAGGTACCGACAGGTCTTCCAGCTGATCAAATACCCGTGACGCTTTCGCTACCCAGGTTTTGGTTTGCCCGAGATCGGCAAACAAGGTCAGAAATTCGGTAATATCAGCTCCGACAATAAAGGTCGGCTTGCTGCTGGTGACAATAACACCACGCAAATTGTCGGTGGTGGCGAGTTTACTCAGCGCGTTACTGAATTCTTCCAAGGTTTTCTGGTCAAACTTGTTTACTGAGCCGGCCGCCGCGAATTGTAATTCGGCAATGCCATCCTCGACAAATTCGACCTGAATGCTATCACCCTGATAAATCATGTTCGGTCTCCTTAGCATTTACTGATTCTCAGCTTGCTTTAGGTTAAAGTGCTAGTATTAAGGTCATTCAGGCTCTCATGAGCTAATGTGTCTTGTGAGCGGTCAGACAAGAGTTTGGCCTGATCAAGTTCATTTTTCAATGATTATTTAAACGTGCGTTTGAAATTATGCTAAAGCAAGTTGTGTTCAGTTGTACGCTGTTTTTTACGGTTCTCCTGGGACCATTGGTTCAGGCTGAGCCTCTCATTGACGATCCTCTCATCGGCGATGCCGGGAAATTACGCCAGCAGCGTGAGCTTTTTGTCAAAGCCGAATACGCTGCCAGCCGCGGCCGTCTGCCCGAATATGAGTTATTACTGCAGGAATTAGGGGATTATCCGCTGGTTCCCTATCTCGAGCTGAAGCGTCTGCAACAGGTCGGTTACCTTGCCAATGAAGATCGAGTGCTTCGTTTCCTGGAGACCTATAAGCATACACCGATGGACTGGCAGCTCCGGCAAGTATGGCTGACCTATCTGGCGCGCAACGATGAAAAAGCCCGTTTTGTGCGAGATTTTCAGCCGCCAGGGAGCACCGCCAACCAGTGTCTGAATTATCGCTACCAGCTGGACCTGGAACTGACTCCGGCTGACGCCATCTATCGGGCCGTGGACCATCTCTGGCAAACCGGAGACTCGCTACCTAAGGCCTGCGACCCGCTACTGGCGCGCTGGACTAAGGCGGGTAACCGCACTGATGAGCTGATCTGGGCGCGTTTGAAACTGGCGGCTGAAGGCGGTAACCATACGCTGATTCCCTACCTGGGCCGGCTATTGCCCGAATCCATGGGCTATCTGGCTGATCGTTACCATCAGGTACGCCGGGATCCGGCTAACGTCCGGCATATGCATTATTTCACCGGGGTTTATCCCAAACATGAAGCCGAAATCGTGACCTATGGTCTGAGTCGGCTGATATGGCGCGATCCAGACCGTGCCATTGGTCTGTTGACCAACTTACCGACAACCCTGAAGCTGAATGCCGAACAGCTGAACTTTCTGTATCAGCGCTTTGGCGTAGCACTGAGTGTTAAAGATCACCCGGCTGCAGACGAATGGCTGGCAAAGCTGGCTCCGGCTGAGCACACCGACCAGTCGTTGCAGTGGCAGCTTGCCAGTTGGGTCCGCAACGGTAACTGGCAGGCATTGATCGAGCTGGTGCCGCGGCTACCGGTAGTCACCCAGCAATATTCGGTGTGGCAGTATTGGTTAGCCCGGGCCTATGGCGAGACCGGGCGCCCGGAACTGGCGCAGCCAATCTACAGGAAGCTTGCCGGTGAGCGCCATTACTACGGCTTTCTTGCCGCCGCCCGTATCGGGCAGCCCCATAGCCTGGCACGCGAAGCTATAAATTATCAGCCTGCGGATTTGGCGGCTTTGCGGGAGCGCGACGACATTCGCCGCGCTTATGAATTTTTGCGCTTGGGACGCTATCTTTCCGCGCGGCGGGAATGGAACCAGCTACTGCCCAAGCTCGATGGCCAGCAGCAACAGCTGGCTGCAGTGTTGGCCCATCAGTGGGGCTGGTATGATCAGGCCATTTTCACCCTGGCGCGGCTCGGTGAATATGATGCAGTGAGGGTGCGCTTTCCTGAGGCTTATCAAAGCGACCATGAAAATTACGCCGAGCGGGCGGGCATTGATCCGAACTGGGCTTTCGCCATTTCACGGCGCGAGAGTTCGTTTCGCTTTGATGCTCACTCGCCTGCGGGTGCCCACGGGTTGATGCAGATTATGCCGCGGACGGCGGAGTACCTGGAACGCAAGCCCCTAAGCAATCAGCAAATACAACATGTGCCAACGAATATCCGCATGGGTACCAGTTATCTCGCCGAGCTGCGCGGGCGGCTTGGCCATAACTGGGTGCTGGCAACCGCTGCCTATAACGCGGGTATCTACCGGGTATTCGAGTGGCTGCCAGACGAACCCATGGCGGTCGATCGCTGGATCGAAACCATCCCGTATCAGGAAACCCGCGACTACGTCAAAAATGTGCTGGCATATCAGCAGATCTACCGTGACCTGCGTGAGCAAGAGACATCTGTATTTGCTGAACTAGTGCCGATGGCGATCAGCAAGGCAGCAGCAGGGCGTTAGACCGGGCGGCGGGGAGATTTACCCGTACGCGAGAAAATACTACGCAAAGCCGCCGCAATACACTACGATTATCCAGACCCTGCAACCTAGGGGCGGGTTACACTAACAATAAAAACCGGGGATTAACTGTGCGTCTACGCGGAATATTTCGCATTTTAGGTCTGTTGATTTGTTTGTTTAGTGCCACACTGCTGCCGCCGGCAGTGGTTGCGGTGATCTACGAGGACGGCGGTGGCATGGCCTTCATGCTGGCCTTTGCCGTGTCGATTATTCTGGGATTCGTGGTCTGGTATCCGAACCGACATCAAAACACCGATCTGAAAGTGCGGGATGGCTTTTTACTGACGGTATTGTTCTGGACCGTGCTTGGCATGGTCGGCTTTATGCCGTTGTGGTTTGCTGAAGAATTACCGCTGTCGGTAACGGATGCGGTATTTGAGTCGTTTTCCGGCCTGACCACCACCGGCGCGACTGTTATACAGGGTCTCGAGTACCTGCCGCACAGTATTTTATTCTACCGCCAGCAACTGCAATGGCTTGGCGGCATGGGTATTATTGTACTCGCGGTCGCGATTTTGCCGATGCTGGGCATTGGCGGTATGCAGCTCTACCGCACCGAAATTCCGGGACCGTTGAAGGACGCGAAGCTGACCCCCCGGATTGCCGACACGGCTAAACACCTTTGGTACATCTACGTCGCACTGACCGCCGCTTGTGCCATCGCTTACTGGCTGGCAGGAATGAGCTGGTTTGACGCTATCGGGCACTCTTTCTCAACCATCGCTGTTGGCGGATTTAGTACCTATGATGCCAGTATGGGCTACTTTGACAGTAGCGTTATCAATACCATCTGTGTGGTGTTCTTGTTGCTATCGTCTATGAACTTCGCCGTACACTATGCTTCAATTACCGGACGAACCGCGCGCAGTTACTGGAACGATGCGGAGGTCAGGGCTTTCTTACTTATTCAGTTGGTGTTGATTCTGACGGTATTTACCACGGTGCTGCTCCACAACTTATTTAGCGATGTCGGAACGGCCTTTAACCAAGCCATGTTTCAAGCGGTATCAATAAGTACCACAGCAGGCTTTGCCACCACTGATTTTGCCGGCTGGCCGCTGTTTCTGCCGATTCTTCTGGTGTTCGCCAGCTTTATCGGTGGTTGTGCGAGCTCGACTGCGGGTGGCCTCAAGGTGGTACGCGTGCTGTTACTGTTTCGTCAGGGCGTGCGCGAGCTGAACCGATTGGTGCATCCGGCCGGGGTTTATACCGTTAAGCTGGGACAGCGGATTCTGGCACCGCGCGTGGTTGAGGCGGTGTGGGGCTTCTTTGCGGCTTATGCGCTGGTATTTGTGGTTATCATGCTGGGCTTGCTGGCCACGGGCATGGATGATTTAACGGCGTTCTCGGCAACCGCGGCTTGCTTAAATAACCTCGGCCCGGGGCTGGGCGACGTGGCGGCCAATTATTCGGATATTCCGGATACCGCAAAATGGTTGCTGGTCATTGCCATGCTGTTTGGCCGCCTTGAAGTATTTACTATCCTGGTGCTACTGACACCAACGTTCTGGCGTTCGTAACCCGTTAACCTGATTAGAAGAACAGGGCGCTTGGCTGGAACAGGCGCTCAACTTCACGAATATACTTCTTATCAACCAGGAACAGGATGACATGGTCATCGGCGTGTAAAATGGTGTCGTCGTGGGCAATTAACACTTCGTTACCCCTGACGATAGCGCCAATGGTGGTGCCTGGCGGCAGTTTAATTTCACTAATCGCTTTGCCAATTACTTTTGAGGTTTTTTCATCGCCGTGGGCAATGGCTTCAATAGCTTCTGCTGCGCCCTTTCGAAGTGAGTAAGCGTTCACTATATCGCCTTTTCGGATGAGTGCGAGCAGGGCAGAAACAGTGGCGCGCTGGGGCGATATGGCGATATCGACGATATCGTCCTGTACCAGATCGACATAAGCCTGGCGCTGAATAAGCACCATGGTTTTCTTGGCACCGAGTTTTTTCGCCAGCATGGCTGCCATGATATTAGCTTCATCATCATTGGTGACGGCGATAAACACATCAATATCTTCGATATGCTCTTCAATCAGCAGCCGCTTATCCGAGGCATCGCCCTGTAAAATGGTGGTCTTACGCAAGCTCTCGTTGAGCTTCTCAGCCCGGTCATGATTTTGCTCGATGAGCTTAACTTGATGCTCAGCTTCCAGCAGCCGCGCAAGGCCCGCTCCGATATTACCGCCGCCGGCGATCATAATACGGCGGTACTGATGCTCCAGTCGTTGCATCTCTTCCATCACGGTGCGTACATGGCGGGTGTCGCTGATAAAAAAGACCTCATCACCGGCTTCAATAATGGTGGTGCCCATGGGTTTAATCGCCTGGCCTTTGCGGAAGATTGCGGCCACCCGGGTATCAATATTTGGCATATGATCTTTTAGTGAGGAGATTGCGTGGCCCACCAGGCGCCCGCCATAGTAAGCCTTAACGGCAACCAGGCTGGCGCGCCCGCCGGCGAATTCCATCACCTGCAGGGCACCAGGATAATCGACCAGGCGTTTAATATATAAAGTAACCTGTTGCTCTGGCGAAATCAGGTGATCGACGGGCATATCATCTTTATGAAACAGCTGGTCTTTAAAGTCGATATATTCTTCTGAGCGGATCCGGGCAATTCGCTTCGGGGTGCGAAACAAGGTATAGGCAATCTGGCAGGCGAGCATGTTGGTTTCATCACTGGGGGTTACTGCGATGATCATATCGGCATCCTCACAACCGGCATTACGCAATACCCGGGGATGGGAGGCAATGCCTTCGACGGTGCGGATATCATGGCTGGAAGCAAGTTCGCTTAACACCGAAGGATCCTTGTCAATAACGGTAATATCATTATCTTCATTGACCAGGTTTTCCGCCAGGGTTCCACCGACATGGCCGCCACCCAGAATGATAATTTTCATGTGCGCTTTTCCAGTTTTGCGTAATAGAATCCATCGCCACCCTGTTCACCGGGTAACCATTGCCAGTCAGGTGTTCCTGATGGCGCAACACTGACCTGCAGCGCATCATCGTGACGCGTCAAAAAGGCCGCTATTTGTTCTGAATTCTCAGCCGGTAGTATTGAGCAAGTCGCATAGAGCAGAGTACCACCGGGTTTCAGTAATGACCACATGGTATCCAGGATATCTGACTGCAACTGCGCCAGCACCGGGATATCCTGGCTGCGCCGTAACCATTTTATATCCGGGTGACGGCGAATAACCCCGGTCGCTGAGCAGGGTGCATCAAGTAAAATACGATCAAACGGCTCACCATTCCACCACGCATCGGGGTGCATGGCATCGCCGTTGATAACTTCAGCATAGAGGTGCAGGCGCTGCAAATTATCATGCACCCGCTCTAATCGCTTAGCGTCACTGTCTACTGCAACCAGTTGGCAATCAGGCTGGCGCTCCAGGATATGCGCGGTTTTACCGCCGGGGGCTGAACAGCTGTCAAGAATGCGTTCGCCGGCACGGGCGTCGAGTAACCATGCGGCATGCTGGGCGGCGAGGTCCTGCACCGAAACCATACCGTCGGCAAAACCAGGCAAGCGCTGCACATCGACCGGATGAATGAGCTGGATGGCTGAGCTCAGTGGTGACTCGGCGTGATAACCAATATCGGTCTCAGCGAGAAGTGCCAAATACTCAGCGCGATCGGTGCGCTGTTCATTAATGCGAAGCCACATCGGTGCTTGCTGATTATTAGCCGAAAAAATTGCGGCAGCCTGAGCGGAGCCAAAATGGTCGCGAATTTTGTCTGCCAGCCAGCGTGGATGATTATGTTGCAACTCATCGTGGCTGGCGAGGGCGGCCTCGAGTTGCTCGCGCTGGCGCTGAACATTGCGCAGTACGCCATTCACCAGCCCCTTTTGCCGGCTTCGTTGCAGCAATACGGCGGCTTCGACCGTGGCTGAAATGGCGGCATGATCAGAGGTACGCAAAAAGATGAGTTGGTAAGTGCCTACTAGCAGCAGCGAGTGCAGTATAGCGAGGTCTTTTTTCAATGGTTTGGCAAGTAAGCGGGAAATAACGAAGTTGAGCTGGGGTAAAAATCGCAGTACCCCATAGCAAAGGGTCTGGCACAGGGCGCGGTCGCGACCACTAAGCGAGCTGGTTACTGTGGGTAACGCCTGGCTCAGTGAGCGGCCTTGTTCAAGCACCATAAACAGTGCTTGCGCGGCAGCGGCACGACTGGCTGCGCCGGCGCTATGGGGTGTTGCCATATTGACGGGCCTCCGTGCTGCTCAATTGCATTCCAGGCTGTAACCAGTCGCTGCGACTGTTCAGAAAATCAGCTGTGGACATTGGCTTTTTTCCGGGAGGCTGCAATTGCGTGATCGCCAGCGCCTGATCGCCGGTTTGTACAACAATACCCTGTTTGTCAGCACGAATAATAGTCCCTGGCGCGGCATCACGCGCGCCCGGCACCACCGCTGCCGACCACACTTTGATGATGTCATGGGCTGGTGTCTGCAACCAGCAGATCGGCCAGGGATTAAAAGCCCGCACCCAGCGCTCTAATACGACAGCGGGTTGTTGCCAGTCCAGTTCTGCCTCTTCTTTAGTCAGTTTATGGGCGTAGCTCACCTGGTCGTCGGGCTGCGGCTGCGCGGCGGCCAGATATTCGGGTAGCTTATACAGGCATTCGAGCAAAGCTTCGGGACCAAGCTGCGCTAGTTTTTCGTAAACACTGGCAGAGGTATCATCATGGCTGATGGGTAAACGCCGTTCCAGTAAAACCGGGCCGGTATCAAGGCCTGCTGCCATCAGCATGATAGCAACGCCGGTTTCTTCATCGCCGGCCCAGAGCGCGCGCTGAATAGGTGCCGCGCCACGCCAGCGTGGTAACAGCGAGCCATGAACATTAACGCAGGCCAGACGGGGCGTATCGAGTACCGCCTGCGGCAGAATCAGGCCATAGGCGACCACCACCATGACGTCAGCCTGCCAACTGGCTAGTCGGGCCTGCGTCTCGGCTGATTTCAGCGAGGGGGGCTGTTCAACGGGTATGTCGTGAGCCAGCGCCAGTTGCTTTACGGCGCTGGGCTGAAGTTTTTTGCCCCGACCAGCGGGGCGGTCAGGCTGGGTATATACCGCAACCACCTCGAACTCAGGTTTATCGAGTAGGGCCGCCAGATGGCGTGCGGCGAAGTCCGGTGTTCCCGCAAATAGTAGTCGCATTGGGTTACTCAGCGCGTTGACGAGCTTCTTTTTCAAGTTTCTTGCGGATGCGGTCGCGTTTCAGTGGCGACAGGTAGTCCACAAATAATTTGCCATTAAGGTGGTCAAGCTCGTGCTGGATGCAAATAGCCAGCAAACCTTCTGCGTTCATGGTGAAGGTTTCACCGTTACGATCCTGCGCCTGTACCTTTATGTTCGAAGCCCGTTCAACCTTTGCGTAAACTCCCGGGAACGACAGGCAGCCCTCTTCATTGGCGAATTCTCCGGATTTTTCTGTAATCTCCGGATTGATAAACACCAGGGGTTCGCTCTGATCTTCGCTGCAGTCAGCAATGAACAGGCGCTGATGCACATCCACCTGGGTCGCCGCCAGGCCGACACCATTGGCATCGTACATGGTTTCAAACATATCATCGATAGTGCCACGCAGCGCGTCGTCAACAGCCGCAACGGGCTGCGCCATAGTACGTAAACGCTGATCAGGATATTCTAAAATAGTCAATTTAGTCATAACTTGTCATTCGCTAGTTTCATCTTCGGTAATTTTAACGTAATTTGGAGATGAACACACGGGTTTACAATGGAGTTCAACATGATCAGGTGGCGATTTCTGCCGATTGCGTTAATCGGCTTTTTACTCAATGCGCCGGGTATTGCCGATGCCAATGGCGATAGCGGGGCTGATAGCGCAGCAACAACCCGGGGTGATGTAATCCGGCTGCGTGAAGGCGCGCCGCAGGAATATATCGTAAAAAAAGGCGATACCCTGTGGGATATTTCTGAATTATTTCTTAATGATCCCTGGCTATGGCCGGAATTGTGGCGGGTCAACGAGGACATCGACAATCCCCACCTGATTTATCCGGGTGACCGGCTTTACCTGGTCTGGCGTGATGGCCGGCCACAACTGGTCCGCAAACAACAGAAAACCTTGCTGCCGGATGGCGAAGTGCTGCCCAAAGGCGAGGCGATTCCGATGTTTTCCCGCGAACAGTTAAGCGCCTACCTTACTGAGCATCGCGTTATGAGTGTTGAAGCATTTGAGCGCGCGCCACAGATACTGGGTGACAACCGCGGCGCTCCAAGGGTTAACGGCATGGCTCCGGTATTCGTTGAGGGCGATCTGCAGCCCGGTCCTTACCGGGTGTTTACGCCCTTTACTTCGTTGCAGGGTGAGCAACTGGTGCGTTATGTGGCCAATGCCCGGGTAACCATGCAACAAGGCGACCTGTGGGAGGCCGAGCTGGCTAATCTGCAGCGCGAAGTTCGTCGCGGTGATGTATTGCTAAGCGCGGAACAGGTGAAATTACCGGAATTCATAAAGCCCCAGAGCGGTGCTGAAGTAGACGGTTATATTGTCGCGGCGTTGAATGAGCGGCTGGAACAGGGCAAATTTGATGTCGTGGTGTTGGATCGCGGTGCTGTCGACGGTGTCGAAATCGGTCAGATGTACCAGGCTGTGCGCCCCGGTGTGATTATCTTTACCGGGGGCGAGAAGCCAGCAGCAGTAAACCGCTATAAACCCTCTGACGACTTGTCGCGCTTCTGGCGGGAAACGACACAATTGCCGGCAAAAGTAACCGCTGAACTGCTGGTTATTGAGGTCAATGATCATTCGAGCTACGCCATGGTGGTCGGTTCGGAGGAATGGCTTAAAGTGGGCGATTACTACGTACCCAAATATATTGATTAGTTAACCCCTGAACATTGCATGGAGAGCGAATCAGCATGGACGCTGAAGACCTATCTGTTTTACTCAGTGCGATACGGGCACCGGCCCGTATACAACGTAAAATTCAGCAGCAAAGTAACTGGTCCACTGCCCGCCGGCTGCTCACTGATGCGCAGCAAGCACGGCCCGCTGAACTGCAGCGCGCCGCAGCGTGGCTGAAACAGCCCAATCATCATCTGCTGGATTGGTTCAGCCCCACTTATCCGGAACTCCTCAGAGCAATACCGCAGCCGCCGTTAGCCTTGTTCGTCCATGGCAACCCGGATCTGCTCCAGCGCCCGCAGATAGGTATCGTGGGCAGCCGCAAAGCCAGCCCGGTGGGCCTGCACAGTGCCACCCATTTTGCGACAGGGCTGGCCCGCGCCGGTATTATTGTCAGCAGCGGGTTGGCACTCGGTATCGACAGTGCTGCACACCGGGCGGCGCTTAGTGAAAACACTACGATGGCAGTGCTAGCCACCGGCCCGGATATTTATTATCCGCCGCGCAACCGGCAACTGCAGCAGCAAATAGCCCAGGGCGGGTTGCTGGTCACAGAGTTTCCGCCAGGTGTGACAGCCCGCCGCGACCACTTTCCGCGGCGCAACCGTATTCTCAGTGGGCTGAGTCAGGGCATTCTGGTTATTGAAGCACAGCGTCAGAGTGGATCCTTAATCACCGCCCGGCTGGCAGCTGAGCATAATCGTGCTGTGCTGGCGCTGCCCGGCTCGATTTGGGACCCGGCTATGGCCGGCTGTCATCAGCTGATTCGTGAGGGTGCGACCCTGGTCACAGCAGTCGATGAGGTACTCGAAGAGTTGAATTTTGCGCCAGTGCCCACATCTAGCAATCATGGCAAAGAAAATAAATGTTGTGGAAGCTTGGCAAACCTGAATTTGTTGGCTAATGTGGGCAATGAGACGACCTCTGTTGACACTATAATAGCGCGTAGCGGACTACCGGTCGCTATCGTGACAGAGCAGCTGGTTCTGCTCGAGCTGGAGGGGCACATCGTCTCAGTCGCCGGTGGTTACATAAAGATGGGGAGGCGCTAACGATGTTTGATATCCTCATGTACCTGTTCGAGAACTACATTCATTCGGACATGGAAGTAGTGGTTGACCATGATGAGTTGACGGACGAACTGACCCGGGCAGGTTTTCACCGGCAGGAAATTCTCAAAGCTCTGGCGTGGTTAGAGCGGCTGGCTGAGCTTCAGGACAGCCAGACGAAACCCTATTTAAATCGTTCGCCGAACAGTGCTATCCGTATTTATACCGCAGAAGAAGCTGCCCGCCTGGATTGCGATAGTCGGGGCTTTCTGATGTACCTGGAGAATCTGGGCGTGCTGGATTTCGCTACCCGCGAAATGGTTATTGACCGGGTCATGGAACTGGATACGCCGCAATTCACGCTGGATGATCTTAAGTGGGTGGTGCTGATGGTGCTCTTCAATGTGCCCGGACGCGAAGACGCTTATGATCAGATGGAAGGCTTACTGTTCGAGGAGCCGGAAGGTCTGTTGCACTAAATGACCGCCGATAACTTTCTTGAGCCACAACCACTGGGCGTTCCCTGTCCCCGGTGTGAGCGTGAACTGCAACTAAAAAAAGGCCGCTACGGTCTCTATGTCGGCTGTAGTGGCTATCCTGACTGCGACTATATGACTGCTGCGGATTTCGATCCGGGCACTGATGTCGCCTGCCCGGAATGTAAAGCCGGTAAACTGGTTCAGAAAACCAGCCGTTTTGGTAATTCCTTTTATGCCTGCGATCAGTACCCAGCCTGCAAGTTTTCCGTTAATCTTCCCCCTGTGGCACAATCATGTCCGCTTTGCGGTTATGCGCTGTTACTGAAAAAACGTACCGCTGCCGGCGAGCGCATGGTCTGCGCCCAGGCCGAGTGTGAGTACAGATCACCGATTTCGTAATTTTAACTGGTTATTCAGGAGTACTTCATGGACTGGCAGGCTGCACGTGACGCGTTTCAGCAAGGCGAGTTATTAGCCTATCCTACCGAGGCTGTTTACGGTCTGGGCTGCAATCCGCGCAACCAGGCGGCGGTAGAGAAGCTGCTGGCGCTGAAGCAACGGCCGGTTGAGCGAGGCCTGATTTTGCTGGCAGCGGACTACAGTCAGTTGGTGAGCTTTGTTGACGACCTGGCGATACCTCAGGATAAAAGGTTCAGCGTGTTCTCCCGGTGGCCCGGTCCTGTCACGCTGTTACTGCCAGCGGCACCCCAGGTGCCGCGCTGGTTACGTGGCGAATCCGACCAGATCGCGGTACGGGTAACCGGCCATGAACCGGCCCGGCAGCTATGCCGCGCCCTGAACAGCGCTATCGTATCGACCAGCGCCAATTATACCGGCGAGCCGCCCTTAGTGCGTGGTGATGACGTACGTGCCACTTTTGGCGACAAAGTGGCCTGGGTGATGGACGCGCCCACCGGCGGCGCCTCACGACCAACCCAAATTATTGACCCCCTGAGCCAACAAATTTTCCGGGACTGATTATGCACAATGAAATGCTGGAACAGGTGAATGCCTATCTGACCGATTTACAGGACCGCATTTGTGCGGCGCTTGAGCAAGCCGATGGCGGTCGCACTTTTCAGGAAGAAAGCTGGGAGCGGGAAGGCGGTGGTGGTGGCCGCTCACGGATCCTGCGCGAGGGTAAGGTACTGGAACAGGGCGGGGTTGGCTATTCCCATGTGTTTGGCGCCCAGATGCCCGCCTCAGCAACCGCCCACCGTCCGGAACTGGCCGGCCGCAACTTTAACGCCTGCGGCGTATCCCTGGTGATGCATCCGCATAACCCTTACATCCCCACCAGCCACGCCAACGTGCGCTTCTTCATTGCCGAAAAAGAGGGGGCTGACCCCGTTTGGTGGTTCGGCGGCGGATTTGACCTGACCCCGTTTTATCCGTACGAGGAAGACGTCAAACTCTGGCATCAGGTGGCCGCTGAAGCGCTGGCGCCATTTGGGCCCGATCTGTACCCGGCATTTAAAGCCTGGTGCGATGATTATTTCTGGTTAAAGCACCGCAACGAAACCCGCGGTGTTGGCGGTTTATTTTTTGACGATCTGAATGATCGCGGCTTTGACGAGTGCTTTGCCATTATGCGGGCGGTCGGCGATGCCTATCTTGACGCCTATCTGCCGATCATTCAGCGCCGCAAAGATACGCCCTACGGTGAGCGGGAGCGTGAATTCCAGCTCTATCGGCGTGGCCGTTATGTCGAATTCAACCTGGTCTGGGACCGGGGCACGCTGTTTGGCTTACAGACCGGCGGCCGCACCGAGTCTATTCTGATGTCGATGCCACCCCTGGCGCGCTGGGAATACGGCTACCAACCTGAGCCGGGATCACCCGAGGCGCGGCTGTACCGCGATTTTCTGCGTCCCCGCGACTGGCTTAACGAACTTTAACGCAGCGGAGGGCGCGCAAGATGGCCTTATTTACAGTATTTGGTAACCCGGTCGGGCATAGTCTGTCGCCGCAGATTCATGCCGCCTTTGCCGATCAGTTCGGGCTGACCAACAGTTATACCCGCACCTTATGCACACCCACGCAGTTCGCGAGCGATGTTGCCCGGTTTTTCCGCAAGGGCGGAGCGGGCGCTAATGTCACGCTGCCGTTTAAAGAAGCCGCGATCCATGTCGCCACCCATCTCAGTGAGCGGGCCCATGAAGCCGGTGCTGTCAATACCCTGGTCCCCTTGGGGCAAGGCCAGATACTGGGTGACAATACCGATGGCCTGGGCCTGGTCCGCGATTTACAAAACGCCGGTGTCGACGTGCCGGGACTGCAGGTTATTTTGTTGGGCGCCGGCGGCGCGGCTCGCGGGGTTCTGCCGGCTTTAAAGCAAGCGGGCGTGGCACAGATTACCCTGGTCAATCGCACCAAAGCCCGCGCGGAACAAATTGCCAGTGATTTCGCCCAC
>NZ_JAWVYM010000021.1:0-30452 GCF_033722695.1 Pseudidiomarina sp. | reverse complement strand
AACGCGACGTTACAAGCGGTTGAGCGGGGCCTGAGTTTCGGTACCCCCACCGAAATTGAAATCACTATGGCTGAAAAAATTAAGGCCATAGTGCCGTCAATTGAGAAAGTTCGCATGGTTAACTCGGGTACCGAAGCCACCATGACTGCCATCAGGCTGGCACGGGGCTATACCGGGCGCGACAAGATCCTCAAGTTTGAAGGTTGCTACCATGGTCATGCAGACGCGCTGCTGGTTAAGGCTGGCTCTGGCGCACTGACTCTGGGCGTGCCTAACTCGCCGGGGATTCCTGAAGATTTCGCGAAGCATACGCTGACCGTCACCTTTAACGATCTTGATTCAGTACGCGACATCTTCGCTGAGTTTGGCGATCAAATCGCGACTATTATTGTTGAGCCTGTGGCCGGCAATATGAATTGCATCCCACCTGCGAAGGGCTTTCTGGAAGGGCTGCGCAGCATCTGTGATGACTACGGCAGCGTACTGATTTTTGATGAAGTGATGACTGGCTTCCGTGTTGCCCGTGGCGGCGCGCAGGAACACTATGGCGTGACACCCGACCTGACCACTTTAGGCAAAATCATTGGCGGTGGTATGCCGGTTGGAGCCTTCGGTGGCAAGCGCGAGATTATGGACTTTATCGCACCGGTAGGCCCGGTTTATCAGGCCGGCACCTTATCCGGTAATCCGGTTGCCATGGCCGCAGGTCTGGCGGCGCTGACCGAACTGGCGGATCCGGACCTCTACAGCAACCTGAACGCAAAAGTAAGCCGGCTGGTTGAAGGTATGCAAAAACGTGCGGACGCCGCGAGTATTCCTTTTACCACCAACCGCGCCGGCTCTATGTTCGGATTCTTTTTCACCGATGCCAGCGAAGTCAGCCGTTATCAGCAGGCCACGCAATGCAATCTGGAACACTTTAAGGCTTTCTATCACAGCATGCTGAGACAAGGTGTCTATCTGGCTCCATCGGCGTTTGAGGCTGGCTTTATGTCCGCAGCGCACAGTGATGCCGATATCGACGCCACGCTGGCCGCGGCTGAGCAGGCCTTCAGCGAGCTAAAAGCCCTGCAATAAGCTCAAAAGATCCGGCGCCACCAGGGTTTTTCCCGGGGCGCGCCCGAGCAATTTATGTCTTCTGCTAACTGCTGCGGCGCAGCCGGTAAAAGCCGGGCTTCGTCGCAGTCTTCTGGAATTGCTACTCCGGTTAGCGGATGAAAAGTCTGTAACTGCAAACTGGCGGGCATGGTGCGCGTTATTGGCCGAATCCCCGTCGTCGCCAGAATATCGCTCACCACCTGCAAAGCTCCGCTACTGCCGGTAAGTCCAATGGGTTGGTTATCGTCACGGCCCAGCCAGCTGGTGACCACTTGCTGGTCATCAAATACGACAAACCAGCTATCACGGTAATCATTGGTGGTGCCGCTTTTACCGGCTAATAAGCCCCTGCCAAAGCGCTCGCCAAGGGCCTGTCCAGTGCCTTCGTTAATAACGCCCTGCAAGCCAGTCATCACCAGATAAGCAGCATCGCTGGCAAATACCTGCTCAGCCGCCGGTGGTGGCCGCTGATACAGTGATAGGCCCTGGTGGTTGGTAATCGCTCGTACTGCCTGCAACGGCCGGTACTGGCCGTTATTAGCCAGTGTGCTGTACAGCTCAGTAACTGTAAGCGGTGACACCGCCATAGCGCCTAGCGTCAGTGACGGATAAGCCGCGATTGGCGTATTGACGCCCGCCTGCTGCAACCGCTCAACCAGCACCTTCAGACCAACGTCCATACCAAGCCGTACTGCAGGTACATTACGCGACTGCACCAGCGCATCATAAAGCAGCATGGAGCCTTTGAAAGTATTGTCGAAGTTCTTCGGCTCCCAGACCTGATCGTTCGGGCCGGCCAGCTTCACCGGTTCATCAGCTATCAAGCTGGATAACTCATAAGTGTCAGGCGACTCCAGCGCAATACCGAAAATAAACGGTTTAATCAGCGAACCTACCGGCCGGATTGCGTCGCGGGCCCGATTAAAGCCGGCCCGTTGCGGCTGCCGGTCGCCCACCAGTGCGGTAATACCTGCTTGCCGGTAATCGCTGATAACCACGGCCCCTTGTAACAGCGGGTCCTTACTTATCCGCTTTATCTGAGCGGGCAGGCTCTGCTCGGCCGCGCGCTGCGCAACCGGATCCAGGTAGGTAAACACCCGCAGCCCCTGCTGCTGCCAGTTAGCTGGCAGCTGCAACTGGCTAATTTCCTGTTTAACCCGTTCCAGATAATGGCCCAACTGCTGCTTACCGGATCCGTTTTCAGGGGCATAGGTTAGTGGCTGCTCCAGGGCGACCAGATAGTTGTCCCGGCTAATCAAATCCTGAGAAAACATCAGCTGCAAAATCATATCGCGGCGTTGCTGTGCCCGGTCCGGGTACCGCCGCGGATTGTAATACGACGGCCCTTTCAGCACGGCTATCAACAGGGCAATTTCAGCCGCTTCAAGTTCCTGCACCTGTTTACCAAAGTAGTAACGGCTGGCCAGCCCGACACCATGTATCGCGGCTCCGCCATCCTGGCCAAAGTAAACTTCGTTGAGGTAGGTTTCGAGGATCTCATTCTTACTGAAGCGATAGTCAATGATGAGCGCCATCAGCGCCTCATTGGCCTTCCGCCAGAGCGTGCGGTCACGCGTCAGGTAAAGGTTCTTAACCAGCTGCTGGGTGAGTGTACTGCCACCCTGCACTGTCTTCATCGCCGCCAGATTAGCCAGCGCGGCCCGTCCTATGGAGCTTACCGAAACACCCGAGTGATGATAAAAATCCTGATCCTCGATAAGTAATAAGGTTTCGATCAGCAGGTTCGGGACCCGCTCCAACCCTACCAGCAGCCGATCTTCGTTGTTGCCGCCGGCAATACGGCCAAGATATGGTGCTTCCAGCGAAAACCGGTTCAACTGACGACCATCGGGTAAGCTAATCAAGCGCGCAATACGCCCAGCGGCGGTAAAGTCTACTTTGACCGATTGCGCCATCTGGGGCCCCTCAGGGAAATCAAAAGGGCGACGGTATAGCGCGAGGCTATAGCCCTGCCGCTGATACTGACCGGAATCTGTCAGGTGCATCACCGCGCGATAATTCAGGCGCTGCAGTTCGGCCTCAACCATTGCCAGCGACAAACCCGCGCCGGGGTAAAGTTCCATAGGGCGTGCGTAGACCAGCGCCGGAGCCTGATAACGCTCTGTACTAAAGCGCTTGGTCAGTGCGCTATCCAGGTAGATAGTATACAGACCGACCACCACCGCCAGCACCAGCAGCAGCTTCATCACCGTCCAGAACAGATAACGGAACACCGACGCACCACTCCAACTCATTGCAATTGTCTCTTGGTTTTATGGGTTGCCTGGGCCTGAATGGGATCATCTGGCCAGGGGTGCTTAGGATACCGCCCTTTCATCTCTTTTTTTACTTGTTGGTAGGCATTTTTCCAAAAACTTGCTAAATCGCTGGTGCGCTGGAGTAACCGGCCCGCGGGCGAGAGCAGATCCAGCGTCAGAGTAACCTGATTAAAGCAAATCAGTGGCGATACCGGTTCGCCAAATACTTCCTGCAGTTTTACTGCGACGCTGGGTTTGGACTCCAGATAGTTAATGCGGTGTTCGCGCCCTCCCGGCGCCTGCCAGTGAGTCGGGCATTGCTGCTCAAGCAATTGTTGCTGCTGATAGGTCAGCCGGCTCTTCAATGCGGGCAGCGGCTGCCATTGTTGCAGTTCTTTCAGGGTCTTTATCGCAGTCCAGTAGGGGGCTGCCCACTCATGCAGCGACTCCAGCAGCGCCTCGTCAGTGAAGTCAGGTAGTGTGTCGGCCCTGCCCTCAGGCTGCGCAGACCTAAGCAAACGCACTCGTGCCAGCCATTGCGACACGGATGCATCCCAGCTAAGTTGCTGCAGCCCCTGCTCCCGTACTTTTGCTACCAGTGCAGCCAGGCGCTGTTGGTCGGTAATTGCCGCTGATTGCACCTGTCGGTCCAGAACAATAGCGCCCAGTCGCCGCACCCGGGCGGATTCCAGACGCTGCTGCGGCCCGCTCCAGCTCACTTCGGTGTCACTTGTAACAGCCAGTGCCGGGTGATCCAGATCCGATTCTGCCAACTCCAGTGCAGTGCGAATAATCGCATCAGCGTGATGTTCGCCGAAAGAAACGTCCAACACCAGCAGCCAGTCACGCCGTGGCAGGGCGTCTTCGGGATGGATCTCAGCACCACCGCCATAAGCGAGCAAATAGCGATCGCTATTGCCGCGGCGGCGGCCCACGCGATCAGGATACCCCCACAGCAGGGCCTGGGCAGAAACCTCACTAGCAGCCTTTGTCTGCTCGCGATTATCAGCCTGTAGCGCCCGCAGCCATTGACGGTAACAATCGCGAGTCAGGCCGGACAAACGCTCGGCCGGTAACGGGAAAGTGCCTGACACTGGCTGACGATCTTCAAGCTGGGCCACCAGCAGGGCTACCTGCGCGCGCACTGCGGGTGGCTGTTCACTAGCCCAAACCAGCACCCGCGCCAGCCGTGGCTCGGTGCCAAAATTAGTCAGTTGCTGACCAATAGCTGTTAACTGCCCCTGAGCGGTGCAGGCGCCAAGCAGTTGCAGCAGGTTTTCTGCGGCCTGCAGATGAGCGCTATTGGGCGCAGTCAGAAAGCGCAGCTGCTCTGGTTCGCTCCCCCAGCGCCGACACTCAAGCAAGAAGCCGGCTAAATCAGCTGTATCCAGCTCGGCGGGATTGTAATCAGCCAGCCCATGCTCATCGCTTTCGTTCCATAACCGGTAGCAACTGCCGGATTGCAGCCGGCCAGCGCGGCCCATCCGCTGTGTGGCTGAGGCGCGGCTAATACGGCGGGTCAGCAAGCGGGTGACACCATGCTGGGGGTAAAACTGTGCCCGCCGTTCACGACCGCTATCGACCACCACATCAATACCGGGAATAGTCAGGCTGGTCTCGGCAATATTAGTGCTGAGCACCACCCGCTTACGACCGCCGATGGCGGGCGAAAGGATCCCTTGTTGCTGCTTCACCGGAACTTGTCCGTGCAGAATAAAGACATCGGTATCGGGCAACTCGCCAAGCTGTTCTGCGGTGCGGCGGATCTCGCGCTGTCCCGGCAGGAACACCAGCACACCAAACTGGGCCGCGCGCCAGGCTTCCCGTATAACCGCTGGCAGCTGCTGTAACCAACTGCTGCCAGCGGGGGGTGGCCGGTGATGCAGCGTGACCGGATACTGCCGCCCTTCGCTTTTTAACACCGAAGCATCGCCCAGCCACTGCGCAATCACCGCCGCGGGAATAGTGGCCGACATGATAAGCACCGCTAAATCTGGTCGCAGCGGCAAGGCCTCCTGCAACATGGCCAGCCCCAGGTCGCTGGCAAGATTGCGCTCATGGAATTCATCAAAAATGACCAGCCCCACACCCTGCAGTTCGGGGTCTTGCTGAATATATTGGGTGAAAATACCTTCAGTGACGACAATCAGACGGGTGGTTTTACTGACTTTCTGGTCACCGCGAATATGGTAACCTACAGTCGCTCCCACCTGCTCGCCAAGCTGGCTGGCAAGAAAGTTCGCAATGGATATAGCTGCCAGCCGCCTGGGCTGTAGCATGATTATTTTTTGATCTTGCCAGGCATCAGCTTGTACCAGAGCTAGCGGTAGCGCCGTCGATTTGCCGGCGCCCGGAGGGGCTTCGAGCACCATCCGGCTGCCGGGTAACCGCGCAATAACGTCAGGAATCAGCGCCGCTACCGGCAGCTCGGAGGTACCGCTCATCGGGCCTTCTTCAGAGTGAGTAGTGCTCTTGCAACAGGTTCGCCGCTATGGTGCGGAAACCCAGTGCCGTGGCGCCCGTCGGAACCAGAGCGGTGGCACTGCCATGGTAAGCGCCGGCGAGATCAAAGTGCAGCCAGTTCTCACCATTATTTGGCGCGAAGCGTAACAGGAATCCAGCTGCGTTGCTGGCGCCACCGCTACCACCGCCTTTCTGGGGCCGACTGTTAGCGGTATCAGCGAAAGCGGACGGACAGTTATCCTGATGCCAGTTTTGCAGCGGCAAACGCCACAGGTTTTCATTATGCTGCTTAGCGGTACCTAAGGTGGCTTCAGCCAGTTTGTCGTCCATGCTGAACAGGGCGTTATATTCATTACCCACAGCCGTCTGAGCTGCGCCAGTCAAAGTCGCGGCATCCATAATCATCTTAGCGCCGATTTCGCCGGCATAGAGCAAACCATCAGCCAGAACCAGACGGCCTTCAGCATCAGTATTGACCACTTCAACGGTCATGCCGTTTTTGTATTTAATCACGTCACCCAGCTTGAAGGCGCTGCCATCAACCAGGTTTTCGGCACAACATAAAATCAGCGTCACACGCTTTTTCAGGCCTCGCTGAATCGCATACGCCAGCGCGCCAGCCAGCGTCGCAGCGCCACCCATATCGCATTTCATCGACAACATGCCTTCACTGGATTTCAGGCTGTAACCGCCACTGTCAAAGGTAATGCCTTTACCGACCAGGGCAACGTCGACCGGCGCATTTTCGTCGCCGGTGGGGTTATAGTCCAGCGCCAGCAGCAGGGGCGGACGCTTGCTCGCACGGCCCACCGCATGGATACCCGCCCAGCCTTCGGATAACAGGTCGTCACCTTTGATGACTTTGGCCGAAACTTGATCAGGGGCCAGTTCCGTTAACTTGTCCGTCACCCGTTTGGCTAGTGATTCCGGATAAATAGCGTCGGGTCCGAGGTTGATCAGGTCTCGGGTCCAGGCCGCACTGGTGCGCAGCAGGTCGAGGTGATCGGCGGCTTCGGCGTCATGATCAGCCCAGCGAATCGAGTTTTTGGTCTGGGTATCAGTGAAGCCTTTGCTGAAAGCCCACTGTCGCTCCATATCCCAGCCTTGACCGTTCAGCTTAACTGACTTAACGCCCATATTATCCAACTGCCGGCCGGCCTTCTGAATCTTTCGTAAGCTATCCGCTTCATTTTCAAGCAGATGAATCGTTGCGCCTTGCTCGCCAACAATAGCGGCGGCGCTTGCTTTCCACGCACTCAGTTCTGGTTTGTCTGCAGATAAAAAGACAGATAATGCGGTAGACATAGTAGACTGCTCCCAGTATGTTTTTGCGGGTTTATATTCTTATATCCTAGCTGAGCTACATGGGGCTTACAATGCGCTTTCACAACCCGTTGCAGCCTGCCCGGCTGCAGCAACGCTATAAACGCTTCCTCGCTGACGTTGATTTTCCCGACAGCGGGCAGCCGCCGCTGACCATCCACTGCCCGAATACCGGGGCAATGACCGGCTGCGCTGAGCCCGGCATGCGGGTATGGATGAGCGACTCAGATAACCCTAAACGCAAGTATCGTTATACCTGGGAACTGGCTGAAACAGGTAACGGTGAGATGATCTGTGTCAATACGCAGCGCGCCAACCAGGTAGCTCATGAAGCGCTTAAGGCTGATCTTATTAAAGGCATCGGCGCATTAAGCGAGCTCCGGGGTGAAGTTGCTTATGGCTATGATAAACGGCGCATTGACTGGTTTGGCCTTGATCAGCAACAACGCGAGACCTATATCGAAGTCAAGAGTGTCACCCTTGCCGACGGCCAACAGGGTTTTTTCCCTGACACGGTTAGCATAAGAGCACAGCAGCACCTGTTGAGCCTTACCGACATGGTCAACGAAGGCCATCGGGGAATTGTACTCTATGTCGTATTGCATAGCGGAATTCGCCAGGTGCAAGCCGCCGGGCATATCGACCCTGGTTATGCCAAAACCTGCGTGCAGGCAGCGGCTGCCGGAGTCGAGTTTTACGCCTTGCAATGCCAGCTTACCCCTGATGCCATCGAACCCAGGGCTAGCATGCCGGTTAAGGGCGCCGAAATGTGATAAATAAATTGCGCGGTTTCGGGGATTCTGGTATATGTACCGCCCTTTTTAAAAATTGTCTTTAAAATGTCCCGTAAAGGAGATGCATAATGCCTCAAGGAACGCCGAAAAAGAGCCATGGCATTCTGGCGCAAGCAGGCTTAGAGCCCTACCAGGAAAAGGCGGGCGAAGAGTACATGAGTGTAGAACAACGTAACCATTTCCGGAAAATTCTGGAAGTGTGGCGGGCGCAGTTGCGCGAAGAAGTAGACCGCACCGTTCACCATATGAAAGACGAAGCGGCAAATTTTCCTGACCCGGTCGATCGTGCCGCACAGGAAGAAGAATTCAGCCTTGAGCTTCGCACGCGTGACCGTGAGCGCAAACTCATAAAGAAAATTGAAAAGACGCTGCATAAAATTGAAGCCGATGATTTTGGCTTCTGTGATTCATGCGGAATCGAAATCGGTATCCGCCGGCTGGAAGCAAGGCCGACTGCTGATCAGTGCGTCGACTGCAAAACTCTGGCTGAAATCAAAGAGAAGCAAATGACGGGCGCTTAATTTGGCCTTATCTTCAGCCTCATCATTCCCCTATCGTGGACGCTTTGCCCCGACGCCGTCGGGGCCACTTCATTTTGGTTCCCTGATCGCAGCTGTTGCCAGTTACCTTGATGCCCGGGCCCACCAAGGCGAGTGGCTGGTGCGCATCGAAGATATAGATGCCCCCCGCGCCGTTGCGGGCGCTGATCTGACGATTTTACAGCAACTGCATGACCATGGCTTTGTCTGGGATGGCGACGTTCTGTACCAAAGCCAGCGCCATGAGCGCTATCAACAGGCCCTGAATCAACTGACCAGGAAAAACCTGACTTATCGCTGCACCTGCTCACGCAAACAGATCAAAGCCAGAGGCCCTTATTACACCGGCGTCTGCCGGCAGCGCCAGAAACGTACCGAGAACAGTTCCATCCGCTTTCTGAATAACCAACCCGTACTTGAGTTCAATGATGCCCTGATGGGGCGTCAGAAAATTGAAGCGCCATTCGCTCGTGAAGACTTCGTCCTCTATCGCCGCGATAAACTGTTCACCTATCAGTTAGCAGTTGTTATTGATGATATTGACCAGGGTATCACCGACATCGTCCGGGGCGCTGATTTGCTCACTGCCAGTAGCTGGCAAATTAACCTATGGCAACAGTTCACCGACCGCTTACCACGCTTCGCGCACCTGCCCCTGGCACTTGATGCCAACGGCAAAAAACTCAGCAAGCAGAACCATGCGCCCGCGCTTGATCCAGATCGGGTAACCGAACAGCTGCAGGCGGCATTCCGATTTTTGGGCTTAGCTGAAGTCGCAGCGGCAAGCCCGCAGCAGATGCTCAGCGATGCCACCGACCATTGGGCTGCAATGCATCTTCCCTGAATCAGCGCAGCAAGCTACAATAGCGAAATACCACTATCCAGTGCGGAGAGATTACTATCATTAAGCGTATTAAGGCCATGGCCGATCGCATGCTGAACCGACAGTCGGCAGCAGCCGAATTACCGGCCAATATTCTCAGTGAACCGGTCATTATCCCCCGGGACAGCCACCCGATTTCCCGTAAACAGATCCCCGAACATGCTCTGAAAGTACTCTATCGCCTGCATAACTCCGGCTACGACGCTTACCTGGTCGGTGGCTGTGTGCGCGACCTGCTGCTGGGTATTGAGCCCAAAGACTTTGACGTGGCGACCAATGCCAGTCCGGAACAAGTACGCGGACTATTCCGTAACTGTCGCCTGGTGGGCCGCCGGTTCCGTCTTGCCCACGTGGTGTTTGGCCGCGAAGTGATTGAAGTGGCGACCTTCCGGGGCCACCACGATAGCACTGATGATGAACGTACCGACAAAGTATCCAGACAAGATAAAGAAGGGATGCTGACGCGCGATAATGTGTACGGCTCGATTGAAGAAGACGCCCAACGCCGCGACTTTACCGTCAATGCGCTCTATTACAATATCGCCGATTTCAGCATCTATGATTTTGCCAACGGTATGCAGGATATTGAAGCCGGCATAATACGGATGATTGGTGATGCGGAAACCCGTTATCGCGAAGATCCGGTGCGCATGCTACGGGCCATACGTTTTGCTACCAAACTTAATATGCGCCTGGATAAATCCGTATCAGGTCCGATTAAAGAACTGGCAAGCCTGCTACAGAACATCCCCGCTGCGCGCCTGTTTGAAGAATCACTGAAACTCTTTGCCGCCGGTAAAGGCGTGGCAAACTTTGAAATGCTCAGCGAATACAACCTGTTCCAGCAACTGTTCCCACAGCTGAAAAGTTACCTGAAGGCGCCAAATGAGGCACCTTATCAGATGATTCATCAGACCTTTGCCGATACCGACCAGCGCATTCGCAATGATCAGCGTATCACTCCTGCTTACCTGTTTGCCGCGTTGCTCTGGTGGCCGTTGCAGGCACGCATGGAACAACTGAAGCTGGAAGGCGGATTCTCTGACATGGATGCGATGAACCTGGCCGCTGCCGATGTGCTGGGCAAACAGGTACAGAGCATCGCAGTACCTAAACGCTTTACCATTCCCGCCCGGGAAATCTGGCAGATGCAGCAACGCATGGAGCGTGCTAAAGGGAAGCGGGTACAGACGCTGCTGACCCATCCACGCTTCCGTGCGGCTTATGACTTCATGTTATTGCGGGCGAAAACAGCAACCCCGGCCGAGCGCGAGCATCTGGAAAAACAAGGTGAGTACTGGACCCGTCAGCAGCGTGGCGTCGAGATCCCCTCTGCCGCTGACCAGCCGCGCAGCGACAACGCCCCGGCCAAACGCCGTGGCCGCCGCGGTGGCCGCCGTCGCCGTAAACCGCAGCAGTCAGAATAAGCCGGCATGCCTGCGATTTATATTGGTATGGGCGCCAACCTTGGCGACCCCTTACTGACATTACAGCAAGCCGCAGCGGCGCTTGGACAGCACCCTGAGCTACACCAGGTTCGTTGTTCGTCCTTCTATAGCAGCAGCCCCATGGGCCCTGCCGACCAGCCCGATTACGTTAATGCTGTGGTGGCCGCTGAATCCAGTCTGCCGCCCCACGATGTACTGGATTTACTGCAGCAAATCGAACAACAATTCGGCCGCGTCCGGCTCCGTCACTGGGGTGAGCGTACCCTGGATCTCGACCTGTTGCTCTACGGCAACGATATAATCCGCACCGAACGCTTAACCGTGCCCCATCCCGGCCTTACCGAACGTGATTTCGTAATACTGCCGCTGGCGGAACTTGCGCCCGACCTGAAACTTCCCGACGGCCAGACGCTGGACACGCTGGCTGCCGCCGTTAAAACCGCTCCCAGCGCTCATGACCTGCAGAAAATTACCTGATACAATCGGGCAAAGATAAGCTGTACGTACTTACAGGAAAGGGAGCCCGGCATGGCTGGCATGACAATTTCTAAACTGGCGAAGATGAAAGCAAATGGCGACAAAATCGCGTCAATTACTGCTTATGATGCGACTTTTGCGCGCTTATTTGCTGCGTGCGGTGTCGATTTTATGCTGGTTGGTGATTCCCTTGGCAATACGATTCAGGGTGAGCAGTCGACGCTGCCGGTAACCACCGACGATGTTGCTTATCACACTCGCGCGGTACGCAAAGGCGCCCCTGGCGCTTTCATTATTGCTGACATGCCATTTATGTCATACGCCACACCTGAGCAGGCCTGTCAGGAAGCTGCTAAGCTAATGCGCGCTGGCGCCAACATGGTGAAGCTGGAGGGCGGCGACTGGCTGCTGGATACTATTCGCGGGTTAGTTGAACGCGGCGTGCCGGTTTGTGCGCACCTCGGCTTACTGCCGCAGTCGGTTAATGTATTGGGTGGATACAAGGTGCAGGGCCGTGAGCAAAGCGCCGCTGAAAGTACCACGCGCCAGGCACTGGCATTGCAGCAAGCAGGAGCACAACTACTGGTGCTTGAGTGCGTACCCACTGAGCTGGGCAAACTCATTACCGATAAACTGAGTATTCCTACCATAGGTATTGGTGCCGGTGCCGCGTGTGACGGCCAGATTTTGGTTATGCACGATATGCTGGGCCTGAACTCCAATTATCTGCCCAAGTTTGTGAAGAATTTTCTGACCGAAGCCGGTGACATCGCTGGCGCGGTAGAGCTGTACGTGAAAGAAGTTAAGGCCGGTACCTTCCCGGGTGCCGAACACAGCTTCGACTAAAAGGTGCGTTTATGCAGTTATTAAAAAGCCTCGAAGAGCTACGCGCCTGGCGCCGACAACAGAGCGGCACCCTGGCATTGGTGCCAACCATGGGCAACCTGCATCAGGGCCATCTGCGCCTGGTTGAAGCCGCCAAAGATTACGCCGATGAGGTCGTCGTCAGTATTTTTGTCAATCCCATGCAGTTTGGCGCCAACGAAGATCTGGACAGCTATCCGCGTACCTTTGATGCTGATTGTCAGGCGCTTGCTGAACTGGGCGTTAATGCCGTATATGCGCCCACGGTAGACGATGTTTATCCCCGCGGTTTAGCGCAGCAGACAGTAGTCGAAGTACCGGGGATTTCGGATCTGCTCTGCGGCGCCAGCCGTCCAGGGCACTTTCTTGGTGTGGCCACCGTCGTGACTAAGCTTTTTAATATGGTCCAGCCAGATGTCGCAGTATTTGGTGAGAAAGATTTTCAGCAGTTGCAAGTGATCCGCCTGATGACCCAGGATCTGAGTATGCCCATCGATATCATTGGTATTCCCACCGAACGCGCCGACGACGGCCTGGCACTGAGCTCACGCAATGGTTATCTGACTACCGAAGAACGCCGCAAAGCTTCGGTTATTTACCAGACCCTGCAGCATATTGCCGGGCTCGTTCGCAGCGGTGAGAGCGATTCAGTGGCGCTGGCTGAAGGTTACGCGCGTATTGAAGAGGCTGGGTTGAACGTTGATTACCTGGAATTACGCCGCCGCCAGGACTTACTCGACGCCGATGCCGATGATAACGAGTTGGTAGTGCTGGTTGCCGCTTTCGCCGGTAAGACCCGCCTCATCGACAACCTGCAATTTGACCGTTCGTAAAAATCCAGCTTAGCGTGACGGCTCTCTGATCAGACCCAGTTCCCGCAATTCCGTGTAGAGTGCCCCGCGCAGGCTCATGGCCTGCCCGGCTATCTCCCGCTGTTCCTGCAGAATCTCAGCCAACATAGCTGGGGTGGTCAGCGGGTTAGCCAATACCACCCGAAATACCACGGTCGGCTCGCGGAAGTATTGGGCCGGCGTCAGTTTGGTCCGGGATACGAAAGAGGTTCCGGTTTCGCGCTGGCGTTTCTGAATAAAACGGGTAAGTGCATTCAGGTGCGGCATGATGCGCCGGATCTGCTCTGCATTGGCTTCGGCTATTACCTGTTTGACCTTGGCCGGAATGAAACGGTAGGTCAGTATACACAGCTGCGGATCAGTAATAACTTCGAAATCATCCTGCGCGTTAATGAGTTCGGCAAACTGATGGGCCCGCTCAATACTCTGGTCGATCAGCAGTTCATAGCCCCTGCGTCCCATCACATGTAAAGCGGAATAGACCAGCATCGCCATACCCGGCCGGGAGCCTTCCATAGTATGGGCACCCAAATCTTTAGAACCATGGCGGATAACGTATTCGGCATGATGTTCAATGGCCCGCACCATGCTCGGCTCACGGAACAGCACCATGCCAGCCCCCATAGGCACATACATCTGCTTATGGGCATCAATGGTCACACTGTCGGCCCGTTCGGTACCGGCCAGCAGTTTGCGGTGTTTATCTGACAGCAGCGTAGCGCCGCCCCAGGCTGCATCTACGTGGTAGTGAGCACCAACTTCCGCGGCAATGTCCGCCAGCTCATTTAATGGGTCAATATGTCCGGTTTCGGTCGCACCGGCGACGCCGACGATTGCTAACACCTTACCGCCCTCATCGGCAACTTTGGCACAGGCCTCACGTAATTTATCCGGGCGCACACGGTTGTTGCTGTCAGTCGGAACCGCAATCAGATTGCGGCGGCCAATACCCAGCACGTCAGCCGCTTTGCTAAGCGAGTAATGACCACGCTCAGATACCATCACGGTCAGCCGTTGGTAACCGTAGTGCGCCAGCCCGGCGGCCAGGCCTTCATTGCTGATGCCGGTGAAATCGCCATCCGCCTTCAGCAGCATGTTGCGGGCCACCCAGAGCGCGGTAATATTGGCAATAGTACCGCCTGAACACATCGCACCAAGAGAATGCTGGGCGCTGTGCATCCAGCGCTGGTAAAAGGCATCATCACGCTGATAAACCAGATGGTGCAGCATGCCCAGCACATTGCGCTCAAGTGGCGTAAAGGCCTTGGACGTCTCAATCTTAACCAGGTTCTGATTAAGCCCTACCATTAGCTTGGCCAACGGCAGCAGAAAGTACGGCAGCGCTGACGTCATGTGGCCGATAAAGCGTGGTGACGAGGTATGCACCGAGTGGGCAACCAGATTATTCAGCAAAAACTCGGTATGATCAGATACATAGCGCGGCTGCTCAGGCACGCTGCTGGCCCGGAAATGCTGTTCAATTTCATGCAGCGGTTTCTCGCGTGCGACGATACGCTCACCGAGAAAACCCATCAGGTTTTCTGACAAGTGTTTTTCAATCTTTCCCAGGGTCGAGTCAGGTGCTTCGGGGATCGTGAAGATCTTCAGCAAGGCTTCCTGACTAACTTCTGCAAAAACCTGGTCGCTCAACTGCGTATCCTTATTCTGTTCCTGAAATCTATCCGCCCCTGTAGGGGGGATCTATTCTGCCTCGATCGCGGAAAAATAGCGACCATCTTCAGGCAACCGCGCGCGCAACTCCCACAGTTGCTGGCCACTGTGCTGGTACTTGCGCTCAAATGGCGTAATCGGCTCGTGGCTGGCCAGCAGTGGATGAAGATTAGCCGAGCAGTTCACCAGCGCCAGGCTACTGGCCACTTCGGTCAGATAAATCGGCCAGTTCGAACGCATCACCAGTTCGCCGCCTAAACCAATCACATAGGGCCACACCGGACCACCATGCCAGCGCCGCGAAAGATGCGCAGCTTTCGGCCAGGGGTTTGGGTATAAAATATAATGTTGGCTCAGATGCCAGTGAGCGTCCAGCGCCAGCCGCCAGAAGTCATGCAAATCGGCCCTTACCAGCAGATAGCGCTGGCCGGCCTCAGCGTGCTCATAATGGGCATGCCGGGACAAGCGATGGGCTGATTTATCAACACCTATAACCAAAGCGCCCGGGTTTTTGGCGGCGAGCCAGGCAGTACTTTCACCCACGCCGCAGCACGAATCGAGAATCAACGGGCCGTCCCAGTCGGCTACCAGTTGCTGAGCCTGCTGAAAGGCTTCACGATTGTGCTCCTGAATGGGTTTACGGAACGGTGAGCGCAAATGCCGCATCACCACCGCAACTAAATCGTCGTGATTGCCATGCTGATTGGTTGTTACTGCACGAGACTCTGCCTTCACGAACGAATACCTACACCACGTTCCAGCAGAATATAGGCCAGCGCGAAGAACACGATATTAAAGCCAATAATTACGCTCAACGAGGTACTCAGAGCGACATCGGATATGCCCAGAAAACCATAACGGAAGGCGTTGACCATGTAGAGCACCGGATTGGCCTGGGCTACCGTCGACCATATACCGGGTAGCAGGCTGATACTGAAAAACACGCCGCCTAAATAGGTCAGCGGGGTCAGGATAAACGTTGGCACAATCGAGATATCATCGAAAGTCTTGGCGTGAATACCATTGATTAGCCCAGCCAGCGAAAACAAGGTCGAGGTGAGCACCACAGTAAGTACCAGAATACCGGCATTGTGGATTTGCACGTTATCAACAAACAAAAACGACACCAGGGTGACGATAACCGCCACGATCAGGGCGCGTGCCAGACCACCGCCAATATAACCGATAATGATGACAGTCGTGGAAACCGGCGCCACCAGCATCTCTTCAATATTGCGCTGAAATTTGGCGCTGAAAAATGATGACGCCACATTCGAATAGGAATTGGTAATCACCGACATCATAATCAGGCCGGGCACAATGAATTCCATGTACGGGCGACCGCCCATCTCACCGATGCGCTCACCGACGATACTACCGAAAATGACAAAGTACAGCGTCATGGTAATCGCCGGCGGCACTAAAGTTTGTATCCATATCCGCAAAAAGCGGGTGCATTCCTTAATCCAGATAGTCTGTAATGCAACTAAATTAAACGATGATGCCATGTCAGGATCCTGTCTGTTTCTGTTTCGGTTGACGACCTTGCTCGACCAGGTCGACGAATAATTCTTCCAGGCGGTTCGCTTTGTTGCGCATTGACAATACTTTTACGCCCTGCTTGCTGAGCTGTTCAAATACTTTATTGAGGCCCTGGCTCTTTTGCACATCCACTTCGATGCTTTGTTCATCAGCCTGCCGCCAGTTAAACTCGCCGAGATCTATCTCACCCAGCTCCTCGCCTTCTGCAGGTTCGATGTCCAGAACAAAGGTTTCCATGTTCAGGGTGGTCAGCAGCCGTTTAATTGAGGTGTTTTTAATAATCACACCATTGTCGATAATCGCCACATTCCGGCACAGGCTCTCGGCCTCTTCCAGATAATGGGTGGTCAGGATAATGGTAATGCCTTCGCGGTTAATATCTTCCAGATAGCCCCACATACTGCGGCGCAACTCGATATCAACGCCGGCGGTCGGTTCATCCAGAATCAACAGTTTTGGTTGATGTAATAAAGCGCGGGCAATCATCAGTCGGCGTTTCATACCACCGGACAAGCTTCGGGCTGGTTCATTGCGCTTATCCCATAAGCCCAGCTGCTTCAGGTACTTTTCCGCCCGTTCATTAGCCAGAGAGCGATGGACGCCGTAGTAACCAGCCTGATTCACGACAATCTGCCGCACGGTTTCAAACTGGTTAAAGTTAAACTCCTGGGGGACCAGGCCAATTTGCCGTTTTAGCTCCACCAGTTGGGTATCGAGATCATAGCCAAATACTTTGACCTCGCCTTCAGTTTTATTAATCAACGAAGCGATTATACCAATGGTGGTCGATTTACCGGCGCCATTCGGGCCTAGCAGGGCAAAAAAGTCCCCTTCTTCGACATCCAGGTCGATACTCTTTAATGCTTCAACGCCGCCTTTATAGACTTTGCTTAAACCACGGATAGATAATGCTTTCATAGTTTCAGACTACTCCTCGCCATAACCCCACTTTGGCTGGATCTTTTGTTCCAGGCCAAGGTGGTCCAGTATACGGGCCACCACAAAATCGACTAAATCGTCGATGCTCTGTGGCTGATGATAAAAGCCGGGGGCTGCCGGCATGATGGTGACGCCTAATCGCGACAGCTTGAGCATATTTTCCAGGTGTATTGCGGAAAATGGCGTCTCGCGGGGGACCAGAATCAGTTGGCCGCGCTCTTTGAGCACGACATCGGCGGCCCGCTCGATCAGGTTGTCACTGGCACCCTGGGCAATCGCTGCAAGCGTACCGGTTGAACAGGGACATACTACCATGCGTTTGGGTGCGGCTGAACCTGAGGCCACCGGCGAAAACCATTGTTCTTTACCGTAAACCTGCAGTTGCTCAGCGCTCACACCAAAGTGTTCGCGCAGGGCATCCCCCATGGCCTGTGGTGCAGCCGGTAATTGCCAGTTAACCTCGGTGGCAAAAACGACGCGGGCGGCACTGGACACTAACACATGGACCTGTTGGCGTTGTGCCAGCAATAACTCTAAAAGACGCAGGGCATAAGGGGCGCCGGAGGCGCCGGTAATGGCCAGCGTTATCGCTGTATTTGCGTTAACCGTCATAGAATTTATTCCTGCAATTGGGTCAGCAGCCGTTGGTGAATAGCACCAAAGCCGCCGTTACTCATGATCAGTATATGGTCGCCTGGCTGAGCGATTTCAGTTAGCCGCTGCAGAATCTGCTCGACGCTAGCTGCTGTTTCAGCCGTCGGCAATGCCTCAGCGACCGACCATTGTAACCCAGCCGGTTCCAGCACAATAATCTCATCAGCAGCCGCAAGTGAAGATTGCAACTGCTGAGTATGAACGCCAAGCTTCATGGTATTGGAGCGCGGTTCGAGTACCGCGATAATACGCTCCGAACCAACCTTAGCCCGCAGGCCCGCAAGCGTCGTGGCAATTGCCGTCGGGTGATGCGCAAAATCATCATAAACCCGGACGCCCCGCACCTCACCGCACAGCTCCATTCGCCGGCGGGTATTTTTAAATTCACCCAGAGCGGCGCAGCTTGTCGCGGCGGTGACACCGACATGATGGGCCGCGGCTATCGCCATCAGCGCATTATCGACATTATGTTGTCCGATCAGTGACCAACTGACCTCACCAACCTGTTGCCCCTGATGAAGAACCCGGAAAACACTACCATCGGGCTTAATCAGTTCCGCTTGCCACTGCCCACCATCGCCCACCGCCATCTGTTCACTCCAGCAGCCCTGACTAATTACCTCGGCGACAGCCTCGTCGGTGGGCGGATACAACACCCGTCCATAGCCTGGGACAACCCGAATCAGATAATGAAATTGCCGCTGGATAGCAGCAAGATCACTGAAGATATCAGCATGATCGAACTCAAGATTATTGATTATCAGGGTCGAGGGGCAGTAATGCACAAACTTGGAGCGCTTATCGAAAAAAGCCGTGTCATATTCATCCGCTTCAATAACGAAAAAATCACTGTCACCCAGGCGCGCTGAAGCGTCAAAATTAGCAAGCACTCCGCCAACCAGGAAGCCTGGCTTTAATCCTGCGTACTCAAGCAGCCAGGTCAGCATGCTTGAGGTTGTCGTTTTGCCATGAGTACCTGCTACTGCCAGCACCCACTTATGCTGTAATAAAGCATCGTGCAGCCACTGGGCACCCGAGCAATATGGGATGCGCTGATTAAGCACCGCTTCCACCGCGGGATTTCCACGACTCATAGCATTACCAATAATCACCAGATCCGGACACGGCGTTAATTGCGCCGGCTCATAGCCTTCGATTAGCTCAATCCCGAGCGCCCGCAATTGATCGCTCATCGGTGGGTAAACCTGCGCATCGCTACCGGTTACCTGATGGCCCAATGACTTTGCTAAAGCGGCAATGCCACCCATAAAAGTACCGCATATGCCGAGGATATGAATATGCATTTAGCTGTCTCAATACGGAAAAATTGGCTTAGTGTAGCATGTGGTCGATTAAGGGCGAGATCCGAGGCAGGCATTTTGGCTAAAATTGCGGTAAACTTACGCCCATTCTATTTACGGTTCACTGAACTATTCTAACTGCGAGGACTTCATGCAACGCCTTATTCCGACCTTACGCCGCGACCAGGTCGACGAAGCTCTGATTTCTGTCATCAATACCCTGCAAATTTGCGCCAAAGAGATTTCGTTCCGGGTGCACCAGGGCGAGCTCGCGGGCGTGCTGGGTTCAACCCTTGATGAGAACATTCAGGGCGAAACCCAGAAGCATCTGGATGTTCTCGCGAATCAGTTACTGAAAGATATTCTGCTGGAATGCAAGCATATCCGCGCGGTCGCCTCAGAAGAAGAAGACGGCATAGTCACGGGCTTTGATGAGGGCAAATATCTGGTTGCCTTTGACCCGCTTGATGGCAGTTCAAATATCGATATTAATAGCCTGGTTGGCACGATTTTTTCGGTGTTGCCAACACCGGACAACAATAGCGGTGAACCCGACATGTTCCTGCAACCCGGCAGCAGGCAGGCCGCCGCTGGTTATATCCTGTACGGGCCCTCTACCATGCTGGTATTTACCACCGGTCGTGGCGTACGGGTGTTTACTCTGGATATGAAAGTAGGTGAGTTCCTGCTGACCGATACTGACGTCGAGATTCCGCGCCAGACCTCAGAATTCGCTATCAATATGTCCAATCATCGCCACTGGCAGCCAGCCATGCGTAGCTATATCGATGACTTACTACTCGGTACTGAAGGCCCCCGTGGGCGTAACTTTAATATGCGCTGGGTAGCCGCGATGGTTGCCGATGTGCACCGGGTCCTGTGCCGTGGTGGTCTGTTCGCTTATCCATGGGATGCCCGCAAAGCGGATAAGCCATATAAATTACGATTATTGTATGAAGCCAGCCCCATGGCCTGGTTGGTTGAACAAGCCGGCGGTAAAGCCCATACCGGCGAACAACGCATTCTGGATATTACACCTGATGACATTCATCAGCGGGTGGGCGTTATTCTGGGCTCGGCTGATGAAGTTTCGACCTGTTTAGATTACTTAGAGGGTTCGCAATCAAGCATGTGAGCCGTATAATACGACACAGTTTTTAATATCAGACATTTATTAATAGGACTAGCCATGAGCTTAAACAACGTTGGGGCCGGAAAAAACCTGCCAGAAGAAGTAAACGTCATCATTGAGATCCCGGCCAACGCGGATCCAATCAAGTACGAAGTGGATAAAGAGACCGGCGCCCTTTGGGTTGACCGTTTTATGTCTACGCCAATGTTCTACCCGTGCAACTACGGTTATGTAAACGACACGTTGTCCTTAGACGGTGACCCGGTCGACGTGCTGGTGCCTACGCCCTATCCGCTTCAGGCCGGCTCCGTTATTACCTGCCGCCCGATTGGCGTACTGAAAATGTCTGATGAGAAAGGCGAGGATGCCAAAGTTATCGCCGTGCCAGTCAGTAAGCTGACCAAAGAGTACGATCACATTAAGGATATTGGCGATCTGCCTGAGTTACTCAAAGCCCAGATCTCACACTTTTTTGAGCGCTATAAAGAACTCGAAAAAGGCAAGTGGGTTAAAGTTGAAGGCTGGGGCGATATTGCTGATGCCAAAGCTGAAATCGTGTCGTCATTCGAACGCGCACAAACCAAGTAAGTTATAAAACTATGGGCTCCTGTATCACACTGAACCATTTAAGCTTCAGTTGGCCTGGAGCCCAGACTCCCCTGCTCCAGATCCCAAAACTCGCTATTGATAAAGGCGAGCGCGTTTTATTGCGCGGCCCCAGCGGCAGCGGTAAATCGACCTTGTTGAGCCTTATTGCCGGAATTCATCCGCCATCCCCCGGTCAACTTGACGTTATGGGCCACGACCTCGGCAAGCTCGGCCAGTCAGCCCGCGATCGGCTGCGCGCCAATGAAATTGGTTACATTTTTCAGCAATTTAACCTGCTGCCCTACTTATCAGCGCTTGATAATGTGATGTTATCCTGTCAGTTCGCCCCCGCCCGTCGGCGCCGTCTGCAACAACAACATA
Organism: Pseudidiomarina sp.; assembly: GCF_033722695.1. Taxonomy (GTDB): domain Bacteria; phylum Pseudomonadota; class Gammaproteobacteria; order Enterobacterales; family Alteromonadaceae; genus Pseudidiomarina. The sequence goes on along the minus strand of NZ_JAWVYM010000021.1, from coordinate 9,246 downwards.
CGAATCGCGAAGCGGCTGCCGGTCAACTTTTGGACCACCTGGGTCTGACCCGAGCACAGCATCAGCAACCGGCACATCAGCTTAGCGTTGGCCAACAGCAACGGGTTGCGGCAGCGCGAGCCTTGCTAGGTTCACCGGCTCTGATTATCGCCGATGAACCAACCTCGGCCCTGGATGAAGCCCATCGTGACGAGTTCGTTAAGTTGCTCTTTGCCGAATGTCAGCAGCAAAATACCACCCTGCTGTTTGTCAGCCATGATGCAACCCTGGATCGGCATTTCCCGCGCACCATAGAATTAACCCGACTGAATCAGGCGGTGGAGGCGAATGATGATTAAGCTAGCCTTTGCCAGCCTCTGGAATCGCCGGGCCAGTGCCTGGCTTACGGTACTGGCAATCTCTATCAGTGTGGTATTGTTGCTTGGCGTTGAGCGAGTGCGTGAGCAAACCAAGGATAATTTCGCTAATACCATTTCAGGTACCGACCTGATTGTCGGCCCGCGCACCGGATCCACCCAGCTGTTATTAAGCAGCGTTTTCCATATCGGCGCGCTGAATAACACCCTGAGCTGGGATTCCTACACTGAATTAACGCAGCTGCCCGGCGTGGCCTGGCATATCCCGCTGGCTTTAGGTGATAGTGTCCGGGGCTTTCCGGTGGTCGCGACCACCACGGATTTTTTCGAGCATTTTCGCTATGGCGATAAGCAACCGCTAAACCTAACCAGCGGTCAGCCTTTTGCTGACGAAACCCAGGCGGTGCTTGGCGCGGAAGTGGCGGAGAAGCTCGGCCTGACCAGCGGCGATGAGCTGGTGGTTTCGCACGGCAGCGGCGGACTCAGTTTCAAAGCGCATGACGCACACCCCTTTGTAGTCAGCGGCGTGTTGCAACGCACAGGTACGCCAACAGATGTAGCTGTCTATATCCCTCTGGCTGGCCTCGGCCTGGTCCACGGGGAATATATCAGGCCGGATGAACACACCGACCATGATCATGGGCATGGGCATGGGCACGACGAGGCTGATGAACCTCCGGTCTATACCCTTAGTGCGGTGCTGCTCGGGCTTGAAAGTAAACCGCTGGCCTTGCGCTTACAGCGACAGATTAATACCTACAAGGGCGAACCACTGACCGCTATTATGCCGGGCATGGCCTTGCAAGAGTTCTGGAAAACCCTGCGGCTGCTTGAACAGGCGTTGCTGGCGATTTCAGTATTGGTGGTAGCTACCGGCTTACTGGGAATGCTTACCACCTTGTTGGCCAGCTTACGGGAACGCCGCCGCGAAATGGCGGTCTTACGTTCTGTAGGCGCTGGACCGGGGACAATTTTTGGTTTGTTAATCAGTGAAGCACTATTATTAACCCTGTTTGGTATCGCCATTGGCGTTGGGCTGTTGTATCTGATTATCGTTCTGGGCGGTAATCTTATTCAGGACATGCTTGGCATCACGCTGAGCGCCTCGGCAATAACCGTCAACGAATGGTATCTCATGGCAGCTATTTTGATTGCTGCCGCTCTTCTCAGCCTGTTTCCAGCCTGGCGCGCCTATCGTAATGCGCTGGCGGATGGACTTTCGGTAAAATTATGAAGTTAATTAGTACCCTTATTATTGCGTCTTTACTTGCCTTCAGTGCGCCCCTGAGCGCCGCAGACTATGTGAATACCACCTGGAAGGAGCTGGTCCCTGAAGGTTATGAGCCGCCACCAGTGCGCAGTCAGGCGTTTTACGAAGCAAACCCTGAGCTGGCCAACCAACCGGAGCTTGATGCACCTGTCGTCGAGAGCCTGGATGGCAAAAAAGTGAAGATACCGGGTTATGTGGTACAACTGGAAGGTGACGCCGAGCGCGTAACCGAATTTTTGCTGGTGCCTTATTTCGGCGCTTGCGTACATGTGCCGCCACCGCCACCGAATCAGATTATTCTGGTGAAGTTTCCGGAAGGCGTGAAATACGAAGATACCTTCGATGCGGTATGGGTTGAAGGAACTATGCATGTGGAACGGGCGGAAGGCGAGGTCGCCGTGGTCGGCTATCAGCTGACAGCCGCCACGGTTACGCCTTACTACTAAGAAAAGCGCTTAGAAGCGTATTTCGAGGCCTAAATAAGGGCCTTTAAAGCTCAGATCAGAATAAACACCATCGAGATCATCCAGCTCGATGGTGATATCCCGGTAACCAAACTGTAGATTTAAATCCACTGCCAGGTTTTCGATTAACCGGTATTCAACTCCCGCTTCAATATCACGAATAGCGCTGTCATCAACGCTGACGGCATTCGCCATCCCATAAAGCGTCAGATCCGTAGCCGGAATGCCGACCCGCACATGGCCATAAGCTGTGGGTACCCAACCGTCACTGGACATGCTACCAGAACGGGTCGCATCCCGAACTGCCAGCGCGCCGTCGACGCGTTTTGCCGTCAGCCCCAGATCAACGGACAACAGGTCATTATCAAAAATTTCATAGTAAAAGGTGTAGTCGGTATGCGACAGGTCGACCATACTGTTGACCGCTGTACCGGCAGGGAAAGTCGCACCGCCAAAACTGAAATCCTGAGTCAGGCTGATATCACCGTATACATCCAGGCTGTTCTGACGGATTTTAATATTCGGGACCAGCGGAATTGGATGTTCCAGGGCCACGTAAAAGCTACTGTGCTGCTCCTCATCAAACGCGAAAGCCTGCCGCTGAGTCGAATCGCCAAAGCTTCCTGAGTTATCGGTATTCCAGTACTGTCCGCCGGCATAGATGCCAAAGATCGTATCAGCGCTGGCAGCAGCAGGTATCATTAGGGCACCTGCCAGAATGAATGAGAACATAGGTTTCATAAGTATCGCTTCCTGTTAATGAATGGCGCGGACATCAGCCTGTATGCTGACCTGGTCACCATCGGCAAAGTGCAGGGAAAACTCCACCTGACCACCGATCACAAACGGCGATTTTACACCAAAGATCATCAGATGATAGCCACCTGGCTGGAATACTATGGTCTGCCCGCCTGCAATGGTCAGCTCAGGGACCCTGCGCATGCGCATCATCCCCTCAGTGAGAACATGCTGATGCACTTCAACTGCACGGGCGGCATCGGTCTTTGCCCCGATCAAAATCGCAGGCTTATTACTTTGATTGGTCAGGGTAAAATAGCCAGCACCGTTTTCAGTACCAGGGATTGTTTCTTTCACCCATGCATTACTTACTTCAATGTCTGCTGCCTGCACGCTGCTGATCAGCAGCAGCGTCAGGAACAGACTGATAACTCCGTTACGCATTGTGTTCGGGCCTTGTAAAAATTCACCGTAGTGACAGTTTACACAGCTTTAGGACGTTTGCGCACCATCAGATAAATAATTGCGGCCAATAACAGGAACGGCCACAGCCAGCTAAACAACACCACCGCCAGTGCGAAGACCGCCGCCATCATTGCCAGCGCAACACTGCCGCCAATCATTAGTACCAGGGCAAAAGCGCCGGCAACCACCGCGATAACGACGATGCCGGTGATACCTATAGCCAGCAACATGGCAAATAGGCCCGCTATCAGGCCCAGAATTTCGTCACCGAAAATAAACAGCAGAGCTATTGCAGCAACTATCCACCAGAAGCTTGAACTCGATTTTGATCTCATTGGTTTAACTCCAGAAAAATGACTTGTCTTTATTTATCATTCAATAATTGTGCCAAGAGCAAACAAAAACCATAACACATTGATTTAAATCGCATTATTTATTTAATCCCTATTTCGGACGTCCAGATGAGCGGCGATAGAACCTAAACAGTGGTGAGTTTGACGAAGTCGTTTGACAACTTTAGCTAAAAGCGAAGTAAGCTGGACAAAACGTGTTCGCTGCTCTATTATTCGTATATTGCTAAATTAGAGAGTATCGAAATACTCGGAGAGTCTTGCATGGTTCATTTGTTACTAACAGTAGCGACACGTTATCGGCGCTGGGTGTTTTGGGGACTTGCTGTCATTACGCTGTTGATGGTCAGCCAGTTGCCACGCATTACCATTGATACGGATCCGGAAAATATGTTGCCGGCAGATCACCCTATGCGAGTATTCCATAATACCGCCAAAGAAACCTTTGCCATGCACGATATGATCGTTGTCGGCGTGGTCAGCAAAGAATCCATCTACACGCCTGCTACACTTACTGATTTACACTCAGTCGCGCGTTTCAGTGAACAGCTTGATGGCGTTATCGCGGCTGATCTGATGTCACTTGCAAACGTAGACAACATTACCCAGTCTGAGCCGGGCACGGTACGCTTTGAATGGATGATGAAAACACCACCAGCTACCCTTGCCAAGGCCCGGGAGATCGGTGAACAAGTTGCTGATCTGCCATTGCTCTACAACACCATAGTGGCAGACAGCGGTCAGGCCGCCGCTATTTATGTTCCGATAAAGGATAAAAACCAGAGTTATCAGCTGGCGGAACAAATTCGCTCGCACATCAGTAGTCTGGATTCTGACGATGACTGGCATATTACCGGCTTACCGGTAGCCGAAGATCAATTCGGCTATGAGATGTTTGTGCAAATGGGCATTTCCGCGCCGCTGGCCGGGCTGGTGATCTTCATCCTGCTCTACCTGTTCTTCCGCAACGTGCCTTTCATAACCGCCGCCATGATTGTGGCGGTGGCGACCGTGCTGATAACCATGGGTTTGCTGATTGGGCTTGGCTTTACCGTGCATATTATGTCATCGATGATCGCTATCTTTCTGATGCCGATCGCGGTCGTCGACTCGGTCCATATTCTGTCGGAATTTTCAGACCGGCATAAGTCCGGTGATGATGTCCGAAAAACCCTCGATGAGGTCATGGCTCATCTGTTTCAACCCATGCTGTTCACGTCGGTGACGTCGGCGATTGGCTTCTTCTCGCTATTACTGACACCTATTCCACCGGTGCAGATTTTCGGTGCTTTCGTGGGCTTTGGTATTCTGTTGGCCTTTGTGATTACGGTGGTTTTTGTTCCGGCCTACATCAGTGCACTGAAGCCCTCAACGCTGGAGCGTCTTGCCAGCACTAACGGTACTGCCGGAGCAGCCACCAGTGTTTTCGTACGGGCAATACAGGGCCTGGGTCGCATCGCCGGTAGGCATGCTAAATTCTGGGTAGCAGCCTTTATCGCGATATTTGCTGTCTCTGTGGTCGGTATCCAGCAAATCAGAATTAATGACAACCCCATCCGCTGGTTTAAAGAAGGCCATGAAATACGGGTTGCCGATAGGGTACTGAATCAGCATTTTGCGGGTACCTACGATGCATACCTGGTGTTGCAGTCAGAGGCCGACCCCCGACAACGACTAATCGAGGCTGTGAAGACCCAGCTTGATCATTCGTCACTGACTACGGCAACCCGCGAGTGGCTGGCATCACAGCACAGTGAACTTTCTAATGGTATGGATGCCGGGACCTTCACCTGGAACCTTGAGGACAAACTGTTCGAGCTATCGGGCGCTGAGGCCGACGCCCTGGGCCAACTGATGGACACCGCGGAACAACTGAGTAGCCGCAGCAAAACCTTTACCTCGCCAGCGGTACTATCCTATATCAGCGACTTGCAGGTTTACTTACTGGAGACCGGTCTCATTGGTAAGTCCAACAGCCTGGCAGATGTGGTCAAAACCGTTAACCGCGAACTGCGCTCGGGCGATCCGGTCGATTACCAGATTCCAGACAACGCCAGGGGCGTCGCGCAGGTGCTACTGCAATATCAGTCATCCCATCGTCCGCAGGATTTATGGCATTTTGTCACTCCCGATTATCAACAGTCCCTCATCTGGCTACAGTTAACCAGTGGTGATAATCAGCATATGACCGCAGTAACCGAGGCCGTTGCTGGTTATGTAGAGCAGCACCCCCTACCCGATGCCGTAACTATGAACTGGGCCGGTAAGGCCTATCTCAATGTGGTTTGGCAGGAGGCGATGGTCGAAGGCATGCTGATGAGCCTGCTTAGTGCCTTTGTCGTGGTATTTGTGATGATGGTGCTACTGTTCCGATCACTGCTGTTCGGCACGCTGGCAATGCTCCCGCTGACCTTAACTATTACTTTTATTTACGGTCTGATCGGCTGGATCGGCAAAGACTACGATATGCCTATAGCGGTATTGTCATCATTAACCTTAGGCCTATCAGTTGATTTTGCCATCCACTTCATCGAGCGCGCCCGCGCTACACAAGCCGTAACCGGGGACTGGCGCAAGACCTTGGTGATTATGTTCGATGAGCCTGCGCGGGCGATATCCCGCAACGCCATTATTATCGCCATCGGCTTTACGCCGTTGTTGTTTGCACCCTTAGTGCCATATATCACCGTGGGCGTGTTTCTTGCCAGTATCATGGCAATCTCTGCCCTGGTTACCCTCATTATGCTGCCGGCCGTTATGACCCTGGCCCGGCGAGTAATTTTTAAAACGGAGACTTAATTATGAACTATCTGGCCCTTCTTTTTGTTGCCACGTTCGCCGCACTGTCACCGGTTAGCAACGCCCAAACGCTAAGCGATGCGGACGCGATTGCCCGGCAAGCAGAAATTGCTGCTTATTATGCCGGCAACGATGGTCGTAGCGCAGCACGGATGATTATTACCGATGCCCAGGGGCGTAATCAGTTACGGCAGTTTATTATTCTGCGCAAGGATCATAGCGACGGTGGTCGGCAGGATCTGCTGGTATTTTTCTCCCGGCCGGCTGATGTCCGCGATACCGTATTCCGGGTCGCCAAAAATATCGAGCGGGAAGATGATCGCTGGCTGTATCTGCCCGGACTGGATCTGATCAAGCGCATATCTGCCGGCGATAAACGCACCTCATTTGTGGGCTCGCATTTCTTTTATGAAGACGTGTCAGGGCGCGGAACCGAACTTGATAATTTCGAGCTTATCGAAACCACCGACAGCCATTACCTGCTCAAAGCGACCCCGAAGGATCCTGCCGGGGTAGAGTTCGCTCATTATGAAGTACAAATTGCAAAGGACACTATGCTGCCAGTGCGAAGCCGTTTCTTTGATGGCACCGGTAAGGCCTATCGCGAAGTAGAAGCAGTTGCCATCGAAACAATAGCGGGCAAGCCAACAGTAATCCATTCGCGGGTAAAAGATCTGATCAGCGGTGGCCAGACTGAGATGCAGTTCCGCTTCATCAGCTACGACCTGGGCCTCCCTGATAGCATTTTTAGTGAGCGTAGTATGCGAAATCCGCCCGCCGAGTGGCTTGATCTAAAGGACTAACATGCGCCTGTTATTACTTACTCTCACAGTCGTAATGTTGCATTTTGCTCCAGTTGCGATAGCACAGGGCAATGGCTGGGACGAAGCCGATTGGGAAGATGGCTGGGATATCGAAGAGCCAACTGGTATACCGATTTATGGCTTCGTTGAAGCTGCTGCCGGCAGTCGGCTGAGCGCGAGCCCTTATCATGCGCGCCTGAGCCTGGGCGAATTGCGCTTGCGCCTGGGTACCGATTACACCTGGCGGGGGGCTACCTTTACCGCAAAAGGTGACGCCCTCTATGATGAGGTCATCAATAGCTGGCAGACCGATATTCGTGAGCTTAACCTTCAGTTTAGCCTGCTCGACAACCTCGACCTCAAAGCTGGCCGCCAGATCCTGACCTGGGGAACCGGTGACTACCTGTTTCTTAATGACCTCTTTCCCAAAGACTGGCAATCCTTTTTTAGCGGGCGCGATGATGAGTACCTTAAGGCACCTTCCGATGCGATCAAACTATCGGCCTATTTTGACTGGTTCAATATCGATCTGGCCTGGACTCCCAAGTTCGACGCGGATCGTTATATTTCTGGTGAGCGGTTATCCCGTTTTAATCCGTTAACTGGTTCCGTTGGTGGCAACTCAGTGGTGATGACTGTTGATCAACCATCTGGTGATGAAGTCGCTATACGTCTGTTTAAAACGGTAAAGGGTACCGAATGGGCGCTTTACGGCTATGACGGCTACCTGAAAAGCCCTGAAGCGCTAACTCCTGCAAAGCTACCTACCTTCAGCCGGCTAAGGGTATGGGGTGGTTCAATGCGCAGACCCTTTGCCGCCGGCATCGTGAATGTTGAAGCAGCTTACCATGCCAGTCTGGACGATCCGCGCGGTGACCGGCCTTTCGTACCTAACGACCAATGGCGGCTTCTGGTTGGCTATGAGCAGGAACTCATGACCCGGCTTACTGGCGGTTTTCAGGCCTATCTTGAGCATACGCAAGAATACGACAGCTTGCTGGCCGAATTGCCGGCCGGACAACCATTACCTGACGAGAATCGGGTAGTGCTCACCTCCAGGCTGACCTGGCAGAATGAAGGGGCCGATCTGACGCTATCGCTCTTCACTTTTTATTCGCCCACGGCGAATGATGGTTACCTGCGCCCGACGCTTGATTATCGTCTCGATGATCACTGGAGTTTCACTACCGGACTGAATCTGTTTTTTGGTGAGCAAAGGCAAACATTTTTTAAGCAGTTTAATGATAACAACAACCTGTATCTGCGGGTCAGATACGCTTTTTAATTTACTTTAATCAGGAGTATTCATTATGAGTGTGGAACGTGCATTGACTGCCTTTGCCGGCTTAATGGTGCTATTATCGGTAGCACTGAGCGTCTGGGTTCATCCCGGTTTTATGTGGTTAACTGTATTTGTAGGCGCCAATTTATTTCAACAGTCATTTACTGGCTTTTGCCCGGCCTCAATGGTGATGCGCAAAGTCTTCGGACTTAAAAGCGAGCGGGAACTGGCCAATAAGCGTTATTGAGGTTTGTCGAATGGATACCTTGCCTATTTCCGATATGCAACAACACGAAGCGCGAAATGCAGCGGCGTTTCTGCGCTCACTGGCAAATGAACACCGCCTGCAGATTCTTTGCCTTCTTGCCAGTGGTGAGAGAAGTGTCGGTGAGTTAAACCACTATTTCGCGTTAAGTCCGTCAGCGTTTTCGCAGCACCTGGCGGTGTTGCGGCAGCAAGGCCTGGTGACCTTTCGTAAACAAGCCCAAACCATCTACTATTCTATTAACGACCCCGACACTATGGCCTTTATGCAGTTATTAAAAGCCAAATTCTGCCCCGACTTCGAATAATCCAGACACATAAAAAAAGCCCCTGTCATCTGACAGGGGCTTTCGTTATTTAAAGCCTGGCGGTGTCCTACTCTCACATGGGGAGACCCCACACTACCATCGGCGCTGAAGCGTTTCACTACTGAGTTCGGAATGGATCAGGTGGTT